>JBCBCP010000020.1:0-51701 GCA_038530575.1 Pseudomonadota bacterium
CCCTCGCGCCCGGTGCAGGCCGCTTCGTGTTATACCACTATATCTTGTGGCGCTGCACCCGGCTCGCACAACCTGACGTATGTGCACCTACTGGGTCAATCGGTTTTTTAGTCTTTCGGCAGGCTTTTTTCACTTGACCGAAGTCGCTGTTTCGCTGCGTCCGATTCCAAAAATTAACAGAGCGTTAACGCCCCTGCAGCGCAGCGAAAAATGCTCCACATCCGTATCCACAAAATCTGGTTGTCAGTTCTAGGTTTATCTAGGAAACTCAATCCTTCGCGCGAACTTATCCACAGGCTGTCATGCTGCGACTGCACAATCTGGACGCGCGCGGTCAAATGTGGTGGACTGATCACACAAATTTCGGACCGGAGCCTTCATGTCGCGCTTTCTTGCCTTTGCAGGCCCCGCCGTCGCCTTGTTACTTGGCGCGTGCACACCACAATATGTGGAGCGCGTGGCCACCTCCGAACAGGATTTGCCAGAACGCGTAGCCATCTTTCCTGGCGCGCCAACGGTGCTGCGCGACAGCTTCCGTGCAGCCTGCACCGATCCGGGCGATCAATTCGTGCGCGTCAATCGGCAGATTCGCCAATGCCGCAGCCTGCCGACACCCGATCTCGCCGCGTTTCTGCTGGTGCAATATGACGGAGCGCTCGAGGTACCAAAGCTGATTATCCAAACCGAAGAACGCGGAACCGGCAGTTCGGTTGAGGTTGGCTTTTCTTACTTCGCGGAAGTGACCCAGAAATCGGGCGGCGTACGCAGAATTTACTTCCGCGACCGCCAACTTGACGCGTTCATCGACCGACTGCTCGTCGCGGCCGGCGGCACCTTGCCTGGCTAAATCGTTGCACAGACGAATGCTTCGCTAAAAAGACTGGAATAGAGGCTTCGATGGTCGGGGCGGCAGGATTCGAACCTACGACCCCCTGTACCCAAAACAGGTGCGCTACCAGACTGCGCCACGCCCCGGCCATCGCACTCCCCTTACCGGCCTTACGCGCCGATGAAAAGAGGTGATCAACACGGCCAGCTGGGATCGGGGATATGCGGATGCTGGACTTCGCTGCCCTCGACGATTCCCATGCGCTTTGCCAGACCGCCATTGATCTCCAGCGCCGCGATTCCGCGCCCGCCATCGATCACCGTCTCATCAAAGGGCTGCGCCTCGTGGTGGATTCGTTGCACGATGCCTTGAGCGTCGATGAACAGGATATCCAGTTCGATCCGCGTGTTCCGCATCCAGAACGACATTCGGCGCGGTCGGTCGTAGGTAAACAACATGCCGCGCGACAAGGCCATGCTATCGCGGAACATCAAGCCGCGCCGCTGTGCCTCAGGCGTATCCGCGATTTCAACGGTAAAGCGGGCCTCGCCCCATTCCCCCCGCAGCCGCACCGTATCATCTCGGCACGCGGCATCCGCAATGCCGACCCAGCACAGGACCAGGCAGAGCGCAGCGACTAGTCGTCTTTGGACAGGGCGGCTTCCCATGCGTGAACCTCGGCGGCCATTTGCCCCCGTTTACCTTCGATCACACGAAGGGCCAAGGCCTCACCTGGCGCCAGATCGGCAAGGCCTGACCGACGCAGCACTTCGACATGCACAAACACATCCGCGTCCTTGCCAAATACATTGGCAAAGCCAAAACCCTTCCCCTTGTCGAACCACTTGACCCGCGCAGGCTCTAGAGGCGCAGCGGCGATTTCTTCGGAGGCCAACCCCGCAAATTCAGGCAGAGCCATTGCGGGCGCATCATCATCATGCGGCGTGATCGACAAAACCTCGACTGCCTGAATGCCGCGTTCGGTTTGCTGAACGTTGATTTCAATCTCGGCCTGGTCCGTCACAGAGCTTTGTCCGAAATTTCGCAAAACGTTCACGTGCAGCAAAATGTCCGGCCCGCCTTCATCGGAAACGACAAAGCCAAAACCCTTAACTGGGTCGAACCATTTCACCGTTCCAACAACGCGCTTGATGCTCTGGGAGTGATCCAACACGTGCGCTTTCTCTTTTCTTGTTGTCGTGTCATCTAACTTTGACCGTTTTACGCGGCGGGACGCAAGGTTATTTTATCATTGTAAAACAATATTTTGCATTTCGCGCGACGTGAAATTCTAGGGATTAAGCCGTGTAACATCCCACGTATCGCCGATGGCAGCGCGGCTCCAACGGAAACGGTCGTGCAAACGGTTCTCGCCATCCGCCCAGAATTCAACTTCCAAGGGTGCAATCCGAAAGCCACCCCAATGCGGTGGGCGCGAGGGCGCTGTGCCATGCTTTGCGGCCACTTTGGCGACCTTGGCCATAAGAGCGGCGCGTGACGTCAGCGGGCGTGACTGGTCCGAGGCCCACGCGCCCAGCCTGCTCCCCAACGACCGTGACGCGTAATACGCATCCGCCTGCGGTCCGTCCTCGCGACTGACGAGCCCCCTGACGCGCACCTGACGGCGCAGCGATTTCCAGTGAAGCACGAAGGCCGCCTTGCCGGACGCCTCAATTTCCTGTGCCTTCACGCCCTCGTAGTTTGTGTAGAACACGTAGGCGTCCGCCTCGATTTCCTTCAGCAGGACCATGCGCACATTCGGCATGCCCTGCGCATCGACCGTACTCAACGCAATTGCATTGGCGTCGTTGGGCTCGGTCTTTTCGGCCTCCTCAAGCCACGACTGTGTCAGTGCAACAGGGTCATCGCCCGCGAAGATGCCCGTCCGGGCGGTGCTCAACATCGACATGTACGTTCTCCTTTATACCGGCATGTGCGCCGCCCCACCGCCCTGTCAATCCATTGCCGTGCTTGAAGCACGCGGGGCAATCGCCTAATGCTCTGCGCGCAAAGGCGTGAGGGACACGGGATGGGTAATGATCTGATGGCTGGCAAGCGCGGCCTCATCATGGGGCTGGCCAACGACAAGTCGATTGCCTGGGGCATTGCCAAGACGCTGGCCGAGGCCGGGGCGGAACTTGCCTTTTCCTATCAGGGCGATGCGCTGAAAAAGCGCGTTGATCCGCTTGCAGGACGGCTCGGATCGAACATCGTGCTGCCCTGCGATGTTGCCGATGAGGCATCAATCGACGCGCTCTTCGCGCAGCTGAAAGATCACTGGGACAGCCTCGATTTTGTCGTGCACGCGATCGGGTTTTCCGACAAGAACGAACTGCGCGGCCGCTACATCGACACGTCCCGCGGCAATTTTGCGATGTCGATGGATATTTCCGTCTACTCCTTCACCGCCGTCATGCAGCGCGCAGAAAAGATGATGTCGCCGGGCGCAAGCGCTGTGACGCTGACGTATTACGGCGCCGAGCAGGTCATGCCGCATTACAATGTGATGGGCGTGGCCAAGGCCGCGCTTGAGGCCTCGGTAAAATATCTCGCTGAGGATCTGGGCAAGGATGGCATACGGGTCAACGCGATCAGCGCAGGACCGATCAAGACGCTGGCCGCCTCTGGTATCGGCGATTTCCGCTACATCATGAAGTGGAACGAATACAATTCCCCCCTGCGCCGCAACGTGACCATCGAAGACGTGGGCAAATCGGCGCTCTACCTGCTGTCCGATCTTTCTAGTGGCACAACAGGCGAAAACGTCCATGTCGACGCAGGCTATCACGTTGTGGGGATGAAGGCCGTCGACGCCCCGGATATCACCAAATGACGTGGGAAAGCGTCCTCGCCTTCAACCTCGTGCTGGCCGCAGCCATCGCGTCCCCGGGTGCGGCGCTGCTCTACTTCATCAAGACAACCGTCGCGTCGGGCCGCGCCGCGGGCGTGCTGACGGGCATCGGCCTCGGCCTCGCCGCTGCGCTCTGGACCCTCGCTGCGCTTCTGGGGCTGGAGGTTGTCTTTACCCTTTTCCCGTGGACCTATACGGCGCTGAAACTGGCGGGGGCAGCCTATCTTCTCTACCTCGCCTGGCAGACCTGGAAGCACGCGCGTGCGCCTTTGGGCGAGGCCCCTGCCCGCCCCGGCGCTTCGGTCCTTTCGGGCTTTCTTGTAAATGCGGGCAACCCCAAATCGATGCTTTTTGCTGCCGCCGTGATTGTCGTTGTCTTTCCCGAAGGCCTCGCGGCCCGCGACATTGCATTCATCACGCTCAACCACCTTGTGGTCGAATTGGCATTCTATGCTCTCTTCGCCCTTGCCCTCGGCTCTGCACCCGCGCGGCGGGGCTATCTTTCGCTAAAACCGGTGTTCGACCGCATTGCCGCAACGCTGCTTGGCGCGCTCGGCCTGCGCCTCATCCTCGATCGGAGCTGATCCATGACCACGCAACTGCCGCACGAAAAAGGCTTTCACGTCAGCTGGGACCAGATGCACCGCGACAGTCGCGCGCTCGCCTGGCGGCTTGACGGGCGAGGTCCTGACGATGGCGCATGGCGCGCGGTGGTCGCGATCACCCGCGGCGGCATGGCCCCCGCGATGATCGTCGCCCGCGAGCTCGACATCCGCACCGTCGACACGATCAGCGTGAAATCCTACCACTCCGGCGGCGGCAAGGCCGATCAGCGCCGCGAGGCGCAGGTGCTGAAATCACCAAATGCGGAAATGATGGGCGACGGTACTGGCATCCTTATCGTCGATGACCTGGTCGACAGCGGCAAGACGCTCGAGCTTGTCCGCTCGCTCTATCCTAACGCGCATTTCGCAACGGTCTACGCCAAGCCGCAGGGCGAGCCGCAGGTCGACACATTCATCACCGGGGTCAGTCAGGACACGTGGATTTTCTTCCCGTGGGACATGGCGCTGCAGTATGTGCAGCCCTATCGCGGGGGCGACTGAGCCCTACCGGCAGCTGTCTTTACGCCTTCCAGACATCGAATTTCAGGGGATCCCGTCCATGACCCAGCACGCGACCCGCACCACGTCGACCTTCGCGCCGCCAGTGATGGAGGCACGTCGCTGGCTGAACGGGGTCGACTTTCCCGAAGACCGCCCCCTGATCAATGTCAGCCAGGCTGCACCTGTCGCCCCTCCCCCGATCGCACTTCGCGAGGAGATGGCGCGCGCGGCGCTAGACGACGACAACGCGCATCTCTACGGCCCCGTTCTGGGCCTGCCGCAGCTGCGCGCGGGCCTCGCTGCGCAGATCAGCCAGCACTACGCCGCCGGCGTCGCAGCAGAGCAGGTGGCGATCACCTCCGGCTGCAATCAGGCATTTGCTGCGGCCATCGCCACGCTGTGCGACGAAGGGGATGAAGTTATCCTGCCAACCCCCTGGTATTTCAATCATAAAATGTGGCTCGATATGGCGGGTGCCGTGGCTGTGCCTCTGCCCACAGGTGACGGTATGCTGCCTGATCCAGACGCCGCCCGCGCTGCGATCACCCCTCGCACCCGCGCGATTGCTCTTGTCAGCCCAAACAACCCGTGCGGCGTTGAATACCCGGCGGATTTGGTGCTCGCCTTCTTTGAGCTCGCCCGCGCCGCCGGCATTGCGCTGATCGTAGATGAAACCTACCGCGATTTCGACAGCCGCGATGGCGCGCCACACCCGCTGTTCCAGCAGGACGGCTGGGACGAGACATTCATCCATCTCTACTCCTTCTCCAAGGCTTACCGCCTTACGGGCCACCGCGTCGGCGCCATCGTGACAGGATCGAAGCGCCTCGCTGAAGCGGAGAAGTTCCTCGACACCGTCGCCATCTGCCCCAGCCAGATCGGTCAGATCGCCGCCGCATGGGGTATCGCCAACCTGCAGGACTGGCTCGCTGGCGAGCGCCGCGAAATCCTCGCCCGTCGCGCCGCGATCAAGGCACAGATGCCACGGCTCGAAACGCAAGGTTGGGCGCTTCTAGGCGTTGGGGCCTACTTCGCTTATCTCCAACATCCGTTTGCCGAATCCAGCGCGACGCTGGCCCCGAAACTTGTGCGCGAAGCCGGAATTCTCTGCCTGCCTGGCACGATGTTTCACCCCGCGGGCGGGACACAGGAGCTGCGCGTTGCCTTTGCCAATCTCGACGCCACCGGGATCAAGACTTTGGCAGACCGGCTGGAGGCCCTTGCCCCCCTTTGGACGCGCCGCTAGACAATCTCGACCTCAATTCGGAGCGCCCCATGGCCAAAGCGTCGAACTCTGTCTCTAAAGTTGCCATCTGGATCCTGATGGGCCTGCTGATCCTGTCGCTGGGCGGCTTCGGTATTACCCAGCTGGGCGGTAGCGCCCGCAGTCTGGGCGAGGTCGGCTCAAAGCAAATCGATGTCGATCAGTACGCCCGTCAACTCAGCCAGGAAATCAACCTGCTGGCCTCCCAGCGCGGCAGTGCCGTGCCCTTTGCCGAAGCGCAGCAGCTTGGCATCGACACCGCAGTTCTCGCGCGCCTGATCCGCATCCGGGCGCTGGATCACGAGACAGTTCAGCTTGGCCTGTCCGTCGGAGACACAACCCTGCGCGAAGAGGTGCTTGATATCGCGGCTTTCCGCGGACTTGACGGGCAGTTTGACCGCGAAGCGTACGCCTTTGCGCTCGAGCAGGCTGGTCTGAGCGAGGCGCAGTTCGAGACCCGTTTGCGCGAGGAAGCAGCCCGGAACCTGCTGCAAAGCGCGATCTCGCTTGGTGCGACCATGCCGGAAACCTACAGCCGGATCATCGCGGATTTCGCGGGCGAAACGCGCGCGATCACGTTGATGCGCCTCGACGAAACCTTGCTTGACGCGCCCCTCGCCGAGCCGACAGAACAGGAGCTGCGCGAATTTCACGCTGGCAATCCCGAACTGTTCCAAATCCCGGCCACGCGCCAGATCACTTATGTGCTGCTGACGCCTGACATGCTGGTGGACACGGTGACGGTTGATGAAGCGCGTTTGCGCGCCGCCTACGAAGAACGAGCCAGCCAGTACAACACGCCCGAACGGCGCCTTGTGGAGCGCTTGCCCTTCCTCGATCAGGCCGCCGCGGACGCGGCCGCCGCGCAACTTGAGGTGTCCGGCACCACGTTTGAGGCGCTGGTGGAAGAGCGTGGCCTGACCTTGGCCGACGTCGACCTGGGTGATGTGGGCCGGCTTGAGCTAGACGCTGCGGGCGAGGCTGTGTTTGGTGCGGAGGTGGGCGACGTTGTCGGGCCCCTGCCCTCGACGCTTGGCCCCGCGCTTTATCGCGTCAACGGCATCCTGCCTGCGCAAAACATCCCCTTCGAGGAGGCCCGTACAGAGCTGCAGGCTGAACTCGCGCGGGCACAGGCCGAACGGTTGGTGGCAAGCCTTGCCGAAGACTTCGACGACCAGCTTGCCGGGGGCGCAACGCTGGAACAGCTCGCCGCTGAGACGCAAGTGACGCTTGGTACGATTGACTGGCACGCCGGCAGTGATGCAGACATCGCGGGCTACGCGGCCTTTCAGGACGCGGCAGAGCGCGTGGCACAGGGCGATTTCCCGCAAATCGAAGTCCTCGCAGACGGCGGCATCTTTGCCCTGCGCCTTGATGGCACGTCAGAGGCGCGCGATGCGACCTTTGAAGAAGCAGGCGAAGATGTTCGCGCGCTCTTTGAAGCTGACCGGCTGGAAACCGCGCTGGCCGCGCTGGCCGAGACGCTCAAGACCCAGCTGACGGGCGGCGAAGAACCGGCGGCGCTTGGCCTGACCCCGCGCGAGGAGCCGACTGTAAACCGTTCGTCCTTCCTTGCGGGTGTGCCGCAGGGCACGGTGGACGCGGTATTCGAGATGGACGTGGACCAGATCGAGATCGTCAGCGGCTTTGGGTCTGTCACGCTTGTCCGCCTCGACAGCATTACGCCAGCATCCGAAAACCCAGAAGTGGAACGGGTTCGCCAGGAGCTTTCCCAAAGCGTCAGCCAGTCGCTGGGTCAGACCTTGCTGCAAGTCTATACCGACGACGCCCTGCGCCGCGCGGGCAGCCGGATCGACCGGGCTATGCTGCAGGCCGTGCACGTGAACTTCCCCTGATGGCGAGCCTGACGCCCGACTACGACAGTTTCGCCGCCCGGTTCACGGCCGGGGAAAACCAAGTCGTGTTCGCCCGGCTTGCCGCCGATCTGGACACGCCTGTGTCCTTGATGCTCAAGCTGACGGGCGCGCAAAAGGATGCGTTTGTGCTGGAGTCCGTGACTGGCGGCGAGGTTCGGGGGCGCTATTCAATTATCGGGATGAAGCCCGACCTTGTCTGGCGCTGCCGGGGAGAGACGGCAGAGCTGAACCGCACGGCACGCTTTGACGCGGACGCATTCGTGGCTGACACACGCCCCCCGCTCGACAGCCTGCGCGCCCTGATTGCTGAATCAAAGATCGACCTGCCCGACGGTTTGCCGCAAGCCTCTGCGGGGCTCTTTGGCTATCTGGGCTATGACATGGTGCGCCATGTCGAACAACTACCCGACGTGAACCCAGACCCACTCGGCCTGCCCGATGCGCTGATGTTGCGGCCTTCTGTCATCGCGGTGCTGGACGGTGTAAAGGGCGAGGTGACGGTGGTCGCGCCCGCATGGGCCGCAGAGGGCCAATCCGCCCGCGCGGCCTATGCACAGGCAGCCGAACGGGTGATGGACGCCGTGCGCGATCTGGAACGGGCCATGCCGCAGGAAACTCTGACGCTGGGCGATGCAGGCGACGCGCCCGAGCCTGTCTCGAACTTCTCCAAACCGGCCTATCTGGCGGCGGTCGAGAAGGCCAAAGAGTACATCCGCGCAGGCGACATCTTTCAGGTGGTGCCATCCCAGCGCTGGGCCCAGCCGTTCAAACTGCCGCCCTTCGCGCTTTACCGCAGCTTGCGCCGCACCAACCCCTCGCCGTTCATGTTCTACTTCAACTTCGGCGGCTTTCAGGTGATCGGCGCCAGCCCCGAGATCCTCGTGCGGGTCTTTGGCACCGAAGTCACGATCCGCCCCATCGCCGGCACCCGGCCCCGCGGCGCGACGCCCGAAGAAGACAACGCGCTTGAGGCCGACCTGCTGGCGGACCAGAAAGAGTTGGCAGAGCATCTGATGCTGCTGGATCTGGGCCGCAACGATGTGGGCCGCGTCGCGCGGATAGGGACCGTGCGCCCGACCGAGGAGTTCATCGTCGAGCGGTATTCCCACGTGATGCATATCGTGTCGAACGTCGTGGGCGAGCTGGCCGAGGGCTGCGACGCGCTCGAGGCCTTTTGCGCGGGCATGCCGGCCGGCACCGTGTCGGGCGCGCCAAAAGTCCGCGCCATGGAAATCATCGACGAGCTAGAGCCGGAAAAGCGCGGTGTATACGGCGGCGGCGTCGGCTATTTTTCGGCCGGCGGCGACATGGATATGTGCATCGCCTTGCGCACCGCCGTGGTGCAGGACGAAATTCTGTATATTCAGGCCGGTGGCGGCATCGTCTATGACAGCGATCCGGAGGCCGAGTTCATGGAAACGGTGCACAAATCCGGAGCAATCCGGCGGGCGGCGGCGGATGCGGCACGGTTTGCAGGCGGCGGAAACGGTTAGGACCTTGGTCTGCTTGGCGCCTTTGAGCATGGGAGAAGGCCGTGGCACGTGACCCTTTTGTTCTTGGGGATGTACAAGTCGCGCCGGGCACACGGGCGCATGTGACCCTGCCCGTATCGACCTTGCCAGATCATACCGAGGTCGGACTGCGTTGCGAAGTGATCCACGGCAAGCGTGCGGGCCCCGTGGCCTTTGTCTCGGCGGCGGTGCACGGAGACGAAGTGATCGGGGTCGAGATTTGCCGCCGTGTGCTGCGCGCGCCACAGCTGAATGCGCTGCGCGGCACGCTGATTGTCGTGCCGGTGGTCAATGCGTTCGGCTTTCTGCGGGGCAGCCGCTATCTGCCTGACCGGCGCGATCTGAACCGCTGTTTCCCGGGCTCGCCTGGCGGCAGCCTCGGCGCGCGTCTGGCGCATATCTTTCTGAACGACGTGGTGCTGCGCTGCGATTTCGGCATCGATCTGCATTCGGCGGCAGTGCAGCGCACCAACCTGCCGCAAATCAGGGTGTCACCCGGCGATGCGATAACAGCCCGCATGGCGCGCAGCTTTGGGGCGCCGGTGATCCTGACATCGTCACTGCGGGAGGGCTCCTTACGCGCGGAGGCGGCGGAACGCGGCACGCCTGTTCTACTCTACGAGGCGGGCGAAGGGCTGCGTTTTGATGAAATCGCGGTCCGGGCTGGGGTCACCGGTATCCTGCGCGTGCTGCGGGACGCCGGCATGATCCGGGCCAAGGGCATAACGCGCCCGCGCTCCCCTAGCCTTGTGTGCAAAGGGTCAAGCTGGCTGCGCGCCCCGGTCGGCGGGCTCTTGCGCACCTTCCGTGCCGAGGGTGACGTGGTCGAGCCGGGCGAGGTTCTGGCCGCCATCGCTGATCCCTTCGGCAGCACCGAGGAAGAGCTGATCGCGCCGGCTTCCGGCATCCTGATCGGCCGCGCCGTGATGCCTGTGGTGAACGAAGGCGACGCGGTCTTTCACCTCGCCGCGCTGAGCCCGCAGGCCGACGAGGACACGGTCGAGGCGTTGACGGCCCAGCTTGAGGCAGACCCGCTGTTCGACGAGGACGAGATCATCTAGGCGCAAGAGCCGTTGTCACTGAGCCTAGGGCAATTGCGCCTTGAGCACGGCGCTGACCGGCACCAGGGCGACACGTGTGGCCCGGTCCTGCAGGCCCCAGAGCAGCAGCGCGCTGATCGTGTCGGCCCGCACCCGGCCCAGCATCACGACGCCCTCTTCCTGCCCCGCGCGGAACGCGGCCTGATCGAGAAAGCGGCGGATGACCGTGGGTGTCTGGCCTGCACTGTCGAAATCGCGGAACAGCGCAGCGGCGGGCACGCCTTCGCGCACGGCCAGCTTTTGCGCCGTGTTCAGGCCCTTTGACTGAAGCAGCAGACCGTGGCCGCTGTCTGCCAAGATGGCCGTGACTTGGTCGGAAATCTCCCGGCTGCCCTGAAAGCCAGCGCTGGATCCCTCCAGCACGCCCACCGCCTCCGGCACCATGTCCAGCGCCGCAGCAAGCGACACTTCGACATCGCCCGCGGTCGCCCCCGCCGGCAAATCCGTCAGGACCAGCACCTCGTGGCCCTGCGCCCGGTAGGTTGCTGCGCGCTCAGCGGCATCGGGAAGGCTCGCGTCGATGGCGAAGGTGAGTGGGTAGGGAAAGCTTTGCAGCGCGGCGACGCCCACAGGTCCGCTGGATGGCGCAGAGCCATCGTCGATCAGCACGATGGCCATCAGTGGCTTGTCTTCGGGGTATGCAAATTCCGCCGCAAAGGCGTCGATTGGGCGCGGACCTGCATCGGGTGCGCCCGCCGGGTCATCCCGACCGACGAGGGATCCGGCAGGTGTTCCAATACTTGGCGCCGGCGGCTGGGCTGCCGCAGCTTCAGGGTCGGTCTGCGGGAACGCGGGCTGCGTCACCGGCGGCTGTGGGTCTGGGGTGGGGGTAAGTGCAGGCTCCGGCGCGGGTGTGGCGGCTGTCTCTGGCGCCGGGTCTGGTTCCGGCTCGGTCTCAGGCTGGGCAAACGCACCTTCCATGCCCGTGTCAGGCACGGGCGGCTGGGCCGGGTCGGTTGAGATCGATGGAACTTCGGCACCGCTGGGGGCAGAAGGCTGGGCTGGCGCCGTAGGCACCGTTGTTGCGCCGCCGGCAGCCGGGCTTGTGACGCTGACCTGCGGGTCCGGCTCTGGCACAGGGGCCAATTCCCCCGCCTGCCCCGCTTGAGGGCGCTGTGGGTTCGCCGTGGCTTCGGGGTCAAGCGCCGCCGTCTCCGTTCCCGGTGCCGGAACAGGGGCGGCAGGGTCCGTCGCCAAATCCGCGTCGCGCACAGGTGTTGCCCCCGCCGGAGGCGTTTCGGCCGGTGCCGCCGCACTGCCAGGCGTGCCGCCAACTTGCGGGACAGGTGCAGTGCCAGCACTGATCGATGCAACCGCCGCAACCACCACACTGAGCGCGCCGCCCCAGATCAATCCGCTCAGAAATCCTTGTGCCATCGCTGCCACCCCGCCTGCTTTGCCTGTCTGTCCACCCGGTGCCCTGCACCTTGGCCCCTTGACGCCGGGACCCGTGCACGATCATGTATGCCGCGCTTATACGCCAAGGGGGCGGCCCGCCTCCACCCTTTTGATGCCCCTTGTCACGCCCGGAAAGGTGCGCCCTGACCCATGCTGCTGCTGATCGACAATTATGACAGCTTTACCTACAACCTCGTCCATTATGTGGGCAGCCTAGGCGTCGAGGTGCAGGTACATCGCAACGACGCGCTCAACGTGCAGGAGGCGATGGCGCTCAGGCCCTCAGGTATCCTTTTGTCCCCCGGCCCTTGCACCCCGAACGAGGCGGGTATCTGCCTTGCCCTCGTAGAAGCCGCGGCAGAGACGCGGACGCCGCTGATGGGTGTGTGTCTTGGCCACCAGAGCATCGGACAGGCCTTTGGCGGCAAGGTGGTGCGCGCGCCCGATATCGTGCACGGCAAGCTGGGCAAGATGCATCACACCGGCGCGGGGCTCTTTGCCGGCCTGCCGACACCCTTTGACGCGACGCGCTATCATTCGCTGATCGTGGACCGGGATACCCTTCCCGACTGCCTACAGATTACTGCAGAACTCGAGGATGGGCTGATCATGGGCCTGCAGCACCGTGACCTGCCCATTCACGGCGTCCAATTCCACCCTGAAAGCATCCGGTCCGAGCATGGCCACGCGCTGCTGCGCAACTTTACCAACACGCTGGGGGTCCCGGCATGAGCGATGCGCTGAAGCCCTTGATCGACGCAGCAGCCAATGGCCCGCTGAGCCGCGCGGAAGCCGAAGCCGCGTTTCAGATCCTGTTTGATGGCGAGGCAACGCCAAGCCAGATCGGCGGCCTGCTGATGGCCTTGCGCACGCGGGGCGAAACCGTCGACGAATACGCCGCGGCAGCCGCGGTGATGCGCGCCAAATGCAACGCGGTCAAGGCGCCGGAGGGCGCGATAGACATCGTCGGAACGGGCGGCGACGGCAAGGGCACGCTGAACATCTCGACCGCGACGGCCTTCGTCGTGGCAGGTGCGGGTGTCCCGGTGGCCAAGCATGGCAACCGAAATCTCAGCTCCAAATCCGGCGCGGCAGACGCGCTCACGCAGATGGGTCTGAATGTGATGGTCGGACCGGCGGTGGTTGAAAGCGCGCTGCGCGAGGCCGGAATCGGCTTCATGATGGCGCCCATGCACCACCCAGCCATCGCCCATGTCATGCCCACACGGGCGGAGCTTGGCACGCGCACGATATTCAATATCCTCGGCCCGCTGACCAATCCTGCGGGCGTCAAACGCCAGCTGACAGGCGCCTTTTCCCGCGATCTCATTCGCCCGATGGCCGAAACGCTCGGCCAGCTTGGGTCCGACGCTGCCTGGCTGGTACATGGCAGCGATGGCACGGACGAGCTGACAATCACCGGCGTCACCTGGGTAGCCGCGCTTGAAAACCACATCATAACAGAGCGCGAGGTTCACCCCGAAGAAGCAGGCCTGCCTGTCCACCCGTTCGAGGCCATCGTCGGCGGCACGCCAGAGCAGAACGCACAGGCCTTTCGCGCCTTGCTTGACGGCGCGCCCGGCGCTTACCGTGACGCCGTGCTTCTGAACGCCGCCGCCGCACTTGTTGTTGCGGGCAAAACGACCCAATTGACCGAAGGGGTCGAAATGGCCGCACAAAGCATCGACAGCGGCGCAGCAAAAGCCAAGCTGGAGGCCGTCGCCAAAATTACCCAGTCTTCTTCGGGCTAGAAATATGCCGGGGTGTGGGGCTGGCCCTCACTGCAACGGCGCGTGTGGGGTCTGACCCCGACACGGACATCCGCAAATGCGCCGCCGCGCTGAACAAAGGTGCTACAGCATGACCGAAACGATCCTCGACAAGATCAAGGCCTACAAGCTTGAAGAAATCGCCGCCGCAAAGGCCGAAAGGTCGATCGAGGCGGTTGAGGCTGACGCGCACGCCGCGCCGCCCGTGCGCCCCTTTGCGGATGCCCTGCACGCAGCGGGCCGCGAGGGATACGGCCTGATCGCCGAAATCAAGAAAGCTTCGCCGTCCAAAGGTCTGATCCGGGAAGACTTCGACCCAGCCGCCCATGCCGAAGCCTATGCTGCAGGCGGCGCGACGTGCTTGTCGGTCCTGACCGATACGCCCAGTTTTCAGGGTGCGCCCGAATTTCTGGTCGACGCGCGGGCGGCCTGCAATCTGCCAGTGCTGCGCAAGGACTTTATGTACGACACATACCAGGTTGCCGAAGCGCGCGGCATGAGCGCGGATTGCATTCTGATCATCATGGCTTCGGTCACGGACGACCAGGCCGCCGAACTGGAGGAAGAGGCGTTTCGCTGGGGCATGGACGTGCTGATCGAGGTTCACGACGCGCCCGAGCTCATGCGCGCCGCGCAGCTCAAAAGCCGCATGATCGGGATCAACAACCGCAACCTGAAAACGTTCGAGGTGACGCTCGACACCACCCGCAACTTGTCCAAGCTGGTGCCTGCAGATCGTATGATCGTGTGCGAGTCCGGCCTGAATACGCCCGAAGAACTGGCAGAGATGGCTATGTACGGCGCCCGCAGCTTTCTGATTGGTGAAAGCCTGATGCGACAAAGCGATGTGACGACGGCAACGCGGACGTTGCTAGCCAATCCGCTGCTGCCCGCGGGGGGCATGTGATGGCGCTGACCCATTTCGACGGGCAGGGCAACGCGCATATGGTCGACGTCTCCGCCAAGGCGGTGACCGACCGAATCGCAACGGCCACGGGCTGGATCCGCATGGCACCGGAAACGCTGGAGATCATTCAGACGGGCACCGCCAAAAAAGGCGACGTCATCGGCACTGCCCGCCTTGCCGGTATCATGGCCGCCAAGCGTACGTCCGATCTTATTCCACTGTGCCATCCCCTGCCGATCACCAAGGTCGCGGTGGACATCACCCCGGACGCCGCCCTACCCGGCCTGCGTATCGCGGCGACGGTGAAAACCACCGGCCAGACCGGCGTCGAAATGGAAGCGCTGACGGCTGCCTCCGTCACGGCGCTCACGGTCTACGACATGGCAAAGGCCGTTGATAAAGAGATGGAGATCGGCGGCATTCACGTCACCCTGAAAGACGGCGGCAAATCCGGCCGATTTGAGGCCGAATGATCGCCGTCGCCGAAGCCCTTGAGAACCTGTTCGCGCTTGTCAGCCCGCTGGACACCGAAACCGTGCCTCTGCGCAGCGCAGCAGGCAGGGTTTTGTCCCGGAGCGTAGCCGCAGGCCGCGACCAACCCCCTTTTCCAGCCTCGGCAATGGACGGCTACGCAGTCAAGGCGGCAGAGGTCGAGCCGGACGCCCTCTTCAAGGTTGTTGGCGAGGCCGCGGCCGGCCACGCATGGGCCGGAACGCTCAAGGCCGGACAAGCGGTGCGCATTTTCACAGGGGCGCCGGTACCCGCTGGCGCAGACCGCGTCGTGATCCAGGAAGATGTGAGCAGGACGGGTGACCTGATCACGTTGGGCCGAAACCTGTCGGAGGGCAGCAATATCCGCCCCGCCGGTGTCGATTTTGCAAAGGGCAGCACCTTCGACGGTCCGCGCCGCCTGTTCCCGGCCGACATCGCTCTGCTTGCCGCCATGAACGTGGCAGACGTGCCGGTAGCTCGCGCGCCCCGCGTCGCGCTGATCTCGACAGGTGACGAATTGGTCATGCCGGGGGGCGCGCCCGGCCCGGATCAAATCATCGCCTCCAACACGTTTGGACTTGCCGCACAGATCACTGAGCGCGGTGGGCGTCCGAGCATTCTTCCCATCGCCGGCGATACCGAGGCCGCACTCCGGCAAGCCTTTGCCCTCGCGCGCGGCGCTGACCTGATCCTGACCATCGGCGGCGCGTCGGTCGGGGACCATGACCTGGTCGCTCCGGTCACGGCGGAACTCGGCATGGTGCAGAGCTTTTACAAGGTTGCGATGCGCCCCGGAAAACCGCTGATGGCGGGCACGCTAGACGGAACGCCTATGATCGGCCTTCCCGGCAACCCCGTATCCGCAATGGTCTGCGGCACGGTCTTCGTTGGTCCCGTTCTTGACGCGCTGCAAGGATTGCCGGCCTGCCCTGCCCCCCGGCGAACCGCCCCGCTCATCGCAGCGCTTTCTGCAAATGGCCCACGCGAACACTACATGCGGGCGACGCTAGGCCCCGAGGGCGTGAGAGATGCCGGCGCGCAGGACAGCAGCCTGCTGCATGTTCTCGCGCACGCCAACGCCCTGATCGTGCGGCCCCCGGGTGACCCCGCCCGCGCCGCCGGCGACACGGTCGAAATCATCGATTTGTAAATCCATTGACACAAAACGGGAACATGCATAGAACAAACCCGAACGCTCACAGAAGCACGGGGCACATTTCAGTCTGCTCCGACCACAGAGAGGGCTGGGCATGTTGACCAAAAAGCAACTTGATTTGCTGGAATTCATTCACACTCGGGTGCAGCGCGATGGCGTTCCACCCTCTTTTGACGAGATGAAAGAAGCGCTTGATCTGCGCTCCAAATCCGGGATCCACCGCTTGATTACCGCTCTGGAGGAACGTGGCTTTATACGCCGTCTCGCACATCGCGCCCGCGCCATCGAAATCGTCAAACTTCCTGACAGTATGGGCGGCGCTGAAAGCGTGCCGGGCTTTACGCCGCGCGTGATCGACGGCGACCGGCCGGATGCACCCAAACCTGCCGCTGCGCTGCAGGTCGACGGTGCGGCCGCCGCAATCCCGCTGGTCGGGCGCATCGCCGCCGGTGTGCCGATCGAGGCGCTGCAACAGGGCGGCACATCCGTGTCTGTGCCGGGCGCAATGCTGTCAGGCCAAGGCGACCACTACGCGCTCGAAGTCAAAGGCGACTCCATGATCGAAGCCGGGATCAACGACGGGGACGTCGTCGTGATCCGAGAGACATCGGTGGCCGAAAACGGCGATATCGTCGTGGCGCTGGTTGAAGATCAGGAAGCGACTCTCAAGCGCTACATGAAGCGCGGCAGCACAATCGCACTCGAAGCGGCCAATCCAGCATACGAGACGCGGGTCTTTACCGATGACAAGGTCAAGGTGCAGGGCAAGCTGGTCGGGCTGATCCGCACCTATTGACGTCCTGAAATCAGGGCCAAGGCGTGAGCGCGGGGCGCTGCTCCGGGCGCGCTACTTGCTCCAGGCTGTCCACATCCGGTCCCCTGACACATCCCGCGCCGTGCGTAACGCAAGCCCCTTGTCCGTATGCACCAAGGCGACGGCGCCCGTCTTGCGCAGCCGCACCGGGTCGAACACGTCGCAGGGCCCGGGCGGCGTGCCGAGGGGCGTATTCGTCACAAGTATCTGCCCAACTTTGCAGGGTGGCGGCTCTGCCGCGGCACGTTTGCCCGTACCATGCAGCACACGCACCAGCCCGACATCCATACTGTGCCAGCGCGGCGGGGACCCGGCATCCCGCCACCGCTCTGCAGCGCTGGACTGACTGACACCATCACCGTCATTCTCAAGCCAGTTCTGCGCGACAAAGCCTGCTCCTCTTGCCCGGCTGAGCGCCCTGCCATCTTGCGTCAGAACACCCACCAGCGCGCCAGTGTCAGCAATCAGGAGCGCCGGACGCTCAGCGACCTGCCACAGGCCGAGGCCCAGCGCAGCAACTATCAGTCCGGCAAACCGCGGCCGCCCACGCCAAAGCAGACAAAACAGTGCGCCGAGGGTTATCATCGGCAGAACAAACGTCTGGGGACCCGTCACGAACCGCTGCGCGCCTGGGAGATTGGCGGTGTAGTCTGCAACACCCAGCGTCCACTGCAGACCAAGGCCCATCAACTCCAACCCCACCCAATCAAGCCCAAATGGCGCAAGCAGAGCCGCCAGCACGGCAGCGGGAATGATCAGCACCCCCATGAGTGGGACGGACAATAGGTTAGCGAGCAGCCCGTAATTCGACACCGTATTGAAATGCGCGGCGCCCACCGGCGCCGTGGCAAGCCCAGAAATGGCTGAGGCGAGGAAGACGCCAACCAGACCCTGGGCCCAGGCCGGGCCAATCTGGATCTGGCCATCACGCATCCAGCCAAAAACCGCGACAAGCGCTGTGGTTGCGGCAAAGGACATTTGAAATCCCGGGCTTAGCAACGCTTCGGGCCGAAGGATGAGCACGATAATCGCCGCCATCGCAACTGCGCGCAGACTGAGCGCCCGGCGATCCATCAACAGCGCGATCAAAGCAACGGCCACCATGATAAACGCGCGCTCCGTCGCGATATTGCCCCCTGACATCGCAAGATAAAACGCCGCGACACCCAGTGCGGCAACGGCTGCAATCTTTCGGTTGGGCCAGTGCAAAGCCGTATACGGGATCGCGGCCAATCCGCCCCTCACAACGCCAAAGATGAGCGCAGACAGCAGCCCCATATGCAGCCCGGAAATCGCTAGGAGGTGCGCGGTATTGGACGCGCGCAGATCGTCCAGTGCGTCTTGGCTGATGCCGCTGCGGTCACCCGTGGTCACGGCCGCAGCAAACCCGCCGACATCACCGGGTAGGACGGCGCGCACATGCGCTGAAATCGCCATGCGCACGCGAAACACGATCAAGGACCATCGGCTATCGTCCGGGGGCGCTGCCGTAAGGACAGGCACGCGCGTGTAGCCCACAGCACCAAGCGATTTGAACCAGGCATGGCGTTGAAAATCAAAACCGCCTGGCTCCACCGGCCCGCCCGGAGGCGACAGGTGGCCGGTGGACATGACACGCGCACCGGGCACCGGCTGTGGGCCGAGCGCGGCATCCCCGTGCAGCGATATCCGGACCCGCGTTGGGGTCCGCCACGGCACGACGTCGTCCAGCCTCACCTGGTCAAGGGTAACACGCACCGCGTCCGAGGCGGAGCGATCGAGGGCGACGACTCGGCCTTCGATCGGGCCGTAGTAGCGAAAGCCCAGCACCGGCCCCGCCACGGAGTGCGCCCGCTGCGCGGCCAGCAGCGCGCCGCACAAGACAAGCACTAGGGCTGCGATGAGTGGACTGAACGCTTCGTTCACCCGCCATGCAAGGCCCGCAAGGCAAAGACCAAGCCCGGCTGCTGCGGCAATGAGCGTCATCGTCGGTTCGAACTTCAGAGAAAAGTAGAGCCCGATGCCGATGGCAAGGCATACAGGGACCCATTCGATGAGCCCGCCCCGCTGGACCAGCAAGGCCTCGCGCAGGTGCAGCGCTACCTTCTGCCCGGTGATCATCACGGGGCGTGCCATGCTTGCTCCTCTGCCGCCCTCTGGCTATTGGAACGCTACCTCCTTCATGGTTACCCAAAGGTTAATGCGCCACATGTCCAAGCCTGTCGTCACCCGCTTTGCCCCCTCGCCCACCGGGTTCCTTCACATCGGCGGCGCGCGCACGGCGCTGTTCAACTGGCTTTATGCGCGCGGGCGCGGCGGCACGTTCCTCTTGCGGATCGAGGACACGGACCGCGCGCGTTCGACCCCCGAGGCAACGCAAGCGATCCTTGATGGGATGGCGTGGCTGGGGCTTGACCATGATGGCGAGGTCTTCAGCCAGTTCGAAAACGCCCACCGCCATGCCGAGGTCGCGCACCAGCTGCTCGCGGACGGCAAGGCCTACAAGTGCTTCTCCACCCAGGAAGAGATCGCCGCCTTCCGCGAGGCCGCGAAGGCAGACGGCAAAAGCACCCTCTTCCGCTCGCCCTGGCGCGACCGCACGGACCATCCCGATGCGCCCTACGCGATCCGCATCAAGGCGCCGCAGGACGGGCAGACGGTGATCCGCGATGCCGTGCAAGGCGATGTGACGGTGCAGAACAGCCAGCTTGACGACATGATCCTGCTGCGCTCTGACGGAACGCCCGTCTACATGCTGGCGGTTGTGGTGGACGATCACGACATGGGCGTCACGCACGTGATCCGCGGCGACGATCACCTCAACAATGCCGCCCGCCAGCAGATGGTGTATGACGCGATGGGCTGGGACGTGCCGGTCTGGGCCCATATTCCGCTGATCCACGGCCCCGACGGCAAGAAACTGTCGAAACGCCACGGCGCGCTCGGGGCGCAGGAATACCAGGTCATGGGCTATCCGGCGGCGGGCATGCGCAACTACCTCGCGCGGCTCGGCTGGAGCCACGGCGATGATGAGTTCTTTACCGACGCGCAGGCGCTGGAGTGGTTCGACCTGCCCGGCATCGGCAAGGCGCCGGCCCGGTTTGACACGAAAAAGCTTGAACACCTGTCGGGCCAGCACATCGCGGCCGCCGAGGATGCGGCGCTGCAGCAAGAAACACTGGCCTATCTGGCCGCAAGCGGCGCGCCCGCCCTGAGCGACGCGCAACAGGCGGGGCTAATCGCCGCAATGCCCTTTGTCAAAGAGCGGTCAAAGACCTTTCCCGAACTCCTTGAAAAGGCTTACTTTACCCTGACCGAACGCCCCATCACGCCCGATGAGAAAGCGGCCAAGGCGCTTGACCCGGTATCCCGTGGTATACTGAACCAATTGACGCCGCACCTGCAAAGCGGTAACTGGACCCGAGACGCGCTGGAGACGGTTCTGAACGACTTCGCAGCGGCGCAGGGGACAAAATTTGGCAAGTTGGCCGGACCCTTGCGTGCAGCGCTTGCGGGGCGGGCTGTAACGCCTTCGGTGTTCGACATGATGCTGGTGCTGGGGCGCGACGAGACCCTGGCGCGGCTGAGTGATGCAGCGCAGGGGGATGAGGCCGTGTCATAAACGGTTAACCTTCCGGGTGCTACGAAATTGGCCCGGGGCAAGCCGGGCGCCGGACCGGCTTTGCCTGTCTGAACCTTAGGAAGGGACCCGAATGGCCGACGCAAGCAACCGCAGTGCAAAACTCTCCATCGACGGCAACGAATACGACCTGCCGATCTATTCCGGCACCACCGGCCCCGACGTGATCGACATCCGCAAGCTTTATGCCGAAGCCAAGGTTTTCACATATGACCCCGGCTTCACCTCTACTGCCGCCTGCGACAGCACCATTACCTATATCGACGGGGTCAAGGGCGAGCTGCTGCACCGCGGCTATCCGATCGACCAGCTGGCAGGGAAATCTCACTACCTCGAAGTGTGCTACCTGCTGCTCTATGGTGAGCTGCCCTCCGCCGCCGAGCTGGAGACGTTCGAAACAACGATCACGCGCCACACGATGCTGCACGAGCAGATGCTCAACTTCTTCCGCGGCTTCCGCCGGGATGCGCACCCGATGGCCATCATGGTGGGCGTCGTCGGCGCAATGGCCGCGTTCTACCACGACAGCACCGACATCGCCGATCCGCACCAGCGCGAGATTGCCTCGCACCGCCTGATCGCCAAGATGCCAACCATCGCGGCCTGGGCCTACAAGTATTCGATCGGCCAGCCCTTCGTCTATCCGCGCAACGATCTGGACTATGCGTCGAACTTCTTGCGCATGTGCTTTGCGGTTCCGGCCGAGGATTACGAGGTCAACCCGATCCTGAGCCGCGCAATGGACCGCATCTTTACCCTGCACGCGGACCACGAGCAGAACGCGTCGACCTCGACCGTGCGTCTGGCCTCGTCCTCGGGCGCGAACCCGTTTGCCTGTATCGCCGCTGGCATTGCCTGCCTCTGGGGTCCGGCCCATGGCGGCGCGAACCAGGCCTGCCTGGAAATGCTGAAGGAAATCGGCACGCCCGACCGCATCCCCGAGTTCATCGCCCGCGCCAAGGACAAGGACGATCCGTTCCGCCTGATGGGCTTTGGCCACCGCGTCTATAAGAACTTCGACCCGCGCGCGACGGTCATGAAGCAGTCCGCGGACGAGGTGCTGGAGCTGCTGGGCGTGGAAAACAACCCGATCCTCGCCACAGCGAAAGAGCTGGAACAGGCCGCCCTCGCCGATCCGTACTTTGCGGAAAAGAAGCTTTTCCCGAATGTCGACTTCTATTCCGGCATCATCCTCGAGGCGATGGGCTTTCCGACCTCCATGTTCACGCCGATCTTCGCGCTGTCGCGCACGGTGGGCTGGATTTCCCAATGGAAAGAGATGCTGGACGACCCGCAAGCCAAGATCGGCCGCCCGCGCCAGCTTTATCTGGGCGAGACCATGCGCGACTATACGGATATTGAGAATCGCTGAACCTGAGCCGGTTCACACCAAACGCCGCCCTTCACCGGGCGGCGTTTCTGTTTTCGCAACACTCTGCCGCCATCCGGGTGATTTTCCCGTTTCGCGCTGCTAGTCCGCTGGTCTGCAAGGCCACGGTTTGACCGTAATGCACGGCGTCCCTACCCTTTTGACAAGACTGCGTTAATCAAGCCGTGGGGGCCCTGCCATGCTATATCTTGCCTTAATCTTACCGATTGCTCTTGTGGGCTGGGGGCTGACGGAGCTTTTGTCAGACGATGACGATGGCTCCGAAAGCGACACCATCACCGGCACCGATGCGGCAGACGATCTTGATGGTCTTGGCGGCAATGACATCATCTCGGGCGGTGGCGGCGATGACAACATCGAAGGCGGCACCGGCGCAGACCGTTTGCTCGGCGAAGACGGCGACGATGTTATCGAGGGCGAACAGGGAAGCGATACGTTGTCGGGTGGCGCGGGCAACGATTTCATGCAGTCGGGCCGCGCAGATGACGTCGCGACGGGTGGTACCGGCGACGACTGGATTGAAGGGAATGCCGGCGACGACCGTGTTGGCGCTGATGACGGCAACGATACGGTCATCGGCGGGCGCGGCGCGGATGAGCTTGCAGGCGGCGCAGGCGATGACTTGATCGTGTCCGGCGACGTGGCGGGCACCCCCTTGCGGTTCGAGGACCTAAAAAGCCTGCGCGATGGCGCTGATTTGGCCAGCCTGCTGGGCGTGAGCGCCGAGACACCGCTGACCATCAGAGATGACGGCGACGCTGACAGCCTTTTTGGTGGTGATGGGGACGACACCCTGATCATCGGCGCAGGAGACACCGCGCGCGGTGCGGGCGGAACCGACACCTTCGTCGTCATGGAAGATCAAGCGGCGGGCGGTCCAGCCACCATCGAACCGATCGAGGCGGGAGAAACCATCGCCATCCTCGCCCGTGACGACGGAACCGATCCGGAGATCACGGTGGCAGATGATGGCGAAGATGGTCTGATATCGCTGGACGGGCTGCTTGTGGCTCGGGTACAGGGCGGTGCTGGCCTCGCTGCCGAAGATATCGTTCTACTGCCTCCAATCACAGTTGGCGCGGTCGATCCGAATCGCTGATCCGCAATGCGGCGGACTTGTTCGCGCGGCTTGAACAATACTGCTCACGCAACAGGGACTTACACACGGCAAGCGGTCAATCGACCGCGAAATTTGCCGACCGCAGCAGGCGCGGGTTAACCAGATATCTGCTTTACGAAGGTTCCTGCCATGCTGTCTGTTTTGTTACCCGTTCTGCTTGTTGGCCTCGGTCTGTCCTCTCTGATCGGGGGCGATGATGACACGGCGGGCACAGTCGAGACCGAAACTGAGACTGAGACTGAGACAGGCATTACGGACCGCGGCACCAGCGCGTCAGATTCTCTCGAAGGGGGAAGCGGCAACGACCTGCTGGACGGACGCGGCGGCAATGATGAACTGTCGGGCAACGATGGCAATGACACCCTGCAAGGCGGCAACGCCTTTGATACGCTCGACGGAGGCAACGGCGCCGACCTGCTCGAAGGAGGGGCCGGACAAGACGCGCTCTTTGGCGGCGCTGGTGCAGACGAGCTGCAAGGCGGAGACGGGGAAGACGGTCTGGTCGGCGGCGCGGGCGACGACGTTCTGCGCGGAAACGCAGGCGATGATGGGCTTTACGGCGGGGCTGGCAATGACACGCTCTTCGGCAACGAAGGCGACGATGTGTTGTACGGTATAGACGTCATCGACGACGCCCTGCTGACACCCGACCAGGTCGTTGGCGTCGTGGCCGAGGAAACCTTTGAAGAGTTCGTAGACATCAACGCCGACAACGGGGAGGCCGACACGCTGAATGGCGGGCGCGACGACGACGTCCTGTTGGTCGGCAGCGCGGACACGGCCATCGGCGGTGGCGGGTCAGATTTCTTTACCTTGGGCGATTGGGTCACCCCGGGCGCGCCTGCGATCATCACGGATTTCGACCCGTCCGAGGACACGATCGTCTACGCGCATCAGGCAAATCAGCCCCCCGTGCTGAGCTTTGGCGAAGATCAGACGCAAGGCCGGGTTGGCCTTTTTGCTGACGGTCAGCTGGTTGCCTATCTGGACAATGTGGCGCTTGACGTCCTGGACCTCGATGCCATTGCAGTCGTATCGCTCTAGCGTCCCTCGAACTGCGCTTTGCGCTTCTCGGTAAACGCCAGAACGCCTTCCTTGAAGTCTCGGCTGGCCCCGCACTTGCCCTGCTCGGACGCTTCCTGCGCCAGCTGCTCTTCGTAGGTTTGCTCCCACGTGCCGCGGATCACCCGCTTGATCGCCTGGTAGGCCATGGTGGGGCCGGTGGCCAGCTGCGCCGCGCGGGCGCGCCAGTGGGCCTCGAACTCGGCGTCGGGTATGGCGGCCCAGATCAGGCCCCAGTCATCGGCCTGCCGCGCGCTGATCTTGTCGGCAAGCAGCGCCGCACCCATCGCCTTGGCCATGCCCATGTTGCGCGGCATCAAATACGACCCACCTGCATCAGGAATGAGGCCGATACGCGCAAAAGCCTGGAGGAAATAGGCGCGTTCCGCTGCAATCACGATATCTGCGCTGAGCGCAATATTGGCCCCTGCCCCCGCAGCCACGCCATTCACCGCTGCAATCGTCGGGACCGGACAATTCACGATCGCCTCCAACATCGGCGTGTATTCGTCGCGCAGGGTGCGTTCGAGGTCGGCAACGCCGCCCTTGCGATCTCCAAGGTCCTGGCCAGAACAAAACGCACGTTCGCCCGCGCCGGTCAGCACGACGCATTTGCCTTCACGCCCACCCTTGGTCACAGCTTCTTTGATCTCGGCCCGCATCTGCTGGGTCAGGGCGTTCATCACGTCCGGACGGTTCAACGTGATCAGGGCCACGCCGTCATCGTCAAGTGCGTAGGTAATGGTGTCGAAGATCATCTGCAGCCCTCCAATTCGGTTGGTCTGCACCTTACCCGGATCACCGGCAGGGCCAAGAGGCCCGCCGCGTCACTTGTCCAGAATGTCCTTCAGCCGCGCCTCTTCTTCAGCGCTTAAGCCTTCCGGGGCCGCCGCCTGCGACCGGCCGCGCACGAACACAAAGGCGATGCCCCCCGCAATGATCAACATGATCGGCCCTGCCGCCCACAGCAGCCAGTTACCCCCGGTGAGGGTTGGCTGCAGCAGCACGTATTCGCCGTAGCGCGCGACGATATAGGCTATAACCTCTTCGTCGGTGTCGCCCGCCACCAGCCGTTCGCGTACGAGGATCCGCAAATCACGGGCCAGCGACGCGTTGGATTCATCGATGCTTTCGTTCTGACAGACAAGACAACGCAGCCCTTTGGACAGCTCGCGTGCCCGCTCTTCGAGTACCGGGTCAGCCAGAATTTCATCCGGCTGCACCGCCCAGAGCGGCGCGGCGAGCAGCGCAAAGATCAACGCAAGCCGTTTCATTCTGCCGGCACCGCCCGTGGCTCGCGCCGGCGCGCCCCAGCAGCAACGCGAAAGCGGCGGTCCGACAGGCTCAGAAGCCCGCCAAGCGCCATGAGCCCCGATCCGATCCAGATCCAGTTCACCAGCGGCTTTATATAGGTGCGGATTACCCAGCCCCCGGGCTGTTCGTCGCCAATCACCAGGTAGAGATCGCGTTCGAGATCATAGTCGATTGCGGCCTCGGTTGTCGGCATCTGTGCCACGGGATAGACCCGCTTTTCCGGCATTAAGGTGCCAACTTCGCGCCCGGCGCGGGTCACATCCACCAGTCCGCGGGTGTAAAGATAGTTTGGCCCCTCGCCCTGCTCCACCCCGGTCAGCGTTAGTGTATAGGCGCCCACCTGATAGGGCTCGCCTATGGCGGCCACACGAATATCTTCGCTCTCATAAGTCGTCAGGAATGCGATACCAAGCATGGTCACCCCAAGGCCCGAATGCGCAACTGCCTTACCCCAATCAGCACGCGGCAGGCGCAGAAGGCGGGACGCGCCGGATTTGCCGGTTCGGCTCCACAGGTCCAGTGCAGCGCCCATGATCAACCACGCGCCGAGGAAGGCGCCGATTGGGCCGCCCAGCGAATTGCCCGTCTGCATGGCCCAAACAAGGCCCGCAATCGCCACAGCGGCCAGAAAGACAAACCGCAAAGGCCGCATCGCCTTGCCAATGCGCGCCCGCTTCCAAGCCAGCATTGAACCAACGGGCAGGATGAGCCCCAGCGCGATCATGAACGGCGTGAAGGCCATGTTGAAGAACGGTGGCCCAACGCTGAGCGTGCGGCCCATGAACATCTCGGCCACCAGCGGCCACATCGTGCCGACAAAGACCACGAAACAGGACACGGCCAGCAGGATGTTGTTCGCCACCAGAGCGCTTTCGCGCGACTCCACGCTGAACACGCCCTTGGCCTCCATGATGCCTGCGCGCATGGCAAAGAGGATCAACGCGCCGCCCATGAAGAAGGCGATGATCATCAGGATGAAGACGCCCCGCTCTGGGTCATTGGCAAAGGCGTGAACGCTCGTCAGTAGGCCTGAGCGGACGATGAACGTACCGATGAGCGAAAAGCCAAAAGCAAGGATCGCAAGCAGGATGGTCCAGCTTTTCAAGGCCTCGCGTTTTTCCACCACGATGGCGGAGTGCAGCAATGCGGCGGCCAAAAGCCACGGCATAAACGACGCGTTTTCAACCGGGTCCCAGAACCAAAAACCGCCCCAGCCGAGTTCGTAATAGGCCCACCACGACCCCAGCGCGATACCGATGGTCAGAAACACCCATGCCGCCAGCGTCCAAGGCCGGACCCAGCGGCCCCACGCCGCATCCACGCGGCCTTCGAGGAGCGCCGCTACGGCAAAGCTGAAGGCCATCGAAAGGCCGACATAGCCAAGGTACAAAAAGGGAGGATGAAATGCCAAACCCGGATCCTGCAGCAGCGGGTTAAGGTCCTGCCCGTCAAAGGGCGGCACCGCGAGGCGCAGGAACGGGTTGGATGTAAAGATGATAAACGCGAAGAACGCAACAGCGATGGCCGATTGAACCGCAAGAACCCGTGCGCGCAGCGTTTGTGGAAGGTTGCTGCCGAACCACGCCGCCATCGCGCCAAACAGCGTCACAATCAGCACCCACAACAGCATGGAACCTTCGTGGTTTCCCCAAGTACCGGAAATCTTGTAGATCAATGGCTTGGCCGAATGCGAGTTCAGCACAACCAGCCGCAGGCTGAAGTCGGATACGATGAAGGCCCACATCAGCGCGCCAAAAGCGAACGCCGTCAACAGAAACTGCAGGTTCGCCGCAGGCTCGGCCACCGACATCCAGCCGGCATCTTTTCGCGCCGCGCCGATGAGCGGAACAACCGCTTGCACGATGGCCACTACAAAGGCGAGGATGAGGGCAAAATGTCCAAGTTCGTTCAGCATGGCTTAGGTATAAGCTGCCTTCCGCCGCCTGCCAATCCACGCCGATGTTATGTCGCAGGGCCCGGAAACCGATGCGGTTTCCGCCCCCCTTTGCTCAGCCGTTCTATTGGGGGCGGTAAATCACGTGTTTTCCTTTCAAGTCGCGCGCTGCCATGCCTCCAGCGCCGCGTTGCTGTCAGGCTCGACTGCCGAGAGGCCCAGCCGTGCGTCCGCTCCGGCATTGGCCGCGCCGACGCTTGCCGCGTTCAGCGCGCGCAACTCCTTGATATTGCCGATCACGGCGGGAACATGCGCCATGGTGCCAACAATCTCCCGCTGGAACTGCTGGCTTTTCACCTGATGGCGCGCGCCGAAATAAAAGCTGACGATCACACCCAGCAGCCACCACAGCGGCTCTGGTACCAGCGCAATGCCCTGCATCCGTTCCGAAAACCACAGCGGATCGATCATCGCCATGACAAAGAGGCCAAGGATCCCCAGCGCCATCGCAGGGCGCGGCAGCCGGTTGACGCCGTCCATGAACCGGTCGAACCCGCCTTGCCGCGGCACGGCGTATTCGGCGCCATATTGCTGCATGGCCTGCCGCTGGATCTGCGCCGCGCGTTCGGCGCCCGCTTCGGTGTTTTCGCGAAACACCTCGACCGTATCTTTCACCACGTTGCGCCCGTTGCCAAAAAGCGTTCCAAACAAAGACCCGATCAACCCCATGATGCTACCCGCGCGTTGAATTCGGCATCACTCAAATGATATTTCGGCGCGATGAACTCCTCGGCGCGCTTGATCCAGCCGCCCTTCCCGCCTGCGCGGGTGCGTGCGTATTTGCGGCTGGCCGGGCGGCGGTCCGCGATGCGGAAGTAATAATTGCGCCGCGCGATCCCGTAGGCATCTACCAGGTGCCCAGGCGCCGCGCTCCAAGCAGCATGGGCCGCGCCAATGCTCTGCGGGCCAAGCGCCCCGTCCACCGTCACCTCGTGGCCCATCTGGCGCAGCAAACGCTGCAGGATCTTCACCGCATTGCCCCCCGCGTTGACATACATGTCAAAGACGGTCGCGTGCAGCGCGCGGGGCAGCTCCGCGATCAGCGGATCCTCAAAATAATGCTTGATAAAGATTTGGATTGCCTGCGCGCGCGTCAGATTTCGCACGTCGCGCACGTCCACATCGCCGTCGCGGTCCAGATCAAGGCCCAACCTGCGCATGGTATGGATCGTAACGCCAAAATTCGTCGCCCCGCCCGGATCGTCCGGGTCATTCACGAACCCGCCTTCGCGGCGCACTATCTCTGTCGCTATTTCCTTGACCGTCTGCATTCCAGCCTCCGCTCGATCTGAACGAGGACTGAATGCACCGGACGTGGTTAATGCAGGTTAACCCAAGCGTGCGTTACTCGGACGGCTTGTAGACGCCCTGCTCTTTCAAGGCGTCGATCACTTCCGCCGGCATGTAGGTTTCGTCGTGCTTGGCCAAAATCTCAGTCGCTCGGAAAACACCGCCGGCATAGGTGCCGGTTGCAACCGTGCCTTCGCCTTCCTTGAACAGATCGGGCATGATGTCGTTACCCACATAGTGCAC
Source organism: Pseudomonadota bacterium (assembly GCA_038530575.1). Classification (GTDB taxonomy): domain Bacteria; phylum Pseudomonadota; class Alphaproteobacteria; order Rhodobacterales; family Rhodobacteraceae; genus JBCBCP01. The sequence continues at coordinate 29,067 of JBCBCP010000020.1, forward strand.
CGGTACAACCGCGCCGCCATCGGTCACCTCGAAAAAGAAGCGGTGTCCCTCGTCGGGGCGGATGCTACCATCGACCACAAGACCGCCAATGCGGAACACCTCGTTCTCGGGAGGCGGCGATGCGACAACCTCAGCTGGCGCGCGAAAGAACTGAAACGCATCTTGCGTGGCGTACCACATAAGCGCCGTCGATGCGGTGAGCGCGACGAAGGCAAGAACAATAACCTGTATACGCCGTTGTTTCTTCAGGCTTTTCATCAGTCCCTCACGGAAACAGTGGGGCCATCAACAACCCCTCGGTCTCATCCTCACCTAACATCAGATTTGCGTTTTGCAACGCCTGGCCAGATGACCCTTTTGTCAGGTTGTCCAAAGCTGCCACAACGATAGCACGGCCGGCAATGCGGTCTCCGGTCACGCCGATATGCACAAAGTTGCTGCCCCGCACGTGATGGGTCGAGGGCGTTTCGCCAAAAGGCAGCACCTCGACAAACACTTCGTCCGCATAAGCCTGCTTAAGTGTCTCATGCACCGCATCCGCTTCACCAGAGACGTAAGCCGTCAGCAGAATACCCCGGTTCGCAGGCATGAGGTGCGGCGTAAACTGGACTTTGACATCGCGCCCGGCGATCCGGCTGAACTCCTGATCGAATTCGCCAAGGTGACGGTGCGTGCCGCCGACCGCATAGGCGTGATACCCTTCTGACAGCTCTGCATGCAGCAGGTTCTCTTTCAAGGACCGACCCGCGCCCGAAACGGCGCATTTCATGTCGAGGATGATATCATCAAGGTCGATCACCCCTGCTTTGATGAGCGGCCGCATTGCGAACTGACCCGTTGCCGCATTGCACCCGGTCCCCGCCACGAGCCGCGCTCCGCGGATCTCGTCGCGATAAAACTCGGTCAGGCCATAGACCGCCTCGCTCTGCATCTCAACGGCACTGTGCGGGTTGCCATACCACGCGGCATAGGCTTCGGGATCGCGCAGCCGAAAATCGGCGCTGAGGTCCACGATCTTCAGATCGTGCGGCAACCCTGAAATGACTTCCTGGCTGGTTTTGTGCGGCAGTGCGCAAAATGCAAGATCAATGCCGGACCAGTCGATTGCGTCGAACGCCACCATGTCCGGCAGGTCCAGATGGCGCAGGTGCGGGTAAACTTGGGCGAGGCTCTGACCTGCCTTGGAATGCGCACCCAGCGCCTTGATTTCAATTGAAGAATGCCCGGAGATCAACCGGATGAGCTCCGCACCGGTGTAGCCCGATGCGCCGAGGATCGCGATGGAATGTGTCATGTGTCGTCTCGAATGGAATATGCAGTGTCAGGCGGCGTCAAAGGCGATGCTTCGTCGCATGAACTGCGTTGCGCGGTCTGACACGCGCTTTGGATCACCGGTCGTCAGGTAGGCGGCATCGCCCTGGCCCAACTTGTCCGGGTGCCGTTGAAGGTAGTCGGCAAGCGACTCTGCAACTAGCGCGGCCTGGCTAAAGACAGTCACGTCGGGGCCCAACGCAGCCTGAAAAACGTCCTGCATCAGGGGATAATGCGTGCACCCCAAAATGGCTGCCTCTGGATTGGGCATCTTGCGTTTCAGCGCGTCGACATGTGAGCGAACAAGCGCTTCGGCGAGGATCATGTCGCCGTCCTCGATGGCGTCAACGACACCGCCACAAGCCTGCGCCTCCACATCGACCCCAATCGCGCGGAAGGCCAGCTCGCGCTGGAACGCGCGGCTCGACACCGTGGCAGGCGTCGCAAACAGCGCAACGTGCTGCACGCCAACCTCGCGCGGGGGTGAGTTGTCCCCCCATTGCCGCTCGGTCAGCGCCTCGATCAGCGGCACGAAGACACCCAGAACCCGCTTGCCGTCGGGTACCCAACCCTCCTGCATGCGCCGCAGCGCTGCCGCAGAGGCAGTGTTGCACGCCAGGATCACGAGATCGCATCCCGCATCGAAACAGCGCTGCACCGACGCGCAGGTCAGATCATAAATGTCATCGGCATCGCGCACCCCATAGGGTGCATGGGCACTGTCGGCCATGTAAACAAATGGCACATCCGGCAGTCGTGCCTGCGCTGCCGACAAGACGGTCAACCCGCCCAAACCGCTATCAAATATGCCGATGGCCACCAGCGCCCCTTACTGGCGAGAAGGCTTTTCCCGCCAATGATCCTCGAACTCAAATCCCAGCTCAAAGCTCTTTGCCGGGCTTGGGTTGAGCTCGTAAGTGGCTTTGCGCAGGAAGTCCATCATCCCGCGCGCGTCCTTGGCCATAGGATCAAGCACATCCCGGCCAATCGGCGCGCCGATAACGACCCGCACCGGGGTGTCAACGCGCTTCTTGAATTCCTTGATCATCAGACCCATGCGCAATGTGTTGTGCATGTGGCTTGCCAATTGGAACAGCTTGCTGGTGTGACCGTCAAAATAGACCGGTACGACCGTCGCATTCGACTTGGCAATCATCCGCGCGGTAAAGCTGCGCCAGCCGGGGTCCATCGGTGTGCTGGCCAATGGTTTGACCGCCGTGCTGACCGTGCCGCCGGGAAAGATACCAATCGCGCCACCTTCGGACAGGTAGTTCAGAGCGGTTTTGCGGGTCGCGATGTTCAGGGCCATCGCTTCCTTGGTCTCATCGAAAGAAATCGGCAGGATAATCTTGTTCAGATCTTCGGCCTTGCGAAACACCCGGTGTGCAAGGATCCGGAAATCGCCCCGCGCCTGCTGCAGGATGTGGCCCATCATCAGGCCATCCAAAATGCCGTAGGGGTGGTTCGCGATCAGGATCAGCGGACCGTCAGTAGGAATGTTCGCAAGGCTTCCACCTACCACATCCAAGGTCAGGCCATAGCGTTCGACCATCACCTGCCAGAAGTCACGGCCCGCCGCGACCTCATCTTCGTAGCCCTTGGCACGCTTAATGAGCCCGATCCGCCCGGTGGTGTTTTCCATTAACCGGATCATCGCACGCCCGCTCTTCGTCTCGGCCGAGTAGGCGTATGAAATATCCCGTGTGCTGTTCTCTCGGCCTTGCCCCATGGCTGCAATCCTGTTGCTCGTCACGCTCTTATGTATGAGGTGCCAGCTATTCTGACTAGCCTATGCGACACTTGTGTGACCGAATTACTCAGCGGCTTTTGCGGTATCTGTCCCGCCCGCACGTATTACCGACAACAGTTCCTCACGTCTTTTGGCCGCTTTGGCTTCGTTTGCCTGCTTGACCGGACCGAAACCGCGGATGCTCAGAGGCAGCTCGGCCAGCGCAACAATCGCCTCGCGCGTCTGGGGGGTATCAAGCTTCAGGACCTCGGCCATGTCCGCCTCGTACTGCTTGATCAGCGCACGTTCCATCTTGCGCTCCGCCGTATGGCCAAACACGTCAAGCGGCGTACCGCGCAGCACCTTGAGCCGCCTGAGCACGCCCATCGGGCCCATCATCCATTCACCGAATTGCCGCTTGAGCGGACGCCCATTTGGCCCTTCTTTCGATAGCATCGGCGGGGCCAGGTGGAAGGTCATCTTGAAATCACCGTCAAACTGCTCTGCCGCCTTGTCGCGGGTGGAACGGAGCAGGCGCGCGACCTCGTATTCGTCCTTATAAGCGAGCAGCTTGTGATAGCCCTTTGCCACGCTCAGGCGCAGATCCTGGGGCGCGGCCTCCACCATTTTGCGGAACCGTTTGGAGAGCCGCTTTGACTGGTAGTCAATCAGGTGCGCCGCGCGAAACTCGATCTGGTCCTTTTCCGAACGCGGCAGCTCGACCACGTTTGGCGCAAGCAGTTTGGCCGCGTCCTGAGGGTACAGCACCGCCCAGCGCCCGATCTCGAACGCACGCAGGTTCTTTTCCACCGCGGCGCCGTTCAGCTCTACCGCCTGCCGGATGGCATCCGCGGTCAGGGGCACGAGGCCCCGCTGCCACGCCGCGCCAAAGATCATCATGTTGGAAAAGATTGAATCCCCAAGCGTCGCCTTCGCAAGATCGGACGCGTCGAACAGATCAACACGCCCCGCCATCCGCGCTTCCAGCGCAACCTGAAGCCGGTCCGAGGGGAGCGCAAATTCGGTATCGCGGGTGAAGTCGCCCGTTATGATCTCGTGGCTGTTCACGACCGCTCCCGTGCGCCCGGCACTGGTCAGACCAAGCGTTTTGGAGCCGGCACTTACCACCAAATCACCGCCAATCAGCGCGTCCGCTTCGCCTGTGGCTACGCGGATCGCACTGATGTCGTGGGGGTCATTCGCCAGACGGCAGTGGATGTGCACCGCGCCGCCCTTCTGGGCCAGCCCCGCCATCTCCATCATGCCGGCGCCCTTGCCGTCGATATGTGCCGCCTGCGCCATGACCGCGCCGATGGTCACAACGCCCGTTCCGCCGACGCCGGTGATCACCACGTTCCAGGTGCCATCAATCGTTGGCAGCTCGGGAGCTGGCATGTCGGGCAGGTCAACGGAGGTCGTCGCCGCTTTCTTCACCTGCGCGCCTTCGAGCGTCACGAAGGACGGGCAGAACCCGTTCACGCAGGAGAAATCCTTGTTGCAGGAGGACTGGTCGATCATGCGCTTGCGGCCCAGTTCTGTCTCTTTCGGTACGATAGAGACGCAGTTCGACTGCACCCCGCAATCGCCGCAGCCTTCGCACACGTCGGTGTTGATGAACACGCGCTTGTCCGGGTCAGGGAAGAGGCCGCGCTTGCGCCGACGCCGCTTTTCCGCCGCGCAGGTCTGGATGTAGACTATGACGCTCACGCCTTCCGTCTTTGCAAACTGCTCTTGCACGGTTTGCAAATGGGCGCGCTCGTGGACCTCTACGCCGCGCTTTTTGAACGCACCCGGGTCCACGTCTTCCTTGTCGTCATAGACCACGGCGACGTGCTGACAGCCCATCGCGCGCACCTCGTCCACGATCCGCTCCGCGCTCAGGTCGCCTTCGTTCCCTTGCCCACCGGTCATCGCAACCGCGTCATTGTAAAGGATCTTGTAGGTGATGTTCGTGCCTGCGGCCAATGCAGCCCGGATCGCTTGTACGCCCGAATGGTTGTAGGTGCCGTCTCCGAGGTTCTGGAACACATGTTCGCGGTTGGAAAACGGCGCCTCGCCGATCCAGTTCGCGCCCTCGGCGCCCATGTGAGTAAACCCAAGCGTTTCCCGGTCCATCCACTGCGCCATGAAGTGACAGCCGATGCCCGCATAAGCGCGCGATCCATCGGGTACCTTGGTCGAAGAGTTATGCGGGCAGCCCGAACAGAAATAGGGCAGCCGCGCCGCGATCTCTTCGGCATTGTCGGACCGGCGCGCCGCGTCGAGCGTGGCAAGGCCCGCGGCGATGCCGTCCGTCTCGCGCCCCTCGTCTATCAGAACCTCGCCCAGCTTCGTGGCGATCTCGATCGGATCCAGCGCCCATTTGGCGCTAAAGAACACTTTGCCGTCCTTCGTCCCGCCATAGACGCGCCGCCCATTGCGATGATCGAAAAGCGCCTCTTTGATCTGAACTTCGATCAGCTTGCGCTTTTCCTCCACAACCACGATCAGGTCGAGCCCTTCGGCCCATTCGTTAAAGCCGCGCATATCGAGCGGCCAGACCTGCCCGACTTTGTATGTTGTAATGCCCAGCCGTTCCGCTTCGGCTTCGTCGATGTTCAGCAGGGACAGTGCATGCACCAGATCGAGCCAGTTCTTGCCCGCCGCCACAAACCCGATCTTCGCCCCCGGTTTGCCCCAGACACGCTTGTCCATCTTGTTGGCATAGGCAAACGCTTCGGCTGCATAGCGCTTGTAATCGATCAAACGCGCTTCCTGTTCGATGCGGTCATCAACCAGCCGGATGTTCAAACCACCGTCCGGCATATCGAAATCAGGCACCGTGAACGTCAGGCGGTGCGGGTTGCCATCAACAACCGAGGTTGCCTCAACCGTGTCTTTCATTGTCTTCAGGCCAATCCAAACCCCGGCAAACCGACTGAGCGCATAGCCGTATAGCCCGTAGTCGAGGATTTCCTGCACACCCGCGGGGGAGACGACAGGCATATAGGTGTCGACCATGGCAAATTCGGATTGGTGCAGCACGGTAGAACTTTCGCCCGTGTGATCATCCCCCATCGCCATAAGGACACCACCATGTACTGATGATCCGGCCATGTTTGCATGCCGCATCACATCGCCCGACCGGTCCACACCAGGCCCCTTGCCGTACCAGAGCCCGAAAACGCCGTCGAATTTGCCTTCGCCGCGCAGCTCGGCCTGCTGCGCACCCCAAAGTGCCGTTGCCGCCAAGTCTTCGTTCAGTCCGGGCTGAAAAGTAACCTCCGCCTCGGCCAGTTGCTTCAGCGCCCGGCTCATCTGCATGTCCACCGCGCCAAGCGGAGAGCCACGATAGCCTGTTACCAGACCCGCCGTGTTCAGGCCTGCCGCTACATCCCGCGCCTTCTGCATCAGCATCAGCCGCACCAAAGCCTGTGTTCCGTTCAGCAGAACCGGGCTTTTTTCGAGGTCGTACCGATCGTTCAGGGTAATTTCGTGCGTGCTCATCGGTCAGCCTCCCCAGCCTGATCAAAAGTCTTGCTTGTTTTGCAGCATTATAGGTCACATATTCTGACCTGCCTAGAAATTTCTATCGGTTTACGCCGCGCACCACTTAGGAATTCGAAAAGTTTCGAGTAACTAAGCAGTGAACGAAACATAGGTACGGCGATGGACTGGGACAAATTGCGAATCTTTCATGCGGTGGCCGATGCCGGATCGCTGACGCATGCAGGCGACAAGCTGAGCCTCAGCCAATCGGCGGTCAGCCGCCAAATCAGAGCACTTGAGGAATCGCTGTCGGCGACGCTGTTTCACCGTCACGCCCGCGGGCTGATCCTGACCGAGCAAGGGGAGCTTCTCTTCGACGCGACAACAGCTATGACCAAGCGGCTCGACGCCGCGGCCGCCCGCATTCGCGACAGTGAAGAAGAAGTGTTTGGTGATCTGCGTGTGACAACGACAACAGGCTTTGGAACGCTCTGGCTCGCCCCGCGCTTGCCGAAACTCTATGCGCAATATCCCGACCTCAGGGTCGATCTGATGCTGGAGGAACGCGTACTGGACCTACCCATGCGCGAGGCGGACGTGGCCATTCGTATGAAGGAGCCCAGCCAGGCCGACCTGATCCGCAAGCGGCTGATGTCGGTGCGCATGCAGGTCTATGCAACGCCGGATTACCTTGCCGATCACGGGACACCGCAAGTGCCTGAGGACCTGAAAAACCACCGTCTGATCTGCCAGAACACCGATAGCGCTCAGGTCGGCGCGGGGCTTAGCCTCGTGCAGCATCTCATGACGTACCCGGTTCAATCGCTTTTGACTGTGAACAACTACTTTGGCGTACTGCAGGGCGTGCTGCACAACCTCGGCGTTGGGGTGTTGCCAGACTACGTGGTGAACGATTTTCCCGATTTGGTGCAGGTCCTGACCGACATGGAAAGCGCAGAGGTTCCCGTCTTTCTTGCCTACCCCGAAGAGCTGAGACAGTCGAAACGGATTGCGGCGTTTCGTGACTTTGTGCAGGACGAGATATCCGAATACCGCAAACTACTTCGGTCACGCGCGAACGCTTGACGGGTCATCGAAGCGAGACTTATGCGCCACATGCATAACGGGATTGCTGCACCTGCGGCATCTGCGCGCTTGATCGAGGCAGAGCTGCCAACTATTTCATCACTTGAAGGACGGCGCTGGTTTGCGCGCCTTCATACCTCCCTGTTGGACTTGGCCGAGCGTAATGCTCGGCCTTTTTTTTCGATATCGCGCGCCTCGTCCCGTAACTTTGTCGGCATCTGTATGGATCGCGCGCCGCTGCGAACGCCAGAGCGCAAGAAAAGTTCCTGAAAAAACAATGCCTTTTTCGGGGAACAAAGGCTATCCACTGCGGTTGTGTCTGCGAGGTTCAAATGAACAACGAAAGGAGTTTCAAATGACCCGCAAGATCGCATTCAACACCACCGCAGCAGCAGTTGCTATCGCGGCCCTGACCGCGCCCGCGCTTGCACAAACGACTGACAGCGCCTCGGACCTGCGTGGTAATTCGCCCGCCGTCACCGAGGGTGGCCTTGCCAACGACGTCGCCTCGCAGCGGACTGTGCGGTACGGACGTGCCGACACGCGGTACGGTAATGGCATTGCAGCATTTGACGCCAACGAAATCGCACTCGAGCAGGAGGTCTTCGCAGCACTCTCCGGCACCAAGGGTGCAGAGTTCAAGTCTGACGCCGGTGAGGTCTTTGGTACAATTTCCGAAGTCCGCTACAACGAACGCGGCTTCCCGGAGCTTGTCGTGGACCTTGTCCCGGACAATGTTCTTGATGCTGAGCGTCTCGTCGTGACCGTGCAGCCGGACAACGTAACGCTGAGCGACAACGAGATCATCCTTGACCTGACGGTGGATGAAATGATCGCAAAGGCCCAGTCGGAAGGCGTGCGTGACGATGCAATTGCAGAAATCACCATCTTCTAAACCAGCCGCTGATTGACGAAAGGGCCGCGCTCCAACTCTGGGGCGCGGCCTTTTTCGTGCGGTGCGCTTTGCAATTTGGGGCCCAGCCGGCACGCACAGGGCACAACGGGCTGGCCCCACCCCGCGCGCTGTCCTATAGACCCGCCCAAGCCATGCGGGGACCAACATGACCGAGCCGACCATCACCGAGGAACTCATTGCCAGCCACGGCCTATCGGCCAGTGAATACGCAACAATCCTCGAAATTATCGGTCGCGTCCCAACCTTTACCGAGCTGGGCATTTTTTCCGCGATGTGGAACGAACACTGTTCCTACAAATCATCCAAAAAATGGCTCCGAACCCTGCCAACATCGGGCCCGCAGGTCATCTGTGGACCGGGCGAGAATGCAGGCGTCGTCGATATTGGCGACGGTCAGGCGGTTGTCTTCAAGATGGAGAGCCACAACCACCCCTCTTACATCGAACCATACCAAGGCGCCGCGACCGGCGTCGGCGGCATCCTGCGCGATGTCTTCACGATGGGGGCACGCCCCGTCGCTGCGATGAATTCGCTCAGCTTTGGGGCGCCCGATCACCCCAAAACGCGTTCGCTTGTCTCGGGCGTGGTGGCAGGCATCGGCGGCTACGGCAACGCGTTTGGCGTGCCTACCGTTGGCGGCGAGGTCCGTTTTGATCCGGCCTATAATGGCAACTGCCTCGTGAACGCCTTTGCCGCAGGACTCGCAGATGCGGACGGCATTTTCTATTCTGCGGCCAGCGGTGTCGGGATGCCCGTTGTTTACCTCGGCGCCAAGACAGGCCGCGATGGCGTCGGCGGCGCCACCATGGCCTCAGCGGAATTCGACGACACGATCGAGGAAAAGCGCCCCACCGTGCAGGTCGGCGACCCCTTTACCGAAAAGCGTCTGATGGAAGCATGCCTTGAGCTGATGCAGACCGGCGCCGTCATTTCCATTCAGGACATGGGTGCGGCAGGGCTTACCTGTTCGGCGGTCGAGATGGGCGACAAAGGTGGCCTTGGGATCCGGCTTGACCTCGAAAACGTGCCCCAGCGCGAAGAGGCGATGACCGCCTACGAGATGATGCTTTCCGAGTCTCAGGAGCGCATGCTGATGGTCCTGAAGCCCGAGTTGGAGGCCCAAGCACGTGCCGTCTTTGACAAGTGGGACCTCGACTTTGCCATTGTCGGGGAGACAATTGCCGAGGACCGCTTTCTCATCCTGCACAACGGCGAGGTCAAAGCTGACCTGCCGCTGTCAAAACTCTCCTCGACAGCGCCCGAATACGACCGTCCCTGGGAGCCCACGCCAGAGGCCGAACCGATGGCAGATGTACCGGGGATTGACCCGATCGACGGGCTCCGCGCGCTGATCTCCAGCCCGAACTACGCCTCCAAGTCCTGGGTGTACGATCAATATGACAGCATGGTCATGGCCGACACCGCACGTGGTCCATCACTTGGTGCAGGCATCATCCGCGTGCACGGCACCGATAAGCATCTTGCGTTCACATCCGATGTGACGCCCCGCTACGTCGCCGCAAACCCCGTCGAAGGGGGGAAGCAGGCGGTCGCCGAGGCATTTCGCAACCTCTGCGCGGTCGGCGCGAAACCGCTGGCAACAACCGACAATCTTAACTTCGGAAATCCTGAAAAGCCCGGTATTATGGGCCAGTTCGTCGGCGCGATCAAAGGCATCGGCGCCGCGTGCGATGCACTTGATATGCCGATCGTGTCGGGCAACGTCTCGCTTTACAACGAAACCGACGGCCAGGCGATCTTGCCAACGCCTACGATCGGCGCGGTTGGGCTGATTGCCGCGGACGAAGCTCCGATAGGCTGCGACGTCCGTGACGGCCATGTTGCCCTGCTCGTCGGGGAGACCTTAGGCCATCTGGGTCAATCCGCGCTACTCGCAGAAGTCTTTGCGCGCGCAGACGGGGACGCGCCCCATGTCGATTTGGCAGCAGAACGCCGGAACGGCGATTTTATCCGCGCCAACCGCGACCTGATCACCGCATGCACCGACCTCAGCGATGGCGGCCTTGCCGCCGCAGCGTTTGAGTTAGCCGCGGCGGGCGGCGTCGGCATTTGCCTCGACAACGGCGAGACGCCCTTTCTCTTTGGCGAGGATCAGGGCCGTTATCTCGTAGCCTGCGGCTTTGACCGGGCCGAGGCGCTGATGGTCGCCGCGGTTCAGGCGGGTGTACCGATCCAGTCGGTCGGACGCTTTACCGGTGACACTGTGCGCTATGGCGCATCCGAGGCCCCGCTGGCCGAACTTGACGCGCTGCACAAATCATCTTTGGCCGCCGCGCTGGCGTAACAGGCGGGTGTACCGATCCAGTCGGTCGGACGCTTTACCGGTGACACTGTGCGCTATGGCGCATCCGAGGCCCCGCTGGCCGAACTTGACGCGCTGCACAAATCATCTTTGGCCGCCGCGCTGGCGTAACAGGCACCCTGGGCGGACCGAAGGCCCAGTAGCGTTTCACGACGCGGTACATAAAGAAATTCAAAATCCGCTGTGAGGCGCTTCATCACCCTCAAAGCTGAGCCAGGAGCCGTTCGCGCTCTCCGACATCTTCGGGCCGCGAAATTGCCTCCGCCAGGGCCTCCAACGAAGCGATAGAATGACCCGCCCGAAAACTGTCGACATGTGGCAGCAACGCCGCAATTCCAGCAGCCTTTGGCGCAAATTCCTCCCATCGCAACAGCGGGTTCAGCCAGATCAGCCGTTGGCAACTCAGATGCAATCGATCTGCCTGCTTGGCTAAAGCCTCTGGCACGCCTCGGTCCAACCCGTCGGTAATAAGCAGTACAACTGCCCCCTGCCCCAGCACGCGGCGGGACCAGTCACGGTTGAACGCTTCCAAACAAGCCCCTATCCGCGTGCCGCCTTCCCAATCCTGCGCCTCTGCGCCCGCCGCGGCCAAAGCCGCATCCACGTCGCGGTGATCCAGATGCCGCGTGATATTGGTCAGTCGCGTCCCGAACGTGAAAGCATGCACTTTTGCCCAGCCCGCGCCCTTGGCGTTGGAAACCGCATGTAGAAAATGCAAAACCATGCGGGAATACTGGCTCATTGAACCGGAGATATCGCAGAGAACCACCAGATTGGGCCACCTCTCGCGCGGCGCTGCCAGCGCGAGGTTGCTTATCTCTCCGCCCCGCCTCATGGCCGCCCTGATCGTACGGGCTGGATCAACACGCCCCCGCAAGCTGGCCGCCAGCCGCCGGGTACGCAACGGTTTCACCGGCAGCCGCATACGCGCCAGCATGCGCTTCGCCTCGGCAATCTCGGCGGTGCTCATCTGCTCGAAATCGAGAGACTTAAGCCGCTCTTCACGCGACATGGTCTGCGAGGCATCGATATCGATCTGCACCTCTTCGCCGTCTTCTTCTTCGGGAGGCTGAACGTCCGGTGCCTCCGCCCCATCCAGTAAGGCCTCCGCCGCGCGCTTCTCCGCGGCCTGCGCGGTGCGATCCTCCGCCACGCCCCGTACCGCTGGCAGCATCGCTGCCATCATATGCTCCAGATACCGCGGATCGCGCCAATACAGCCGAAACACCTGCCCGAAGACCGCCCGATGCTCTGGCCGCGTCACGAAACAGGCATGCAGCGTCCAGTAAAAATCCCGCTTCTCGGTAAACCCCGCCGCCTCGACCGCCCGGATCGCATCAATGACCCGGCCCGGCCCGATGGGAAGTCCCGCCCGACGGAGCGCGCGCGCGAAATGCGTGATGTTCCCGGCAAGGCGCGGGTTATCTGGTAACTCGAGATCAGCGTATTTTGCCATGTGTCGGACCGGGGCCAGCCCCTGCACCCCCGGCATATTTTTCGCCAGAAGAACGGGGGAAGACTTTTCCTTTTCCTAGGCCGGAGCCAATTCGCTGCGCACCTCATCCAGTAGGCGCTTGGCTTCGGAACCTTGCAGCTTAGCGATGTCGTCTTGATACTTGAGCACCGCGCCGAGCGTATCGGCGATCACCTCCGGCGACAGCTCCAGTACGTCGAGCGCCAGAAGACACTTGGCCCAATCTATGGTCTCAGCCACTCCGGGTTTCTTGAACAGGTCCTCGGTGCGCAAGCGCTGCACGAAGGCCACGACTTCCTGAGACAGCGTCTCGGCGGCCTCCGGCGCGCGGGCCTGCAAGATCTCCATCTCGCGCTCAAACCCCGGATAATCAACCCAATGATACAGGCACCGGCGTTTAAGCGCATCGTGCACCTCACGCGTCCGGTTCGACGTCAGGATAACGATCGGCGGCTCGGGTGCTTTGATCGTGCCCAGTTCCGGAATGGTGACCTGAAAATCACTGAGCGCTTCCAGAAGGAACGCCTCGAACGGTGCATCCGTGCGGTCCAACTCGTCAATCAGCAGGACCGGCGCACCGCCATCTTGAGGGCGCATCGCTTCAAGCAGCGGTCGTTCCACCAGGTACGCGTCAGAGAACAGCTCATCTTGCAGCGCCGCCCGCTCGGCCCCGCCCGCGGCCTCGGCAGTGCGGATCGCAACCATCTGCGCCGCAAAATTCCATTCATACACCGCGCTTGAGGCATCCAGTCCCTCATAGCATTGCAGCCGGATGAGCCGCCGCCCCAATCCTGACGCCAACGCCTTGGCGATTTCGGTTTTGCCAACCCCCGCCTCTCCCTCCAGAAAAAGCGGGCGGCCCAAGCCCAGCCCCAAAAACACTACCGTGGCCAGTGCACGCCCGCACACATAACCCTCGGTGGACAGCATCGCCTGCACGGCGTCAATCGAGTTTGGTTTTTCCATGCTGCAACGGTGCATCTCGCGCCCCGCCCGTCAAGGCGGCAGGCGCGGAAAGATTGACCGGATGCGCGCCAAATGGCATGCTCTTAACCAATTAATGACGTGGGAAGCCTATCCCGCGCGTGAGGCACGAAAAGAGAGCATCGCCATGAGCGACCTGCGCATTACCGCCGTCACCTGCGTGAAAAACGAGGGGCCGTTCCTGCTGGAATGGATCGCGTTCAACCGTGTAATCGGGGTCACGGACCATCTGTTTTATTCAAATGACTGCACCGACGCGACGGATGATCTGCTGGATGCCTTAATGGACCGTGGATACGTGCAGCATCTGCCCAACCCGGCGGAGGGGCGCAACTACCAGATGGAAGCGCTGAAAGACGCCGCCCAGCAGGATATCGTGACAACCGCCGACTGGGTCTGGGTCGCAGATGTGGACGAATTTTTGAACATCCACATCGGGGATGGCACAATTCCCGAGTTGATCGAGGCCTGTGGCAACCCGCAAGCCATCAGCGTGAATTTCCAGTTCTTTGCCAACGACGATGTCGAAGCTTTCGAAGATCGCCCCATAATCGAACAGTTCACCCGCAGCCACAACCCCGACCTATGGGGCGGCGAGGCGGCGATCGAGGTCAAATCGCTGATCCGAAACGACTTTCCCCTGCAATATTACGGGGCACACCGCCCGTTCTTCAAAAACAAGCTGCCCAAGAAGCGCCGTCCGACATGGACCGATGCGTCGGGACGCGACGTGCCGCACCGCTTTCTCGTGGCGGCCAATCCGCGCCGCATCCGCCGCTTTCCGGCGCAAGGATCGCGGGCCTTTGCCACGCTCAACCACTATGCGTTGCGCAGCCTCGACAGCTACCTCGTGAAAAACGATCGGGGCGATGTTAATCGGGAACATCGCGCGTTCGATGACACTTATTGGCGCGAGCGGAACGATCCCGCGTGGCAGGACCTGAGCATTCAGCGCTACCTGCCGCGGGTCAAGGCCGAAATCGACCGGCTGAAAAAGCACCCCGAAATCGGGCAACTACACGAAGAGGCCGTGCGCCTGCACCGCGCCAAACGTGACGAATTACTTGAGCAGCCGAGCTATCGTGACATGGCCGACCAGCTGCGCAGCGCCTCCAAATTGCCCCCCGCCGAAGAGGCCCTGCTGAACGAGCTGGGGATCGAGGCGTGAGCCTCAAGGTTGTCAATCTGGGCCTTCCCAAAACGGGCACAACGACGCTGGCCCGTGCGCTCCGCCTTGCTGGCTACAAGGTGGCAGACCACCGCGTGCGCCGCAGCCAGACGCAAGACCCTGAGCTGCAACGTCAATTTGTCGCCGACCTGCTCTACAAGGGGCATTTCGAGGCGGGCGATGCCGCGGCCCATCTTGGCCCGTTCGACGCGCTGACGGAAATCAGCCTGCTTCGCGGGGGCCGCAGCCTTTGGCCGCAAATGGACTTCGGCCTCATTGACGCGCTGCGCAGGCAGCATCCGGGCGTGCGGTTTCTGGCCTCCTGGCGCGATCCCTTCGCGCTCAGCCAGTCGATCCTGGCATGGTCCGATCTGGGCCTTGCCCGCCTGCCCGGCAATCCAGTTCCTGGCCTGCCCGAAGGCTATGGGGAAACAACAAAACAGCGGATGCAGTGGATCGAAGGCCACTACGCCTTTTTGCGGGCCATCTTTGCAGGATCCGATCGGCTTTTGATCTTTGACATCGCGGACGCCAATGCACCCGAACAGATCGGCGCGCACTTGGGCAGGGATCTGCCGTGGTGGGGCCACAAGAACCGAAATTACGAGTATGAAGGGGCGTAGATGCGTATTCATCTGCACATTGGTCTGGAACATGTCGGCGCAAACCGCCTGCAATCTGTGCTCGCGGACAAGCGCGACCAACTTGCCAGCAAAGGGTTTCTTGTTCCGCGCAGTCTGGGCCCGAAAAACCACACACGCCTTTACATGGCCGTGACCGACCCGGACCATGTCGACCCGCTGCGCTACAATCGCGGGTTCATCACGGCCGAAAAACAGGCTGTCCTGCGCGATGCCGTGGCCGCCGACCTTGCCCGCGAGGTGGACGCCACCAAGCCCACCGACCTGATCCTTTCAGCATCCCAGCTTGGGGCGTCGCTGTATACCACGTCCGAGCTGGAGCGGTTGAAGGCGCTGCTCTCCCACCTGTCTGACGATATTTCTCTGGTGGCCCATGTGGACGAGCCGGCGCACCTCTTGACGCGTCACTATGCGCAGCAAGTCTTTGAGGGGCGCGGCACGACGCTTGACCGCGAGCTGGAGCTTGCCGGGTCCAAGACATGGTGGGCCGATTGCCTGGCCGAAGCGCCCAAGATTGACCCTCAAGCGGGCCAGTTCCTCGAAAACCAGGCCCCGCCCTTCTGGCTCGACTTTGCGGCGCTGGTCGCCTTCTGGGAGGGCACATTTGGCAAAGGCGCCCTGTCGCTGCGCAGCTACGACGCGCAGACCTTCGCGGCAGAGACTGTCACGGACGAAATCCGCGCGATGTTCGGCATTTCCGACAATATCGGCAAGGCGCAACCTGCCCCCCTGCCAGAGGCGCCATCGGCGGCATGGCTGGCCCGCGGGCGCCAGCTGAACGCGCTGATCCTGCAGGTTTTGGCCTCCAAGCAGCGCATTCTGCCGCGCCAGCTGTGGCGCAGCTTTATCGGCGAGATTGAAGTGCCGGGCGCGCCGATTGACGTGGCCAGCCTGTCGCCGATCTGGAAAACTTTTGATGCAGCGAACAAGGCGCTGGTGAAATCGCATAAAGGCCTGAGCGCGGACACCTTTAAACGCCCCCGCGCCAAAGGCACCTGGGCCGAGGCAGACCCGGAGTTTGGCTTCCGCGCGTCGCAATACCTCTTGGGCTTCATGTGGCGGATCGACAAGGCCACCAAGCAGGAGGCCAAGACCAAAGGCGCCGATCTTGCGGACGCGCCCAAAATGCAGGCCAGCACGCCCAAGGACAACCTGACCCCATCGGCGCAGAAACTGATGCCGCCACTGGCCGTCCAGAACTTTGAAAAGCTCAAGAACAGCAGCTTTGCCCCCCACAACCGCCTCGGCGCGGTGGACGAGGAACAGCTCGCCGCGGCCTATACCGAAATGGCACCGCGCACCCTGCCCGAAGGCTCCAGCGGCAATGTCATCGTCGGCTGCATGAAGAACGAGGCGCCCTATATCGTCGAATGGGTCGCCTATCACCGCGCGATGGGCGTGGACAACTTCCTGATCTATACCAACGACTGCTCTGACGGGACGTCCGAAATTCTGGACCGGCTGCAGGCGATGGGCGTCCTGCAGCACCGCAACAACGACGGCTGGAAAGGCAATTCGCCCCAGCAATACGCGCTGAACCAGAGCCTCAAGGAGCCCGTGATCCAAAACGCCGACTGGATCATCCACATCGACGTGGACGAGTTCATTAATGTGCGGACCGGCAACGGGACGCTTCAGGACTTTTTTGCCGCCGTGCCGGGGGCCACAAATGTCGCGATGACCTGGCGGCTCTTTGGCCACAATGGCATCACGGAACTCGCCGATGATTTCGTGATCGACCAGTTCGACGCCTGTGCACCCGCCTATTGCCCGAAACCGCACACGGTCTGGGGCTTCAAGACGATGTTCGCCAATATCGGCGCCTACGAGAAGATCAGCTGCCACCGCCCGAACAAGCTCGTGGACGACAAGAAGGCGCAGGTGAAGTGGGTCAACGGGTCGGGCCGGGACATGACCAAGGAAGCGCGCGACAACGGCTGGCGAAGTTCGAAAAAGTCAATTGGATATGACCTGATCCAGCTAAATCACTACGCTTTGCGTTCAGCGGAATCGTTTTTGATCAAGCGGCAACGGGGCCGCGCGCTTCATGTCGACCGCTCTATCGGCATCAATTACTGGATCCGCATGGACTGGTCCGATTTCCGCGACATCACGATCAAGCGGAACCTACCGCGCATGCGCACTGAATATGACCGCCTGATGCAGGACGCGGAACTTGCCGCCCTGCACCACGCCGGCTTTGAATGGCACAAGGCCAAGGCGGCGGAGCTGCACGCGATGCCTGAGTTTCATGACCTCTACGAACAGGCCCTGACGATCAAACTGACGGAGACCGAGCGGGTGGCCTATGCCCTCGCCCTCGACATGGAGAGCTGACATGGACGGAAGCGCGCAAATAAGCACTGACACAATCAAGGCGAGAGGGGTCGCGCTGCCCCTTTCCGCCGCCATCCCAGGGCGTATCCGTGGCGCGCTCAAACGCGGTGAATACGACGCCCCCCTCGCCCGCGCCGCGCTGGATACAGGACAAGCGGGCGATATCGTTGTCGACCTCGGCGCCGGCCTCGGATTTACCTCCGCGCTGATGACCCGGCGCGGCAAGGCGGCAGAGGTGCACGCCTTCGAGCCGCAGACAGAGCTGGCCGACATTATCCGAGAGGTGCACCGCCTGAACAACGTCACGGGCTCTGTCACCGAAGCAACGCTTGGAAAACGCAAGGGCAAGGCGGACCTTCATGTCGGCTCGCATCTGCTCCGTGCCAGCTTGGCTTTTGACCCGGGCCAGGAAACATGCCCCCAAAGCATCGACGTGCTGAACGCGAAAACAACGCTCAAATCACTGAAGGCGAGCCTGCTGATCTGCGACATCGGCGGCGCAGAGGCGGCTGTCCTGCCGGACCTCGATCTGAGCGCTTTACGTGCGGTGATCGTGCGGCTGCATCCCAAATTGATCGGCGCTGACGGTGTACGCGAGGTGTTTTCCTGTGCGCAGGAAGCCGGCCTCGCTTACAACCCGGGCGCCTCGAACGGCAAGATCGTGTCCTTTGTCCGGGACTGGCCAACGGCGTGAACATCCTTGCCATCCTGTGCGTGCGCAACGAAGGCGCGTTTCTGCTGGACTGGCTGGCCCATCACCAAGCGTGCGGCATTACAGATTTTCTCGTTTTTTCAAATGATTGCGACGACGGGACGGATGAACTTCTAGACGTGTTAGCGGGTCAAGGCGCCCTGACCCACGTGCGCAACGATGGCCCTTATGATCAGGGTGGCATCCAGTTCACGGCCCTCAAGGCGGCGGCCAAAATGGATATCGTCAAATCCGCGGACTGGATCCTGCCCCTTGATATTGACGAGTTTGTTAACGTCCATATCGGCGCGGGAACACTCCCCGATCTTATCGCTGCCTTACCTAACGCCACGGCGGTTACGCTCACCTGGCGGCTTTTTGGAAACGCTGGCAAGGTTCGGTTCGAAGACGTGCCGCCCACGCAGGCGTTCACGCGCGCAGCGCCCGCTATCATGCACTGGCCCTGGCGCGCGTCGATGTTCAAAACGCTTTATCGCAACGATGGCACCTACCGAAAACCCGGGGTGCACCGCCCCAAAAGCCCCGATCCGGACAAGGTGGACAGCGCCCGCTGGTTCGATGGCGAGGGCCGCGCGCTGGACGCGCAATTCCGCACCCGCCGCATTTTCTCGTCCTTCGGACAGTCGAACTACGCGCTGGCGCAGCTTAACCACTACCCCCTGCGCAGCTTTGAAGATTACGTCCTGAAGGCCGACCGCGGCCGCGCGGTGCACGCGGATGACCTGCTTGGCCTCGATTACTGGATCGAGCGGAACTGGAACACCGCGACAGACACCAGCATTCACCGCATGGCCCCCCACTCGGCCCCCTTGCGCGAGGCCTTGGCGACCAAAAAGGCGCTTGATCTGCACAACGCCGCGGTCGCCTGGCGCAAGGCCCGCTTTGAGGCCTTGATGCAGCTTGAGCCCTACCGCGCGCTCTTCGGCCGCCTGCTGATGACCCCGCCCAGCGTGCCCGTCAGCCCGCAAGCCGCACGTTACATGATCCGCCACGCCAATCTCGGCCGGGCGAAAATCGGCGAAGAATAAGCCCGAAATCTTCGCAATTTTGCCCCAAACCTTAGGTATCTCCTCGCTAAAGCCCCGCTTCGAGGGCCAGATTTGAGGAGCCTGCCATGCAGGACGACAGCAACGCGTTCAAACCGCAGCTTGCGGAATTGCCCACCGGGCAGTGGCTTGCCAAGCTTGCCGCCATCTCCGAAGAGCATGGCGATTTCACGCCGCTCGGCACCAACCACTTTGCTTCCCATATCGATGGCAATGAGACGCTGCTGGTCACCTTTGAAACGATACAGGGCATTCGCGCCCTGTCCGAAGATGCCACGCCCACCGGGTGGGAGCTTCACCGCGGCCTCAGCTGGTCCTCGCTCTGTATCGCGTCAGACGGCGACACCTGGTTCCGCGACCCGGCGGTTTACGGCTTTTTCGACAGCCTGATCGATGACGGAGCCTTTGACGCCTACGAGAACGTCATCTTCTACGGGGCTGGCCCCTGCGCCTATGCCGCCGCCGCGTTCTCTGTGGCGAGCCCCGGCGCGCGCGTTGTGGCCATTCAGCCGCAAGCCACGCTGGACCCGCGCGTCACCGAATGGGACGACCGGTTTACGGATATGCGCCGCACCGACTTCACCGACCGCTATGGCTATGCCCCCGACATGCTGGATGCAGCCGCCGAAGCCTTCGTGCTCTACGATCCCGAAGAAACGCTCGACGCGATGCATGCAGCGCTCTTCACAAAGGATAACGTGACCAAGCTGCGCCTGCGCTATCTTGGGGACGCGGTCCAAACGCACCTGATCGAAATGGGCGTGCTTTATCGTCTTTTGGCACGCGCATCGACCGGCAAACTGGACACACGCAGCTTTGCTCAGCTTTGGCGCCTGCGCCGCGAATATCCGCCGTATCTCCGCGGCCTGATGTCGGCACTCGATGCTGATCAGCGCGACACACTCACCATGGCGCTGTGCGAAAACGTGACCGCGCGAATGAACGCGCCGCGCTTTGCCCGCCGGCTCAAGGACCTCCAGGCACCTTCGGACTAGCCCGCCCTGCGCCCGCGTGCTAGGCGCAGCGTCATGACTGATACGCTGACGATCCGCCGCCCCGACGATTGGCACCTGCACCTGCGCGATGGCGCGATGCTTGAAGCGGTGCTGCCGCACACCGCGCGCCATTTTGCACGCGCCATCATCATGCCCAACCTTGTGCCGCCTGTCGTGACAGGGCGCGACGCCGCCGCCTACAAGGCCCGCATCATGGCCGCCCTGCCCGAAGGAATGCGCTTTCAGCCGTTGATGACCCTCTACCTGACCGAAGACACCGACCCGGACGATGTCGCCGCCGCGCATGCCTCAGGCCTGATAAACGCGGTCAAGCTCTACCCCGCGGGCGCCACGACCAATTCCGCATCTGGCGTGCGCGATTTCGACAAGGTGCGCGGCGTGCTGGAAAAGATGGCAGAGATCGGCCTGCCCCTCTGCGTGCACGGCGAGGTCACCGACGCAGACATCGACATTTTCGACCGCGAGGCGGTGTTCATCGACCGGATCCTCGACCCGATCCGCCGCGCGACGCCGGGCCTGCGGGTCGTGATGGAACACATCACCACGCGCGACGCCGTGGACTATGCCGCGGCGCAGGATGACAGCCTTGGCGCGACCATCACCACGCACCACCTCGTCATCAACCGCAACCATATCCTCGCAGGCGGCATCCGCCCGCATTACTACTGCCTGCCGGTCGCCAAGCGTGAAGAACACCGCCTTGCCCTGCGCGCCGCCGCCACCAGCGGATCGCGGCGCTTCTTTCTGGGCACCGACAGCGCGCCGCACACGGACCCCGCCAAATTGCAGCCCTGCGGCTGCGCTGGCTGCTTCACCGCGCCCAACACCATGTCGATCCTGGCCCAGGTGTTCGAGGAAGACGGCGCGCTGGACAAGCTCGAGGCGTTCACGTCCCTTAACGGGCCGGCCTTCTACGGCCTCAGCCCCAATGAGGACACCATCACCCTGACCAGAACCCCGCCGAGCTACCCCGGCCAGATCGACACCGATGACGGCCCCGTCACGCTCTTCGATCCCGCGATGGACCTCCACTGGAGCGCGCCCTGATCCCCCTTCACTTGGCAAGATAAACCTCCGCCGGAGGCTCCCACCAGCGCAACAAGGCCCGATGCATGATCCCGACCTCCTTCCCCGCCAAAGACGAAATCGCCCGCCTCACCGCCCGCGCTCTGCTTGAGGTCGAGGCAGTGCACCTCAACGCCGCCGATCCCTTCATCCTCGCCTCCGGCCTTCCGTCCCCCACCTATATCGACTGCCGCAAGCTCATCTCCTTCCCGCGCATTCGCAGCACCCTGATGGACTTTCTGGCCGTCACGGTCATGCGCGAGGCGGGGTTCGAGGCTTTCGACAACGTCGCGGGCGGCGAGACGGCCGGCATTCCCTTCGGCGCCATGATCGCCGAGCGCCTGGCTCTGCCGATGACCTATGTGCGCAAGAAGCCCAAGGGCTATGGCCGTAACGCCCGCATCGAGGGCGTGATGCAAGAAGGCGACCGGGTTCTGCTGGTCGAGGACCTGACCACCGATGGCGGCTCCAAGCTGTCTTTCGTAGATGCGATCCGCGAAACCGGCGCCACATGCGCACACACCGCCGTCATCTTCTCTTATGGCATCTTTCCTGAAACCGAAAAAACGCTGGGTGATCACGGCGTCGCGCTGCACAGCCTGTGCACCTGGTGGGACGTGCTGGAGGCGGCCAAACTGTCAGGCGCATTTGACGCCGCAACTCTGACAGGTGTTGAGGACTTCCTGAACAACCCCCGCGCATGGCAAGACGCGCATAAACCTGCGACCTGACCCAAAATCAGCCAAAATTCTGGGTTTACACCCCAAGATGATGTATCGTCTTATACAGAGATACCCACAGGATATCCTTATGGACCGCCCCACCAAGCACGCGTAACCAAGGTACAGCGCCGGGGGGGAAGGCGGGAATCAAGCGGTCCGACATAGGGTCCGCGCGGGGCATTGAGGGGTGAGCGCATGAATGACGTAAGTGGGATTCCAACCGGCGCACCGGAGGTGCAGGCGGCAGAGACAATGCCGCATTCCATCGAAGCCGAACAGCAATTGCTGGGTGCTATACTCACCAACAACGATATCTACGACCGAGTTGCGGCCATCATTGGCCCGGCGCATTTCTTTGATCCCGTCCACGCCCGCATTTTCGAGATTGCCTCGGCCCGCATTGGCAAGAACCAACTTGCCTCGCCTGTGACACTCAAGGCCTTCATGGAAGACGACGAGGGCCTCAAGGAACTTGGCGGCGCCGCCTACCTGGCCCGTCTTGCTGGCGCTGCAATCTCCGCCTTCGCCGTGCGGGACTACGCCCAGATGATTTATGATCTGGCCGTGCGCCGGGATCTTATCGGGCTTGGCCGGGACATTTCAGCGAAAGCAATGCGCGTTGACGTATCCTCCGAGC
>JBCBCP010000021.1:0-50068 GCA_038530575.1 Pseudomonadota bacterium
TCCTTGAAGATGTTTTCATAATCAAGGACATAGTGCGGAAAACGCATCTCTTCGGCCACACGCCGCGCGTCGTGAATGTCGATCCCGGCGCAACATGCGCCTTTCTTGGCTAGGGCGGCGCCGTGGTCGTAAAGTTGCAGCGTGACGCCGACGACATCGTAGCCTTCGTCCTTGAGCATCGCTGCCACGACAGAGCTGTCGACGCCGCCGGACATGGCAACGACGACGCGGGTGTCTTCGGGCGGCTTGGCAAAGCCAAGCGAGTTTATGGGATGCGCATCGAGAGCCATTGGGGTTCGTCCGTGGTGGGAGTGTCCGCAAAATATAGAAAAATACGATGCATTCTCAAGGCCTCACGGCAACGCCGCTTCATCCGTCGTTAAGCCGGCCACGTCATGGTGCCCTGCGAACAGATGTACGAGGCAGGCATGTACCTGAAGAAAGTCGACGGACCCCGGGCGGTGACGCTTCCTGATGGGCGGGTGATGAGCCACGCGGATCTGCCCGATCCAGGGACCCGCCGCTGGGTGGCATCCCGCAAGGCGGCGGTAGTGCGTGGTGTGCTGTACGGGCTTATCACTCAGGACGCCGCGCTGTCACGCTATGGCATCAGCGCAGAGGAGTTTGAAGAATGGGTGCGCGCCGTCAGCCTGCACGGTGAAGAGGCGTTGAAAACAACAGCCCTCCAAAGGTACCGCCAAGCCGAAGTGGGGTTGAGTGACGAAGATACGTGACAACCATACGTTGTTATGTTACAAAGCAAGGTACGATAACGCCCCGTTAACCTTTTTTGTTCACGGTTGGGTCCAACGAAGAAACGTCCTCTAGGATTTCGGAGAAACTCATGCGTGTGCTGCTCGTCGAAGACGATCCAACGACTTCCAAAAGCATCGAACTGATGCTGACCCATGCCAACCTCAACGTCTATGCGACGGATCTGGGGGAGGAGGGGATCGATCTGGCCAAGCTCTACGACTATGACCTGATCCTGCTGGACCTCGATCTGCCGGATATGAACGGGCACGAGGTACTGCGCCAGCTGCGTCTGGCCCGCATCGACACGCCCATTCTGATCCTGACTGGCTCTGACGATACGGAGAACAAGATCAAGGGGTTCGGCTTTGGCGCGGATGACTACCTGACCAAACCGTTTCACCGCGAAGAATTGGTTGCTCGGATCCACGCGATCATTCGCCGGTCGAAGGGCCATTCCCAGTCCGTCATCAAAACCGGTGATGTTACGGTGAACCTTGATGCCAAGACGGTAAGCGTGACGGGCAAGACGGTGCACCTGACGGGTAAAGAATACCAGATGCTGGAGCTTTTGAGCCTGCGGAAGGGAACGACCTTGACCAAGGAAATGTTCCTGAACCACCTTTATGGCGGCATGGATGAGCCCGAGCTGAAGATCATCGACGTGTTCATTTGCAAACTGCGCAAGAAGCTGAGCACGGCAACCGGCGGTGCAAATTACATCGAAACGGTTTGGGGGCGGGGCTATGTCCTTCGGGACCCTGAGCCAGCCGGGGACACCGCAGACGCCGAGCAGATTGCCGTCGGCGCCTGACAAAGGCCACGGCGCAGTTATGCGCCGCGCCATCCGCGACCACCACTCACGGAATTGAACTGGACCTGCCCCCCGCGCGATTTTACATCTTACCGCGAGGCCAAGAAAGGGCAGCCCAGTGACACGACAAGACCTGCACGATCGCGATGTCGCGGCGCTGACCGAGGCAGAGGCAGCAGCAGAACTTGCACGGCTGGCCGATACACTGCGCAAGGCTAATGCGGCCTACCACACCAACGATGCGCCGGTCATTGACGATGCGGCCTATGACGCCGCGAAGGCGCGCAATGCCGCGATAGAGGCGCGCTTTCCTGCCCTCAAACGCGATGACAGCCCTACTGATCAGGTCGGTGCCGCCCCTGCGGAGGGGTTTTCGAAAATCACGCATGCGGTGCCGATGCTCTCGCTTGCGAACGCGTTTGACGCCGAAGATGTGGCGGAGTGGGATACCAGCGTGCGCAAGTATCTGGGCCTTAGTGCCGACGCGCCCCTTGCCTATACAGCCGAGCCCAAGATTGACGGGCTGAGCCTCGCATTGCGCTACGAGGATGGCTTGTTGGTTCATGCAGCGACGCGTGGAGACGGACAGGTCGGGGAAAACGTCACGGCGAACGCCCGGCAGATCCCGGATGTTCCCAGCGCCTTAAGCGGCGCACCTGCGCTGCTGGAGGTGCGCGGCGAAGTCTATATGAGCCACGCCGATTTCGAGGCGCTGAACGATCGGCAGCTGGCGGCGGGGGGCAAGGCCTTTGCGAACCCCCGAAACGCGGCCGCGGGATCATTGCGGCAACTAGATGCGCAGATCACCGCTTCCCGTCCCTTACGCTTTTTTGCCTATGCATGGGGTGCGCTGTCGGATCCGTTGGCCGATACCCAGTTTGGCGCGATTGAGCGGCTCGGGGCGCTTGGGTTTCAGACCAATCCGCTCACGCGCCGCCACGAGGCGCTGGCGCCGTTGCTGGCGCATTACGCCGAGATCGAGGCGCAGCGTGCGACGCTGGGCTATGACATCGACGGCGTTGTCTACAAAGTTGATGACCTTGCCCTACAAAACCGGCTCGGCTTTCGTTCGACTACGCCGCGTTGGGCGACGGCACACAAATTCCCTGCAGAACTGGCATGGACCCTGCTGGAAGGTATCGACATTCAGGTCGGGCGGACGGGGGCGTTGAGCCCTGTGGCGCGCCTTGCCGCCGTCACGGTGGGCGGCGTGGTGGTGTCGAATGCCACCCTACACAACGAGGATTACATCGCCGGGCGCGATGCCAAGGGCGGCGAGATCCGTGGCGGCAAGGACATCCGCGTCGGTGATTGGGTACAAGTCTACCGCGCGGGCGACGTGATTCCGAAAGTCGCCGATGTTGACCTTTCCAAGCGGGCAGCGGGCGCAGAGCCTTATGTCTTCCCCGAGACCTGCCCCGAATGCGGCAGTCCGGCCCCGCGGGAACCGGGGGACGCGGTGCGCCGATGCACCGGCGGGCTGATCTGTCCCGCGCAGCAGGTGGAAAAGCTTAAGCACCTCGTGTCGCGCGGTGCTTTCGACATCGATGGGCTGGGGTCAAAGCAGGTCGAACAATTCTATGCCGATGGTTGGATCGCCGAGCCTGCAGATATTTTTACGCTGAGAGATCGGTACGGCACGGGCCTTCAGCAGCTCAAGAACCGTGACGGTTGGGGCGAAAAATCGGCGAACAACCTCTTTGACGCTATCGATACAGCGCGGGCTCAACCGTTGGGGCGGGTAATCTTCGGATTGGGCTTGCGGCATGTGGGCGAGGCGACGGCGAACCTCCTGGCACAAAGCTATGGTGCATGGTCGCCGTTTGCTGCAGCGATGGCAGCGGCTGCGGAGGGGGGCGAGGCGCTGAACGAGTTGATGGCGATTGACGGAGTCGGTGCAGTCATGGCGGCCAGCGTGACCGCCGCTTTTGCCCCTGGCGCCGAAAGGGACGCGATTGACCGGCTTGCCGCGCATCTGACAATCAAAGACGCGGCACGCCCACTCACGGACAGCGCGGTGGCGGGCAAGACGATCGTATTCACCGGAACGCTTGAAAAGATGACCCGCGCCGAGGCAAAGGCGCGGGCCGAGGCGCTGGGCGCGAAAGTCTCCGGTTCTGTCAGTGCAAAGACCGATCTGCTGGTCGCAGGGCCGGGCGCTGGATCGAAGGCGAAAAAGGCGGCTGAGCTAGGTATCGAAACCGTCGATGAGGACGCTTGGATCGCGCTCGCAGGCAGGGCATGACGGGCCGGCCGGAGGCGCTTTTCCCGATCTTTGCCGGCCTTGAGACGTTGCCGGGGGTTGGCAAAAAGACGGCCGCGCTCATGGGGCAGCTGGGGATCGAGGCGCCGCGCGATTTACTTTATACACTGCCCGCTTCCGGGATCGACCGCCGCTTGCGCCCGACGCTGAAGGATGCGCCACTGCCCGGGACGTACACCCTGCGTGTGACGGTGGGCCGTCACAGTCCAGCGGCGCGGCGCGGTGGGGCCTACCGCATCCAGGTGGAGGATGCGGAATTTGCCTTTCAGCTGGTGTTCTTTCGCGGGCGCAGTGATTGGTTTCAGGCGCAACTGCCCGAGGGCGCCGTGCGCATCGTATCTGGCCGGGTCGAAAGCTTTGACGGCATCGCGCAGATGGTGCACCCAGACCACATTCTGTCCGAAGACGAAGCAGGCGAGGTTCCGCCGTTCGAGCCGGTCTACCCGCTCACCGCGGGGCTGACGCAGAAAGTCATGCACAAGGCGGCGCAAGCAGCGCTGACGCGGGTGCCAGACTTACCCGAGTGGATAAATGAGGCACAGTTGGCGGACGCTGGATGGCCGCCAGCCGCCGATGCGCTGAAGGCCGCACATGGGCCTGAGAGCGCAAAGGATCTTGCCGCAACTGCACCTGCGCGCGCCCGGCTTGCCTATGATGAGCTGATGGCGCACCAGTTGACACTTGCACTAGCCCGTGAACGCGCACGGCTACGCCCGGGGCGCGCCAGCGTAGCCACAGGGCAGCTGCAATCGCGTGTTCTGAGGGCGCTGCCCTACCAGCCAACGAGCGCACAAGAACGTGCCATGGGCGAAATTTCCGAGGATTTGGCCAGCGCCCGGCGGATGAACCGTCTGCTCCAAGGAGATGTCGGCGCAGGCAAGACACTGGTGGCATTTATGGCGCTTCTGGTGGCGGTGGAGGCGGGCGGGCAGGGCGTGATGATGGCACCAACCGAGATCCTTGCGCGTCAGCATCTGGAGGGGTTGCAACCGTTGGCGGCGCAGGCAGGTGTCGTGCTGGAGCTACTGACCGGACGAGACAAGGGAGCGGAGCGCCGGGCTAAACTGGCGGCTTTGGCGGCAGGCGACATTCAGGTGCTCGTTGGCACGCACGCTGTGTTCTCGGCCGACGTGGAATTCAGGGATTTGCGCTTGGCCATCATCGACGAGCAACACCGGTTTGGGGTGCGCCAGCGGCTCGAATTGGGGCGCAAGGGGGCTGCCGCGGATGTTTTGGTCATGACAGCGACGCCGATTCCGCGGTCCCTTAGCCTAGCGCAATACGGGGACATGGACGTGTCCGTGCTTGATGAAAAACCGCCTGGCCGCAAACCCATTCGGACTGCGATGGTCAGTACCGACCGGATGGACGAGGTCATCGACCGGCTGCGCGCCGTGATTGCGGAAGGGCGCCAGTGCTACTGGGTCTGTCCGCTTGTTGAGGAAAGCGAAGTTGTTGACCTTACGGGCGCTGAGGAGCGGTTCTCGCGGCTGCGGGCCGCACTTGGCGAGGGGACTGTCGGGCTGGTGCATGGCCAGATGCCGAGCGCCGAAAAAGACGCGGCCATGGCGGGTTTTGCGTCGGGACTAACATTGGTTCTGGTGGCAACCACGGTGATCGAGGTGGGTGTGAACGTACCCAACGCGACCATCATGGTGATTGAACGCGCCGAGAGCTTTGGGCTGGCGCAATTGCATCAGCTGCGCGGGCGGGTAGGGCGGGGCGACGCGGCCTCGACTTGTGTGCTGATGTACCAGGCGCCTCTGTCCGAGACTGGCCGGAAGCGCCTTGAGGTGCTGCGCGAGACGGAAGACGGATTTGTCATTGCAGAGACGGACCTTGAGATGCGCGGGGCAGGCGACGTGATCGGGACGGCTCAATCAGGATTGCCACGATTTCGGGTGGCCGATCTTGAGCGGCAGGCGGCCCTGATGGCGGTTGCGCAATCGGATGCACGGGCGCTTTTGGCGGTCGATCCTGATCTGACGTCAGAGCGAGGGCGCGCCGCGCGATTGCTGCTCTGGCTGATGCGACAGGACGAAGCGATCCGGCTGATGGATGTCGGCTGAACCGCCGCTGGGCGGCGTTTTCTTTGAAGAAAACAGGCCGGGAATTTTGAAAATTCCGCACCTCCGGGCCAGTGTTTCGACAAAAGTTCACATTTGTTCTTAAAAAGTTCTTTACTGATGGTTAAGAATATGGGAACAAAGAGGCAACACGATATTAGGAGTGCCACATATGACCACGCTTCGCCAGATCAAAGCCCTTACAAGCCGCGTCGAGGCAACGCTGTTGCAAGACGCCGCCGGTGCGGCGGCGTTGATGGTAATCTTGGTTGTTGGTCTTCACTTGCCTGCCGTTTTTTAGAGTTCTGCCTGCGATCTCGCGTTTGACCGCCCCATTGCGCGTTTCCTTGTCCCGAGGTGCGCGCGTTCCCCCCGGGTTGCCTGACCCACCGGGCCGGTCCTGTCCCACGTGAGAAACGCTTTCCTTGCGCCGCCATCCGCCCGGATGTGCGGCGCTCTTTTTTGCGCAGTGGCGCGCGGTCAGAATTTGTAGGCAAGCCGGAGACCGCCCCAATGACGACCTTTTATGCGAATGGGTGATGAGAGATCTTTCATCATCACGAACGCACCGCCCCCCATGTCCCGCCGGTAGACTTGCAACAAAAACGGGTCCGTGTTGCGTCCTGCCTTGAGGCCAACACGGTCGTCAAAAATGCGCCTGTTCCGGCTGTTCGCGGTGTTCCAAACCGGATCGCTCCCCTGGGGTTGGCTGAATTTTTCGTTGTGGGTTGGCAGGTAGCCGTTACGATCAACGGCGGCGCAAAACACGACACGGGCGTCAATCTCAAGCGCGGGTTCTTGTATCGCAGGCAGTACACGGTCGGTGAGGCTGGTGAACGCCGTCGAGACCTGTTCGGGGTTTGTGCCTGCTATGGGCGCGTATTGCGTGTCGAACAGAGCGTCGATCGTTATACGGCCCGCATCCACTTCTGCCTCCATCGCGGCGCTGGCGCGTTGAGCGGCGTCCCTGACAAATGTGATGAACCGGGCGTCTTTGCCCGCTCCGCCTAGCGCCGCGGTCGCTTGCACGATGTCTTCGGATGTGTCGACCATTCGGCTGATGCGGCCATGTGCTTCGGTGATGCCTTCAGATGTTGCATCAACCGCGGTTGATATGGCTTTCATGCAGGGTTTGAGCGTGGCCGCCGCCTCGCCTACGGTTTGTGTCAGCGCAGCGATCTGGTTAGCGCTTTGTGCGGTCTGCGTCGCCGCTTTGACGATGTGGCCCATGGCCGCGTCGGCGCTGTTGGCTTGTTCGATTACGGCTGACGCGGTGCCATCGACGCTTTGTGCGTCAGTGCCGAGGGTGGAGATGAAACCCGTCAGCCCTTCGACATCTGAAGAGATACGATCGGCCGCGTCCCGGGTTTTGCGGCTGAGCTCGTTGATGGCTTCGGCAACGACGGCAAAGCCGCGCCCGGCCTCGCCTGCGCGGGCCGCTTCGATCTTGGCGTTGATGGCAAGCGTGTTGACTTGCATCGCAATGGCGGCGATCTGGCTGTTGGTGGTGCGCACTGCGCCGAGCGTATCGCCGATGTCGCGCGTTTGCGCGCCAACCGCGCGCACCCATTCAGCAATCTCGGTCGTTCCGGTGATAAGGGTTCTGACTTGCTCGGCCGAGGCGGATGTGCCCGATTGCATATCTGCCGCGCCGCTTTGCAAGGTGCTGGCGGCAGTGGCTGTGTTGGCGTTCGCCGCCTCCAGCGCATCACCTGCAGACGTGAGTTTTTCCAGCGCTTCGCTTTGAGCCGCCGCGCGCGTCTCCACGAGGTCCAGGAACCCGGCGAGATCGACGATTTCGTATCCGATTTCGGAGGCCTGATCAGCCAATCGGTTCAGCAAAGCAAGATCGGGTATATGCGTGTGTTCGGTCATGGCCTCTCCTTCGCAGGAAGGCTTAGCCCAGAACTGGTTCACAATTGCCTAAGTTGTAGGCGTTTGTGCTGCGCGCATCGCCTCCGCCGTGGCTTCAATACTGAGAAGTATCGACGCGTGCCGGTTCCGGTAGTCGCGCGCCGGCTCCAGCACAGAAAATCCGTCCCATGGGGCCGAGGGTGTCGCGCCGTTTTCGCTCAACATTTCTTTCAGAGCATCCCGCCCGGCTTCGACCTCTTCAAGCGTCCGTCCGATGACCGTGGCGCCTACCACAGATGCGGCCGCTTGACCGAGCGCACAGGCTTTCACGTCTTGTCCAAACGCCGAAACCCGGCCGTCTTCAACGCGTACATCCACGGTCACGGTTGACCCGCATAATGGGGAGCGTTTGCGAATGGTCGCATCGGGCGCCGTCAGCCGCGCGTGGTGCGGAATATCTGCCGCCAGCGCCAGAATGCGGCCGGAGTACAGCTTGATAAGGTCGTTGTCGGTGCCCATACGGGTTTCCTTCATCTGATTTCCAATAGATAAGCGGACGCGTTCGAATTCAAAAGGATTTTGGCAATGGCTTTCGATCCCGCGACACTTCGTTACAACGAAGCTGGCCTCGTCCCGGCGATTGCGCAGGACGCCGCCTCGGGCGAGGTGCTGATGATGGCGTGGATGAACGCCGAAGCTGTCACGCGCACGCTTGAGACGGGCCGGGTGACGTACTGGTCGCGCTCGCGCCAGTCCTTTTGGATCAAGGGAGAGACGTCGGGCCATGTTCAGGAACTGGTGGATTTTCGTGTCGATTGCGACCGCGATTGTCTTCTGGTGACGGTGAACCAGACGGGGCCAGCCTGCCACACCGGGCGACGATCCTGCTTTTACACGGCGGTGCGGGACGGGGAAGAGACCGAATTGATGACGCCCATGGTGGATTAAAGGCCGACCATTCGGCGTATGTCGTCAGGCGAGGCCCCGTCGGCCCGGTATCTGGAAATCGCCCGCGCGTCGTCGCGTTTGGCCAGCCGCTTGCCTGCGTCATCGCGGATCAGGCGGTGGTGGTGATAGGTCGGTGTGGGCAGATACAGCAGGCCTTGCAAGGCGACATGGATTTGCGTGGCCTCAAAAAGATCCTGTCCGCGCACCACGTGCGTTACGCCCTGCGCCGCGTCGTCGAGCACGACGGAGAGGTGATAGGACGTGCCCATGTCCCGGCGGGCCAGAACAACGTCGCCTACGTCGTTTTGCAGAGCGTCATAGTCGACCTCGATGAGACCGTGTTGCCCGTCCGGCCCTTTGCCGGTTTCAGTAAAGCAGCGCACGCGGCGCCATGCGCGATTGGGTTCCGTTCGGTGGGTGAAGCCGTTTTTGGCAAGTGACGCCTGCGCCATGCTGAGGCGAAGGGCGGCAGTGCCGCCACGGGGTCGGGGTTCTGCAAAAGCCGGGGCCTCGCACGGGCACATGGACCTGTTGAACACGATCCCGTCCGGGCCAAGCAGCGGCGCGCCTTCCTGCGGGGCGCTGGCAGCTTCAAGAATGTCGCGGCGGTTGCAGTGACAGGGATAAAGCAGAGCGCGGTCCCAGAGCGCGTCGAGCGCGGCATCGTAGGCGGCCTGACGCTCGGATTGGCGCATGACCGGCTCGGCCCAGGTTAGGCCAAGCCACGCCAGGTCTTCGTAGATTTGTGCTTCCCATTCGGGCTTTGACCGCTGGCGGTCAATATCCTCGATGCGCAGAAGGAAGGTTCCGTTCGCGGCCATAGCCATGTCAAAGGCCAGCAGTGCGGAATAAGCATGTCCAAGATGAAGCGGACCCGTTGGCGACGGCGCAAAACGGGTGATCATGCCCGTGACAGGACAATCACGTCCGAGCCGGTCACTTTCTCGCTTAGGTGTGGGCCATGTTGGCGAAAGAGTTGCCGGGCCGTGCCGTCTGCAATCACCGCGTCGAGCGCCTGGGTATAAGAAACCTCTTCAAGCGTAGGGTCGTTATAGCTGAACGCGAGGATGCCATCCGGCCCAAGTGCGTCGAGCAGAACGGTCAGCATCTCAGGCGGCGCGGCGCCAAGCGAGATCACCCCGGTTGCCACGATGCAGGCATAATCCCCCGGGGTGACCTGAACGGCGCCGGGCGTTCCAAGCCACAGATTACGGTAGACATCACGCCCAGCGGCCTGTTTGTCATAGGCATGCGCCAGCATCTGTTCGGAGATATCCGTGCCGTCGATGACTTCGTAGCCAGCTTCGGCCAGTGCAAGGCCCGACAAGCCCGTGCCGCAGCCGAAATCGAGGATCGGATCCTGCGGGGTGACGTAGGGCCCAATGGCCTGGGCCACGCGCGCCGGGGTTGCATAGGACAGGCCCAGCACGTCATCTTCGTAAGTATCCGCCCACTTGGCGTAGATATCCTTGGTCTCTTCGACCGTGCGAGGGGTCCACAGCTTGGGCGCTAAAGGTGTCTTGTCGCTCATGCCCGAAGCCTAAGCGCCCGGCTCAGGCGGCGTCCAGTGTTGATGTGGCGCACCAACCGAGCCAATCCGCTTTCGCACGGTCAGTATAGGCCTTGTAGCGGGCAGGTCGGTTTCGACGGCCGCCTTTCACGTCAATCGGGGGGAACAGGCCGAAATTCACGTTCATCGGCTGAAACGTCTTTGCCTCTGCGCCGCCGGTGATGTGCGTGACCAGCGCGCCGGTTGCGGTGGTCTCGGGTGGGCTGGTCATCGGCTGGCCGAGCAGTTCAGCGGCCGCAAGCCGGCCCGCAAGCAGACCCATTGCGGCGCTCTCAACATAGCCTTCGACCCCGGTGATCTGCCCCGCAAAGCGGATGTTGGGCTGCGCGCGCAGGCGCATCTGGCTGTCCAGCAGTGTAGGCGAATTCAGGAACGAATTGCGGTGGATGCCGCCAAGTCGGGCGAAGCGAGCCTCTTCTAGGCCGGGAATCGCTTTGAAAACATCTGCTTGCGCCCCATATCTCATCTTGGTCTGAAAGCCGACAATATTGTAAAGCGTGCCCAGCTTGTTGTCCCGGCGCAGCTGCACGACCGCATGGGGCTTTACGTCCGGTGCATGCGGGTTGGTCAGGCCGACGGGCTTCATCGGCCCGTGGCGCAGGGTTTCGCGGCCCCGTTCGGCCATCACTTCGATGGGCAAGCAGCCGTCGAAATAACCCGCCGTCTCGCCGGGTTTGAACTCCGTCTTGTCGGCGGCCAGCAGGGCGTCGATGAATGCCTCGTACTGCGCCTTGTCCATGGGGCAGTTGAGGTAGGCGGTGCGTTCTTCTTCAGTGTCGCCCTTGTCGTAGCGCGACTGCATCCACGCCTTCGACATGTCGATGCTGTCGAAATAGACGATGGGCGCGATAGCGTCGAAAAAGGCCAGCGCGTCGGCGCCCGTCTCTGCCGCGATGGCGGCGCCCAGTTTTTCGGAGGTCAGTGGCCCGGTCGCAAAGATCCAGCTGCCATCCTCGGGAAGGTCTGTCACCTCGCCATATTCCGTGTTGATCAGCGGATGCGCTTTGAGTTTTTCGGTTACCATGCCGGCAAAGCTGTCGCGATCCACGGCCAGCGCGCCGCCCGCGGGCAGACGATGCGCGTCGGCGCAGGACATGATCAGCCCGCCAGCTTGTCGCATTTCCCAGTGCAGCAGCCCCACCGCGTTCTGCTCGTCATCGTCCGATCGGAACGAGTTCGAACAGACCATTTCGCCAAAAAGGCCCGTCTGGTGTGCGAACGTGCCGACGTTTGGCCGCATTTCGTGCAGCGTGACAGGCACGCCCATATTGGCCGCTTGCCAGGCCGCTTCGGATCCGGCCATTCCGCCGCCGACGATATGTAAACGCTGTGTCATGCCCTGCGATCTAAGGCAGCGCTGCGTCTTTCGCAATCTCGCGTGTGAGGGCATCTTGCACCTCTGCCCAGTCGATCGAGGCCGCGTTCAGCCGGAGTGTGCCGCCTTTTGTCAGGGACACCACACGCACCCGCCCGTCGCGACGGGCCGGGCGGGAGAAGACCAGCCCGTCGCGCACCAGCGGCATCAGCCCCCGGGAGGTGGCCGATTGCTCGAGGCCCATGAGCTGGGACAGTTGCGATACCGTCATCCGTCCCGCCCCGGCCAGCGCCGCCAGCATCGAAAACTGCCCGATCGTCAGGCCATGCGCCGCCAGTGCAGTATCGTAGCGCTGCGAGATGAGCCGCGCGCGACGGCGTGCGGCAAAGGCGTGGCATCCGCCAGCGGCCGCCTGAAGCGCCTGAGATGAAAGCTTGACTTCATGCATATGCATATACTTTTTGAAGCGCATGGAAAAAGCAAGCAAAACACCTTGGCTGGCGCTGAGCGCCCTGATGCTGGGCCCGTTCGCCTTCTCGACCGGCGCTTTCGTTTTTGGCGGGCTGCTAGCTGAACTGGCGGCTTCACTTGAGGTGTCGTTGACCGCCGCAGCGCAATTACAAACCGCCTTTACGCTCGCCTGCGCGGTGGGTGGTCCGGTGCTTGCCATCGGCTTGCGCAGCTGGGACCGGCGACGTCTGCTGATCGGGGTCATGATCTTCCTGGCTTGCATCGGAGCGGCTTCCGCTATGGTAAGCGGCTACGGCGCTTTGCTAGTGGTTCGGGTCGCGGGCGGCTTTGTGGGGGCGCTTACGGTGCCGTTGGCCTCCACACTTGCGGTCTCTCTGGTACCCGAAGCGCACCGCGGCCGCGCTTTGGCTGTGGTGTCAGGTGGCACGGCACTGGCCTTTTTGGTTGGCATTCCCGTGGGTAGTCTTTTTGGCGGCACATTTGGCTGGCAAGCAGCGTTTTGGTTCTCGGGCCTGTTGAGCCTTGCGATTGCAGGAATAATCGCTTTTGCCGTGCCGAACGCAGCCGCGCCGCCGCCGCCCCAAGGGGCACAGCAATCGCCTTTTGCCTGGCCTCTGACCGGGCTTTATGGTGCGACCCTGCTGGGGTTTGTCGCCACTTTTTCGACGGTGGGGCTGATTGGCCCTTTGATCACGGCGCTTACAGGGCTTTCAGGCGGCGCGGTCGGAGCGCTTCAAGTGCTCATCGGTCTGGGGTCTGTCGCTGGCCTTGCGCTTGGCGCGGCATTGGCTGAGCGGCGGGGGCCAGCATCGCTGCTGCCGCTTTTTGTGGTTATGGCCATGGGGCAGGGCGTCTACGTCCTGGCGCTGGGGATCGGCGCAGAGGGAGCCAAGGGGCTCGCGCTCTTTGCGCTTGGCACGGTGCCGGGGGCGGCGGCCTTGTTTGCGACCTTTCCCGTTGTGGCTACTGTTATTGCGGCGCGGGCGGGCCGTGCGGCAACACTGGCCTTTGCGATCAACGGCGCCACGATCTTTGCGGGGCAGGGCCTCGGCGTATTGCTGGGCAGCGTTGGCTTTGGCATCGCGGGGCTTTTGGGCGCAGCGCTTTGCGGGTTGGCGGTTGCCCTGATCGGCGTTGGTTTTGCGCTGCGGCTGCGGGACGTCTAAGCGCCACGCCTGTCCGCAAGCCAAACACACTTGCGACCGCCGCTAGCCTAGTTTTCGGGGGGTTTTTTGGGGTCGCCGCGTCAGGAGGGTCAGAGAGAGTTGACCTGGAGGGTCCTGTCAGTGCGGCGACCCAAAATCGTCAGGGGTTTTTCAACCCGATGTCCAAGTTGTGCCCTATTCCTGCCCGATTTGCAATTGTCGATTTGGAAACAATTGTCTGAAAAACTTGAAACAATTGGTTAACGATCCGCCACCGCAGACCTACTGGGTCCAGGTGGGGTCGCGCTTTTCCAGAAAGGCACTTATGCCTTCTTCGGTGTCGGCATCCAGCATGTTGGCGACCATGACCTCTCCGGTAAAGGTGTAGGCGTCTGCGGTTGGCATCTGGGCTTGGGCGTAGAATGCAGGTTTGCCAAAGCGCACGGCAACTGCCAGCTTTTCGGCCACGGCAGCGGCGAGGGCTCTTGTCTCATCCGCCAGCGCCTCAGGCGCAACAACACGATTGATCAGGCCCAAAGCTTCGGCGCGCTCCGCCTCGATGAAGGCGCCGGTGGTCAGCATTTCGAACGCCTGTTTGCGCGGGATCGCCCGCGACAGGGCCACCATCGGGGTTGAGCAAAAGAGCCCGATATTGACGCCGTTCACGCCAAATCGAGTGCCGTGCGCAGCCACGGCCATGTCGCATGTCGCCACAAGCTGGCAGCCCGCGGCGGTCGCGATGCCGTGGACTTGCGCGATGACAGGCTGGGGCAGGGACTGGATGCGGGCCATCAGCGCCGCGCAGCGGTCAAAGAGATCCTTCAAAGCCGCCGCGCCGCCATCCTCGGCCTGTCGCTTGGCGGTCATCTCGCGCAGGTCGTGCCCCGCGCAAAACGCCTTGCCCGCGCCAGACAGGATCACGGCGCGCACGCTGCGGTCCTCTGCGATCTGGTCAAAGGTGCCGTGCAATTCGGCCAGCATCGCGTCCGACAGCGCGTTCAGCCGTTCTGGCGCGGTCATGGTCAGGTGCGCGATGCCGTCCGCGTCGTGACGTTCCAGAATTGCCATCTTGTTCTCCCTTCGGATTTGGCCGCAGGTTACGGGCAGCAAACGGAAAGGAAAAGCATGACGCTGGTGATGACCCGCGAGGAGATGAACGGCTTCCTCGACACGGTGTTTCCGGAGGTGAAGGACGAGTTTCGCGTCGATCACGTGTCCGAAGAAGAGCTGGTGCTGCGCCTGATCGTCGGCCCGCAGCACCTGCGCCCGGGCGGCACGGTGTCGGGGCCGGCGATGTTCGGGCTGGCGGATGTAACAGCCTATCTGGTGACGCTGGCGCGGATCGGGCCGCGTGCGCTGGCGGTCACGACCAATTGCTCGATTGATTTCATGCGCAAGCCGGCGGCGGGGCGCGACCTGCTAGGCAAGGGGCGGCTTTTGAAGCTGGGCAAGCAGCTGTCCGTGTCGGATGTGCTGCTGTTTTCCGAAGGGATGGAAGCGCCGGTGGCGCGTGCCTCGCTGACCTATGCCATCCCACCGCAGGGCGTTGATCTTTAGGGCCTCCGCGCTGGGCTACAGAAACCCCAGCACGCCCCAGGCGATCCCCAGGGCCAGCGCCGCGCCGGTGAGCGCGGCGGACATCCCCATCAGCTTCCACGTGGAGAACGGCCGCTCGCCATAGGTTTGCCCGTGCAGGCCGCAGACGACCACCTTCATCGGCTTGCCGAGGTAGGTATAGTGCACAATCCACACCGGCAGCAGGATCCGGCGGTAGCGCAGCCCGCTCGTGTCGGTCTGGTAGCGGATGGAGTCCAGCTTGCGGCCCGCGTGCCCCTCGATCCGGTTGCGGATCAGCAGGTCCTTGTCGTCGGCATTCGCCGCAAGGCCTTCGGTCACGCTCAGATGGTGCCGCTCGGCGGCGAACCCCGCCAGATAGCCGGGATGGTAAGGTTTCAGCGTGTCGGGACGAAAATCGTGCAGGACCCCGTCGCGGATCAGGGGCGTGATGTGGGGCGAGGCGGGTACCAACATGTCGTCAAAGCGGATTTGCATGTTGCCTGACACGCGTTTCGTGTAGGTCTTTTTGTTGCGCCGGACGGTATAAGTGCCCCAGTACTGAAGCGCTTCTTCGCTGTCGAAGGTGAAGAAGGGCACGTAAATGCCGGCCATGCGTCCCTGTTCGACTTGTTTGGCAAGATCATTCGGGGCGGCCCAGCGGCGTGCGATCCAGTCGCGGGCTTGACCCCAGGCAAACCCGTCCCGCAGCTGAAACGGGATCAGCGCCATGGTGCGGTAGCCCTCATCGCCGTCCTTCAGCACCACCGGCCCGTCACAATAGGCGCAGCGCTCGGACAGGCTGGCGCCGGTAAAGATGACCTCGCCGCCGCAGGTTCGGCATTGGTGCGTGCGGGTTTTGGCAAGCACCGGCACATCGGTGCCGGGATCGTCCGGGCAATAGTCCACCTCGCGCGCGGCGTCTTCGATATCCACATGGGCGATGCGCCTTGCATGGCCGCAGGAGGTGCATTTCAGCGCGGTCTCACTCGGGTCAAAGGCGGTCTGCCCGCCGCAGCGGGGGCATTGCAGATCGGACTGGGCGGCGTCGATCGTCTCTGGCATCAGTCGCTCTCTGCCAGCGCGGCGAGGATCTCGAGCAGGATCTGCAGCCGCAGCCACGCCCGCTCGATAGCGCCGTCCAGATCGCCCGTCGCGCCCCAATCGCCCACGATTGTGCCACCGAACCAAACCGCGCCCAGCCAGAACGCAATGACGGACCAGCCGCTGATCTGACGGATGAAGCCCGCCGAGCCCTGTTTGAGATCATGGCGCGCTTCGCGCACGGCGATCAGTTTGCGCGTAGGCCAGTAGCCGATCAGCGTGCCTGCGCAGAGTAGGGCAAGCGCGGTCAGGGCAGGGGGGATGTAGTCAAGAATCATGGGGTATAATAATACCTTATTTTTATACCATTGATAAACAACAATAAATTAGAGTTTTCGCCGCTTGACCCGCGCTGCCGTCCCTATATAACCCGCCCATCAAATCGTTTGGCCCTTCAGCGTTCTCTGCCGGGCTGTTCAACCATAGGACTGAACCCATGAAAACCTATACCGCAACGCCTGCGGATATCGAGAAGAAGTGGATCCTGATCGACGCCGAAGGCCTCGTTCTGGGTCGTCTTGCCTCGATCGTCGCGATGCGCCTGCGCGGCAAGCACAAGCCGTCCTTCACCCCGCACATGGATTGCGGTGACAACGTGATCATCGTGAACGCGGACAAGGTCCAGCTGACCGGCAACAAGCGTCAGGAGCATCACTACTGGCACACCGGCCACCCGGGCGGGATCAAGTCGCGCACGAAAGAGCAGATCCTCGAGGGCGCGCACCCCGAGCGCGTTGTGACCCTCGCGGTCAAGCGCATGCTGCCGGGCAACCGCCTGAGCCGCAAGATCATGACGAACCTGCGGGTCTATGCCGGTGCAGAGCATCCGCATGAGGCGCAGAACCCCGAAGTGCTGGACGTCGCGTCCATGAACTCCAAGAACACGCGGAACTGAGACTGATGGCTGAAGAAATCACAACGCTCGAAGACCTTCAGGCTGTCGCTGGTGAAGCGGCCCCCGAAGTCGAACTGACCCCGCGCGAGCCCGTCCGTGACGAGCTGGGCCGGTCCTATGCCACTGGCAAGCGGAAGGACGCGGTCGCCCGTGTCTGGATCAAGCCGGGCTCCGGCAAGGTCGAAGTGAACGGCAAGGCAATGGACAAGTACTTTGCCCGCCCCGTTCTGCAGATGATCCTGCGCCAGCCGTTTTCGGTGGCCGGTGTCGAGGACCAGTTCGACGTCATGGCAACCGTCAAGGGCGGCGGCCTGTCCGGTCAGGCCGGCGCGGTCAAGCACGGCATCTCCAAAGCTCTGCAACTGTATGATCCCTCCCTGCGCGGCGCGCTCAAGGCTGCCGGCTTCCTGACCCGCGACAGCCGCGTGGTCGAGCGGAAGAAGTACGGCAAGGCGAAGGCGCGGAAGAGCTTCCAGTTCTCCAAGCGCTAACGTTGGCGAAACAGAATTCGGATGGGGCGGCTTTCGAGCCGCCCTTTTTTGTGGAGAAGGCTGTTCTAAGCGGCGCTAATGACGCCCACCCGCTGATATGCTAGCCATTATTAGCACGCTGAGGCACCGGGCCAATTGCCTTCGGTGACAAGCCGCTTGGCCACTGATCTGATCAGTTCGACCATCGCATCGCGCGCCCTGTTGGGGGGCACACGTTTCGACGAACAGAAACACCCAAAGCGTTCAATGGGAGGGTTTGTCACCTCGGTCGCTGCGATCACGCCATTGGAAATCTCATGGGCAATCGCTGCTTTGGAGACAATCGTGTAGCACTCCCCGCGCGCGGCCATCCGTACCAAGACCGAAGGCGCGTCGGCTTCGAATTTGAAATTAAGGGCAAGCCCATACTCGCTTGACCAACGCTCGAGCAGCAGTCGCAGGCCGTGGGGCGGGTAGGTGCCTACGAGATCGATGCGGGGCAGGGTGTCAGCCTGCACATGGTCAGACTGAAGCAGCGGCGCGTCAGGCGCACCGACCAGGTGCATCTTCTCAACAAAAAGCTGCTCAGACGTGTAGTCGTCGGTCTCCTGCACATTGAACAATATGGCGGCGTCCACCCGGCCGGCGCGTAAAAGCTCCGCCAGATCGCCGCTCATGAGTTCGGTAACGATCAAAGAAACCCCGGGAAACCGTGCCCGCGCCTCCAGCAGAAGTTCCGGTGCGA
Source organism: Pseudomonadota bacterium (assembly GCA_038530575.1). GTDB lineage: Bacteria > Pseudomonadota > Alphaproteobacteria > Rhodobacterales > Rhodobacteraceae > JBCBCP01. The sequence goes on from JBCBCP010000021.1 coordinate 17,968, forward strand.
GAACCGGGCAGACCGAACCGGGCAATCCAAGGCGCACCTCGCCAATCAGGTCCTGAGCGCTGGTCTGAAAGAGACGTTCCGCGCCATCGACAAGTGATAGGATCTCGCGCGCCCTTTGCGCAAATACATGGCCATCTGGCGTGGGTGTGACGCCTCTTGATCCGCGATTCAGCAGCCTCGTGCTGAGCTTCTCTTCGAGTTTTTGCACATGCTGGCTCAACGCCGGTTGCGCAATGTTGAGCGACCGTGCGGCTGTTGAGAAGCTGCCAAGGTCCAGTACTTGCAGGTAGCTGCGAAGGTGTTTGTTCTCGATCACCAAGCCATAATGAAAAGCAATGAAAGATATATCAACATTGTATTTCTGGATGGAATGCCCAGCCGGTAGCCTGAGCGCCAACGCTGCGCGAGCTGGCGCAGCGAAATCTGGGAGGAATACAACATGGCCATCTTGAAATATGCGATCGCTGCAACCGCGGTTGCGACATTCGCTGCGCCCGCATGGGCAGAGTACCCTGAAAAGGCAATCAATCTTGTTGTCGGGTTTCGCGCGGGCGGGGGCAGCGACACGGCGGCGCGCATTTTGGCGGCAGAGCTTGAGGCTCAGCTGGGCCAAAAGGTCATTGTCGAAAACAAGGGCGGTGCAGGCGGCGCGGTCGCGGCACAGTATATTCAAGGTCAGAACACCGATGGCTACACCATCGGCTTCGCCGTGAATACGACGTTTTCCTACACACCGCTTACAGGCGCGGTGCCCTATGGTATTGACGATTTTGCCTTTATCGGAACGACACATGGCTACCGCGTGGTCTACACAGCGCCGGTCGATGCCCCCTTTGATGACTGGGCCGGGATGATCGCAACCGCGAAAGAGCGCGGCTGGATCAATTATGCCTCCATCATCCCGCTGGATCGTGCGGTGATCCAGTACGTGGGAAAGAAAGAAGGCATAGCCGTCAACATCGTGCCGACCCGCGGCGGATCGGCGGCGCGCTAGGCGGTGCTGGGCGGCCATGTTGACTTGGGCTTTTCGGGCTCGAACGCACTGCCGATGTTTGAGGATGGTGCCATGAAAATCGTGGCGTCCATGAACCCCGGCGGTATCGCAGAGCACCCGCAAATCCCGACGCTGGAAAGCCTTGGCTATGATGTTTTCATGAATGACGCAGCAATCTTCTTTGGCCCCAAGGGCATGGATGAAACTGCGCGCGCGACACTCGAAGCCGCCCTGGCCGAGGCGGTCAAGTCAGAGGCGTTTGTTGACTTCGTAACCAACAAATTCCGCGGAACGGAAGGCTTTGTGGCGGGCGCCGACGCCAAGGCGCGGCTCGAAGCGGATGCTGCGGTCTATTCTGAAATGAACAAGGTCATCGCGGCGGATTAAGGCCGTGCACACCCCGTTGAACCGTCCGGCCGGGTGGCTACTGGCCGGACGCGCGCAAGACTTCTACCTCGGCGTTCTGATCGCTGTCGCCGGTGTGCTGCTCCTGGTTTGGATTATCCCGGCGCAGGTGAACGATGCCGGCAGCTTTGGACTTCCGCCAAGTCTGGCACCGCGCGCGCTGTCGTGGGTCATGATCCTGTGCGGTGTAATGCTGGCGCTGCAAAACATGCGCAACACCCAGCGCGCAGGGAAGCTGGCTGCGAGAGAGGTTTTGTTTCTTGTGGCATGCCTTGGTGCGGTGGGCGGCATGTTGCTGCTGATGCGCATGCTCAGTGACGCGATTGACCAGCCCAACGCAGGGTTCTTGCTCTCGGCACCGCTAGGCGTCATCGCCCTCACGGTTCTGCATTCGCGCGCGCCGCTGTGGGCCTATGCGTTCAACGCCCTTGTCGCCCCGCTTGTCATCGTCGCCGCCTTTTGGTGGGGGCTGGAATTGCCACTGCCCTAGCGAAACGAGGCTTTCATGGACGTCATTTTTGCCGCGTTTCAGGACGCGCTGTCGCTTTCCACGTTCCTGTCGGTCATGGCAGGTGTTGTGATCGGGATCGTCATCGGCGCAATCCCGGGACTGAACGCGCCGATGGCGATGGCCGTCGCCATTCCGCTGACGTTTACCATGGCGCCGCTTGCGGCGATTGGCATGCTCGTCGGAGTTATGAAGGGCGGCGGCTTTGGCGGGGCCATTGGTGCCATTCTACTCAACACGCCCGGAGAGCCGCATTCGGCCGCAACAACGCTGGATGGCCACCCGATGGCGCGTTCGGGCAGGCCGCGCCGCGCCTTGCAAACCGCGCTTTATTCGTCGGTCGCTGGGGACAGCTGTTCTGATCTGGTTCTGATCCTGCTTGCCCCGACATTGGCGATCTTCGCGCTCAAGGCCGGTCCGGTGGAGCTGTCGGCGATCCTGATCCTGTCGCTGACGCTGATTGCGTCGCTGTCGGGCGACTCGCTGGCCAAAGGCATTTTTGCAGCAGCGCTGGGCGCGTTTCTGGCGACCGTCGGCGTTGATCCTGAGACCGCGTCGCCGCGCTTTACCTTCGGCTACATCGAACTTTTCGACGGCCTGCCTCTGGCGGCTGTTGCTATCGGCGTACTTGCGGTGCCGGAAATCATTGAGCGGCTGCGTGAAGGGCGTGCGGGCCGGCCAAACACGGGGGACGTTGCAACCAGCCAAGGCGAAGACCGCATGCCCTTGCGGGAATGGATCACCTTACGTGTCCCTGTCTTGCGCGGCGCTGGGATCGGCACAGCCATCGGCGCGCTGCCCGGTTTGGGCACGACCCTTGCCGCCTTCCTGAGCTATGCGGCGACCAAACGCTTTTCAAAAGCTCCCGATAAACTGGGAACTGGGGCCCCCGAAGGCATCGCCGCGACCGAGAGCGCCAATTCCGCCGTCTCCGGCGCAAACCTGATCCCCCTTCTGACACTGGGGATTCCGGGCAACTTGACCGCTGCGCTTCTGGTCGGTGCGTTTCTGATCCACGGCGTGACACCGGGGCCCCTGATTTTTGAGCGTGACGCGCAACTCGTGTACGGGCTTTTTGCCGCGATGATCATCGCCAATATCTTGGTTCTTGTGATCGGCAGCCTTGGGCTGCGGGTGTTTGCGCTGATCGTCAAAGTGCCGCCCTTCGTCATTTATCCGATTGTTCTGCTGCTCTGCGTCGTGGGCATCTATGTCAGTCAGGGAGGCTTTTTCGCGGTTTGGTTGATGCTGGGCTTTGCTGTTCTGGGCTGGTTCATGCTGAAACTGCGTATTTCGGTCGTGTGCTTTATCATTGGGCTTGTGCTTGGCCCGATGATCGAGCTGTCGATCCGGCAGTCTGTGATCCTGCTCAGCCGCAATCCGATGGCCATTTTCGATCATCTGTTCGCGGTGGCCCTTGTCGCGCTGACCCCGTTTGTCGCGGCGCTTCTTATCCGTGACCGCAAACGCCTGTCTGACGGCTAACCAAAGAGACTTGCCATGAACGAACCGTATCAACCTGATGCAACTGGCCCTCTGAGCGGCCTCAGGGTGGTCGACATGACGCGCCTTGCCGCTGGGAACATGATGACCCATATGCTCGCCGATTTCGGTGCCGAGGTGATCAAGATCGAGCGCCCAGGGCGTGGCGATGACCTGCGCCGCTTTGGCGAAGCAGAAAGCTGGTGGAAAGTCTATGCGCGGTCCAAACGCAGCATGAGCCTGGATTTCAGAGCAGATAGCGGGCGCGAGATCCTCGAACGGCTGATCGAGAACGCCGACATCCTCTGCGAAAACTTCGTGCCCGGAACGCTGGAGAAGTGGGGGCTGGGGCCTGATGTGCTTTGGAAGATCAATGAAAACCTGATCGTCGTGCGCGTCTCGGGCTGGGGCCAGACCGGACCCTACAAGACCAAGCCGGGCTTTGGCAGCCTGATCGAAGGCATGTCCGGTTTTGCGGCGATGACCGGATGGGACGACAAGCCGCCACTTTTGCCACCCCTGGCGCTGGCGGACATGGTGGCCGGGCTGGCAGGATTTGGCGGGGTTCTGTCCGCTGTCGTTGCGCGGCAGAACGGGATGGCAAAGGGCCAGGTGGTTGATTTGTCGCTGTTCGAGCCGCTTTTCGGTATTCTGGGGCCGTGGGCCGCGCAATACGAGGCGACCGGTAAGGTTCCGCAGCGCATGGGCAATGCCAGCGACGTGGCCGCCCCGCGTAACCTCTACCCAACCCGAGACCGAAAACACGTTGCCATGTCGGCTTCGATGCAATCGATGTGGGAAAAGCTGGCCGATGCGATTGGGCGTCCCGAACTGAAGGACGATCCAAAGTTTGCCACGTCGCCCGCGCGGATTGAAAACGCGGCTGAGCTGGATGCGATTATTTCCGATGTCATGCAAACCCGCACGCTTGCGGAGAACTTGGACTACTTTGAAGGCCGAGGGGTTACCGTTGGCCCGATCTGCGACATCGCGGACCTCGTGGATCATCCTTATATCCGCGGGCGCGCCGTGTTGCAGGACTTCGATTATGAAGGCATGCGCCGTTTGCCGATGCACCAGAGCTTTCCAAGGTTGAGCGAGACACCCGGCGCGGTGCGTGCGCCCGCACCCGGCTTGGGGGAGCACAACACCGATATTTTGACCGAGCTGGGATACGATACAGACCAGCAACGGGCGCTGGCGGACAAGGGGATTTTCTGATGTGGCGCTCTTTGCTTTTTGTTCCCACGTTGGCTGAGAAATTCGTGGCAAAGGCCGCGTCTCGCGGCGCGGATGCGATTATTCTGGATCTTGAAGCCAGCATTGATGCCGACCGCAAGGAAGAGGCGCGTTCCGCGCTTCCCGGTGCCGTTGCGGCGCTGGCGCCGAAGGTCAAAGTTACCGTGCGGATCAACCCGCTCTGGCGTCCAACCCTGCTTGATCTTGAGGCGTGCGTTATCAAAGATGTGGCCGCGATTCATGTGGCTTTATGCGGGTCAGCCGAACACCTGCGTGCCGTTGATGGGATCGTGTCCGAACTGGAGGCCGCGCGTGGACTGCCGCAGGGCCAGATAAAGCTGATTGCGATGATCGAAACGGCTGATGCTCTGTCACAGGCCGTTGAGATCGCGAAGGCGACACCGCGCTTGGCAGGACTGACCCTTGGGGTAGAGGATTATGCGACCAGCATGGGCGTGTCCGCGACACCTGATCTGCTACGACCGGCGGTCTTCTTGCTCAATCAGGCGGCTCGATCTGCGGGCCTGCACTCGTGGGCCGTCCCGGTCAGTGTGGCGGATTACCAAGACACTGAAACCCTCAAAGCTCAGGCGCAATATGCACGGGCGCTGGGCACGACGGGGGGCTACGCCGTACATCCGCGGCAGGTGGAGGTTCTGAACGCGGTTTTCTCGGCCACCGAAGAAGAACTGTCATGGGCGAAAGAGGTCGTCAAAGCCGCCGCAGAAGCAAAAGAGCAGGGCAAGGCGGTCTTTAAGGTGCAAGGCCAGATGATTGACCTGCCGCTGATCACCCGTGCGGAACGGATCCTTGCAGACCATCCGCCCTGAGGGATGAATTGTTTCGATGGTGGTGAGGTTCCGCCGCTCGGGGGCATTGTGTGGGCGAACCTGCAAGGCGCCCTTCGCAGCGTGAGCGGGAGTTCTTAGAGCTTCGCGTCGTCTTCATCGGCCAAGGCTTCGGACACAAAGCCTTCCGGGTCCACGGTGAAGGACTGGTATAGCCTGAAATGTGATGTCTCGCGGAAATCGACCTCCGCCAGGCCGTGCCGGGTAATTTCCAGCACACGCGCGCCGGGCACCGCCATCAGGATCGGGGAATGAGTCGCCATGATCACCTGCGCCGTCGCCTGTTCTTGTACCCGGTTCAAAATGCGCAGCAAGACAAGTTGACGTTTAGGCGACAGCGCACTTTCCGGTTCGTCCATGAAGTAGATGCCTTGCCGTGACATGCGTTCTTCGAAAAAGCGCACGAAGCCTTCGCCATGGCTCCAGGATAAGTAGTCGGGCGGCGCACCGCCGCCGTCGCGCGCGGCCTCGTCAAGGTATCGGGCCACGGAAAAGAAGGATTCGGCCTTGAAGAACCAGCCATCCGTGATTTTCGGCAGCCAGCCCGCGCGCAGCACATCCGCGAGGCCCGCGCCACTGACATCAATCGCGCTGGAATGATCGACGGGCCGATAGCCCTTGCCGCCACCCGCTTCGTCGTAGCCGCTAATGGCCGCGATGCTTTCGATCAGTGTGGACTTACCCGTGCCGTTCTCGCCGACGATAATGGTTACGGGGGCCGTGAAGGTCAGTTCGAACTGCGAATCAAGCCAGGGCAGGTTGAACGGATACCCGGTTTTCTCGGCCAATTTGTCTTCCAGGACCGTTAGTCGCTGCAGGTACGGGGCCGGAAGGCTGGTGTCTTTCTTACGCCGCGCCATGGGTTTTTCCGTTTAGAATCATACAAGGCCACCGGAAACCAGCGTAGCGAAATTTTTGCGATGTCATAGGCCAAGGCTCGGCGACGTTGACAGGCCAGCTTTTATGTAATAATGTAATTACATGATTACAGAAAGTGATATGGACCGTACATTTGCCGCGCTTTCGCACCAGTCCCGGCGCGAGATGCTTGACCACCTGCGCGCCCAGCCGGGCATGACGGTCGGGGCGTTGGCGGCCAAATTCGACGTCAGCCGGATTGCGGTGATGAACCATCTCAAGGTGCTCGAAGAGGCTGGTCTGATCATCTCGGAAAAGGACGGCCGGTCGCGTCGTCTTTACCTGAATGCTGTGCCGATTCAGGCGATTTACGAACGCTGGACCGACACGTTTTCGGCTCACTGGCTGGACCGGCTGAGCCTCATCAAGTCCGTGGCCGAGGCCGCAGCGCGCAAGAAGGACCCTGAACAATGACCGCCACCACCCACATCAATCGCGTGCGTATCGACGCACCCAAGGAAATCGTCTGGAACACGCTGGTCAAGACAGACGAGGCGTTGCCGTTCTTTTTCGGGTCTGTGTGCGAAACGAAGGACGGGATGCGTGCGGGTGCGCGCTACCGCATGGTGAACAAGGCCCGCACGGTGGCGATGGTGGTGGGCGAGGTGCTGCGGTTCGAACCGCCCGATGTTTATGCCCACACGTTCACAATGACCAATATCGACGAGCCCCCTGTGACGGTGACCTACACGTTGACCGAAAAGGACGGCGGCACCGAATTCGAGCTGCGCATTGACGGCATGGTCCCGGGCAGCAAGCTCGCCAAAGAGATGATGTCCGCGCAGGGCTTCATTGCCAGCAACCTCAAGGCCATGGCCGAAACGGGGAAGCCGGCGTTCACGGGCCGTATGGTGGGGCTGCTCGCGCCCCTCTTTGCCCGGTTTGCGAAGAAATCGCAGGCCATCTCCAACCACCCGCTTTGAAAGGGCTTTTGCCATGACCACTGCCACATCCACCCCCCGCTGGACCCGTATCGTCGCCCCGATTGCCGGTATCTGGTATGCCTTTGGCCTCAGCCAGATGATCGCCGGCTATGCTGCGGACGCCGCCGCCTTTCCCGGTCTGATCTGGGCCGCCTATGCCGCCGCCTGCGGGCTCGGCATTGTCGCCGCGGCGGCCCTGGCCTTTGCGCCTGCGCGCGCCTTTGCGCTCTTTGCGGCGTCACTGGTTTGCGCTGTCACCTTCTTTGGCTACAGCTTTGCCTTCACTGCGCCGACGGGCGAAGAGATTGGCATTGGGTCAGTTGTCATGCTGATCACCGCAGGTCTCGGCCTGATGAGCCGCAGCTTGCGCTAAGGCGATCCTTCAAGGATCGCGGCTGATCGATCCTTCAAGGATCGACGCCCCGCCCATCCGCCTGCGCGCCGCTGCTGAAGCGGCGCGCATGGCGCGTCTCCTGATCGCTTCAAAATGACGCCAGCGTGTCGCGGCTTCCGGGGCCACCGAGTTGGCTGGTGCAATCGCGCTTTTGGGGGCCGCGGGATGTATTGTGCGGCTCTCCCCGGGGCCTTACCGCTTGCGGCTGAACACCATCTTCTGGTCCCGCAGCTTGTCTGAGGGGCCGGTCCACGCGTAGAGCAGCAGCGCGGGTGAGTTGTCGGCCACGGTGATGCGGTGGCGGTGCTGCGGCGGATTGAAGATGAGCGAGCCCGGCGCATAGACGCCCGTGTCGTTCTCCGACACCGCACCGGACAGGCAGATATAGCTTTCGGTGATGCCGTCATGGGCGTGCGCAGGGTAGGTGCAGGCAGGTGCAAACAGGACGAGGCCGAGGATCAACTGATCGGTAACAACCGGCCCGTTTGGTCCCGCCAGCTCCGCATAGGCGTATTTCTTTTCAAGCCCGCGCGGCACTTTTTCGTAGCCATATTGCCAGCTGAGCCCCGCCCGAATGGTCTCGAGCGCGCGGATCAGCGGCGCGTGCCGCTCCATCATCCCATTGTCCAGCGCGCGGCGCAGGTGTGCGGTGACCGGCTTGTCCTGTGCCGGTTGGGGAAGCAGCTCGGCGTTGGCGCCAATCACCCGGTTGATGCGTTCGCGGACCATGCGCTGATGCGCGCGGATTGCGACAGATCCGCCGGCAGGCACACGGCGGTATATTTCGTAGCAATCGCGCAGCAGGTAGGTCCAGTCGGGCCGGTCTGTCAGGCGGATTGGTGAAGGGGCATCATCAAGCATGGGCAGGGTAGATAGCGCTGGTGACAAACTGGCAAGGCAAACCGCACAGCAGGCCGCTGAAATCATGGCCTTTGCCTAAAGCGTGTGATGTCTTGCGCGATATCTGGCGTAAATGAAACAGTTGCTCGGCTCAGCCAACCTGTCCGGCGAAGACCGGGGCGACGTACCAATCGTCAAATCGCGACACATCCTTAAGCACCTGAACATACCCAGCATCCGTCAGGATCTTGTTAAGTGCGGAGCGTTGGGGGGCAAAGTTATGCTCGACGCTGATCACGCCGAAGGACCAACGGCCCCAATCAAGCGCACCGAGGATGTCCGCTTCGGTGCCTTCGGTATCGACGGACATGTAGTCTATATGCGCGGGTGCGCTGTGTTCGGTCAGCAGATCGTTCAGCGAAATAGTGGTGACGTCGTAGCTGTTGCCGCGAGCGCGTCGGGAGGCGGAGACGGTGTGGCTGAGGCCAGAGTTTTCGCCGCGCGGGGTTTCGGTGAAACGCAGTTTTTCGCCGCTGGCCTTCCAGACGCAACGATGTTCGATCGTGCAGCTGCGATTCTTTTTCAGATCTCCGTGCCATCCGCGCGCCGGTTCGGCCAGAATGCCCGACCAGCCGAAATCACGTTCCATCATCAGGGTGTTGTTCAGCTCGACCCCGTCGGTGGCGCCGAACTCAACAAAAAAGCCGCCTTGCTTGAACCCGTGCATGGCAAGCGCAAAAAGGTCTTGGCGCAACTGGGAATGCGATGTGTCCAGCAGCGACAGGCTTCGGGTTTGCGCAGCCTCCGGCAGGGCCCGGATAAAGGCGAGGTCGAAATAGGCGCCTTCGCGGGCCCTGAGTTCGGCGTAACGGGATGCGCGCACGATGCGGCGGCCTGCGATGTTCATGTGGACCTCGGGTACAACTGCGCCGCCGTGGTATGCGATGTTGCCCGGTGCGGCAAGCGCGCGGTCACTTGTCCGGCGGCACCAGCCCCAGCCCCCGCAGATAGATGCCAATCCCGGATTCCAGAAGGTCTTCGGGCGGGAAGGGAGACGCCTGGCCGGGCGAGCCCCGTGCGAACAGCTCGACCACACCGTGGCTCATCGCCCAGATATGGGCGGAAAACATCGAGGCGGGGGGGCGTTTATCCTCGGGTATGTGTTGGCTGAGGCCTACCGCCGCGCGTTCTAGCACACCGTTGGCGCGGGCGGCTGCCGCGGCAAGGTCAGGGTCGCGGTTGACCGACATGCCGCTTTCGAACATCGCGATGTAATGGCCGGGAAACTTGCGGGCAAAGGCCAGATAGGCCCGGCCCGTTGCCTCAAACGCAGACAACGCCGTCGGTTTGCCGTCGGCGTAGGCGTGGTCCATCAGATCGCCGAATATCTTGTAGCCTTGAAGCGCGGCCTCCGCGATCAGGTCCTCGCGCCCTTCGTAGTGGCGGTAAACGGCGGCAGGGGTCACACCCGCGCGCTTAGCCGCCTCGGACAGGGTAAAGCCGGTTGGCCCCTTGCCCTCGATCAGCTCGAGCGCGGCGGCAAGCAGTGCCTGGCGCAGGTTGCCGTGATGATAGCCACGTTTGGGCATTGCGTGCCTCAGCTGTCCCAGATGTCCGGGCCGCCACAGACGGAGGTATCGATCTTGCCGATGTTGGCGGTGTCCTTGCCAGCATAGGGAATGGCCGTCAGCACAGTGCGGATTGCATTCAGACGCGCACGGCGCTTGTCGTCCGACCGCACAATGGTCCACGGCGCGGGACCGGTATGCGTGCGCTCCAGCGTCTTGCGGATCGCGTCGGTATAGGCATCCCAGCGGCTCAGGCCTTCGACGTCGATCCAGCTGAGCTTCCATTGCTTGAGCGGGTCTTCTTCACGCGCCAGGAAACGTCTAAGCTGCTCGGCCCGGCACACGTTCAGCCAGAACTTGAAGAAATAGACGCCGTCATCGACGATCATCTCTTCGACGTGGGGCACTTGCCGAAAGAAGTGTTCGCGCTGATCATCAGTGCAGAAGCCGAACACTTTTTCGACCACGCCGCGATTGTACCAGCTACGGTCAAAGAATGTCATGCCGCCGCCCGGTGGCAGGTGCTGCAGATAGCGTTGGAAATACCATTCGCTTGCTTCGGTTTCGGTAGGTTTGGACAGGGCCACAACCTGCGCGCCGCGCGGGTTCAGGTTTTCGCGAAAGCGCTTGATGGTACCGCCTTTGCCCGCCGCATCGCGCCCCTCAAAGATGCAGGCAACGCGCGCGCCGGTGTCTTTGACCCACGCCTGCAGTTTCACCAGTTCCTTTTGCAGGTCGTAAAGCTCGGCCTCGTAGACCTTTTTGGCTAGCCGTTCGCTGTGCGGGTAGGAGGGGCTGAGGATATCGCCCTTGTCCGCGCGTTTGATTGCGGCGCGGATGTCATCGGGCGCCTCTTCGGTGAAGTAGCGCGAGATGCCGCCGCCTTGGGGTTTGCTCATGTCGGTGCCTCGGGCGATGTAATGTGTCTTTACATCTATATGGGCCGATCGGCGGTCTAACGCAAACCGGCCCGGGTGGCGGCGCGGTCAATCGCGGCGATCACCTCGGCTTCATGGGTGTGGTGCGGCATGTGGCCCGCGCCTTCCAGCACGGTCAGTTCCGCGCCGGGCGCATCATCGCGCAGCCGGGTCGAGTGGACGGTCAGGCCCACGGCCGTGTCTGCGTCACCGTGCACGATTTCGATCGGGATCGTCACCTCGGTATAGCGCGTGTGCAGCGCGGTGAGCTGCGCGTGCAGGGAGGTGCGCTGGCGCGCGTTCGACACCTGCTGCGACGGGCGCATGATGATGGGAATGCCGATATGGGCGGAATAACCCTCAGGTTCCGGCTGCGGCGCGAACACCGATGCCATCTGGCCCTCCACATAGCTGTCCGGCACGAAGGCGCTGAAGAGATGGCCGAGGGCTGGGCCAAGGACCGGGGCGGACAGGGCGTGGTAGAGCGCGCTTTGCCCGCCCTCCCACGGATATGTCGCCCCGGCAATAGACACAGCGCCGGCGATACGCTCGGGGTGGTTTACGGCCCAGGCCATCATGACCGCGCCGCCAAAGCTTTGCCCGACGACGATGGGGCGTTCCGCGCCCAGCTGCGCCGCGGCAGCTTGCAAGAGCGCGGCCTGATCGGAGATGGTCATGTCGTCGCCAAGGCTGGGTGTCCAGCCGAGCCCCGGGCGATCAAAGATCAAAACGCGGTAGTCTGCGGCCAGTTTCCCCGCGATGGAGAAGGTCATATCGCGGGTGGACCCGTTCGCCCCGTGCAGCAGGACAACCGCTGGCCCGGCGCCCATGTCAACGTAGTGCACCGGGTGGCCATTCACGTCCAAAAACTGTCCCTCGGGCGGAAACTCGGTGCGGGCGGCCTGCGCGCGTTGCTGCACCAGCAGAAGCGTCAGAGCGACAAGGCCGCCGAGCAGGGCAAGGACCGCCCAGCCAATGACTTTAAGCACCAATACGCTCCATCTCGAAGGGGGTGGTCTGGTAAATCTCGTTAATCCAGTTGCCATATAGAAGGTGCGCGTGGGACCGCCAGCGGTTGGGCGGGCTTTGCGCTGGGTCGTTATTGGGAAAATAGTCGACTGGCATGTCGATTAGCGCGCCTTCGACTTGGTTGCCGCTGAGGTCGCGCTGGTATTCCTCGTTCAGGGTGCCGCTGTCATATTCGAAATGGTTCAGGACATAGAGCGCACGGTGATCCGCATCTTCGATCAGCGCGGGGCCGGTGATGTCCGAGCCAAGCAGGATCGGCAGGCCCGCGGCGGTCACCTCCGCCTCGCGCACCTCGGTCCAGCGGCTGACGGGGATGACGCAATCGTCGGAAAAGCCGCGCAGATACGGCGAGGCGGGTGCACGGTTGGCGTGGCGATAGGCGCCAAAGAGCTTTTTGCCCAGCATGTGTTTCGGCACGCCGTGAAAGTGGTGCAGCATCGCCATGCCGCCCCAGCAGACCCCGAAGGTGCGGTGCACGTGCGTTTGGGTCCAGTCCATCACTTGGGTCAGTTCGCCCCAGTAGGAGACCTCCTCGAAGGGCAAGTGTTCGATCGGGGCACCGGTGATGATCAGCCCGTCGAATTTTTCGTCCCGCACCTCCGCAAAGGGACGGTAGAAGCTTTCCATGTGGTCCTGCGAGGTGTTGCGCGTCTGGTGTTCGGACATGCGGATGAGGGACAGTTCGATCTGCAGCGGGCCAGCGCCGATGAGCCGCGCGAACTGCGTCTCTGTCTGGATCTTTTTCGGCATCAGGTTCAGCAGGCCGATGCGCAGCGGGCGGATGTCCTGCCGGGCGGCAGCGTCCTCGTCCATAACCTGCACGCCCTCACGCGTGAGCACGTCATAGGCGGGCAGGTCGGCGGGGATCTTGATCGGCATCGGAAGGGTCCTTGGGCTGTGGAGCGCAGAGATAGACGCCTTGGGCGTGGTTTGCCACCGGGGGACAGATTATTCACAATAATCTGACGAAGAGGGGGGCGCTTTGCTGCGCAAAGCGTTTGGCGACCGGTTTTGGCTGTGTGCGGGTTGGGTACGGTGTTCGCTTCGGGCTCACCAAACCTAATACGGCTCTGAGCCGCCTTCGATTGACCTCTGGCGTGGCAGATCGCTGAGCCGACCACAACGAAAACAGACCGTATCCCCAGCAAGCTGGGGGCCTTCGGCGGTTTTCATTGCGCTCGTCTCACCGCTGTGCCCCTTGGAGGTCAAGCGAGGGCGGCTCCGAACCTAAGCGGTGCTGGCACGGTCGATCGCGGCGGCGATGAGGTCTTCGAAATCGGCTTCGGTCTGCATGGCGGCGACCTCGTCGGCGGTGACGGTCACGCCCCAGCGGGCCATCGCCGCGTAGCGCGGCTGGCGGTGGGCGAGGGCGCGGGCGTAGGTCCAGCGGATGAAGCTGTCGGGGTCGACCTTGTTTTCTGCCGTGCCGGTCTCAGTGAGATAGCTGGCCCAGGCGTCCGCGAGAAATTCCGGCTGGTAGGCCATTGGCTTGGGGGCGGCGTCGAAGCGGCGGATCAGCTCGGCCGTGTGCGCGTCATCGCCCTTGATCCAGATCGGCAGGCAGGCGGCGGAGAGCGCGGTCATCAACGGATCGGCATCATCGTTCGGGTCCACCCATTCGCAGATCGACCCGCCGGTGTCGCAGATGAAATGCGGATAGCCGTAGAGCGCCTCGGAGCGCTGGGCGAAATGGGCCGTGTCCATCAGGGCGGCGATTTCAGCGTCGCGGAACTGGGCCTGCCGGGCGCGATATTCGGCGATGTCGAGGCCGCCTTTTGCCGGGTCCCCCGGTTTGCCAAGATAGGTTGCAACGGGGGCGAGGTTTTCGAAAGTGATATTCGAGCCGATATAGATGCTGTCGGACATCAAGAGTTCGCGCAAGAAGGGTACCTGCATGGCGTGGGCCTTGGCGTTGTCGGCGATGCGTTCGCCCATGTAGCGGGTGCCGATGCGGTAATCGATCGAATAGTGAAACCAGGAGCCGGCGGCGCGCAGCATGGTGGCCATGTGGGTCTTGCCGAGGCCCGACATCCCGTAGACCAGAACGCTTTTGCGCGGGGCGTCGCGCCAGGCTTTGGCGGTGGGATAGAGCATGGCGCGGGGTCCTTTGGCGGTGTGCCGCGCCACTATGCAGGCGGGCGCGTCTTCGTCAACGCTGCCCAGACCCGGCCGTCGAGGATGACAAGGCCCAGCGCCAGCAGGGCGAAACCGGCAAAGGCATTGGGGCCGAGCGCCTCACCGCGGACCCAGGCGCCAAGGCTGATCGCGACCGGCGGGATCAGCAGGGTGACTAGCATCAGGTTGCCGCTGCCCGCCATGGCGAGGACGCGGTAATAGAGCAGGTAGGCGCCTGCGGTGGCGATGATGGCATAGTAGCCGATGGCGAGGATTGTTTCTGTCTGCAGGGCAAGGCTGGGCATGCCTTCGACCGCGATGGCAAGAGGGACGGAGATAAGGGACGAGCCGGTGAGCATGCCCGCGGCCGCGACCTGGGGCGGAAGACCGCCCAGCGTCTTTTTGGCCCAGACGCCAGCAAGCGCGTAGCTGATTGTGCCCGCGAGGATGGCGAGCTGTGCGAGGCTGCGCAGGTCGAAGCTGCGGAAATTCTCCAGCCCGATCGCGGTGGCGACACCGACAAAGCCCACGAGTACGCCGACGCCTTTGCGCAAGGTGATACGCTCGTCTGCAAAAAACAGCGCGGCGGCGATCACGCCGAAGATGGCCGTGGCGGCATTGAGGATCGAGGTGAGGCCCGACTCGATATGCAGCTGGCCCCAGGCCATCAGGCCGAAGGGGATCATGTTGTTCAGAAGGCCCATCATCAGGAACGCGCCCCATATGCGTATGTCCCGGGGCAGCGGCAGGCGCATGGCGAGGACAACGGCCCACAGGACCAGCATCGCCCAGAAGGTGCGGTGCGCAACGGAAGTGAGAAAGCCGACCTCGTCCAGTGCCACGCGGATCGACAGAAAGGACGCGCCCCAGATGAGGCCCAGAAGCAGCAGTTCGGCCCAGGCGCGGCCCGACAGGGTGGTTTGTGTCGTCATGGGGGTGGTTTAGGCCGCGGGTTTCGCTGCGGCGATCCGGTTCTTGCGCGTCTCGGCCCAGATATTGAGGTAATTGCCCGCAAAGATGATGGCCGCCCCTACAAAGACCCAGATATCGAGTGCCTCGGCGTAAACCAGCATCCCGATCACGGCGATGGTGGGCAGGCGGATGAAGTCGATGGGTACAACGACCGTTGCGGGCGCAAGGCTGAGGGCGGTGGTCAGCGACAGGTGCGCGGTCAGGCCCGCGATACCGATCAGCACCAGCCAGGGCAGTGTTTGTGCAGAGGGCAGAGCGATGTCGCCGTCATAACCCGCCGCGACGATCCCCATGCCCAGCTGCATGATCGTCAGCCAGAAAAGGATGCAGGCGATGGGCTGGGTGCGGGTCAGTTTCTTTGTCAGCATGATGGTCAGCGCAAAGAAGATGGCCGAGGACGCGGCGGTGATGACGCCGATGTTGATGCCGTCCACATCGGGGCGTGCCACGATCAGGATGCCGATGAAGCCCATGATCGCGGCCAGCGCGCGCATTGGCGTCAGTTGCTCCCCCAGGATCAGCGGGCTTAGGACAATAACCCAGATGGGTGACGTGAATTCCAAGGCAAAGACCTGCGCAAGTGGGATCACGGTGACAGCATAGAACCACAGGTTCTGGCCGGTGAAATGGGCGAGGTTGCGGATCGTCTGGGTGCCGATCTGGCCTGTGCTGATCTGCGCCCAGCGGCGCAAAAGCGTGAGCGCCGCACAGACAATCAGAACGCCTACAGCGGAGCGGTACATCATGATCTCGAACGTATCGAGCGCGAAGGACACTTCGCGCCCGGCCACGGCCATCACCGAAAAGGAGGCGATGGTGCCGGTCATCCAGAGGCAGGCCTTGAGCGTGTCGGTCATTATGCGCAGCTACGCGGGCCGCCTCGTTCAGTCAAGAAGACGTTCGGAGGCGCCTGGCAGGGCAGAGAAAAGCGGCGCGCGGATGAGGTTGAGCCAGATGGCCGCGCTTTCCCTGACCAGAATGGACCAGTCCGGGCCGGGAATGCGCCGGACCTGTTCGGACATCACCAACGTGATCTGCGGCTGGCTCAGCCCAAGCTGCCAGGCGGCCCAGCGGAAGGAGGCCGCGCTGCGGGGCAGGTGAAAGCCCTCGGTCACGATGATGAGTCTGTCCGTGTGGGGGGCAATGCGCAGCGAAAAGAGCGCGTTTTGCAGGGTCGAAAAGCTTTGCCCTTCGCGCAGTGCGGTGGATGCGGGCAGGCCCAGCGCGATTGCGGTCTGGGCCATGGCATGGGCGGCCGTAGGGCGGTCTGCTCTGCCGCTGGCACCGGTGAAGATAACAAGCGGCGTGCCGGTGGCCGCCTGAACCTCGGTGCATCGTTTGACGCGGCCCAGCTCTGCGGGGGGCAGGCTGCCATCTGCGTTGACCCCGCCGCCCAGGCACAAGACGGCGTCGGCGCGCTTCAGCGCCGCCATGTCGGGCTCTGGCCAGAGAAATGTCCAGGACACGACCGCGCCAAAGGTGAGCGCAAAAAGGGCGCCAGCTGTCAGGGCAAGCCGTATTGCGGCGCGCCGCATGGTCTCATTCCCACTCGATGGTGCCGGGGGGTTTCGAGGTGATGTCGTAGGTCACCCGATTGATGCCCGGCACCTCGTTGATGATCCGCGTCGCGGTCTCGCCCAGAAAGTCGTGGGTGAACGGGTAGTAATCGGCGGTCATGCCGTCGACGGATGTGACCGCACGAAGCGCGCAGGCGTAGTCATAGGTGCGCCCGTCGCCCATCACCCCAACCGTACGCACGGGCAAAATGGCGACAAAGGCTTGCCAGATTTCATCATAAAGACCGTGTTTGCGGATCTGGTCGATATAGACTGCGTCCGCCTCGCGCAGGATGTCCAGCTTTGCAGTCGTGATCTCTCCTGGGCAGCGAATGGCGAGGCCGGGGCCGGGGAACGGATGGCGGCCGATGAAGCTGGGCGGCAGGCCGAGCTCGCGGCCCAGCGCACGTACCTCGTCCTTGAAGAGCTCGCGTAGGGGCTCAACCAGTTTGAGACCCATCTTCTCGGGCAGGCCGCCGACGTTGTGGTGGCTTTTGATGGTTACAGAAGGGCCGCCGGAGAAGCTGACCGACTCGATCACATCGGGGTAAAGCGTGCCTTGCGCGAGGAATGCCGCGCCCTCGATGCCGTCGGCGTGTTTCTGGAAGACGTCGATGAAGAGCTTACCAATGGTCTTGCGTTTGACCTCTGGGTCGGAAACGCCTTCAAGCGCGCCGAGGAAAAGCTCCTGCTCTTCGGCATGGATCAGCGGCATGTTGTAGTGGTCGCGGAACATGGTCACGACCTCTTCGGCCTCGCCCTTGCGCAAGAGGCCGTGGTCGACAAAGACGCAAGTGAGCTGGTCGCCGATTGCTTCATGAATGAGGACCGCAGCGACCGAGCTGTCCACACCGCCTGACAATCCGCAGATGACGCGGGCGTCACCAACTTGTTCGCGGATCTTTGCTATGGCCTCTTCGCGGTAGGCGCCCATGGTCCAATCGCCGGCAAAGCCGGCCATGCGGACGAAATTTTCATAGAGTTTTGCGCCGCGGGGGGTGTGGTGGACCTCGGGGTGGAACTGCACCGCGTAGAAGTGGCGCGACGTGTCTGCAAGAATTGCGTAGGGCGCGTTGGGCGAAGTGCCGTATACCTCAAAACCCGGGGCAAGGCGGCTTACATGGTCGCCATGGGACATCCAGACCTGTTCTCTGCCCGTGCTAAACCACCCCTCCAGCAGGTCCAGATCACCCGCGGGCTCGACGAAAGCGCGGCCAAACTCAGCGGTGCCGCCACCGCCGGTATTCTTGCCACCTTTCACCTCGCCGCCCAGCTGGGTCATCATGACCTGCTGGCCGTAGCAGATGCCAAGGATCGGCACGCCCATGTCAAAAACCGATTGCGGCGCGCGGGGGCTGCCGTCTCGGGTGACGCTGTCAGGCCCGCCGGAAAAGATCACCGCCTTCGGCGCGAAGTCGTCCAGAAACGCGTCGGTCACCGATTGGTAGGGGTGGATTTCGCAATAGACGTTCAGCTCGCGCAGGCGGCGGGCAATCAGCTGTGTTACCTGGCTGCCGAAGTCTATGATGAGGAGGCGGTCGTGATCGGTGGAGGTCATGGCCCCTGATTATGGGGCTGCCCCGCGGCTGGCAAGGGCTGCTGCGCCGGGGCGAAGACCTCAATTGCGGCAGGTAGGCCGGGCAGGGCGTGAGTGCCCAGAGGGCGCAGCGATGTCCCGATAAGGGCCGCGTGTGTTGCAGCGTCGATCAGGATCCGCTCGCCCAGCGATTTGCACAGCGCCTCGAGCCGAGCGGCCCGGTTGACTGCATCACCGTAGACGGTGAAGGACTTGCGGCGGGCCGAGCCGATGGTGCCTGTCACCAACGGCCCACTTGCAAGACCGATCCGGACGGCAAACCCATGCCGCTGCGCCAGCACGGGCAAGGCGACCGCCGCCCGGAGTGCCGCCGCAGCGGGCTGTTCCTGCCGAAGCGGCGCGTTGAAGGTCACCAGAAATCCGTCGCCGAGATAAGAGATCACGACGCCGCCTTCGGTGCCGACTGCTTCCGCGGCATCCGACAAGAATGCGTCCAGTGCACTGATCACTTCCTCAGGTGGGCGAGACGCAGAAAAGCGGGTGAAGCTCTCAATGTCCAAGACCAGTGCCGTGCCCTCGGAACGTTCGGGCACTGGTGCGCCGCCCGACTTGATCAGGGTTTGCGCGATTTGTTCTGGTACGTATTGCCCGAACAGGTCGCTGATCCGCGCTCTTGCCTCGCGCTCTTCTTCATATCCAACGTCTGAGGCTACCTGCGCAAAGAATACTGCTCGTGCGCGGTACACGGCGACGGCCAGCGCGAGGCTGGCAAACATCAAAAGTCCGGTTTCTTCGATCCGGTTGCCACGGCCAATGAAGTCTATGGACAAGAAGATCGTCTCGTAATCGGCGCGCGTCGCATCACCGGGCATGTCAGCCCAGGACAGAACGCGGTCCATTCCTTGCGTCACATAGGCAAAACCGCCCCACCAGCCCGCACAGGCCACAGCGCCTGTCCAAATGACAAGGCGCCACGATAGGCTGAGCGCCGAAAGCGCAACGAGCGGGAAAAGATAGTAGATGCCGTAGGCGCGAAAGGCGATGATCTGGGGGATCTCGCCGGTCTCGCTGATCGGGACCAGGGCAAAGACGGCGCAGATGGCGAGGACGTCCGCCGCATAAACCACGTATTTGATCCAGGCGCGGTCAAAGCGCGTGCCGATCACGGCGAGATGCGCAAGCCCCATGGCCGTAAAAAGCAGCAGCACTGCAATAGTTCCGAGCCGCGCGTCCATCTGCGGAAGCGCGACAACCCCCAGCACATACCAGGCAAGCGCGATCCCAGTGATTGCCGTGCGGCAAGCAAGCGCGATGCGCAGGCCGCTCTGTTCGGCGCGTATCAGACGGGTGGCGGATTCCGCTGCGATGCGGTCGTGGATCGCAATGCTCATGCAGCAGATGTGCGGCGCGTGCCAAACACGACCAGTGCCAATGTTACCTGCGTGCGCGCTGGGCGCGCGGGTGTCTACGCGTCCGCGGATCTCCAACACGGCTGCAACGGCGCCGGCGGAGACAACGAACGGCATGAAAAAGCCCAATCCGTCCAGAGGCTCCCGCATGGGTGGCCCTGCAGCAGGGCAAATTAACCAAATATCAGAACATAGCCTGCTGGCTTGAATGATATGCCCCATCAGCAGATCGCAGCGCAGCGCATCACCATTTGAAAACCCTATATAAAGGCGGTGTTGCATCCGGAGTGCTCGGTAAAGGTGTCGCCGCTGAGGGCACAAGCGTTGCCCGCGCGGTTTGCCCTTCAAACACTCAGCGCGGATTCAGGTAGAGTATCAGCGCCACGCTAAAGCTGACTGCCGCCCTGCAGTGTCCGTGCATGACCCTCCTGAACTCCAATGCGGCCCAGATGGCCAAAGCAGTGGGCCCAGAACTCCGATCAGCATCGAATAAGCCTCGTTTGCAGCTGGGTTTGGTGCATGCCGACATTCGTGGTCTCTGTGTGGCACGCAGCGCCGCAGAAGGCGTACATGTCGCTTTTTTCCCCTGTATGGCGCTGGTGAGGCGCAGCGTCTGTGAAACCGGCGGTATTCCTGCGCCACGATTTGCAGCGGGGGTTGAGCCATGGCGGACGGAGCACAGCGCAGAGGACGGGGTGGCGGCGGAGCCGCACGGCGGGCGGCACGTTCGGCCGTGTCGTTCGAGACGGCAAAGTTCATTGAGAGGAATATCCCGAATTTCGAAGTCCTGACCGAAGAGGCGCTCGAGGTGATCGAGTATAACGCCGAGACGGTGCTGGAAGAGATTGGCGTCAACTTCATCGACAATCCTGCCGCGCTGGAGCGGTGGCGGAATGCCGGCGCGGATGTGACCGGAGAGCGCGTGCGCATCCCGCGCGGGCTGGCGCGGCAACTGATCGCGGCGGCACCCAAGTCCTACACCCAACACGCGCGCAACCCCGAGCGCAGTGTCGAGGTTGGCGGCAAGAACCTCGTGCTGGCCCCGGTCTATGGTCCGCCCTTTGTGCGCGACGCGGAAGGCGGGCGCCGCTATGCCACGATGGAGGATTTCCGGAACTTCGTGAAGCTGGGCTATATGTCCAAATGGCTGCACCATTCGGGCGGGACGGTCTGCGAGCCGACAGATGTGGCGGTCAACAAGCGGCACCTCGACATGCTGCACGCCCACATGACGCTGAGCGACAAGCCCTACATGGGCTCGGTCACCGAGCCTTCCCGTGCCCGCGATTCGGTCGAGATGTCGGACATCCTGTTCGGGGGCCTTGAGGGGCGGACCGTGATGACTTCGTTGATCAACATCAACTCGCCCATGACCTTTGACGATGTGATGATGGGTGCGCTGGAGGTCTATTCCGAGGCAAACCAGGCCTGCATCATTTCGCCCTTTATTGTCGGAGGTGCAATGGCGCCAGTGTCCGTGGCGGGAACGTTGACGCAGGTGCTGGCCGAAGTGCTGGCGGGAATCGCCTATTCCCAGCTGATCAAGCCGGGCGCGCCGGTGATCATGGGCGCGTTTGTCACGTCGATCGACATGAATTCGGGCGCGCCGACCTTTGGCACGCCAGAGGCTGCGCACATCACCTACGGGGCCGGACAATTGGCACGGCGCCTGGGTCTGCCATACCGTTCTTCGGGCGGGTTCACCGGCTCGAAGCTGCCTGATGCACAAGCCGCCTACGAATCGGCAAATAGCCTCAACATGGGCTTGCTGGCTGGGGTGAACTTCATGCTGCACTCTTGCGGCTGGCTCGAAGGCGGGCTTGTCAGCTCGTTCGAGAAATTCGTGATGGACGCGGACCAGCTTGGCACGTTGCATCACCTGGCGCGCGGCGTTGATGTGGGCGCAGAAGCGCAAGCGATGGACGCCATTCGCGAGGTCGGCCCGGGCGGACACTACCTGGGCTGCGCCCATACGCAGGCGAATTTCCAGTCAGCGTTCTGGAAGTCTGACCTGCTGGACTACAAACCGTTCGAGACGTGGTTCGATGAAGGAGCGCGTGATACGGCTTCCTTGGCATCCGAGCGTGTGGCCAAGATGCTCGCGGATTATCGGAAACCCGCGCTTGACCCAGCCATTGAAGAGGCTCTGGAGGCTTTCGTTGCGAAGCGCAAAGAGGCGGTGCCCGACAGCTTTACCTGATCGGGGCCCGTCAGGCAGCCTGCTGCGCAAGGGCCGCGCGCATGATGCGGGCCTCGCCCACAATGGCAATCAACACGTCGATATGGCGCAGGAGGCTGTAGGCACTATCGTCATTGGTGCGCTGCTCGTTCAGCACGGCCTCGATTTCCATCAATTGAAGCAACGCCTTCCCATGGCGCGGCAGCTGACCGTAGCCAAGAAGACGGGGCAGGTGCACAGCGCGGCGATAATCCTCTGCCCCATGGCGCGCAGCCCGCATCAGAAGGCCGGGGCGCGTTAAGCTCTGCAGCATGGTCATGACGTCTTGCATTGGTGTCTCCTGGCTTTGAGGCGTCCGAGTTGTTCGGCGACTTGCAGTGACTGTGACACAACCTAGCCGGGTGTTGCGCGCCGCACGCAAACGGCGCGCGCTGGTTTCAGAAGTGTTTATCTTTTGTGAACAATGCTCTGGGTATTCGCCGATTTTAACGATCCGGTAACCAATGCATCTTTAAGTTGTGTGGACAAATCTGTGGATAAGCGGCCAAGGGGAACGGTTGCCATGACACATGTCCTTACGGGACCGGGGAGCGGACCACGCTTGCCCGCTTGGGTGCCGACCGGCGCTCGCGCATATCTCGCCCATATCGAGGGCGGGCTGACGATCCGCGAACTTGCGCGCCGGAACGGGCAGCACGCCTCGACCGTGTTGCGTCAGATCAGGCGGGTGGAAACGCAGCGCGACGATCCGTTGATCGACGCCGCCCTGCGCACTTTGGGCCAGTCCTTCTGTGCGCCAAGTCATTCTTCGCTGCGCATAGCGCACATACAAGCCGGGAAACCAACCATGTCAGCACGTCACGCACAGCCTGCCCCGACACCGGACGACACGACATTTCGGCGCGATGCCCTGCGCGTCTTGCGCCGGCTGGCAGAGACGGGCGCTGTTCTGGCGGTTGCCGCGGATATGGAAAAAGCGGTTGTCGTGCGCGACAGTGTCGAGGGCGCGTCCCAACGCACCGCCGTTGTCGATCGCGCCGTGGCTGAGGCTCTCGCGCTGAAGGACTGGATCGCGGCGGCCAAGCCGGGCCGCATTACACGATACGAGATCACAAGCGCCGGGCGCGCTGCGCTGGAGACCTTGTTGGAAGAAGAAGGCCCTGAAGGCTTTGCCGAAGCGCCCGCACCCTTTGCCGGTGCAGAGCCCGTGGCCGACCAGCGCAGCCGGCGCCCGCGCTATGGGCTTGCGGAATCGCCACTCACCGCGCTGGCGCGGCGGCGGGACAAGGATGGCTCACTGTTTCTGGATGATGCGCTGGTCAGTGCTGGGGAGCGGCTGCGCGAGGACTTTGAGCTGGCCAATATGGGTCCGAACGTGACGCAGGATTGGAGCCGTTTTCTCGATGGCGGCGCACGGGGTACGGCGCCGGCGCACAGCTCGGGGCCTGAGGGCGCCCGGGACCGTGTGGCGGCTGCGCTTGCTGATCTAGGTCCTGGGCTTTCGGACGTGGCGCTGCGGTGCTGTTGTTTTCTGGAGGGGTTGGAGACGGCCGAGAAAAAACTGGGCTGGTCCGCGCGTTCGGGCAAGATTGTTCTGCGGATCGCCTTGCTCCGGCTGCAACGCCACTACGAAGAGACCTATGGCGCGGGTGGCGGCCTCATCGGCTAGATCAAGACAATAAACACTCCCTCGCGCTGTCGATTCAGGCTATGCTTTTGGCAACGCGGAGGGTGAGCAGTGACCTTTCTGAAATCGGTGGCCGTCGCATCAATTGTGATCGCGTTCGCCACGCCGCACGTGCGCGCGGAAACCGAGCGCTATGTGTCGGCCGCGGCTGGCGCGCTGACAACCGGCAGTTGGCACGAGGCGCTCGTGCCCGGGCAGATAGATTTTGCCGACAGCTACATGATTGCTGGTGCCGTGGGGTGGGATCGCTCCCTTGGCAACAGCCGGTTTCGCCTTGGCGTAGAGCTGCAGTTGACCGGGCATGCCGGCGTGCAGGATCACCTTGAACTCAGCCTGCCGGTCACCTTGCGCTATGATCTGGGGGAGGGGCGGCGCGTCCGGTCCCTCGCGGGCGGGCTTGGCCTGTCCTATGCCAGTGATGTGCCGGAGGTCGAGATCATCCGCAACGGCGCGTCGCAGCGGCTGTTCGTGCACTGGATGGCGGAGGTGGAATTCGCCAGCAAACGCCCCGAGCGCAGCACCTTCCTGCGCCTGCACCACCGCTCTGATGGCTACGGGGTATTCGAGGTCGATGCGGGCTCGACCGGGTGGCTGTTCGGGGTGCGCCACCGCTACTGAGCGCATAGCGGCGTTGCGCCGCGTGGGCTTCCCTGCGGCCGCGGCCTATGTTCCAAACAAGTTTAACGCTGAACAATCCCGGACCGCCCCATGCGCGACCTGAAAATTCCCGAGCAGCGGCACCCTGAAAAGGCGCGCCGCCCGGACAATCCGCAGCCCAAAAAGCCAAGCTGGATTCGCGTGAAGGCGCCCGGCGGCGCGGGCTATACCGAAACCGCCAAGATCATGCGCGAGAACAAGCTGGTCACGGTCTGCGAAGAGGCGGGATGCCCCAACGTCGGCGAATGCTGGAGCCAGGGCCACGCCACCATGATGATCATGGGCGAGGTTTGCACGCGGGCCTGTACGTTCTGCAACATTGCGACCGGCAAGCCGCCAGAGGCACTAGATGCGTTTGAGCCGGGGCGCGTGGCGCATGCGGTGGAAAAGCTTGGCTTGAACCACGTGGTTATCACGTCTGTTGATCGCGACGATATCGAAGACGGCGGCGCGGATCATTTTGCGCAGACGATCCGCGCCATACGTCACCGTAGCCCCGGTACAACAATCGAGATTCTGACGCCTGATTTCATCAAATGCGACCCGTCAGTGCTTGAGACAGTTGTCGAAGCGCGGCCCGACGTCTTCAACCACAATCTTGAGACCGTACCGGGCCTTTATCCCGAAGTGCGCCCGGGCGCGCGGTATTTCCATTCGCTGCGCCTGCTTCAGCGGGTGAAAGAGCTGGACCCGACTATGTTCACCAAGTCGGGCATCATGGTGGGGCTGGGGGAGGATCGGCAAGCGGTGGTGCAGGTCATGGATGACATGCGCGCCGCCGATATCGATTTCTTGACCATCGGCCAATACCTTCAACCAACGCCAAAGCACCACCGCGTGGACCGTTTTGTCACGCCGGAAGAGTTCGCCTCTTATGAAAAAGCGGCCTACGGCAAGGGTTTCCTGATGGTGTCGGCCACGCCGCTCACCCGCTCGTCTTACCATGCGGGCGATGATTTCGCCCGGCTGCGTGCGGCGCGGCAGGCGCGGCTTGGCTGAAACCCCGACAGGGCGCACTTGTGGATAGCGGCGTACGCGCTGGATTTGCCTTTGGCGTCCTGTCAGCTGTCATGTGGGCGCTTTATTTCGTTTATGCGCGCAAGGCAGCGACGTTTGGGCTGTCCGCAAGCGATGTTGTGCTGCTGCGCTATGGGGTGGCAGCACTGGTAATGCTGCCCTGGGTACTGCGCGCCGGCCTGCGTGATCTGGCTGGTGTCGGCTGGAGCCGTGGCGCAGTGCTGGCCCTGTGCGTCGGGCCGGTGTTTCTTTGGCTGGCGGCGCGCGGTTTTCATCATGCGCCGCTTTCCCATGGAGCCGTGATCCAACCGTCGACCGCCGTGGTCGTTGCCACATTGATTGCCGTTGCGGCGCTTGGCGAACGGCCAAGCCGCGGGCAGGCCGTAGGGCTGGCGCTGGTGTTGGCCGGTATTGGTTTGATCGGAGCGGCAGGCGGAACGATGCCAGGGGCGTGGCGCGGGCAAATACTGTTTGTCGCGGCGGGTGCGATGTGGGCCATGTTCACAATACTGCTTCGCGTTTGGGGCGTTCCGGGGCTGGCGGCCACGGCGGCGGTCAACGTGATATCGGCGGCCGTCGTCGTGCCTGTCTACCTTGTAACGTCTGATGGGTCGGCCTTGCTGGGCTTGCCCGCCACGGACCTCCTCATGATGGCGCTTGTACACGGCGTGCTTGCCGGGGTTCTGGCCATTTCGGCCTATGGCCGCGCGGTCGCGCTGCTGGGCATATCGCGGGCGGCGCTGTTTCCTGCGATTGTCCCAGCGACAGCGCTGGTGCTGGGCATCCCGCTGGCTGGGGAATGGCCGAACCGATGGGAGTGGACCGGCGCGGCGCTCGCGACGCTCGGCCTCATGCAGGCAATGGGCGCCGTACCCGGGCTCCGGCGGTTCGGGCTTTAGCGCATGCGCACCCGCTCTGCGGTGGCCCAGTCCGGCCAGTAGCCCAGCGTCTCGATCCCCCAGATCACAAGCGCCAAGGCCACCGCTCCAAAGACCAGCGCCACGCGGCGGTCCGAGGGCGGGTTGCGCGCCCAGCGGGACATCATCAGGAGCCAGCGCATCAGTCGGTAAATCGCACTTTGCCGATAAATGGCAGGTTGCGGTTGCGCTGCGCGTAATCAATCCCGTAGCCGACCACGAATTCGTCCGGGATTTCAAAGCCTGTCCAGTCTGCCTTGACGTCCACCTCGCGGCGCGATGGTTTGTCCATCAGCGCGATGGAGCGCAGCCGCGCCGGCCCGCGCGAGGCCAGCAGTTTCAGCACGTGGGACATCGTGTGCCCGGTGTCGACCAGATCCTCGACCACCAGCACGTCGCGCCCTTCGATCGGGCTGCGCAGATCTTTGAGGATACGCACCTCACGGCTCGATTCCATGCCGCTGCCGTAGCTGGAGGCCTCGAGGAAATCGACTTCGATGGGCAGGTCCAGCTCCCGCACGAGATCCGCGATGAACACGAACGATCCGCGCAATAGGCCAACGACGACCAGCTTGTCGGTGCCTTCGAACACCGCTTCAATCTCGTCCGAAAGCGCCTCGATCCGGGCCGAGATCGCCTTGGCCGAAATCATCTTGTCTATGACATATGGACGCTGGGCCATATCGCTCCCCTTGATTTGCCTCGGCTTGCGTAACACATGGCGCCGGAGCCTGATATAGCGGACCCCTATGCCAACCCATTCCGAGACCAAACGCCTGCCTTACACCGCCCAGCAGATGTACGATCTGGTGGCCGATGTCGCCAGCTATCCGAAGTTCCTGCCCTGGTGCGCGGCAGCGCGCATCCGTTCGGTGACGCCTGAGGGTGACAAAGAGGTGATGACAGCGGATCTGGTGATCTCATTCAAAGTCTTCCGCGAGCGGTTCACCAGCCGGGTTGAGCTTTACCCCCAGGCGCGCAACATCGACACCGAATACCTTGACGGCCCGTTCCGCTATATGGTGTCGAACTGGTCGTTTGCGGACGCAGAGGGGGGGTGCGATGTATCCTTCCACGTGGATTTCGAATTCCGCAACCGCGTGCTTCAGGGGATCATCGGCGTGGTCTTTAACGAGGCCATGCAGCGCATCGTGCGCGCGTTTGAGCGCCGGGCAGCAGAGCTTTACGGCTGACCGGCCCTCCGGGGGAGGTATATTTTGCCAAGTGAAGGGGCTTGGCGTTTCGCCTTCTTCGGTGTCTGCTCTGCTCATGGATATCGTTTCAACGCTTTTGCGCTATTGCGCCGAGGAGGCGCCGGAAGGCGTGCGCGCGGTGATGCGCCTTTCAATTCTGGATTGGGCGGCCTGCGGTGTTGCCGGCGCGGCAGAGGGCGCTTTTTCGGACTGGGCGCGTGGCCAGGGCGGGCAGGGGCCATGCCTGTGCTTCGACGGCGGGTTGTCCGGTCCGGCGGAGGCGGCGCTTGTCAATGGCACGCTGTCGCACGCGCTGGACTATGACGACACGCATTTCGCGCATATCGGGCATCCTTCCGTTGTGGTTGTGTCGGCGGCACTGGCGGCCGCGCAGGCTGAAGGCGCGGATATGAAAACGTTTCTTGATGCGGCGCTCGCCGGGGCGGAGGCATCGGTGGCAATGGGCCTCTGGCTCGGGCGGGCGCATTATCAGGTCGGCCTGCACCAAACCGCGACGGCGGGCGCCTTTGGCGCCTGTGTGGCTGCGGGGCGGGTGATGGCTCTGGATGAAGCGCAGATGCGACACGCGATTGGTCTTGTTGCAACCATGGCGTCGGGTTTGAAGGTCCAGTTCGGCACGATGGGCAAGCCGCTGAACGCGGGGCTTGCCGCCCGCGCCGGTGTTGAGGCGGCCATGTGGGCGCGGATGGGAATGACAGGTGCTGGCAAGGGCGCAGATGCCTTTGGCGCAATCATGCATGGGGTAGGGGAGCAGGTAGATTTCGGCTGGCGCATGGACGCGGTGAGCCACAAGTTCCACGCCTGTTGCCATGGCCTGCATGCCACGCTCGAGGCGGTCCGCGGCGCGGATCTGGCAGGCGCGGCTCGGGTCGAGGTGTTCACCCATCCCCGCTGGATGAGTGTGTGCAACCAGCAGGATCCGGACACAGGCTTGGGCGTAAAGTTTTCTTACCGGCACGTGATCGCGATGGCCGCATATGGGCACAGCACAGCCGATACTGCGGCGTATACCGACGCTGGTGCGACCGATCCCGCGCTTTCCGGATATCGAAGCCGTGTGTCAGTGACTGCGGATGAAACGTTGACGGAAATGCAAGCCCGGGTGCTGGTTGATGGCGTCCCCTACACGCACGATCTTGCTGCGCCGCTGTCGTTTGAAACCCGTAAGGCGCGTGTTTTATCCAAGGCCTTGGCCTTGGCTGGCCCTGCCGCGGAGGCGTTGTGGCATGCGCTCGACTTGGGCGATCTGCCCGCTTTTGCCTCAGCCCTGAAGCCGGCTCAGCAAGAGGCCTAGTGCGTAATCGCGCGCCGCGATGCGAACGGCGTCGCGGCCCAGCGCGCCAAATTGAACCGTCTCCGTCTGTACCGCACCATCTTTGGCGGTACCGAAACAAACCATGCCTTCGGGCTTGGCATCAGAGCCGCCGGGGCCTGCAACACCTGTGATCGAGACGGAAAGCTGCGCACTCGATCGGGTCAAAGCGCCAAGCGCCATCACCGCCGCGACCTGTTCGGACACCGCGCCGTGCTGCGCGATCAGCTTGGCTGGCACGCCGAGCATGTCTGTCTTGGCCTCGTTGGAATAGGTGACAAAGCCGCGGTCAACCACGGCTGACGATCCGGGGATATCCGTGAGTGCGGCGGCGACCAGTCCGCCTGTGCAGGATTCGGCCGCAGCGATCATGAGGCCCGCAGCCTTGGCGGCATTCAAGACGGCCTCGGCGCTCATAAGAAGAGTCCGTGGACAAGGGCCGCGAGCGCCAGAGTACCGAGCGCTGCAAAAAGGCCCGCGATCATGTCGTCGAGCATCACGCCAAGTGCATCTCCGCGCCGGTCGGCCCAGCCCACCAGCCAGGGCTTGAAGATGTCGAACAGACGAAAGAGAACGAAGGCGCTGATCCAGCCGGGCCACATCGCGAGGATGTCGATGTCGCGACTTGAAGCGGCGAAGCTGAGTGGCCAGAGCGCAAGCCACATGCCTGCCAGCTCGTCAATCACGATCCAGCTTGGGTCCTTGTCCTGTGCGGTGATCATCTGCGTGGTGGCCCACCAGCCTAGCAGGAAGGCGATGCCGGTCGCGATCGCCAGGGTCTGAAACCCGCCCATCTCGTGCAGCAGCCAAGCCCAAGGCAGTGCCAGCGCGCTTGCCCATGTGCCGGGCCCGGGCCGCTGGTAGCCGATGCCCAGTACCGAAGCGATAAGCCTTGGGATGGTTGGGCCGATCATGCGCTGATCAGTGCACAGGTCGCGATGCACGCGATCCCTTCGCCGCGCCCTGTGAAGCCAAGACGTTCGGAGGTTGTCGCCTTCACCGATATGCGTGCTTGGTCCAGCGACATGATGTCCGCCATACGGTTCCGCATGGCCTCTGCGTGCGGTCCAATCTTGGGGAACTCGCAGATCAAGGTGCAGTCCACGTTAGAAATCGAAAAGCCCATCGCCCCGGCCAATTCCACCGCATGGCGCAGGAAGACGTCAGACGCGGCGCCTTTCCATTGCGGGTCGGAGGGCGGAAAGTGCTGACCGATATCGCCCTTCGCCAGCGCGCCGTAAATCGCGTCTGTGACCGTGTGCATCGCAACATCCGCGTCTGAGTGACCCACAAGGCCGGCGTCATGCGGTATCTTTACGCCGCAAAGGAACACGTGATCACCCGGGCCAAAGGCATGAACGTCAAAACCGTTTCCAAGCCGTATATCCATCATCGCGCTCCAAGGATCCGCTCGGCGCGAGCAAAGTCGCCGGGCAGAGTTATCTTCAGGTTGTCCTCGTCGCCCGGCACGATGGCCACGTCAAGACCGGCGGCGCGTGCGACTTCCACATCATCTGCTGCGCCGCCGGGGTGATTGGCATGGGCCGCGCGGATTGCGGCAAAGTCGAAGCCCTGTGGCGTCTGGGCGCGGAAAAGCCCAGTGCGGTCCTGTGTGCCGGTTACGTGCCCGTCCCTCCCGGTCCAGAGCGCATCTGTCACGGCCAGCGCGGGGGCGGCGCCCTGCATGTCTGACAATGCGTCAAGCACGCCGTCGATCACGGTGGCGGGGACGCAGGGGCGGGCGACATCATGAATGAGGACATGGCTGGGGCCTAGAGGGCTCAGGACGTCGAGCCCGGCGCGCACGCTGGCGGCCCGGTCGGCGCCGCCTGTCGCCAACAAAACGCCCGGCGGAGCGAGGCCAAGATCGTCTGCATGGAGCACGAGCACGACCTGACTGATGCGGGGGTGACTGGCAAAAACCTCAAGCGTCACGTCCAGCACGCGCCGACCTGCCAGCGGTTGCCATTGCTTTGGCATGTCACCGCCCGCGCGTGTCCCGCGTCCGGCGGCGACGATCAGGGCGGCTGCTTGCATGTAAAGACCTCGTTTGGTTGGCACCGCAGTCCTACAGCGCCTGAGCCGTGCGTGGCAATCTGCTTAATTTTTAGGCGGTCTCTTATCGGGATATTCACGCTATCGCCCCTGCCTCATTGAGCAATTCGAGGCCATGCTTTACCCAAATCATACCGCACAAGGATTAGGCAATTGTCCGGAAACAGGCGCGACATTCCCGTTATGCTGGCCCCGATGGCTGGAATCACCGATTTGCCTTTTCGGCAGTTGGTGCAGCGCTTTGGCGCGTCGCTTGTGACATCGGAAATGGTTGCGGGCACAGATCTGTTGAATGCACGCCCCGGCACGTTGGAGCGGGCGGAGCTGGGCCTTGGATCCGGTCGGTCTGCGGTACAGTTGGCGGGGCGGGAGCCTGCGCCCATGGCCGAAGCCGCCCGTATGCTCGAAGGGCAGGGCGCGGAGGTGATCGACATCAATATGGGGTGTCCCGCCAAGAAGGTGACTTCGGGCGCCTCAGGCGCGGCGCTCATGCGCGAGCCGGGCCTGGCGCTGCGTATTGTTGAGGCCGTTGTTGGTGCGGTCGCGGTGCCCGTTACGCTGAAGATGCGGTTGGGCTGGGATGACGACAGCCGGAACGCGCCGGCTCTGGCGACTTCCTTTGAAAACGCGGGCATTACCCGGCTGGCCATACACGGGCGTACGCGGCAGCAGTTTTACAAGGGTCAGGCGGATTGGTGTGCGATTTCTGAAACGGCAGAGGCCGTCACCATCCCCGTGATTGCCAACGGGGACATTACAACGGCGGCCACTGCGCGCGCAGCGCTCAAGGCGTCTGGCGCGGCGGGTGTCATGGTTGGGCGCGGTGCGCAGGGCCGGCCATGGGCACTGGCGCAGATTGCCGCGGCGCTGAACGGCACACGGGCGCCGGACGTGCCGCAGGGCGCGGCGCGTGTGGACCTCGTTGCACGCCATCACGAGGCGATGCTGTCCTTCTATGGCCGTGATCTGGGGCTGCGCGTCGCGCGCAAGCATCTGGGTTGGTACATGGATGACGCCGGCACCGACGGGCCGCTACGCCGCGCAGTCTTGACCCAGACGGAGCCGGCAGCAATTTACGCGGCCCTGCCGGAGGCGCTGGCGGAAAGGAAGGCGGCATGAACGCGGCTTCCATCGGAGATCTCTGGGCGTCCTTGCCGATCCCTGCAGTGCGGATTGACCAGAACGACCGCATTCTGGACATCAACCCGACCGCCGAAGACTTCCTGAACACTTCGGCCAAGTCGATCCGGGGGCGCCCGGTCTGGGACGAGATCATGGTCGACGCCCCGATAGAGGACAGCTTTTCGCGCGCCCGGTTCAACGGCACACCTTTGTTTGTGAACGATGTCGATGTTGGCTCGGGCCACCGTGCGCCGGTGCAGTGCGGCTTGCAGATTGCGCCGCTGCAG
>JBCBCP010000022.1:0-49115 GCA_038530575.1 Pseudomonadota bacterium
TATTTCGTGCAGCGCCTGCGGGACGAGGCGCACCGCTTTGCCATCGGCACCCACCGCGCCAAACGGGCAAAATCTAATCTGGCCAATCCGCTCGACGAGATCGCAGGCGTTGGCGCGGCCCGCAAACGTGCTCTGCTGGCCCATTTTGGAAGCGCCAAGGCCGTGGCCCGCGCCAACCTGGCCGACCTCAAAGCCGTGGACGGCGTCAGCGAAGCGCTTGCCCAAAAGGTCTACGACCACTTCCAACAGGGGTAAAACACGGCAAACGCAGGGACAGACCGCGGGAGGGCCCGGCGCTGTGAGGGGGCCTTCGGCCTTGATTCCGCACCGGGTAAGCTAGAAACGCTTTGCCCCGCACCCGCCCGCTGGCCTACGCTCACCCCATGATGAATACCTTCCCGCCCGCCCCGGAGGCCCAGGTCACCCTCGCCAACTGGCGCACGCAGCCGTTCAACCACTGGGCGTTCCACCACGTCCGCGAAATCGTCCCCTCCGCCGAGATTCCGAACGATCCGTCCAACGTTTGGACACTGAACGCGGCCCCGCGCGACATAGACCTTGGCACCGCCGTCACCGGGATGGCGAACGACGCGCTAGTGATCCTGCACAAAGGCGGTCTTGTCCACGAATCCTATCGTAACGGCATGGGCCCGGCTGACCCGCACATCCTCATGTCGGTCTCAAAATCCATGCTCGGCCTTGTCGCGGGCACCTGTGTGGCGCGGGGCGAGCTCAACGAAGGCGACCTGATAACCGACCACCTGCCCGAACTGGTCGGCACCGCATACGCGGGCGCCACTGTCCGCAATGCGCTCGATATGCGCGTTGGCCTCCTTTTTGACGAGGACTATGCGGCCACGTCCGGCCCCATCATTGCCTATCGCCAAGCCGCGAACTGGAACCCGGTGCCCGCAGGGACTGACCCGCATGACCTGCGCAGCTTCCAGCAGTTGCTGACGAAGGCTGATGGCCCCCACGGCGGTCGCTTTCACTACGTCTCTCCGGTCACAGACCTGTTGGCCTGGCTGCTTGAGCGCGCATCCGGCCTGCGCTTTGCAGACCTTGTCTCGCAGCGTCTGCTCGCCCCCATGGGTGCGGAACGCCCCGGCTATATCACCGTCGACCGCAAAGGCGGCGCGCGCGGTGCAGGGGGTATGTGCCTGATCGCCCGTGATCTGGCGCGCGTGGGTCAGCTGATGCTTCAGGGCGGGTCGCGCGATGGCGCGCAGATCATCCCGGAAACCTGGCTGACCGACATTATGAACGGTGGCGACCGCGCCGCTTGGGACACAGGAGATTTCGCCGAGAAATTCCCGGGTCTGCCGATGTCTTACCGGTCCAAGTGGTACGTGCACCATGGCGATGATCCGCTTGTGCACGGGCTGGGCATCCACGGCCAATACCTCTTCATTGACCCTAAGCGTCAGCTCTCCATCGCCTGGTTCAGCTCCGAGGACGCCCCGGTAAGCGAGGTCTGGATGGCCCATGTCTTTGCGTCGATCCAGCAAATCCGGGCGCAGTTCGACTAGACCCCTGATCCGCCCCGCGCTAACCAAGGCCATGCGCTGGACCTTGCCCAACATCCTGACCGTGCTGCGGCTTGTTGCAGCCCCGCTGATGGCAGCGGGGTTTCTCGTGTTTGGGCGCCCGTATGCGGACATGTTTGCTTTGGTTTTGTTCGTATTGGCCGCCACCACCGATTGGCTCGACGGGTATCTGGCGCGTGCCTGGAACCAGACGTCGCGCATGGGCGCGATGCTTGACCCGATCGCGGACAAGGCGATGGTAGTGATTGCGCTCGGCGTGCTGCTCGCGATTTCCTCGCTGTCCTTTCTCATCCTGCTCCCCGCCGCGCTGATCCTCTTTCGGGAGGTGTTCGTATCCGGCCTGCGCGAATATCTCGGCGACACCGCCGGCACGCTCGCTGTGACGAAACTCGCCAAGTGGAAGACGACCGTGCAAATGGTCGCGATTTCCGTCCTCTTCGCCCACGGCCTTGCGGAGCATTACTTTGGCCGCGGGATCGAGGGTATGGGAGATCTGTGGCAAGATGTTCTGGCCGGAGAGATTGAAGACGAAACGGGTATCGGGGCCCTCTGGAACGTGATGCAGGCAACTTTCTGGGTAGGCCTGAGCCTGCTTTGGGCAGCAGCCCTGCTGACAGTGGTGACAGGGGCTGATTACCTGGCCAAGGCCATGCCATATCTGAAGGAGCCGACCGCATGACGGCCAAGCTTGACGTTCTCTATTTTGCCTGGGTGCGCGAACGCATCGGCCTGCCGCGCGAGACGGTGAACACCACGGCGACAACGGTCGCAGCGCTGGTTGAAGAACTCCGCGCCCGAGAAGAGCGCTACGCCGCCGCCTTTGGCGACCTCTCGGCCTTGCGTGTGGCCACCGACCAGACCCTGACCGATTTCGATGCACCTTTGAGCGGCGTGCGCGAGGTCGCGTTTTTTCCGCCGATGACAGGCGGCTAAGGGAAGGGGGCGCTGATGGACATCCGCGTGCAGGAAGCGGCTTTTGATGTCGGGGCCGTGCTGAACGACTTTACCGCGCGCACCAGCGGAATGGGCGCGGTTGTGACCTTCAACGGAATCGTGCGAGGTGATGGTGGGCTGACCGCGATGGAGATTGAACACTACCCCGGCATGACGCAAAACGCCCTGTCCCAGATCGCCGAAGACGCCGGCGCGCGCTGGGCGCTGGGCGATGTGTTGGTGATTCACCGCTTTGGCACACTGACCCCGGGCGAGACGATCATGATGGTTGCGACCTGCGCCCCCCACCGCACCGACGCCTTTCAGGCGGCCGAATTCCTGATGGACTACCTTAAATCCCGCGCCCCTTTCTGGAAACGCGAGATCGGTCCAGACGGCGCTGCATGGGTTGCCGCCAAGGACAGTGATGAGGACGCCTTGTCCCGCTGGTAGGGCGCACGCGTAAATCGCCCCCTTCACTTGGCAAAATAAACCTCCCAGGGAGGGCCACTCGACACCGGCAAAAGGCCAGAATTGGCGACACCCGCTCGCCACCGGGCCCGTTTTCTTCGAAGAAAACGCGCCTTAGCCTAACCGGCGCTCATGCGCTCGATGTGGCCGCGCAGCTCTTCGGCCTCGTGGCGCGCATCGCGCAATCCATCCATCGCTGCGCGGAGCTCGGCCTCGGTCTGGCTCAGCTGGTTGGTCAGCTCCGCCTCGCGCTGCTGCAGGTAGGTGATCGCCTGATCGCGGGTTTCCTCGGCCTCGTGCAGTTCCTGGCTCATCCGGTCCAGTTCCGCCACGTCCCCGGCGGCGACGCGGGTGAACCGACCCACAAGCCAGTTCGCAAACCAGCCCAGCGCGAACGCCACGAACAGAACGATCGCCGTCCAGACCACAAATTCAGCCCCGTTCATTCTCCGTCCCCGCCGGTTGTCGCCTCAGTGGCCCCTGTATCGGCGCTTTGCGCGACACTTTCCAGCGTCGTTTCGCCTTCGGGCGTCGACGGGGCAGGGCGGATCAGGCGGAATTCGATCCGGCGGTTCGCCTCGCGCCCTTCTTCCGTGTCGTTGGGCTGGATCGGGCGGGCCTCGCCATAACCCTTCGCGACAAAACTCGACGTCAGCACGCGGCGGGCCCGCAGCTCGTTCAGGACGGACTGCGCGCGCGCCTGGCTCAGGTTCAGGTTCATTTCCTCCCGGCCCTGGCTGTCTGTGTGGCCCTGAATTTCCAGTCGCAGCGCGCCGCACATCTTTAGTATCTCCGCAATATCATCCATCGTGCCCAGTGCGCTTGCGTCGATGGTCGCGCTTCCCGGCTCAAATGTGATCTTGCTGGTTGCGCTGATGGCGCTGATTTCCGCCTCGCACTCTTCGGGTGTAGGCGGCACGTCTGCCACAGCCAGCTTCTCGAGGTAGGTTACATCGATCTCGAACGCCTCCGCTTCGCCCAGCTTTTCCGCCAGCAGCGATGCGATACGGCTGCGCGCCTCCGCATCGCCTGTATTGCCCGACAGCTCCAGCAGATCCGGCGTCACCCGGACAACGCCGTTTGACAGACTCGAAAGGGCCTCCAGCCCAGCAAGAACCCGGGTCGGCCAGTCGGACGGCAGGTCATCCACCACGCGGGCAGCCGTATAGACGTTGTCTGAGCCAAAGCGCGAACGTGCATAGCTGTCCACGATCGTGCGCAGGGCCTCGTCTGATAAACGGCCGCGCAGTTGCACCTGGCCTTCCGGGCTCAGCGTGGCGGTAAACTCAGGTGGCCCGGCGGTTGTGTCGATGATCTCGGGCAGGCGGGCGTAAAGCGCGAACACCTCCGGCAACGCGGTTTCGAGCTCCCCGACGACCCGATCGAAAAGCGCAGCATCAGTGCCTTCTGCCGCCAGCAGCGTGATGTCGGCGTCGGAAAAAGTGACCGCGCCGCCGCCCAGCTCCGCGAGCGCGTCAATTGTCATTGCAACGGCCTCGGACCAGCGCGGGCTGGGAACACCCATCCCGACCGTACATTGTCCGGGGCCGGTGAGCCCGGCCTTGAACGCCGCATCGACAATGGAGGTGCGTGCGCGTTCGGTGTCCGCGCTGCAGGCGTCAAACTGCGCCCCTTCCTCGTTCAGCACAAAGCGCAAGGTGAAGGGCGTGATGACCGGGCGGGGCGCGGCAATATCAAGCGATAGCCGAAGACCCGGCGGCGCAGCGCGGCGCAAACGCGCCTCCAGCTGTGATTTTGCCTCGGCGCTGTCGGTGATGGCGGTGATCGCGACGCGACCCGCGCTGACAGACACTTTCGCGCGGGGCAGGGCCTCCATCGCGGTCAGGGCAAAGCCCAGCGCGTCCTGCCATCCCTCGGGCGGTGGGTAATCAGCCGTCTCAATCAGATCGGTCACCGCCACACCGGCCCCACTCATGGCTGTGAACCGGTCGATGATCTCTGCCCGGTCGGTACTGGCCGGGACCAGCCCAATGATCGAGATGCCCGCATCATTGCGCAGGATTTCCGCCGAAAACCGGGGCGCGGCGAGGGCGGCAACTGCCTCAACCTGCATCTCATCGATCACACGCGCCGCATCCACAATGGTGCCCGTGGTGGACAGCGCGGCAAACCGTTCTGCTTCCGTCGGGGCCACGCCCGACAGCGTCACCGTGAGCCCGTCCGCCTCTACTTCGGCCCAGGGCGCGCCAGAGGAATCGAGCGCCGAGCGGATCGAGATTTCCGACCGGTCCTCGATCACCTGCACGGCATAAAAGCCAACAACCAAAGACAGACCGGCGGCCATCAGGAAGGCTATGGCTTGGATCAGCAGGGATGACAGTTTCAACGCACACTCCCAATCGGGGTCTGGATCAAGGGATACGCAAGCCTGCGGATCGTTTCAATCACACCAGCAACGCGCCCAGAAAAAAGATCAGCGGAATCATGCCGGTGTCGCGGTTGGCGCGAAAGAGGGTCATACACTTCTCAGGGTCGTCAA
Source organism: Pseudomonadota bacterium (assembly GCA_038530575.1). Taxonomy (GTDB): domain Bacteria; phylum Pseudomonadota; class Alphaproteobacteria; order Rhodobacterales; family Rhodobacteraceae; genus JBCBCP01. The sequence goes on from JBCBCP010000022.1 coordinate 5,452, forward strand.
TGTCCAGCCCGCGCAGCTGCCAGGCCAGATGCCAGCCCATCGCCCACGGCCCGCCCAGTGCAATCACCAGCGCCAGCGGCGAGGCGCTGGCGAGCCCTGCATGAATAACAGCAACACCCATAAGGCCAACGGTGCCGACAAGAAACCACTTCAGATACCATGCCGTCCGTGCGCCAAAGAGGCGCGCGGTCGATTTCACGCCGATCAGCGCGTCGTCTTCGATATCCTGATGCGCATAGATTGTGTCGTAAAACAGCGTCCAGGCAATCCCGGCGAGATACAGCGCCACCGGCGCGGCTGTCAGCGACCCGCTATGCGCTGTCCAGGCCAGCAAAGCACCCCAATTGAACGCCAGCCCCAGAAATACCTGCGGCCACCAGGTAAAGCGCTTGGCAAAAGGATAGACGGCGACCGGCAGTAGGGCCAGCACACCCAGCGCAATCGCTGTCCAGTTGAAGGTCAACAGGATAGACAGCGCGACAAGGCATTGCAGGCCCATCCAGATCACCGCGCCGCGCACAGTGACCTGCCCCGACGGGATGGGCCGCGAGCGCGTGCGCGCCACCTGCGCGTCAAAATCCCGGTCGGTGATGTCGTTCCACGTACAGCCCGCCCCGCGCATCAGGAATGCGCCGATCGCGCAGGCAAGGGCGATCCAAGCGTCCTCCCACCGCGGGGTCTGTGTATTGAGCATCGCCAAGACAAGGCCCCACCAGCAGGGGATCAGGAGCAGCCACGTCCCGATAGGCCGGTCTGCGCGGCTGAGACGCAGGTACGGGCGCGACCATGCCGGGGCCAGCGTATCAACCCAGTTGCCGCGCACGGCGTCGGCGACCTGACCCTCTGGCGCTGGCTGTTCGTCTTGCATATGTCCGTATCCATGACGGCTAAGGTTCGCCTCTTCGTAGACCACCCCTTGGGGGAAGGCCAACAGGTCCCCCTGTCGCGGGAACAGGCGCATTACCTTTTTGGCGTCATGCGGCTTGGGCAGGGCGCGTACGTGGCGCTGTTCAACAGCCGCGACGGGGAATGGCTGGCCAAGGTGGCCGAGGCGGGTAAACGCGGCGGGACGCTGGTGGCGCAGACTCAGACCAAACCGCTGCAGATGCCCCCCGATCTTTGGCTGCTCTTTGCGCCCATCAAGAAGGCGCGCACGGACTTTATTGTCGAAAAAGCCGCTGAAATGGGCGCGTGCCGCATCGTGCCGGTGATCACCGAGTATACGAATTCCGCCCGCGTCGCGCGCGACCGTCTGCAGGCGCATGCGGTCGAGGCCGCAGAGCAATGCGGCGGGACATTTGTGCCCGAAGTGGCCGAGGTCGCGCGACTGGACCGCGTGATGGCCGATTGGGACGCGGGCCGGATGATCATGTTCTGCGACGAGCGCGACGCGGGCAATGACGGCATGCCAAGCCTTGCGCAGTTTGCGGGCGGCGCGGCCCCATGGGCGATCCTGATCGGGCCTGAAGGCGGCTTTTCGGAACGCGACCGGCGCTGCGTCGCGGCCCATGCTGACAGCGTTTTAAACGTCTCGCTTGGGCCGCGCATCCTGCGCGCGGACACAGCGGCCGTCGCCGCCATGACATTGTGGCAAACCACGCTGGGGGACTGGCCATGACCTTCTTTCGTCCGGAGGCAAAGGCGCTTTTGTGGCAATGGCGCGAGGTGCTGATCGGTGCGGCAGCGGCCCTGCTGGCGCTGTGGTGGCTTGTGGGGTCGGGCGGGCTTTTGGCCTATATCGGCGGGTTTCTTCTTTTGGCTTCAGGCGGGTTGGTCGCGGTCGGCATTCAGCGCGGCCGCTTTCGTGGCCCCGGTGGCGGCGCAGGGGTCGTGCAGGTCGACGAAGGCCAGATCACCTATTTCGGCCCGCTGTCGGGCGGCATGATCATGGTGCGCGACCTTGAGCGCCTGATACTCGACCGGGCGCAGCGCCCGGCGCATTGGCATCTTGACCAGCAGGGCCAACCGGCTGTGCTGATCCCGGTGAACGCGCAGGGTGCCGATGCTCTGTTTGATGCCTTCGCGACCCTGCCGGGCCTGCGCACCGAACGGATGCTTGGCGCGCTTCATGCGGACGATTCTGGCGCAGTCGTGATCTGGGAGCGCCGCTCTCTGCGGCCCGAAAGTGCCCGCCTGCATTGACACCCGGGCGCGCCCGCGCCACTCCTCTGCAAACGAAGCGCGAAGCCGGAGAAGACCATGTCCATACCCCAATCCGGCGGCGGCCCGATCGAGCGGCACGAACAACTGGCGCAATACCTCGCCGATGGCTGCAAGCCGAAGGCAGATTGGCGCATCGGGACGGAACACGAGAAGTTCGGTTACGCCAAGGATGGCTACACCCCTCTGCCCTACGAAGGGCGCACATCCATCCTGTCGATCCTCGAAGGGCTGCGGGACCGGTTCGAATGGTCCGAACTGCGCGAAGGCGGCAAGCTGATCGGCCTTGAAAAGGACGGCGCCAACATCTCTTTGGAGCCGGGTGGCCAGCTTGAGCTTTCCGGCGCGCCGCTGGAGACCATCCACCAGACCTGTGACGAGGTGAACGACCATCTGGCCCAGGTGCGCGAGATTGCGGACGAGATCGGCGCGGGCTTTATCGGCCTTGGCGCGTCGCCTGACTGGACGCACGAGGACATGCCCCTGATGCCCAAGGGCCGCTACAAGCTGATGGACAGCTACATGGGCAAGGTCGGTACGATGGGCCGTGTGATGATGCGGCGGACGTGCACGGTGCAGGTCAACCTCGACTTCTCGTCCGAGGCCGACATGGTCCAGAAGCTGCGCGTGGCGCTGGCGCTGCAGCCTGTGGCCACCGCACTTTTCGCGAATTCACCCTTCTTCGAGGGCGCGCCGAACGGTCACAAGAGCTGGCGCAGCAAGGTCTGGCGGCACCTTGATGACGCCCGGACCGGTATGCTGCCATTTGTGTTCGAGGACGGGTTCGGGTTCGAGGCGTGGGTGCAATACGCGCTCGATGTGCCGATGTATTTTGTCTACCGCGACGGGCAGTATATCGACGCGCTGGGCCAATCCTTCCGCGATTTTCTAAAGGGCCAGCTACCCGCTCTGCCGGGCGAGACGCCAACGCTCAGCGACTGGGCAGACCACCTGACAACCGCCTTCCCCGAGGCGCGGATCAAGAAGTTCATCGAAATGCGCGGCGCCGATGGCGGCCCGTGGCGGCGGCTCTGCGCGCTGCCCGCCTTCTGGGTTGGCCTGATTTATGACCAAAGCGCGCTGGATGCTGCATGGGATCTGGCCAAAAGCCTTGACGCCGAAACCCGTGATGCCCTGCGCGTTGCGGCGTCCGTGGATGGGCTTCAGGGCGAGGCAGGCGGCGCAAAACTGTACGATCTGGCGCGCGAGGCGGTGGCAATTGCGCACGAAGGGCTCAAAGCCCGCGCGATGCCAGGCGCCGGGGGAATGCTCCCGGATGAGACGCATTTTCTCAACGCGCTGCACGAAAGCATAGAAACGGGCAAAGCCCCCGCCGATGAGCTGCTGGAGGCGTATAGCGGCGACATGCCCGCCATCTACGATCAGTTTTCGTATTAGGGGCGCCGGGCCGTCACGCCCGGCCTGCGACCTTGATATAAATCAGCGCAAAGACCCACACCCAAGCCAGCCCAAAGATCAGGGTAATCGCGCTGATGGCTGGCAGAACGCTCAGCCAGTCGGTGCTGTTCATCGTTGCGGCCCAAAAGATGAGACCAACGATCAGGGTCCTGAGGCCAAGCATGGCAATACGGCCATATTCGGGTGGGTTGAACCGCAGGTGCCAAAGCAGCAGCGGCGTGCCCACCGCTAGGTAGATCGGGCCGCCGAAGAACAGAGTAAAGATCGAAAAACCCCCAATCGGAAAGGTCACCGCAGTAACGATCAGCGGTGCCAGCACCAGCGCCAGCAAGAAAGCCAGCGCGTCGATGCGGTAACGTGGGCCCGGGGGCACGATCCAGTCCTTGATCCGGGCCCACATGGCTCAACCCTCCGCCGGTGCAGGCGCCGCGCTGGCGGGCGCGTCCAGCACCACGGCGCGCAGGGTGCCAACCGCATGGGCAAAGCCAAGACCAAGGCACAGCGCAGCAAAGCCAAGGGCGGCCATCACCCCAACCGCGGGCAACTGGGCCAGCAGCGGGATGAGCGCACCGATCAACATGATCCCGCCCGCGCCGATTGCGGCATAGCCGGTGGCGATGGTGACGGCGGCGGCCTCGGCCCGGCGGCGCGCGGCAGGGCAGCCGCCCACCATATGGCCAATCCGCAGGATCATCAGGCAGAGCAGCGCCAGAACACTCAGGCTCAGGGGCAAGTAGATAACGGCAAGGGTCAGCATGGTCATTCTCCTTTCATGCTAGATCAATAGGGGCCTGCGGCTCAAATCGTTCCGCAGGCGGTTGTAGAGAAAAGCAAAGCCGCCAGCCCAAGCGGGGGCAAAAATGGCGCCAAAAAAGCCGTAGAAGGCCGCAATGCCGATAAACTCGCCATTGTCCAGAAGCACGCCAAGACCCGCGAGTGCGCAACAAGGCACCGCAACGCTGACGAGGGCGAGCACCGCGATCCCGTTGCCCTCGCCAACATTCCGGCGCAAGTGCCACAGCAGCAGCGGCGTGCCGAGGATCACATAGGCCGGCCCGCCAAAGATCAGCGCGGCAACCGGGATACCCAGGATCCAGAAGGTCAGCGCCGTGACCATCAGGGGTCCACCTATCAGCGACACGGCAAACGCCACCGGGTCGATCACATAGCGCGCACCGGTCACATCCGGCATCAGTACGCTCTTCTTTGCAGTTATTTCTGTCATTTCAGAAATCTCCTTCCAAAAAATTTTACCCTTTGCCCGGGATCAGACGCGCAATCCGCGCGCCCATCTTCACCAGGCTCAGTTGTACGCCGCGGGGGAGTTTCGACACCTGCGCATACCAGTCGTCAAACATCTGCATCGTTTCGAGGGTCTCGGCGATGCGCGCGCGCACCGGGGCAGGGGTCGCGTCGGCCTCGGCCTCCTGCTGCACGATTCTCAGCTTTTCCAGCGTCGGTGCGTATTCGCGGGCCCGGCGTTCGGCCACGACGGTGTTGACCAGATCGAACATGTCGCGGATCGAATGGAAATGATCGCGCCGGTCGCCCAGCTTGCGGCTGGATTGAACCAGACCCATCGATTGCAGATCTTTCAACCCGTTCGACACGTTGGAGCGCGCCAGCGACAGCAGCTCACTGATTTCTTCCGCGTTCAGCGGCTCGGGCGAAATGTGCAGCAACGCGTGGATCTGTGCCACAGACCGGTTGGTGCCCCATTTCGCGCCCATATCCCCCCAGTGGAGGATGAAATCTTGCATGGCTTTCGTCAGGTGCATATCCGAATCTCTAATAATTTCTGTATAGACAGAAATAACAGAATTCCCAAGACTCACAAGAGAAATCGAAGGCTGGCTAATCCGGCACCAAATCCATCACAAACGCGCGCACCTTGGCCTCCGGCATCTCGCAGGGTTTCAGGCGCGGGCCAGAAGCTAGGTCAAACCAGTTCAAGGAAATGTAGTCCGCCCCGCCGAGCTCTTCGGCGACCAGTTTGACGGATCGGCCCCGGTTTAGAACCTGACGCGACACGACATATCGCCGGCCGTGCGCGCGCCCGGTAAACGTCCCCTCCGGCAGCGCACATAGCGCCGCGGCAAAGTTCACGTCTTCTCACCGATCTTTGGTTCGGTGCCCGCGCGGATGCGGGCGATATTGGCCCGGTGCCGCCAGAAGATGATCAACGTCAGCAGCGCGCCCAGTACCAACAACACGCCATATCCCAAAAACACCATGAGGAAGGTCGAGGCCGCCGCCGCAAACAAGGCGCCAGCGGATGAGATCCGCGTCACCGCTGCCCCGACAAGCCACGCGATGCAGCACCCAATCCCCACGGGCCAGGCCAGCGCCAGCATCAGACCCAGAAAGGTCGCCACGCCCTTGCCGCCCTTGAAGCCAAGCCAGACCGGGTAGCAATGCCCGATCATCGCCGCCAGCGCGGCCAGCTGCACCGCATCATCCGCCGCAAAGGCCCGCGCCAGCAGTATGGCAACCGCCCCCTTGCCGCCGTCGAGGATCAGCGTCGCCGCTGCCGCGCCCTTGCTGCCCGTGCGCAAAACGTTGGTCGCCCCGATATTGCCAGACCCGATGTCCCGCACGTCGCCCAGCCCCATCGCGCGAGACAGAACCAGCCCGAAAGGGATCGACCCCAGCCCGTATCCGATCACGGCCCAGAGGATCAGAATAAGCGCAGAACTTTCGAAAACCGGCATTGAAGCCTCCTGCAAGTGTCGCAACACCCCTAGCGCGCCCCCGCGCGCCGGTCAAAGCGTGGTGCAATCAGATCCCGCGATAGCGTAGGTAGTGAGCCTAGTTGAGCAAAGGCGTTGCGGGTTACGTGCTTTTGGGTCGGTTTCTTCAGTCGGTGCTGAAGGGCGGCTTGGCAGTCGACACAAGCATATTTTGACGTTGCGCTAAAGACTGACTTTGGAAGGCAGACTTTGTTTGGGCTCACTCGATGCGCACCATCGCTGCGCTATGCTATCGCGAAACGCTCTGGGTGGTCTGGTATGTCAAGTCTGCGACAGATGAATGCCCGACCGCATCCATGACCAAGCATCCCTCAATCAGTGTCAGCGTGCGTGGCGCGCCGCGTTCTCCGTCTGGGTGCCGTAAAGCCAGCCATTCCAGAAAAATCAGAACAATCCTGTTCCCAGCGAGCCTATGGGCCGACATGCCCTGTGCTGCTCCTGCGACGATCTCGAGCCAGACACGTGTATAGGGGTAGAAGTCTTTTGATCGCATAAGCGCGAGGACCTTCATGACGAGTGCGTCCTCAGTTTCAACTCGTTCAATCGGAAGCGCGCGATCAAGCCCAACAGCCATTTGCGACGCGAGGTGCTCCAACAATTCAGCAATCAAGGCATCCTTGCCGCCGAAATAATAAATCAGCATGCGGTCAGATGTTCCGGCCGCCTTTGCCATCGGGCGCAGGCTGGCATTGTTCAACCCGTGCTTCAGAACATGCTGAGCAAGGTCGGTCAGGAGTGCCTGTTTGTCAGGTTTCTTCTTGGTCATCTTTTTCATTGTAGCAGTCGCTACATTTTACTATTATGTAGCAACCGCTACAGGATTGGTTGCTTTGACGATGAAAGGTACACCACAATGACTTTGCTACAAGTTTTGCCCATTCTGGCCTATGCAGGCTGCGTCGGGACAATCATCGCAATCGCAGCTGGCTCACGCGTGTCAGACCGGCTGCGCTGGCTCATACCTACTGTCCTAGGTGTCGCGTTCCTTCTGTTTTCCCTCTTTCAGGTTTCGCAGGATGGGCTCGTCCAGTTTTGGTTGAATCACACGACTGACCTTACCGGAAATCAGGTTTGGTTTGACCTTATCATGGCAGTCACCGTCGGCTTTTATCTTCTTGCACCCCGCGCCCGCGCCGTAGGAATGCGATTGCTACCGTGGGGGATCGCTGTCTTTGTAACAGCTTGCATTGCGCTCTTGCCGATGCTGGCACGCGTCATCTGGCTTGAAAACGCCCGGGCCGGTGAATCTGCCGTCAGGTCATAAGGTCACCAAAACGGGATTATCGACGTTTGGCAGGTTAAGGCTCAAAGCCCGCTTTCGATGTTTTTGCAAAAAGGCGCTTCGTTGAAGGTGCTCTTCCTTGCGCTGAGTTTTCACCCCCCAAACACCCGCACACCGCCAACCCATGTGCCCCGCACCTTGCCCTGCATCCGCGCCCCGTCGAAGGGGGTGTTGCGGGACTTTGACCGTAGGGTGGCGCGGTCCATCACGAAAGGCGCGTGCGGGTCGAACAGCACCAGGTCCGCGGGCGCGCCCACGGCGAGCCGACCGGCCTCCAGTCCCAGCCGCCGGGCCGGGTTCAGCGAAAGCGCGCGCCAGAGCTGCGGCAGGTCCATGACCCCGGCGTGGAAGAGGCGCATTGCGGCGGGCAGCAGCGTCTCCAGCGCCACCGCGCCGCTTGCGGCTTCCTCGAAGGGCAGGCGCTTGCTTTCCTCGTCCTGCGGGGTGTGCATCGAGGAAATCGTGTCGATCAGCCCTTCGGCCACGGCTTCGGCGACGGCCAGCCGGTCATCCTCGTCCCGCAAGGGGGGCTTGAGCTTGAAGAACGTCCGGTAGTCCGCAATGTCCAGCGCGTTTAGCGTCAGGTGGTGGATCGACGTGCCCGCGGTGATGTCGAGCCCGTTTGCCTTGGCCCGCGCCAGTGCCGGCAGGGCGCGATGGGTCGTGATCTGGTCGACGTGATAACGCGCCCCGGTCATCTCCAAAAGTGCGATGTCCCGGTCGAGGCCCATACGTTCTGCCATGGGCGAGACGGCTGGCAGCCCGGCCAGCGAGGCAAACTTGCCGCTGGTCGCCACTGCCCCCGCGCTCAGCCCCGGTTCCTGCACGTGGCCCATCACAAGCGCGCCCAAGGACTTTGCATAGGTTAGCGCGCGGGACAGCACCTTGGGGTCCTGCACCACGTGGTCGCAATCGGTGAACGCAACAGCCCCCGCATCCTGCAAAAAACCGATCTCGGTCATCTCGCGCCCGGCGCGGCCCTTGGTCAGGGCGGCCATGGGCAACACATTGACGGGCGCGGCATCCCGCGCGCGGCGGGTCACAAACTCCAGCACCTCGGGGCTATCGATGGTCGGGCTGGTGTCGGGCCGTGTCACGATGGTCGTCACGCCGCCCGCCGCGGCCGCTGCGCCAGCACTGCCAAAGCTCTCCTTGTGGCGCTCACCCGGCTCGCAGACCTTCACACCAATATCCACGATCCCCGGCGCAAGGTGCAGTCGGTCACAGTCCAAACGCTCCGCCGCCTCGGGCAGGTCCGCGCCCTGCGGGATCAGCGCCTGGATCTTGCCGAAGGCGATATGCAATGCGCCGGTCTCGACCGTTCCGGCCTCCGCGTCCACCAGCTTGGCATTGGTCAGCAAAAGGTCACTCATGCGGGCTCCGGGGTCAGTTCGGCGGTGATAGCGCGGGTCAGCGCGTCAATGTCGGGTTTCTTGATCACGGCGCCATCATGCCCGCCGGATTTCAGGCGCAGGGTCAGGTAGACGTCATAGACATCCACGCGCGCGATCTCCTCTAGCCGGACCGCGCGGGCCTGACCCGGCATGGTCTTTCGGTCTTCGATCGCAATCATTCCCGGCAGCAGCCGGACGCGGCTCACCTGTCCCTCCGCGTTGACAAGCAAGGGCTGAAAGAGCTTGACCGCCACGATGAAAGCCAGCGCGGCCATCATCCAAAGCGGCATCGCGAGCACCAAGGCCGCCAGCGCCGCAACCGCCGCCATTCCACCCACGACCAAAAGTCGAGCTGGCTGAAAGGCCACGTCGCGGTTCAGTGTTTCGATGTCGATCTGTACGTCGCTCATCCCGCGATCCAGATGAACAGCCAGGTGAAAAGGCCGAGCAAGACAAGCACGAAAGTCGCCACCATTCCGCCGATGGCCGCGTCCGAGCGTTTCTTCTTGGCGGGCGGCGGGGCAGTGAAGGATTTGGCCGCCTCAGCTTCAAGCGGGCCAGTACCGACATAGTCGCGCTTGGGCTCTGTGTACGTGCCGATCAGGGTCAGCTCGGGGCCCGGCGTCAGCGTCTGTGCAAACCCGCCAAAGGCTGAGGAGTAGACGATAAACACCCACCCCTCCAGCGCGGCCAGCTTTGCAGCATCGGGCGCCAGCTGCGCGGGATCAACGCCGTTGCCGGCCTCTAGGTACCCAGCCAGCCCCAACCCGTCGAGGTTGCTGAGCGGGAAAACCTCCGTGAAGTCGCTATCGAGGTAACGCGCGCCCAGTAGCACCGTCTGAGGCTCCGGCGCATCCTCGTCTTCGGGGTCGGTCGGGACGTTCTCGTGCAGCACCTTCGCCTCGGCCTCGGACATGGAAAGCGAAAACACGCGGATCACGCCGCGCTCATTTGCCGGAATGTCGATGAGCTTCGTCACGACGCCTCCCGCACCGCGCGTAAGTTCCGCGCCAAAAGATCCATCGCGGCCATTCGCACTGCGACGCCCATCTCCACTTGATCCTGAATGACTGAGCGGTTGATGTCGTCGGCGATTTCACCATCAATCTCCACCCCGCGGTTCATCGGGCCGGGGTGCATGACAATGGCGTCGTCCTTGGCGTGGGCCAGCTTGGCCGCATCAAGCCCAAAGCGGTGGTAATATTCCCGCTCTGACGGGATGAACCCACCGTCCATCCGCTCGCGTTGCAGGCGCAGCATCATCACGACGTCCACGTCCCGCAGCCCCTCGGCCATGTCGTCGAACACCTCCACCCCAAACTCCGAAATGCCGGAAGGCATCAGCGTCGGCGGACCGATCAGGCGGATACGGTTTTCCATCTTGCCCAGCAGGATCAGGTTGGACCGCGCCACGCGGGAATGGGCAATGTCACCACAAATTGCAATCGAGAGGCGATGCAGCCGCCCCTTTGCCCGGCGGATCGTCAGCGCGTCCAGCAGCGCCTGCGTCGGATGCTCGTGCCGCCCGTCGCCGGCGTTCAGCACGGCGCAATTCACCTTCTGCGCCAGAAGGTCCACCGCCCCCGATTGCGGGTGCCGCACGACCAACAGGTCGGGCTGCATCGCGTTCAGCGTCATCGCCGTGTCGATCAGCGTCTCGCCCTTCTTGATGGAACTGGCCTGCATCGCCATGCTCATCACGTCCGCGCCCAGCCGTTTGCCCGCCAGTTCAAAGGACGCCTGCGTGCGGGTCGAGTTTTCGAAGAACATGTTGATCTGCGTCAGCCCCGCCAGTGCATCCCCATGCTTGGACCCGCGGTTGAGCGCAGCGTATTCGTCCGCAAGATCCAGTAGCGTCACGATCTCGTGCTGGCGCAGCTGCTGGATGCCCAGAAGGTGGCGGTGATCAAAAGACATGGAGGCCTCGCGCTGACGTGGCCGGGTTATAGGGCTGCGCGCTTGGCGCGGCAAGCAGGCGGGGCTAGTCTGCGGCCCATGACCGCCCCCTTGGATTCGCAAAGCTACTACGACGCGCTCGCCGCACTGGCCTGGCAGGTGGAGCTGGGGGTGGACACTTGCGTTGAGGACGCGCCGGTCAACCGGTACGACGCCCCTGCAAAGGCGCCCGCGTCACAGCCGCGACCCGAGGCGACGGCCGCGCCAGACCTGCCGGCCCCTGCCGCACTTGAGGTCGATCCGGTAGCCGAGGCCGAAACAATGGCCGCTGCCGCGCACGATCTGAACGCGCTGCGTACCGCGATGGACGCCTTCCCGCATTGCGAGCTGAAAAAGGGTGCGCGCAACCTTGTGTTTGCCGATGGCGTGCCGGGGTCTCGGGTGATGGTTGTTGGCGAGGCGCCGGGCCGGGAGGAGGACATCGAAGGCCGGCCATTTGTTGGGCGGGCGGGCCAACTGCTGGACCGCATGCTGAGCGCTATATCTCTGTCCCGCAAAGAGTCGGTCTACATTACCAACGTCCTGCCCTACCGGCCCCCGCAAAACCGTGATCCCAAGCCCGAAGAGATCGCGATGATGCTCCCTTTCCTGCGCCGCCATATCGAGCTGGCCGCGCCGGATGTACTGCTGATCATGGGCAATATCTCGTGCCAGGCGCTGCTGGGTAAGCGCGGGATCACGCGCCTGCGCGGCACGTGGGTAGAGGCCGCAGGCAAACCCGCCCTACCAATGTTCCACCCTGCCTACTTGCTGCGGAACCCGGCGGCCAAGCGCGAGGCTTGGGCGGACCTGCTGAGCGTGCAGGAGAGGTTACATGCATGAGGCGACCTGTGGGCGCTCGCCGCGCCAGTGCCCCCGCGCGGGGGCTTGCGGCGCCGTGGTACTTCGCGGCCGGCTGGGCCGTATAAGCCCATGATCGATCCCGCCCTCTACCTCGCCTTCATCCCCGCCGTCCTTGCGCTCAACCTGACACCCGGCCCAGACATGCTGTTTGCGATGGCGCAAGGCCTGCGCGGCGGGAAGGGCCCTGCGGTTGCCGCGGCGGCGGGGATTTCGACTGGCGCGTTTCTCAATGCGGCGCTGGCTGGGCTGGGCCTTGGTGCGCTGGTCGCGGCCGCGCCGTGGGTCTTTGGCGTGGTGCGCTGGGTCGGGGTTGCTTACCTTCTCTACCTCGCGGTCCAGACCCTCCGCACCCCGCTGAGCGGTACAAACACCCGCCCGATCCGGCCTGCGCGCGCCTATCGCGACGGGCTGATCGTGAACATGTCCAACCCGTCGGTGATCCTGTTCATCCTTGCCTTCATTCCGCAATTCGTTGACCCGGGCAGGCCCATCCTGCCGCAATTCCTGATCTACGGCGCGACCATCGCCGTGCTGGGTTTTGTCGTGAAATGTGCCGTTGGCCTGTCTGCGGGCAGCCTCGGGCGGGCGCTGACCCGCAACCCCACCTTTGAACGCAGCTTGCGCTATATCACGGCGGGCATCTTTGGCGCGCTCGCGCTGCGCGTCGCCTGGACAGGAGCAAAACCATGAGCCGTATCGATGAGACCAAGGACTTCATCCCGATCCGCATCGCCGTTCTGACCGTCAGCGACACCCGCAGCGTGGCAGAGGACCGTTCGGGCGACACGCTGGTTCAGCGGCTCGAAGGTGCGGGCCATTCGCTCGCCGCGCGCACCATTCTGCCGGACGAACGCGACCAGATCGCCGATCAGCTGCGCACCTGGTGTGCGGACCCCGAGATTGACGTGGTCCTGTCCACCGGCGGCACGGGCCTGACCGGGCGGGATGTCACCGTCGAGGCGCACCGCGACGTCTATGAGAAGGAGATCGATGCCTTTGGCACGATTTTCACCATCGTCTCCATGCAGAAAATCGGCACCTCTGCCGTGCAAAGCCGCGCCACAGCAGGCGTGGCAAACGGCACCTATCTTTTCGCGCTGCCTGGCAGTCCGGGCGCCTGCAAGGACGCGTGGGACGAGATTCTGGCCAAGCAGCTCGATTTCCGGCACCGGCCCTGCAACTTCGTCGAAATCCTGCCCCGGCTGGACGAACACCAGCGCCGGAAATAATCCGCGACGGAAAGGGCGCAGTGCCGCGTTGAAAATTTAGTGTGTGGTGCATCTTGCCGCGCAAACTACTATTTTAGGCACTGACCAAAGACCGGACCCCTCGCCATGCGATTTTTACGGCAAAGCCTTGTGGGCCTTTTTCTGACCGCGCTGACGCTGGCCCTTCTGGTGCTGGCGGTGCAGCTTGTTGTCGGCGCGGCGCAGGAACGCGCGGGGCGCGAAGGCTTTAACCCGCCCGCCCGCGAGCGGGTCTTTGCCGTGGCGGTTGTCTCGGCTGAGGCGCAGAGCGTGACCCCGGTGCTGGAGACCTTTGGCGAGGTGCAGTCGCGCCGCACGCTCGAATTGCGTTCTGCAGCGACGGGCCGGGTGACCGAACTTGCGCAGGCGTTTGAGGATGGTGGCACCGTCATAGAGGGTGAGGTTCTGGTGCGCATTGACCCTGCCGATGCCAACGCCGCGCTGGGCCGGGCGCAGGCGGATCTGGCCGATGCACAGGCAGAGCTGCGCGATGCCCGCGCCACGCTGACCTTGGCCGAGGATGAAACGCAAGCCGCGCAGGACCAGGCCGATCTGCGCGCCCGTGCGCTCGACCGCCAGCGTGATCTTGCGACGCGCGGTGTCGGGACGGCCGCCGCTGTCGAGGCGGCAGAGCTGTCCGCCGCCGCCGCCCGCCAGACCGTCTTGTCCCGCCGCCAGTCCGTCAATCAGGCCCGCGCGCGGATCGAGACGGCCAAAACGCGGCTCGCCCGGGCGGAAATCGCGCTGGACGAGGCCGAGCGCCGCCTTGCCGACACCGAGGTGCGCGCGCCGTTCTCGGGCACTTTGCGGGGTGCCAACCTGACGCTTGGCCGGTTGGTGACGGCCAATGAAAAGCTGGCGGAGCTGATCGACCCGGACGCGCTTGAGGTCTCGGCCCGTATCTCCACCGCGCAATATGCACGCCTGCTGGATACGGGCGGCGATCTGCGCCCGCTGCCTGCCTCTGCAACGCTGGACGTGGCGGCGGCGGATTTGACGGCGCAGGGCGCTTTGACCCGCGCTAGCGCGGATGCCGGGACCGGGCAGACGGGGCGCCTTGTGTTTGTGGGTCTGACAGGCGCGCGCGGGTTCAAGCCCGGCGATTTCGTAACCCTGCGCATCGAGGAGCCACCGCTTGATGGGGTCATCCGCCTGCCTGCCTCTGCCCGCGCGGCGGATGGCACGGTGCTGGTCATCGCGGAAGGCGACCGGCTCGAGGCGATGCCGGTCCAGCTGCTGCGCCGGCAGGGCGACGATATCCTTGTGCGGGCGCCGGGCCTTGCCGGACGCGAGGTTGTGACTGCCCGCACGCCGCTTCTGGGCCCCGGGCTTCAGGTCCGGCCCCTGCGCGCCGGCCCCGCCCCCGCAGCTCCGGCCGAGCCGGAGATGGTCGAGCTGACCGAAGAGCGCCGCGCGCAGCTTGTCGCCTTTGTGGAGGCAAACAGCCGCATGCCAGCCGAAGCCAAGGCCCGCGTACTGGATCGCCTTGCCCAGCCGAAGGTTCCCGCGCGCATGGTCGCGCGGCTTGAAAGCCGGATGGGCGGGTAGGACATGGCGCGCCAGGTTCCTGCCGCAGCGGGCGGCATCCTCAGCTATTTTGTCCGCCACCGCACGCTGGCGAACCTTCTGCTGGTCGTGATGCTGGTGGCCGGTGTCGCGGTCGTTCCGAACATGCGGGCGCAGTTCTTTCCCGATGTGATCGTCGACAATGTGACCGTCACCGTCCAGTGGGACGGGGCAGGGGCCGAGGACATCGATGCAGGCATCGTGCAGGTGCTGGAGCCGTCGCTGCTGGTTGTCGAAGGGGTCGAAAGTACCACCAGCACCTCGCGCGAGGGGCGCGCGACGATACGGCTGGAATTCGAGCCGGGTTGGGACATGTCCCGCGCAGCCGACGATGTGCAGACCGCCGTTGATGCCGTGACCACCCTGCCCGCTGAGGCCGAAGACCCGGTTGTGCGCCGCGGCGCCTGGCGTGACCGGGTGACCGACGTGGTGATCACCGGGCCGGTCGATCCGCAGCAGCTTGGCCAGTTCGCGGACGAACTGGTCGCGCGCCTTTTTGTCGAAGGGGTCACGCGCACCACGATCCGGGGGGTCGCCGCGCCGCGCCTGCTGATCGAAGTGCCGACGATGGAGCTTGTCGCGAACGACGTGACCATGGCCCAGATCGCCGCCGCCATCGCCGCAGAGGTGGACGCGAGCCCCGCGGGCGACGTGACAGGCGCCAATGCCCGCGTGCGCACTGGCACCGAGCGGCGCACCGCCGAAGACATTCGCGCCATCGTGTTGAGGCAAGGGCCGGGCGGGGCGCAGCTGACCATTGGCGATGTGGCGCGGATCGAACAGCAGGGCGTGGACCGCCTGCGCTCTTACTTCGTGGGCGAGGACCCGGCCGTCTCCATCCGCGTGGACCGCTCCAACCAAGGCGACGCCATCGGCATCCAAGGCCAGGTCGAAGACGTGGTTGCCGCGCTTGCCGCAACCCTGCCGCCGCAGGTCACCGCGGAGCTGATCCGCACAAGGGCGGAGGCGATCACCGCCCGCCTCGATATCCTGGTCGACAACGGCATCGTGGGCCTCGGCCTCGTGGTGGCGCTCCTGTTCCTGTTCCTGAATGCGCGCACCGCCTTCTGGGTCGCGGCGGGCATCCCCGTGGCCATGATGGCCGCCATTGCACTGATGTGGCTCGCAGGGCTGACGATCAACATGGTCTCGCTCTTTGGCCTCATCATCACGCTTGGCATCGTGGTGGATGACGCCATCGTGGTGGGCGAGCATGCCGATTACCGCGCCCGCACCCTGGGCGAGCCGCCCGTCGTCGCGGCAGAGAACGCGGCGCGGCGCATGGCCATGCCCGTCTTTGCCGCCACGCTGACGACGGTGATCGCCTTCTTTGGCCTGATCGCCGTCGGGGGACGCTTTGGCGATCTGATCCGCGACATTCCCTTCACCGTCATCGCGGTGCTGATCGCCAGCCTTGTCGAGTGCTTCCTGATCCTGCCCAATCACATGGCGCACGCGATCAAGACAAACGCCGCCGTGCCGTGGACCAGGGTAAAGCTTGCGCTTGGCGTCCTTGTCTCGGCGTTCATGATCGCCATCCCCGGTTTTGTGATCTGGGGGATGGGGGCAGAGCCGCAGGGCCTTCTGACGGCGCTGGCCACTACCGATTGGCCCGCTGTTTGGACGGCGCTTGTCGCCTTACGCGCCGATTTCGTGGCGAACGGGGCGATGTACGTCTGGGGGCCGTGGGCCGCGCTGGCCGCGCTGTTCCTGCTGCTGCCGCGGGCGCGCAAGGCCCAGGCCGTGCATTACCTTGGCACCCGCGGCGTTGATGTGCCTTCTGGCGTGGTAAATATCGGCTTTGAATGGGTGCGCGAGCGGCTGTTCAAGCCCTTCATGGCCGGGGTGATCGCCGCGCGCTATGCGGTGCTGGCCGGGGTTACGGCGGTGCTGGCCAGCCAGCTTGCGCTGTTTATCCAGGGCGACGTGCAATGGCGCTTTTTCAACGCGCCGGAGCGTGGATCGGTCACCGGAAATTTTGCGATGCTCGAAGGGGCCACGCGCGCCGACACGCTGGCCATGATGCGCGAGATGCAGCGCGCGACCAATGCGCTGGGCGCAGAGTACGAGGAGCGCTATGGCGCCAACCCGCTGGCCTATGTGATCGCGGAGATTGGCGGCACGGCGGGCCGCGGGCTGGCGGGCGCGGACACCAAGGATCCGGATCTTCTGGGCGGTATTTCCATCGAGCTTATCGACGCCGACCTGCGCCCCTATTCGTCGTTCGCCTTTGTGGCAGAGCTGCAGGATGCCGTCATAAACCACCCGCTGGTCGAGACGGTGAGCTTCCGCGGTTGGCGATCAGGCCCCGGGGGCGACGCGCTTGACGTGCAATTCTCGGGCGCCAGCGCCGACACGCTCAAGGCCGCGTCCGAAGACCTCAAGCGCGCGCTGCTGCGCTATCCCGAAGTCTCCGCAGTCGAGGACAACCTCGCCTATGACAAGGAAGAGCTGATCCTGAACCTGACGGCCCAGGGTCAGGCGCTGGGCTTTGACATGGACGGGCTGGCGCGGGTGCTGCGTAACCGGCTCAATGGGATTGAGGCCGCGACCTTCCCCGACGGGGTGCGCAGCGCGACGATCCGTGTGGAGCTGCCCGAGGGCGAGCTGACGGCCGATTTCCTTGACCGCACCCAGCTGCGCACGCCCGATGGCACCTATGTCCCGCTGGCCGATATCGTCAGCGTCGACCGGCGCACCGGGTTTTCGACCGTGCGGCGCGAAAATGGGCTGCGGCTGATCTCGGTCACGGGCGACATTTCAGAAGATGACCCGGTGCGCGCCACGGAAATCCAGCGCGCGCTGACCGAAGAAATCCTGCCTGAAATCGCCTCGGTCCGACAGGTCGAATACCGTCTTGCGGGCCTGTCCGAGCAAGAAGACAGCTTTCTGACGGACGCCACCACGGGTCTGATCCTGTGCCTGACGGGCATCTATCTTGTCCTGTCGTGGATTTTTGCCAGCTGGACGCGGCCGCTGGTGGTGATGGCGATCATTCCCTTTGGCCTCGTGGGCACGATCTATGGCCACAATGCGTGGGGCGTGCCGCTTTCGATGTTTACGGTCGTGGGCCTCTTGGGGATGACGGGCATCATCATCAACGACTCCATCGTGCTGGTCACCACGGTGGACCAATACGCCGAAGAGCGCGGCCTGTTCCCGTCCATCATCGACGGGGCGGCGGACCGTTTGCGGCCGGTGATGCTGACGACGCTGACGACGGTGCTGGGCATGACGCCGCTGCTTTATGAGGGCTCCGTTCAGGCGGAGTTTCTGAAACCGACGGTGATCACGCTGGTCTATGGGCTTGGTTTTGGCATGATCCTAGTGCTGCTGGTCGTGCCGGCGCTGCTGGCCGTGCAGCACGATGTGGGCCGTCAGGTGACGGCCATGCGCCGGGGCCTGCGCGGCCCGCGGATTGGCACGGCGCTGGGCGCGCTTTGGGTGCTGGTCGGTGCGTGGGGAGCGGCGACGCTGGGCGTCGCGATGGCGTCAGGCGCCCTTTGGGAGCCACTTGCGGGTGCCGCGCCAGAAGCGCTGCGCGCGCAGCCGCCGCTCCGGGCAGCGCTTGCGCTGTTCCTCGCGGGCACGGCCGCGCTGCTCATTGTCGCCTACGTCTTGGGCGCGCTCGTGCTGGACGGCTGGCGCTGGATCGCGCGGCAAGTGCTGGTCTGGGGGCTTCTGGTGCTCTGGTGCGCGGCTGTCCTGATGCCCGGCGGGCTGCTTGAAGTGGTGCAGGGCATGACCGATTTGCCGCGTCCCGCGCTGGCCTCGGGCCTGCTTGTGGGGGGCCTCGGCGTGCTCGCTGCGCTGTTGTGGTTGCTTGGCCTCGCGCGCCCACGCGTCGCCTAACACTCAGCCCGCCGTGCAGCCCTTGATCTCTACCGCGTAGGCGCCGCCAAGCACCGTGATCGTCACCCCGCCGCGATCAACCGCGAAAGGCCGGCCCGACCCATGCACCAGCTCTGACGCCGCAACCAGCCACTGGCCTTCGCGGTGCACATCGGCCTCAGACACCCAAACGCCCGGCACGCCCGGTTCGATCACCACGACGTCGCCGCGCGCCTCTGCGGGCAGGGACAGCCGCGCCTCGATCCGCATGCCGTCACCGGTGGGACGCAGGGAACAGACGGCTGCACGCACGCCCGCCTCTTGCGCGGAATAGGGCGCTTCGGCCATCGCGGCGGCAATCGCGGCCACGGGCGCTGTCTGGCCCGGCGCCAGCATCGCATCGATGTCCAGCGAATGCGGCATGCACACATCCGCACAGACCCCAAGGTCCATGCGCCCGCGCAGCCTGATCTGCCCATCCCGGCGCGGCGTGATCGTCAGCGGAATAACCACACGGCCATCATAGCCGATGGAGCGCATGCCGTTCTGCCAATGCACCTCCGGCGTTGGCCACGTGACCTCTACCGTGCCCACGTTACGCGCCCGGCGCCAGTCAAAGCTGGGCGGAATGCCCGCATCCCCGGGGCTGCGCCAATAGGTTTTCCAGCCCGGGTCCAGCACCAGCTCAAGCCCCGCAACGTGCCGCCCGTCCGGCAAATCCCAGCCGGCAATCACCCGCGCAGTGACCGGATCGTCAAACGGCTCGCGCGCGAAAAGCGGCGCGGCAAGTGCAGCGGCAAAGCCGGCAGCAATAAAAAGGCGAAGGGCACGTTTCATCATTCGCCTTAGATGCCCACTCTGCGGCCCAATGCCAAGTCACGTTCCGGTGCGCGGCCCTCCGCCACCACCGCTTGCGCGGCAGGCAGGCACGCGGCACACTAACGGAAACCTGACAGGACAAGACCTTGGAGCTGACCGGCAAACTTCTCGTTGCGATGCCCGGCATGACCGATTTTCGTTTTGCGCATTCGGTTGTGTACATGTGCGCTTACTCGGACGAGGGCGCCATGGGGCTGATCGTGAACAAACCCGCGCAGGATATCAGCCTTGGCGACGTGCTGGCCCAGCTGGACATCAGCGGCGCGGCGACGCTGGCCAAGATGGCGGTGCATTTCGGCGGGCCGGTCGAGACCGGGCGCGGCTTTGTCCTGCACTCGGATGACTACCGCTCGGGGCTTAATACGCTGGATGCGGGGCACGGCATCGGCATGACCGCAACGCTTGATGTTCTGGAAGAGATTGCGGCCGGCAAGGGGCCAAAGCGGGCGCTTGTAACGTTGGGATACGCGGGCTGGGGCCCTGGCCAGCTTGAGCGCGAGATCGCAGACAATGGCTGGCTGATCGCCGACAGCACGCCGGATCTGGTGTTTGGTGCGGATGCAGTCAAATGGGACCGTGCCGTGCGATCGCTTGGTGTGGACCCGCTGGCCCTTTCGGCGACGTCGGGCCGGGCCTAGTCCCGCGGCGCGGCGGCGCGGCGCAGCCGGTCGTTGATCGCTACCCCAATGCCGACCTCCGGGATAGGCGCAACAGCGATCTGTGCGCCGTCCATGTCCAGCCGGTGCAGCACGTCAAACAGGCGTGCCGCGGCCTCAAGCAAGTTGCCGGTCGGCGACAGGCTTTCGTCCCCGGCGATTTCGCCAAAGCCGATGAGCATTTCGCCCGGCGCAGCCTGTTCCGCGTTCAGACGCAGCGCAGCGCGCGGCGCATAATGCGAGGTCAACTGCCCGGGCGCGCGGCGCGGCGCCTCACCCGTCGGTGCCTCCTGCGCCCGGCCAAGCGGCCTGCCAAGCGCCGCCTCCAACATCTCTCGGGCCGCACCGCCGGGCCGTAACAGCTGCGCATCGTCCAGCAGGGATACGATTGTGCTTTCGACGCCCAGCCGTGTCGGCCCACCATCAATGATCAGATCTGCTCGCCCGTCTAGTAGCTCGGCAACATGCGCCGCCCGCGTCGGGCTCAGCCGGCCCGACGGGTTTGCTGACGGGGCCGCGACGGGCACCTCTGCCGCGCGCAACAGCTTCTGTGCAACAGGATGGTTCGGGACCCGAAGCGCAACGCTGTTTAGTCCCGCGGTGACCAGCGGCGACAAGCCGTGCCCGTCCCGCAGTGGCAGCACGAGGGTGAGCGGCCCCGGCCAAAGACGCGAAAAAGCGTTGGCATCGCCGCTCCACTCCGCGATTTCCATCGCCTCTTCAACGCGCGAGACATGCACGATCAGCGGATTGAAGCTTGGCCGCCCCTTGGCCTCGAACACCCGCGCCACAGCCGTACCATCGCGCGCATTGGCGCCAAGGCCGTAGACGGTCTCGGTCGGAAAGGCGACGAGCCCACCCCCCGCGAGCAACGTTCCCGCACGCCGAATGGCGCGGTCATCAGCTGGCAAGACAGGCGTTTTGGGCATGTGGCTCTCACGGGCGGCGTGACGCCGCGTTTCGGTTGCGGCAGGGGCACGCCATGCGCATCTTTTGTGGATAAAGGCGCGCCTTACAACCGCTCGTGCGGTTTGCCAAGTGCGCCCACACGACAAACAGTGCGAGGATCTTCATGACGTACCGTGCGCCCGTCGACGATTTCAGCTTTCTATTTGACCATGTTGTGGGCTTTGACCGGGTCCGCGCCACCAGCCGCTTTGCCGAGGCAAGCGAGGACGTGACCGGAGCAATCCTGACTGAGGCCGGCAAGATGTGCGAAGACGTGCTTGCCCCGGTCCAGCGCCCGGGCGATTTGAACCCGGCGCGGCTCGAAAATGGCGTTGTGCGCACCTCGCCCGGCTATGCAGAGGCGTATGCCGCGATTGCCGAAGGCGGCTGGGTTGGCATTTCCGCCGCGCCCGAATACGGGGGCATGGGCCTGCCCATCACGCTGAATACCGCGGTGAACGACATGATGAGCGCGTCTTGCGTTTCGCTGCAGCTGTGCCCGCTCCTGACCCAGGGCCAGATCGAGGCGCTGGAACATCACGCCTCTGATGCGATCAAAGACCTGTACCTGCCCAAACTGATCTCGGGTGAATGGACCGGCACGATGAACCTGACAGAGCCACAAGCTGGCTCGGACGTGGGCGCGTTGACGACCAAGGCCGAAGAAAATGGCGATGGCACGTACAGCGTCACCGGGCAAAAGATCTACATTACATGGGGTGACACCGACTTTGCGGACAATGTTTGTCACCTGGTGCTGGCCAGGCTGCCGGGCGCGCCCGCAGGGGTCAAGGGTATCAGCCTTTTCCTCGTGCCTAAGCGTCTGCCAGATGCCAACGGCAACGCGGGCGTGGCCAATGACGTCAAGGTCGTCAGCCTTGAACACAAGCTGGGGCTGCACGGCTCACCGACTTGCGTGATGCAGTATGACGGGGCCAAAGGTTGGCTGATCGGCGATGAAGGCGGCGGCATGGCGGCGATGTTCACCATGATGAACAACGCGCGGCTTGGCGTCGGGGCACAGGGCATCGGTATTGCTGAAGGGGCCTATCAGCACGCGCTGGCTTACGCGCTGGACCGCAAGCAGGGGCGCGGGGATGCCGACAGCGGCACCGGCGCGATCATCGACCATGCTGACGTGCGCCGGATGCTGATGACGATGCGGGCGGAAACCTACGCGGCACGTGGTATCTCGCTGGCTTGCGCCGTGGCCATCGACATGACAACTGCGACGGGTGAGGCCGCGTGGGAGGCTCGCGCGGCGCTTCTGACCCCGATCGCCAAGGCATTCGGGACGGACATCGGCAACGAGGTCGCGCATATGGGTATCCAGGTGCACGGCGGCATGGGCTTTGTCGAGGAAACCGGCGCCGCGCAATACGCCCGGGACGTGCGGGTGACCACGATTTACGAGGGCACCAACGGCATTCAGGCGATGGACCTTGTCGCGCGCAAGATGATGGACGGTGGCGAGGCGGCATTTGCCCTTATGGACGAGATGGCAGAGGCCGCAGAGGCCGCGCGCGAGACGTTCCCCCGCCTTGCCGACACGGTGTGGCAGGCAAATGAGTCTCTGCGCGAGACAACCGAGTGGATGCAGAACGTGAACCACCGCGTGCGCTTTTCGGGCGCCGTGCCCTATCTGCGCGCGTTCGCCCGCGTGCTTGGCGGGCATATCCATCTTGCCAGTGCGGTGGCGGGCAGGGGCGGGGCGCGGGAAAAGATCGCGCGGTTCTACATCACGCGCCTGCTGCCGGAACACGCCAGTCTGTTGGCGCAGGCACAGGCCGGTGATGCGGATCTTTATGCGCTCACGCCCGAAGAATTCGCCGCCTGATGTCTGCCTCAACCGATGCCCGCCCCATGCCAGGCCTGCGCTACCCGTGGGAGACCGCGCCCGGTCTGGGCGAGGCAATTGAGGTCGCGCGCGGTGTTCTGTGGATGCGCTTGCCGCTGCCAATGAAGCTGGACCATGTGAACGTCTATGCCCTCGATGACGGGGACGGCTGGACCGTGATTGATACGGGCTTTGGCTCGAACAAGACGCGGGCGCTCTGGACTGACCTCATCGCGGGGCCGCTGGGCGGTAAGCCCGTGACACGCTGCATCGTCACCCACCACCACCCCGACCACATCGGCCTTGCCGGCTGGTTCCAGACCGAACATGGCGCGGAGTTGCTGACCACCCGCACGGCATGGCTGACCGCGCGGATGTTGACGTTGGACGTGCAGGAGGTGCCGAACGCGCAGACCTTGCTGTTCTACCAACGCTGCGGGATGGACGCCGACCTCTTGGCCGAACGCAGCACCGAACGCCCCTTCAACTTCGGCGACATCGTCGCGCCCCTGCCGCTGGGCTACACCCGGCTGCAACAGGGCGGCATCATCCGCATGGGCGGGCGCGACTGGGACATTCACATGGGCAATGGCCACGCACCCGAACACGCCACGTTCTGGAGTCGGGACGACAACCTTGTGCTCGCCGGCGACCAGATCCTGCCCTCGATCTCGCCCAATGTTGGCGTCTACGCGACCGAGCCGATGGCCGACCCCATCGCGGAATGGCTGGAGGCCTGCGAACGGCTGCAGACCCTCGCCCGGACAGACCACCTTGTGCTGGGCGGGCACAAGGTGCCTTTCACCGGCTTGCCCACCCGCATGCGCCAGCTGATCGACAATCACCATGGCGCGCTGAAACGGCTTCTGGCCTATATCGACACGCCAAAATCGGCAGGCGAGTGCTTTGCCCCGCTCTTCAAGCGCACGATTGGCAAGGGCGAATATGGCCTCGCCCTCGTCGAGGCGGCAGCGCACCTGTCACACCTTTACCAAACGGGCCTTGCCACCCGCACGCTGCGCGAGGATGGGGCCTGGGTGTATCAGCACGTGTGACGCTGTACTCTCCCCCTAATGACTAAATCACCCGCCCGGCGGCCCTTCTAACATCGAACCGGGGTTTATGAGCCAATCACCGCCGGCGAACCATCCGCCCATGCAGCCGCAAGATGATGTCCGACGCTGTCCTCTCGAACATCCAGGGCAGCAGCGCATGCACCAACGCCGCGCCCGAAGCCAGCGCAAGCCAGCCAGCAAACGACAGCGCGACGGCCATGTGGCCCAGATAGCTTTCGCCAACCTTGGCGGGATGTGCGGTAAAGATGTTCATAACGGCCTCCTGTTGCGTTGGTCGTATCTATCCCGTCTGAATTGCTCTCGTGTCCCAAATAGAATTTGCAATAACCAAGACTTTGGGACACCATCCCAACACATGCAGATTGACGAGACAGACCGGCGCATCCTCCACGCTTTGCAGCGCGACGCCACGTTGTCGATGGACGCGTTGGCAGAAGCGGCAAACCTGTCACGCAACGCCTGCTGGCGGCGCATGCGGCAGATGGAAGAGGCGGGGATCATCCGCGCCCGTGTCGCCCTCGTGGACGCAGAGGCGGCAGGCTGCCCGCAAGAGGTGCTTGTAATGATCCGCGCGGGCGCGCACGCGCCAGACTGGCTCGATAAGTTCGCCCGCGCCGCCCGCACCTTTCCGGAAATCATCGCCGCTTACCGCATGGCCGGGGATCTTGATTACGTTCTGCGGGTGCGCGTCGCAGATGTGCCAAGCTACGATCGGTTTTACCGAAAGTTGATCGCCGCGGTGCCAGTTTCCGATATCTCCGCCAGTTTTGTTATGGAACACATCAAAGACAGTACCGAACTGCCGCTCTGAAAGGGCTTTTATGGACGACAAGATCGCAACCGCCGCCGAAGCCGCAGAGGCCGAAGCCCTGCCGCGCCTTTACGAGGTGCACACGGACGAAACTGTGCGCAACGCACAGGACAAACCCCTGCCCAAAGGCGCCGCCACACCGCCCGCGCGCAAATCAGCGGCGCAATGGGCCTATGAGCGGATCATCATCTACCTGCAGAATTTCGAAGAACAGCTCGATGCAGAGCACGAGGCCGCCATGGGCTTCACCGGCTCTGACGCGGGTATCCTGCGGATCGAGGGGATGGGGCATTTCGACCCCGATATCGTGACCTTTTACGGCGCTGATCCAACGGGTGCACGGGTGCAACTGATCCAGCATGTCAGCCAGCTCAACGTGATGCTGCGCGCGGTGCCCAAAGAGGTGAAATCGGAGGCGCCCAAGCGCATCGGGTTCCGCCTTGCCCGCGCGCTCGACGAAGACGTCACCTAGGCGCCACCCTCACCATACTCCAGCCACGCGCGGTCCTGTGTGCTCAGGGCCGCGTCCATCACGGCGTCATAGGCGGCGAGCTCTTCGTCGCTTAGCCGCCCGGCCCACTTGCCGCTGGAGCCGCTTTCGAAGAAATCCTCGTCTTTCAGCATGTCGCCCATGCCGCCGCTTGGCGCGTAGCGCTCTGCCTTGCTGCGCATGTTGTCAAAACTCGCCACGGCCATCAGCCGTTCCATCTGCTCCGGCGGGTGCGCCACGCCCAGCAGGGCCGCAACCCGATCAAAGGTGCCGGGCAGATCGCGCGACATGTCGGCGTAGTGAAACAGGGCCACATTGCCCCGCGCCTCGGCCGCGCGGGCGCAGCGGTAGTGCTGCAGCACATGCGCCAGTGCCATCGCGTCGCCGTCCCACCCTTCTGCGCCACCATCCAGAAACCGTCGAAACGTCATCCCGTCCGGGTCTTCTTCGGGGTACCAATGGGCAAAAAGGTGGCGCAGTTGCATGTTCACCAAATGATGCCGGAACGAAAAATGCGCGTCCAGCGGGTGACGAAAGACGCAGATGAACTGACCTGGGCCTTCCGGCAAACCATCAAGCGGCGTGTGGCTTTTCAGACACCGCCGCCCCGGGATCGCTTCGGCCCGGGCGGCGACCTCTTCGATCTCGCGAAAGCGCACGTCGATCCAGGGCATCCGCATCACCGGCTCGGTCACGACATCAGGATCACCCGACAGGAGCAGCGCGACAATGGTCTGCATCCACGTCGTGCCGCATTTCGGCGGGGTCACGACAATCGCGTCGCCCGCGCGCAGCGTGACGTGATCCCACCGCCGGCTGTCGGTCAGCGGTCCGAGGTATAGCTTGCGCGGCACGTCGGCCTCCCGTTTCAGGTGCGCCCATCAAGGCGGGTCTCGGGCCAAATCACAACAGCCAACCGCGCGAAATTGTCCTGCTGACAGCGGCGTGCCCCCGAGTTAGACGTCGTGCAAAGTGATCAAAGGAGTCTTTGCAAAATGGCAGAGCACAAGCACGGCGACATGGACATCACCACCCACGAAAAGGTGTTCGACGGCTTCATGAAGTGGACGGTCTGGTCTTCGGCGGCCATCATCGTTCTGCTGGTCCTGATGGCGATCTTTATCTCGTAAGGACGCAGCCATGCGCCTTCTTGCCTTGTTTGGCCTTCTGACCCTGCTCGCGGGGTGCGGTGCTGTTGTTGCGACCAATGACGCCCCGCCAGAGGTGATCGCGGCCAAAGCCTACCGCGCGCCTGGTCCTGCAACGCTGACGGTGATGACCATGGTCAGCAACCGCTCGGGCAGCGGGGCGCATACCGCGCTTATGATCAACGGCTCGCAGCGGGTCATCTTTGACCCTGCTGGGTCGTTTGTTAACGAGCGTGTGCCGGAACGGGGCGATGTCCTCTATGGGGTGACCCCGGCAGTTCTGCAGGGCTACCGCAGCGCCCACGCACGTTCCACCTATCACGTGGTCAGCCAGACTTTTGTTGTCACGCCGGAGCAGGCCGAAACGGCCCTGCGCCTTGCCATGCAGAATGGCCCGGTCGCGCGGGCCTTTTGCACGACAGCCACAACACAGCTTCTGCGGCAGGTGCCGGGCTTCACCGATATCTCTTCGACGATGTTCCCGACCAACCTGATGCGCCAGCTTGCGGCCCGCCCCGGGGTCGAGACCGACAAGTATTTCGAGGACGACGCGGGCGGGATCATCGAAGGCGTCGCCGGGATCGTGATTTCCGAATAATTCGCAACAGCATTTGATTGCTTTTCTCGCCTCGCGTGCGCCATATCTATGCTTGGGGGCGTTGATGCGGAGCGGATGATGACATCACACGTGCCTGTGCACCCCGGCTTGCGTGCGGCCCTCGAATACGGGCCTTTGGTGGCGTTTCTGGCTACCTTCTTGGTCTATCGGAACGAGACGTTTCAGGTGGCCGGCACCGAGTACACGGCGCTTGTCGCTGTCACGGCCCTGTTCCTGCCGGTCTTCATGGCAGCCACGGCGCTTTTGTGGTGGCTCGCCGGCACTCTGACGCGGCTGCAAATCGCGGCTGTTGGCCTATTGGTGCTGTTCGGCGCGCTCAGCGTGTGGATGAACGACCCGGCGCTGCTGAAGGTAAAGCCGACCATCATCTACACCGCGCTTGGCGTGGCACTTGGTATCGGGCTCTGGCGCGGTCAGTCGCTGCTCAAAATGGCGCTGGGTGATGTTCTGCCGCTCCAGAAACGCGGCTGGCGCCTGCTGACGCAGCGGGCCTGCGCCTTCTGCTTTGCGGCTGCTGCGGCGAATGAAGTGGTCTGGCGCACCCAGCCGGAAGCCACCTGGCTGACCTTTGAGGCGCTTGTGATGCCTGTGCTGGTGCTGGCCTTTTGCTTTTCTCAGATCCCGCTGTGCATCGAACACACGGCCCTGGGCGGCACGGGCAAGAAACGTCGCAAGCCAAACAAGGCCTGAGCTTAGGCCAAAAGCCATCCCAAGCCCAAAAGCGCGGCCGCGCCCGCGCCAAACCCGGCAAAGAGGTTCTTGGTGGCGTAGCCCACGGCGAGGGTGATCGCCCCGGCCGCAATCCGCACCGGATCATAAGGCCCATCCGGCCCGCCATAGACCACGATCGGCGCAACCAGCGCGGGCAGGATAGCCACGGCGGTGTAGCGCAGGTGCCTGATCAGCCAGCCGGGCAGGGGGCGGCTTCCCACCAGCCCCAGAAAGCCAAAGCGCAGCCCGTAGGACAGAACGCCCAGCGACAAGATCACGGTCCAAAGCGTCAGGCCGTCGATCATACCCCGCCCTCCATCCGCTTTTCGATGGCCGCGCCCACGATCATGCCCGCCGTGGCCGCGATCAGCAGGCCCAGCGAATAGGGCACGCCCGCCGTCAGAAGGCTCAGCACCAACGCGGTGCCTGCCGCGGCCAGATGCGCCACCGTCCGCAACATCGGCGCGACCATGGCGAGAAAGGCAATGGGCAGGGCAAAATCCAGCGGCAGCCCCGGCGGAATGGCCGACCCCAGCGCCGCGCCCGTATAGCTGCACCCGAACCACGCGATCATCACCAGAAGGCAGGTGCCAAAGTAGTAGGCTACCTTCTGGGCCAGCGGCAGCGCGGGTTCTGCATCGAACTTCCCGTGGCTCAGCGCATAGCTTTGATCGACGAGCAGGTAGGCGATGAAGGCCCGCTGCCACAGCGGCGCAGGTCCCAGATAGGGCGTCAGCGCCGCGGAATACATCGCCATCCGCAAGTTCACGGCGAGGGCCGAGACGATGACCACCACCGTGGGCGCATTTTCCTGCATCAGCTGGAGCGCGGTGAACTGCGCCGCGCCCGCGATCACGATGACCGAAAAGGACATGACTTCGAACAGGTTCAGCCCGGCTTCGGTGGCCAGAACGCCGAACAGCACGGCCAAAGGCCCCGCCACAAGGACAAAAGGCGCACCGTCGCGCGCGCCTGCCCAAAAGGCGGATTTCGGTGTGGCATAGGGCATGGAGGACCTTTAACTTGCGTTGAACAGCTAGCGCCCGGGCAGGGGGGATGCAATTGGCCAACGCAGACGACAGCACAGACTATATCATCGCGCCTGATCCAGCGGCCGCGGGTCTGACCCGTGCCGTGATGGGGCACGACCAGACCGGCGCGGCGGTGGAGACGGCAGTGGTCGAGGAACGCAGCCTGACGATCTATCTCAACAGCCGCGAGATCGTGACCGCCATGACCATCGGCGACTATCCCGAATTCCTCGCCCTCGGTTTCCTGCGGAACCAGCGCATGTTGGCGGACGCGGACGTTGTTACCGGTGTCGATTATGACGAAGAGCTTGAGGTCGTCGTCGTGCGCACCGCCGCCGAGACAAACCACGAGGCCAAACTGGCCAAGGCGACCCGCACCTCGGGCTGCGCCGTCGGCACCGTTTTTGGCGACATGATGGAAGGGCTTGAGGGGCTGTCCCTGCCGCAGACCCAGCTGCGCACTTCGTGGCTTTACGCGCTTAGCCACAAGATCAATCGTACCCCGTCGCTATACCTTGAGGCGGGTGCGATCCACGGCACGGTCCTGTGCCAGCAAGACCGCCCGTTGGTCTATATGGAAGATGTTGGGCGTCACAACGCGGTCGACAAGGTCGCGGGCTGGATGTGGCAGGAGGGCGCGGACCCTGCGGACAAGATCATGTACACAACAGGTCGCCTGACCTCGGAAATGGTCATCAAATGCGCGCTGATGGGCATCCCCGTCCTCGCTTCACGGTCTGGTTTTACGGCTTGGGGCGTCGAGATCGCGCAGCAAGTCGGCCTCACCCTCATCGGCCGCCTCCGCGGCCAACGCTTCGTCTGCCTTTCGGGAGAAGACCGCCTCATTCGCGATGCCGACCTCTCTGCCGTGCGCGACGAGCCCCGCAAATCGGGCCGAAAGGCCGCATCGTGATGTGCAGCGCCGCGTTTTCTTTCAAAGAAAACGGGCCGGATCCTTTGAAAGGATCCGTCCGTCAATGAACCAGCCGCTCGGTCTCATTCTCGCGGGTGGCAAGGCGACACGCATGGGCGGCGGTGACAAGGGCCGTCTGATGCTGCGTGGGCAAAGTCTTTTTGATCACGTCATCGGTCGTCTCGCCCCGCAGGTCGCAGCCCTTGCGCTCAACGCCAATGGCGACCCCGCACGCCTTGCGGATCTGAACTTGCCCGTGGTCCCCGATTCCCTCCCCGACCACCCCGGCCCCCTCGCAGGCGTGCTCGCCGGCCTCGACTGGGCCGCCTCCCAAGGCGCCGACACCATCGTCACCGTCGCCGCCGACACGCCATTCTTTCCCGAAGACCTCACCCCGCGCCTTCTCCTAGCCGCGGAAGGCATGGCCAACCCCCTCGCGCTCGCGGCCAGCGGCGGCCACCGTCATCCCACCTTCGGCCTCTGGCCCACAGCCCTCCGGGACGACCTTCGCAAAGCCCTGCAAAACGGCACACGCAAGGTCGTGATCTGGACCGATGCGCACGGCGCCGCCACGGCCGACTTCCCCTCCGGCCCGATCGATCCGTTCTTCAACGTCAACACCCCAGAAGACCTCGAAAAGGCAAACGCATGAAGCTCTACGGCGTGACAGGCTGGAAAAACAACGGCAAGACCGGCCTGATGGAGCGTCTTGTGGCCGAGTTCTGTGCGCGGGGCTTCACCGTTTCCACCGTCAAACACGCGCACCACACGTTTGACGTCGACCAGCCGGGCAAGGACAGCCACCGCCATCGCACCGCCGGTGCGCAAGAGGTTCTGCTGGCCTCGCGCACTCGCGTGGCTCTGATGCAGGAACTGCGCGCCGCCGAAGAGCCGACCCTCGAACACCTCCTGACCCGCCTTTCCCCTGTCGATCTGGTGCTTGTCGAGGGCTACAAGCGCGACCGCCACCCCAAGATCGAAGTGCACCGGGCCGAGGCCGAAACCCCCCTGATCGCGCCCGAAGACGACACCATCAAGGCCATCGCTTCCGACACGCCGCTAAGCATCCAGCGGCCGGTCTTCGACCTGAACGACACCAAAGCCATCGCTGATTTCATCGCGGCGGAGCTGGCGCTGTGAAACCCTTCGACACGATCATCGTCGCGGACTGGTCCGCCGCCAAACGCGCGCCGGCGAAACCCTCCAAAGACGCGATCTGGATTGCGATTCATGGGCAGGACCCGCTTTATTTCCGCACCCGGCAGGATGCGGAAAGCTGGCTTACGGACACCCTGCGCGCCGAGGCTGCCGCAGGGCGCCGCACGCTGGCCTGTTTCGACTTCCCGTTTGGCTATCCTGCGGGCTTTGCCCGGCAGGTCACTGGCTCGGACGACCCCTTTGCCCTTTGGGACTGGTTCGAGGCGCATATCACCGACGCCCCTGACGGCACCAATAACCGCTACGCCATCGCTGAACACCTCAACACCCTCACCCCGGGGCCTGGTCCCTTCTGGGGCAAGCTGAAGCGGGAGGATCATCCGGGGCTGCCCTACCGCAAAGAAGGCATCGATTTTGCCCCCCACGGCGAATTGCGTACCTGCGATACCGTCGCCCGCGCTGCATCATCCTGTTTTCAGATGAACTTCCCGCCGACCGTGGGCGGGCAGATCATGATGGGCCTGCCAACCCTCAATCGCCTGCGCCGCGCGCCGGGGGTCGGTGTTTGGCCGTTCGACGGGTGGGAAAACGCGGATACCGTCCTTGCCGAAATCTGGCCCGGTCTGATCGAGCCTGCGGTCAAAGAAACCCCCGGTATCCGGGACGCCGAACAGGTGCGCCTGCTGGCAAAAGCTCTCGCATCCCTTTCGCCGCAAGAGCTCGCCCCGCTGATGACCGACCTGCCGGACGCCGCCCGAGAAGAGGCGTGGATCCTCGGTGCCGAGGCCCGCGACCTGCTCACCGCCCGCGCGCGCTCGCTTGCCCCGCCGCCGTTGAAGAACGACTGTTTTGCCCTGCCACCCGGCATCCACTGGACCCCGGTGGACGAGGCG
The DNA here is from genome assembly GCA_038530575.1 of Pseudomonadota bacterium. Taxonomy (GTDB): domain Bacteria; phylum Pseudomonadota; class Alphaproteobacteria; order Rhodobacterales; family Rhodobacteraceae; genus JBCBCP01. Next base: position 37,070 of record JBCBCP010000022.1, read on the forward strand.
CTTGACCGGCTTCGCGCAACGCTCCATCCGGTTACGCGCACGGAAACTCTGCCGGTCCTGCAAGCCGCCGGGCGAATCCTTGCCGCGGATGCTGCGGCGCGGCGCAGCAATCCGCCGCTGCCCAACACGGCCGTCGATGGCTACGGCTTTGCCGGGGGGCGGCCCGCAGGCGTCCATTGCCTGCCGCTGGTGCCTGAGCGCGCGGCAGCAGGGGACGCGCCCGGTGCGGTGCCGGATGGCCACGCCATCCGCGTCCTGACCGGTGCGGCCCTGCCGGACGGTGTCGATACCGTTATCCTCCAAGAGGACGTCACCGCCAGCGCGACCGAAATCGCGTTCAATGGTCCGATCAAACCCGGAGCCAACACCCGCCGCGCGGGCGAGGACGTGACGCACGGCGATGTGGCTGTCCAAAAGGGCACCCGCCTTGGCCCGGCCGAACTCGCCCTTTTGTCTGCAACCGGTGTGGCCGAAGTGCAGGTGCACGCGCCGCTGCGCGTCGGTATCTTGTCCACCGGTGATGAGCTGGCAGAGCTGGGCACTGACGCCCGCCCCGGACAGATATTTGACGCGAACCGCCCCATGCTGATCAGCCTTGCCGGGCGCTTCGGACACGAAAGCGTCGACCTTGGCCGCGTGCCCGACAACCGAGAGGCCTTGCGCGCTACGTTGGACAGCGCGGACTGCGATGCCATCCTGACATCCGGCGGCGCGTCGGCAGGGGACGAAGACCACGTTTCGGCCCTGCTGGCCGAGGCGGGCGCGATGAACCTGTGGCGGATCGCGATGAAGCCGGGGCGGCCACTGGCGCTTGGGCTCTGGAACGGAACGCCCGTCTTTGGTCTGCCTGGCAACCCAGTCGCCGCCTTTGTCTGTACCCTGATCTTTGCGCGCCCCGCCTTGGCCCTGCTGGCCGGGCAGGGCTGGCTAGACACAACCGGGTTCGCGATACCCGCCGCGTTCTCGAAATCAAAGAAGCCGGGCCGCCGCGAATACCTGCGCGCGCGTATTCGGGATGGCCGGGCTGAGGTGTTTGCCTCAGAAGGATCTGGACGGATCAGCGGACTAAGCTGGGCCGAAGGTCTGGTCGAGCTGCCGGACGGCGCGGCGACCATCTCTCCGGGTGATCCTGTCCGCTACATTCCCTTTGCAGGGCTGTTCTGAGCCGCGTTGCTTAACATCGCAAATCTGTACAAAACGTACTTTGAGCCCTTCGGGAAATGTACAAAACGTTACATTTAGTCGAACGTGCCCGCGACGCGCCCCAGTAGCATGAACGCCCGCGCCGTGCGTGTATCGCTGAAGTCGGAGATCTCTGCATCGCTTGCCCGTGTCTCAAAATCCGCAAAGGCGCGGTCGAAGCGGCGCAGGAAGTGATGCGCGGCGTCGCGAAAAATCGGGTCTTGCTTCATCCGCCCGGCTGTCAGCGCGAGCGAGGATCTGTCCCGCACGCCGCCCAAAGCCGCCACTGATTTGCCGCGCGCACCTTGGGCAAATGCGCGCCAGACCTCGGGCCGTGCGCGGTCGGGGCGCAGGTCATCCATATAGATGCCGTCCTGGCTCAGCAGGGTCAGAACGTCCTGAGATGCCTGAACAATTTCCTTTGTCGGGCGGTCGGCGAGCGCACGGCGCAGGGCTGAAAACCCTTCTTCATCTTCCGCGGTCTCGGGGAAGTTCAACGCCCGGATGAAATCGACGTTTGGCAGGGGCGGCGCAATTTCTTCGGCAGAGGTGCCAAGCGCGAGGCCCGGCTGATCATCGGGTGCGGCCTCCGGCTCGGGGCGTTTAGGTTCAGGCGCCGCAGGGCGCGACGATGAAAAGGTCGCCTGCGCCGTCTCGATCTTGCGCGTGGCGGCCGCTATTTCATCCAGCTTTCGCGCAACAGATGGTTCTGTTTCAAGGTTACGCCCTTGATTTTGTGCGATATATGCCTGCCTGATCGCGTCGATGGCGGTTTGAAGACGGGCGCTTTCTTCGCGCATTACCCGGCTGGATCGGGCCGCGGTCGCCGCCACCCAGATCATCGCGACCGGCATGAAGATCGCAAGCATCGTCATCAAGAACCGCAAGCCATCCGCGCCGCCCTGCGCCGCTGCGGGCAGGGTCAGGAAAAAGACAGCGGACCCACCCAGCCAGAGGACAGACAGGACAATTGCGATGATCTCGATACCTGTAATACCGCCTCTATGCGGGCGGTCGTAGATGCCCAGCGGAGTGGGGCGGGCAGAGGCTTCTGGTTTGGTGCGCGGGTCGCTCATAGCCCCGGCTCCCGATCAGGCATAAACGATCTTGAGGACTTCGTAGGACCGCTCGCCCCCCGGCGTGCGCACCTCCACGCTGTCGCCTTCGTCCTTTCCGATCAGGGCGCGGGCGATAGGGGATTTGATGTTCAAAAGCCCCTTTTCGATATTTGCTTCATGCTCACCAACGATCTGCCAAGTCTTTTCCTCGTCGGTGTCCTCGTCAACCAGCGTGACGGTCGCGCCAAACTTGATCGCGCCGGAAAGCTTTGCCGGATCAATCACTTCGGCCAGACCGATCACGCCTTCCAGCTCCTTGATGCGGCCCTCGATAAAAGACTGCTTTTCACGCGCCGAGTGATACTCCGCGTTTTCGGACAGGTCGCCATGTTCGCGCGCCTCTGCGATCGCCTTGATGATCGCGGGGCGTTCGGTTGATTTCAGGTGCTTCAGCTCCGCTTCCAAAGCGTCAAAGCCCTTGCGGGTCATGGGCAGTTTATCCATCGCGTCCACCGATCTTTCGTGTGGGGGATACCTGACCTATCAGGCGGCCCCATTGCAAGCGGATTTGCCGCAACAGGGCCCAGCGCGCGGGGGCTGGCTTAGGCGTAGCTGACGACCTCCCACTCGATGCCGTCATGGTCATCGAAATAGTAGCGCCGCCCCGGTTCATAGTCGTCGTGGTTCGTGGTGGTGAAGCCTTCGGCCAGAATGCGCGCCTCGACCGCGTCCAGATCATCGACGGTGACCCCGATATGGTTGAGGTTGCGCAGTGCCGTTTTGGACCCTGCCGCCGCATCCGGGTTTTGCGGCGCGTAAAGCGCAAGATACTGCGCATCCGTGCCTACGTGCACAGACCGGCCGCCATTCAAGGCAGGGCCGGACCAGCGCACGGTCCAGCCAAACAGCCGCCCCAAAAGCGCGGCGGTGGCGTCCGGGTCCGATACGGTGATGTTGGCGTGTTCAAGGGCGGCTTGCATGGTTGATCTCCTGTGATGTGCGTGTACTGTCGCAGCTCAAGCGAACTTGAGGTCAAGAGGTTTTTTTTATGGGGTTGAGCATCGGCGACGTCGCGGCACGCACTGGGCTCGCCGTGTCGGCTATCCGGTTTTACGAAGAGCAGGGGCTGGTCCGACCGTGGCGTGACGCAGGCGGGCGGCGCCGGTTTGATCCCTCCGACATCCGCAGGCTCAGCGTGGTGATGGCGGCGCAGAGGTTTGGCTTCACCCTGCCGCAGATCGCCGAACAGATGGCACACCTGCCCAAGACCCGGGCGCCAAACAAGGCGGACTGGACCCGCATGGCAACTGAGTTTCGCACGGCACTTGATGCCCGCATCACTGCGATGCAGCGGCTGCGCGACACGCTGGACGGCTGTATCGGCTGTGGCTGCCTGAGCCTTGAGGCCTGCGGGCTTTACAACCCCGGCGATGTTGCCGCTTCAGAAGGCCCCGGACCACGCAGATTGTGACGTTGGGGCGCGTTACGTCAATTTCCGCGCCGCGGCGATTGCATTGCCCTTGGCCAGCGTTTAGCTGATTTGCAACGAAATTTCCTGCGCCCGCCGCATTGCGCGCGCCAGCCAAAAGGGAGCCGCACAACATGGCAGAGATTGAACGCGAAGCGATGGAATATGACGTGGTGATCGTCGGCGCAGGCCCTGCCGGTCTGAGCGCGGCCATCCGTCTGAAACAGCTGGACGCCGACCTGAACGTGGTCGTGCTGGAGAAAGGCTCCGAAGTTGGCGCGCATATCCTGTCGGGTGCGGTGCTGGACCCGTCGGGCCTTGATGCGCTGATCCCCGATTGGAAAGAAAAAGGCGCGCCGCTCAACACGCCGGTGAAGGCCGACAACTTCTACATGCTGGGTGAGGCGGGCCGCATCCGCATCCCCAACGCGCCAATGCCGCCGCTGATGAACAACCACGGCAACTACATCGTGTCGATGGGTAATGTCTGCCGCTGGATGGCCGAGCAGGCCGAGGAGTTGGGCGTTGAGATCTTCCCCGGCATGGCCTGTTCCGAGCTGGTCTATGGCGAGAACGGCGAAGTGAAGGGCGTCGTCGCGGGTGTCTTTGGCCTCGAGGAAGACGGATCCATCGGTGAGAACACTGAGCCGGGGATGGAGCTGCACGGCAAGTACGTGTTCCTGTCCGAAGGCGTGCGCGGGAGCCTGTCGAAAGAGGTGATCGCGAAATACGATCTGGCCAAGGACAGCGAGCCGCAGAAATACGGCATCGGGATGAAAGAGATCTGGGAGATCGACCCCGAAAAGCACAACGAAGGCGAGGTCACCCACACGATGGGCTGGCCGCTGGGCAGCAATGCGGGCGGTGGCTCCTTTGTGTATCACCTTGAAAACAATCAGGTCTATGTCGGGTTCGTGGTGCACCTGAACTACAAGAATCCGCACCTCTTCCCCTACATGGAGTTCCAGCGCTTCAAGCATCACCCGATGATGCAAGAGCTTCTGAAGGGCGGCAAACGCGTGGCTTACGGCGCGCGCGCCATCTCCGAAGGCGGCTATCAGTCCATGCCGAAGATGGTTGCGCCTGGCGTGGCGCTGCTGGGCTGCTCGGTCGGGATGGTCAACGTGCCGCGCATCAAGGGCAACCACAACGCGATGCTGTCGGGCAAGGCCGCGGCAGAGGCCGCCTATGCTGCGATCCAGGATGGGCGCAGCTCGGATGAGCTGACCGCCTATGAGGCCGAAGTGCGCACCGGCGCGATTGGCCAGGACCTCAAGAAAGTGCGCAACGTTAAGCCGCTCTGGTCCAAATACGGCCTTGTCGCGTCGCTCGTCGGCGGCGGTATCGACATGTGGACCAACACGATGGGCTTTTCGCTGTTCGGCACGCTGGGGCATGGCAAATCGGACGCAGAGGCGACCGAGCCTGCGGCGAACCACAAGAAAATCGACTATCCAAAGCCCGATGGCACGCTCAGCTTTGACCGGCTAACCAATGTGGCTTTCAGCTTTACCAATCACGAGGAAAGCCAGCCCGCGCATTTGAAGCTGAAAGACGCCGAGGTGCCAGTTCTCAAGAACCTGCCGACCTATGCAGGCCCCTCGGCGCGTTACTGCCCGGCGGGCGTCTACGAGTTTGTGGAAGAAGAGGGCAAAGACCCGCGCTTTGTCATCAACTTCCAGAACTGCGTGCACTGCAAAACCTGCGACATCAAAGATCCGTCGCAGAACATCGTGTGGACCACGCCGCAGGGTGGTGATGGCCCGAATTATCCGAATATGTGATCACCCTTTGGTGACCTGGCAGGGGCCGCGCCACACTGGCGCGGCCCTTTGCGTTGCGCCCGGGCCGCTTCGTGCTAGGCTCTGCTCCAATTCAATCCGAAAGGCGCCCGCTTGAAACCTGTTCTATTGTCCGCCGTTCTGGCTGCGGTCCTTGGCCTTGCAACTCCCGCACTGCCGCAAACGCCCGCGGGGCCTTATCTGGCTGGCCGGCAGGCTGCGATGCAGAATGATTTCGCGGCTGCGGCGCGCTACTTCACCCGCGCGCTGACACGCGATCCTTCCAACGCAGAGCTATTGGAGGATGCGATGAACGCGCGCGTCCTGCTTGGCGACGTGGCCGGGTCTGTGCCCATCGCGCAGCAGCTTGAGGGTTCGGGACAGCGCAGCCAGGTGGCCCATATGGTGATGGTCGCCCAGATGGCCCAAGGTGGCGAGCTGGCTCAGATCCTCGCGCGGGATACCGACGCGCAAGGGATTGGCCCTTTGGTGGATGGCCTTATCCGCGCGTGGGCATTGATTGGCACTGGCGATATCCAGGGCGGGCTCTCGGAATTCGACACCGTTGCCGAAACGCAAGGCCTTGCCGCTTTCGCCTCGTACCACAAAGCGATGGCGCTGGCGTATCTTGGTGAGTTTGAGGCCGCCGAAGCCATCTTTGGCGATCCGAGTTCGGGCGCCATGAACCGCACACGCCGCGCCGCGATGGCCCGGGCGGAAGTCCTGAGCCAGCTGGGCCGCAATGAAGACGCGATTGCCAGCCTGCTGGAAGCGTTTGGCCCTGCCTCCGACCCCGAACTGTCGGCGTTGCGCACTGCGTTGTCCGGGGAATCGGCTGTTCCCTTCAGCCACGTAACGTCCCCGCTGGACGGCATGGCGGAGGTGTTCTTCAGCGTGGCGGGTGCCCTCAGATCCGATGCGGGCGACAGCTACACCCTGCTTTACGGGCGGATCGCCCACTACCTGCGGCCTGATCACGTCGATGCGGTGCTGCTGAACGCCGAACTGCTCGAAGAGCTGCGGCAATACGATCTCGCCATTGCTGCTTACAAGGACGTGCCCGCCGCACATCCTGCCTTTCATGCGGCCGAGCTTGGCCGTGCGGCGGCCCTGCGCCGCGCAGACCGGCCAGAGGCCGCGATCGAAGTGCTTGAACGTTTGTCGCGCGATTTTCCCGACCTGCCCGTTGTGTTTTCCAGCCTTGGAGACGCGCTGCGCAGCGAGGAACGCTATGCCGAAGCCATCCCTGCCTATGACCGGGCGCTGGAGCTGACGGAAAACGGCGCACGCGCCGAATGGTTCCTCTATTACGCACGGGCGATCAGCCACGAGCGGGAAGGGGCCTGGCCCGCTGCAGAGGCTGATTTCCGCCGCGCGCTCGAACTGAACCCAGGCCAGCCGCAGGTGTTGAATTACCTAGGCTACAGCCTTGTTGAAAAGCAGATCAAGCTGGACGAAGCGCTGGAGATGATCGAACGCGCCGTCGCCGCCAGCCCGGACAGCGGTTACATCGTTGATAGCCTCGGCTGGGTGCTCTACCGCCTTGGCCGCTACGAAGAAGCCGTCATTCAGATGGAGCGCGCGGTGGAGTTGATGCCGATCGACCCGGTTGTGAATGACCACCTTGGCGATGTGTACTGGGCCGTGGGCCGCAAGCGCGAGGCGATGTTCCAGTGGAAACGCGCGCTGAGCTTTGTTGACTTTGAAAACGTCAGCGACGACGCGGACCCGGACCGCATTCGCCGCAAGATCGAGGTGGGCCTCGACGTGGTGCTGGCCGAAGAGGGCGCGCCGCCGCTGGCCGTGGGCGATGACATCTGAGGCCTTTGCGCCCGCCAAGGTCAACCTGTGCCTTCACGTGACCGGCCAGCGGGCGGATGGGTATCACCTGCTGGACTCACTGGTGATGTTCGCGGATGTGGGTGACCGGCTGGCGCTGATGCCGGCTGCGGAGATGTCCATGTCGGTCACAGGGCCGTTTGCGCTGGGCGTGCCGACGGATGCGCGCAACCTTGCCTGGCGCGCGGCAGAGGCTGCTGGCTGGACAGGTCATATCGCGCTGGAAAAGAACCTGCCCCATGGGGGCGGGATCGGTGGCGGCTCGTCGGATGCGGCGGCTGTGCTCCGCGCCTTGGATGCTCAAGTGGACCCACTGCCCCTTGGAGCGGACGTGCCGGTCTGCCGCGTGGGGCGCGCTGCGCTGATGACCGGCATTGGTGAGGTCGTGACCCCAATCGCGGACGATCCGTCCTTCTTTGCCGTGTTGGTCAATCCCGGCCTGCATGTTGCCACGCCCGATGTGTTCGCCGCCCTGCGGAGCAAGGAAAACCCGGCCCTAGATCCTTTGCCCACACGCGGTGCGGGGTTGCGAGCGTGGCTGGACTGGCTCCGGGCGCAGCGCAACGATCTGCAAGAAGCGGCGATTGCCCACGCGCCGGGGATCGGGCGCGTCCTGCGTGGGCTCGAGGCGACGCCGGGCGTCCTGCTCACGCGCATGTCCGGGTCCGGCTCGACGTGCTTTGGGCTTTACCCCACACGCTCCGCCGCGCAACTGGCCGCAAGCGCCATCGCCGCAGAGCGGCCAGACTGGTGGGCCGTGCCAGTGACCCTTAGCTGACCCGCGCGACGACGAAGTCGGCCAGATCGGTCAACATGTCCCTGATCTCGTGCTCCGGCAAAACGGTCAAAGCCGTCTTTGCCTTCTCGGCCCAAGCCAGTGCATCGTCCCGCGTTGCCTCCAGTGCGCCGTGGCGGTGCAGAATGGCAAGCGCGGTGTCGAGGTCCGCATCCTCCTGATGCCCTTTCTCGATCGTGCGCACCCAAAACGCACGCTCTTCGGCATCCGCCTTTGCCACCGCCTTGATCACGGGCAGCGTCAGTTTGCGTTCGCGGAAATCGTCTCCCACATTCTTGCCCGTGGCCGCCGACTGGCCCTGGTAATCCAGCAGGTCATCGACAATTTGAAACGCAATCCCCAGCGCGTCACCATAGTCGAACAGCGCCCTGACCTGTGCCTCGGGCGCGCCCGCGATCACACCGCCCACTTCCGTTGCCGCCGAAAACAGCGCCGCTGTCTTGCCCCGCACGACCTGCAGGTAAACCGCCTCATCCGTCGCCAGATCCTGCGCCGCGGTCATCTGCAGCACCTCGCCTTCCGCGATCGTGGCCGAGGCATCGCTCAGGATGCGCAGAACGTCCATATTCCCGGTCTCTGTCATCAACTGGAAGGAGCGGGAAAAGAGGTAATCGCCCACAAGCACGGACGATTTGTTGTCCCACAGCAGGTTTGCCGTGGGCCGGCCCCGGCGCTGCGCGGACTCATCGACCACATCGTCATGCAGCAGGGTCGCGGTGTGAATGAACTCAACCGTTGCGGCCAGATGCACGTCATAGGGTCCGGGGTAACCGCACATCCGCGCCGCGGCGAGGGTCAGCATAGGTCGCAGACGTTTGCCACCTGCCTCAACCAGATGCGCCGTCACTTCGGGAATGCGCGGTGCATGTTTGGACGCCATGCGCTCGCGGATCAGGACGTTGACCGCGTCCATGCCTTCCGACAGCGCGTCTGCCAGACGTTCATGCGGTTTGGAGACTTGCGTGCTCACATTCATAACGATCCTCTCCGCTCGACACTTGGCGCAACCTGCCGTAATTGCCAATCACATGAAGGAACTTCTGCGCAGCACGGACCCGACGGTCATCGCCTTTGCCAAGGCCCTCCTGTCCGGCGAAGACATAGTGTGCTTCGAGCTGGACGTAAATATGAGCATCCTCGAGGGCGGGATTGGTATTTTCCCGCGCCGCCTGATGGTGCGTGAAGACGACCACGCTGCGGCAGAGCGGGTTATGCGCGATAACGAAATCCCGTTGGGCCGTGACTGACATCACCGCAGATGCCTTTCTTGGTGGGCGTGTGCGCCTGTTTCAACCAGCGCATGGGTATCGGGCCGGCGTCGACCCCGTCTTGCTTGCCGCCAGCGTCCCAGCGCGTGCAGGTCAAACGGTGCTCGATTTGGGCTGTGGGGCAGGAGCGGCGGGCCTGTGCCTCGCCGCGCGGGTGCCGGGGGTTCAGGTCACGGGCCTCGAGCGGCAGGCGGACTATGCGGCGCTGGCGCGGCGCGGCGGTCTTGAGGTGGTTGAGGGGGATCTTGCGCAGATGCCGGGCGCATTGCGTGCGCGCAGCTTTGATCACGTCATGGCAAACCCGCCTTACTTCGACCGAGCGCAGGGCGCGCGGGCGTCCGATGCGGGCCGCGAGGGGGCCTTGGGCGAAGACACGCCTTTGGACGCGTGGGTGGAGGCGGCGGCCAAGCGGCTGAAACCCCAAGGGTTTGCGCATTTCATTCACCGCCCCGAACGGCTGCCTGACTTGCTCGCGGCCTGCAGTGCGCGGCTCGGCTCAGTCGAGGCGCTGCCGCTGTCGCCGCGGGAAGGGCGCGCGCCAAGCCTGATTATTGTGCGCGCGCGCAAAGGGGGGCGGGCGGCATTTAGGTTGCATTTTCCGCGGATTCTGCATCGCGGCGCGGCGCATGTCTCCGACGCTGATCACTATACAGCTGAATTCACGGCCATTTTTCGCGATGCGGCGCCGCTCCAATTTTAACCGATTGTTAATCCACAGCATGTCCACAATGCCAGTGCGGCGTGACAGGCTCTGCAATCCGTGCTTGGCTGGACGCCTGAACTGAACGATCGGAGGACTGCATGAGCCTGAGCGCACATCTGGATGAACTCAAGAAAAAGCATGAAACCCTCAGCGCGGCGGTTGAAACCGCGCAACGCGCGCCCGGCAGCGACACGCTGGAAGTGGCGGCGATGAAAAAGCAAAAGCTCAAACTTAAAGAAGAAATCTCGCGCCTCAGCGGCTAGGCGCGCAGCGGGCGGACGTCCATCGCGTCGGTGACGTGCCGCCCCTTTTCAATCTCGGCAAGGACCCAATCGCGGAAGGCCGCAACATGGGGCCTTGCCTCGGCCCCTTTCTGGCAGATGAATCGAAACCGTGCCCCTGTGCCCATTGCCAGAGGGAAGGGCGCGACGAGGCGGCCGTCCATCAGTTCCTTGACTACAAGCGCCCGCCTGCCCAGCACAACACCCGCACCGGCCAGCGCCGCATCGATCGCATGATCCGCATTGCTGAACCGCAGGCCAGTTTCAGGCGCAAAATCAACGCCCTGCATCATAAACCAGGTGGGCCAGTCCGCGGGCGGGTCCAGAAAATCGATGCTGCCATCAAAGATAATGGGCGCGTGCCGCAGGCTGTCCGGCGTTGGGTAGCGCTCCGCAAGCTCGGGGGTCATCACGGGTGTGACCCATTCTTCGGCAAGGGGAAGGGAATACAGCCCCTCGTCAGGCCCGTACCCGAACCGGATCGCGACATCGACGCCGTCACGGGTCAGGTCGACCATGCGCAGGGACGCGGAAAAGCGCAGCTCGATCTCGGGGTGCGCTGCGGCAAAGTCATAAAGGCGGGGTGCCAGCCATTTGGCGGTAAACGCGGGGCCCGCTGTCACGGTCAGCGATGTGTCGTCCAGAGTGCGCTGTGCCGCCCGCCATGCGGTCGCAAGCTCCTGAAAGCCATCGGAAATACCTGGGGCGAGGGCTTTTCCAGCCTCGGTCAGCTCAACCGCGCGGTTGAGCCTGCGGAAGACTGGGGTCCCCAGATGCTCTTCAAGCGATTTGATTTGGTAGGACAGGGCTGCGGGCGTCACGTGCAGCTCGTCTGCGGCCTTGGCAAACGACATGTGCCGCGCGGCCGCGTCGAAGGCACGTAAAGAGGTCAGGGGGGGAAGTCGGTCAGGCATAGGTGCAGCTTTCAGTTCAAACCAGCTTAACTGAAACTGAAGAAACACTCGTTTGTCCAGTACAAAGATAGGGCGCATATTGGGTTCAAGATAAACACACTGATCCCAAAAGGAGCCCCGCCATGTTCGAAGCAAGCACCGACACCCGCACCCGCCGCGCCATCCAGAACGCCCATGACGCCCGTGGACAGGCCATGCGCGAGGCGTGGGGGTGGCTTTTTGGCAAGTCGTCCCGCTAACAAGGCGCGTCAAAAATTCGCCCCGTTAGGCGAACGCTTTACACGGTTTGTTCCGCTGATCCGCTGCAGATGATCTTACGGAACACAAAAAGGGCCGGGGATCGCCTCCCCGGCCCTTAATGTAACGTTTTGTACATTTCAGCAGGTGCCTAACGTACATTTTGTACAGAGGCTCAAACGAAAAACTGCGCGCCGTTTGCCGAGATGGTCGAGCCGTTGATAAAGCCTGCATCATCAGAGGCGAGGAATACGACGCAGCGCGCGATCTCTTCGGGCTCGCCAAGGCGGCCCGCGGGGATTTGCGCGATGATGCCTTCGCGCACCTTCTCGGGCACGGCCATGACCATGTCGGTCGCGATGTAGCCGGGGCAGATCGCATTGGCGGTGATGCCTGCGCGCGCGCCTTCCTGAGCCAGCGATTTCACGATGCCCAGATCGCCTGCCTTGGTCGCGGCGTAGTTCACCTGTGCAAACTGGCCCTTCTGACCGTTAATCGACGAAATCACGATCACGCGGC
>JBCBCP010000023.1:0-47776 GCA_038530575.1 Pseudomonadota bacterium
TGCAAGCCTTTATGGACCTCGTGCACAACGACAATGACGACGTCTACGATGGGTTTCCGGGCCAGAAGCTGATCCAGACGTGGGAGAAGTTTCGCTTTTGGCTGCAACGCAACCACCGCCGACAGGCGAAAAAGAATATTTCGGCCCATTACGATCTGGGGAACGATTTCTACGCGCTCTGGCTGGACGAGACGATGACCTATTCCTCGGCCATCTTTGAAACCGGCCAAGAGAGCTTGGAGGCGGCACAAACCGCGAAATACAAGTCCATGGTCGACCAGATGGGCGTCAAGCCTGGCGACCATGTGCTTGAAATTGGCTGCGGCTGGGGCGGTTTCGCCGAATACGCCGCCAAGGAGCGGGGCCTGAAGGTGACGTGCCTGACGATCAGCGAACAGCAGCTGAACTATGCTCGTGACCGGATCACCAAGGCAGGGCTGTCCGACAAGGTGGAGCTAAAGCTGCAGGATTACCGGGACGAAACCGGCATATATGACGGCATCGCCAGCATCGAAATGTTCGAGGCCGTGGGTGAGCAATACTGGCCAGCCTACTTCAAAACCGTGCGCGAGCGGCTCAAGCCCGGCGCGAACGCCACGCTCCAGATTATAACCGTGGCCGACCACCGCTGGGACGTCTACAAACGCGGCGTGGATTTTATTCAGAAGTACATCTTCCCCGGCGGGATGCTGCCGTGCCCGCGCGTGCTGCGCAGCCAGGTTGGCAAAGCGGGCCTCGCCGTTGAAAAATCCATTGAATTTGGCGCCAGCTACAACATCACCCTGCGCCGCTGGCACGAGGCCTTCAATGATCACTGGGACCAGATCGCCGGTATGGGGTTTGATGACCGCTTCCGCCGTATGTGGAATTTCTACCTGACCTCTTGTGCGGCGACCTTTGATAGTGGCATCTGTGACGTGACGCAGATCACGATTAAAAGGCCGGCCTGATGCACCTTTCCGCCGCGATGTCCCTTGCCTGACGGTGCACGACTAGTCGGCGGCATCCTGCTCGCCGCGCTTGCTCTGGCCGTCTCGCAGATGGTCAAACCCCTGATGCCAGAAGACACCAATTTCGGCTGGTTTGACTATGTCAACGTCGTGCTTGGGCTTGCGGTAGGGTGGCGCTGGATTGGCGCGCGGGCCGGGCGGGGGTGGACCTCTGCCGTCAATATCGGCTTTACGGGCGGGTTCATCTTGGTCTTCTGGGGTCTGTTTGTGCAGGCCACCAACGAGATGGTGCGTCTCGCGATGAAGAACCGCTATGACGGAGCCTTCGACGCGCTTATCGCGATTTTCGAGATTGGCACTGAATGGGGAATTCTCATTGCCACTGTTCCTGTTTTGAGTGTCGTCGCGGCGGGCGGGATCCTGACAGGCATCGCGGCTGAGGTTGCTTGGCGGATCTGGCGGTGACAGCACTGTTCCTTTACGGCACGCTGCGGCACCTTCCGCATCTAGAAGTTGTCGCCGGTGGGCTGGAGGGCCTGACGATCTCAGATGCTGCGCTGCCGGATCATTCGGTACGCGCGATGGGACCGCTTATGATCCCTGTACTGGTAGAGGAATTCGGGGCTTCGGCCCCCGGAATTATGGTTGAGGGCCTGACCGCTGATCAACGTGCGCGTCTGGATTTCTACGAAGACGGGTATGGCTATCGTACCGAAAACAGGACGTTACAGGGCGGTCGTACTGCAGATGTCTTTATCCCGCCGGCAAATTCAGACCGGCCAGACGCCATTTGGACGCTCGACGCCTGGCAACCACGCTTTGCAGAGCTGATTACAATGGCCGCGCGCGAAGTCATGCTCTATCACGGCCGCCTGAGCCCCACCGAGGTGGCCGCGCGTATGCCATCCATTCGCGCCCGGGCCGGGGCACGTATGCGCGCTGCGCACTCGCACCATGGCCCAGGTACACTGGGCGGGACAGTTCATATTGACCGTCACGAACGCGCCTATGTTGACTTCTACGCGCTGGATGAATTTACGCTGCGCCACGAGACGTTCTCGGGCGCGATGACCGAACCGCTGGACCGGGCCGTTTTCATCGCAAATGACGCCTCCATCGTGCTGCCCTACGACCCGGTTCGCGACCGTGTTCTTCTGGTGGAACAGATCCGTCTTGGGCCTTTGGGGCGTGGTGATCAGGCACTTTGGCAGCTCGAGCCGATTGCGGGCCGGGTTGATGGCGGTGAAACGCCCGAAGACTGCGCCCACCGCGAGACGCGCGAAGAAGCCGGGCTGGAACTGCGTGAACTCATCCCTATCGCGCAGACCTACGCCTCGCCGGGGAACGCGACCGAATTTCACTACATATACCTCGGTCTTGCAGAGTTGCCCGATGATGCGGCAGGCCTTGGCGGCGCGGCAGACGAGGGCGAAGATATCAAGGCTCATATCCTTTCGTTCGACCGGCTGATGGACATGACGCGTAGCTTTGAGGCGGCAAACGCCCCGCTTGTCCTCGCCGCGCTCTGGCTCGCAGGACAAAGGGACCACCTGCGCGGCTTGAGATAGTCCGGGCAGGGCGTTACATCCCGTCAAACGCCGAAAGAAGGACATCCCATGCGCACTGCCCAAGACCTCGCCGATGCGGTTGGCAAAACGCCCCTGATCAAGTTGCGCCGAGCCTCCGAAGAAACGGGCGCGACGATCCTGGGCAAGGCCGAGTTTCTGAACCCGGGCCAGTCGGTCAAGGATCGGGCCGCTCTTTACATCATCAAGGACGCAATTGCCCGCGGCGACCTCAAGCCGGGTGGCACGATTGTCGAGGGCACGGCTGGCAATACGGGCATTGGCCTTGCGCTGGTTGGGGCGTCCATGGGGTTCAAAACGGTCATCGTGATCCCCGAAACGCAAAGCCAGGAGAAAAAGGATATGCTGCGGCTCGCCGGGGCTCAGCTGGTCGAAGTTCCTGCGGCGCCCTATTCCAATCCGAACAACTACATACGCTATTCGCAGCGGTTGGCGGCAGAACTTGACAAAACCGAACCAAACGGCGCGGTCTGGGCCAACCAGTTCGATAACGTCGCCAACCGGCAGGCGCATATCGAGATGACCGGCCCTGAAGTCTGGGAACAGACCGAGGGCAAGGTGGATGGCTTTACCTGCGCGATTGGCTCGGGCGGTACGTTGGCCGGCATGGGAGCCTATCTGCAGCCCAAAGGCGTGAAGGTCGCGCTGAGCGATCCAGAGGGCTCAGGCATGTTCAAGCTTTACACCGGCGAGGAGAACCCCGGCAATTCGATCACTGAGGGGATTGGCCAAGGGCGCATCACCGCCAACCTCGAAGGCTTTACGCCGGACATGGTCTACCGCATCCCTGATGCCGAGGCGTGCCAGATCTGCTTTGACCTTCTGGCAGAAGAGGGTCTGTGCATGGGCGGATCAAGCGGTGTGAATATCGCCGGAGCCATGCGCATGGCGCGCGATCTTGGGCCCGGGAGCACAGTCGTGACGATCCTGTGCGACTATGGCACGCGCTACCAGTCGAAACTCTACAACCCTGACTTCCTGCGAGCCAAGGGCCTTCCGGTGCCCGCATGGATGGAGAATGCCCCGCGGTCGATTCCTGGTGTGTTCGAGGACGCATAATGATAACGCGTTTCGTCGCACTCATCGCAGTCTTGATGTCTCTTGCGCTGCCGGCCGCGGCGCAGGACATCGCCACGGGCGGTTTTGTAAACGCCAACGGGTCCAGTGCACCTGACTACGCCGCGTGGGAGCAGGTTGCGACCCGCGCCGAAGCGGCGGTCGAAGCAGGGCGGGCCTCTAACGATGCGCTGCGGGTTTTGCGCACCGAAGTGGCAGGCTGGCGGAGCCAGTTTCAAGCACAGCTTACCGTAAACGACAGCCGTATTGCGACGATACGGGAACAGATCACCGCGCTTGGACCAGTGCCAGAAGACGGCACAACCGAGCCTGCCGAGCTGGCGCAGCGCCGAACGGAACTGAACGAGCAACTCACGCGCCTTTCGACACCGCGCCGCACCGCCGAAGAGGCGCTAAGCCGCGCCAACGGTATAATTTCGGAGATCGACGCGATCATCCGCACGCGCCAATCCGAGGCGCTTCTGGAACGCGGGCCAAGTCCGGTGAACCTCGCCATCTGGCCTGATGGGATCGAGGCGCTTGCGGACAGTACCAGTGCCATCTGGAATGAAACGGCACGCGCCTGGCAAACGGACGCGCAGCGGCAGCAGGCGCAAGACAATCTTCCGCTGATCCTCCTGCTGGTGAGCGTTGCGCTGGTTCTTCTGTTGCGGTCGCGCATGTGGATGGAGCGGCTGGCCACGCGGCTCGAGCGCACGGAACGGCGCGGCAGCGCAGGCTTTTCCGGTTTTGCGGTTTCACTGGGGCAGATCGTCTTTCCGGTTGCGGGTCTTTACGCACTGCTTTCGGCTATCGAACTGACGGGTCTTTACGGCCCGCGCGGGGCGCTGGTGCTCGATACGCTGATCCCGATGGGAGTGATGGTCTTCGTCGCGCGCTGGGTTGGCTCCCGCATTTTTCCGGTCGAAGAGGGGGTGACCCCGCCGCTGAACCTTGCAATCGAACGCCGCCGCGAGGGTCGGCTTTATGCAACCCTACTTGCTGTAATTTTTGCGGCGTCGCTGCTGCTGGACAGGTTGGCCCAATTCGACCGGTATTCCGAAGAAGCACTCGCCGTGCTTGTTCTGCCGCTCGTCGTTGTTGCGGCGCTTATGATTTTTCGCATCGGGCAGTTGTTGCGGCAACATGCCAAGAATGACAGCGTGCCTGCAGATGACGTCAGCCTGCCAAATGCCGAAGGCGCGTTTCGCACGCGTTTCGTCGCCTCGCTTGGAACGGCCGCACGGCTGGTGGCGTTCGCGGCCCCTGTTCTTGCGGTCTTGGGTTATGAGGCTGCGGCCTCGGGGCTGATCTTCCCATTCTCGGTGTCGCTTGCTCTCTTGGCCTTTGTGATGCTGCTGAGCCGAGCGCTGCGTGATCTGTATGTCATGATTGCAAGGCCCGAACCCGGCGCGGAGGGGCTGATCCCGACGCTCGTATCGTTGGTCCTGCTGCTGTCGTCTTTGCCGGTCTTTGCGCTGATCTGGGGCGCGCAGGTCACTGACCTTACAGAGCTGTGGGCACAGGCCCGCGAAGGACTGGCAATTGGCGACATGCGCCTGTCGCCGAGTTCGATCATCACGCTGCTTGTCGTCTTTTCCATCGGCTATGTGCTGACCCGCGCGCTGCAGACGACGATGCGCAGCTCGATCCTGCCAAAGACGCGGCTGGATACAGGCGGGCAGAACGCGGTGCGGGCCGGCATCGGATACATCGGCATTTTCCTGAGCGCCCTGATTGCGATCAACGCGGCGGGCATTGACCTGTCATCGCTCGCGATTGTTGCGGGTGCACTGTCGGTCGGCATCGGCTTTGGCCTGCAGAACATCGTGAACAACTTTGTGTCCGGCATCATCTTGCTGATCGAGCGGCCCATTGCCGAGGGCGACTGGATCGAAGTGGGCGGCCAGCACGGCACGGTGCGCAATATTTCCGTTCGATCCACACGGATCGAGACGTTCGACCGAACAGACGTGATCGTACCCAACTCGGATTTTATCTCGGGCACCGTCACCAATTACACCCGCGGCAATACGATTGGCAGGCTCATCGTCCCCGTCGGGGTTGCTTATGGCACCGACACGCGCAAGGTTGAAGGTATCCTGCGCGAGATCGCAAGTTCGCACCCGTTGGTGCTGGCGCAGCCTGCGCCAATGATCCTGTTCGCAGGCTTTGGCGCCGACAGCCTCGACTTTGAAATCCGGGTCATATTGCGCGACGTGAACTGGATGCTGAACGTGCGAAACGAGTTCAACCACAAGATAGCGCAACGCTTTGTCGAAGAAGGCATCGAGATCCCGTTTGCCCAGCGTGATATCTGGATCCGCAATCCCGAGGCCATCCGGACCGAAACGCGCAAACCAGAGGACGAGCCAACCGAGCTTGATGCGACCGACACCGAGGGGGGCGAGGGGGCCGTATGACCGAGATGCTATTTCGTGATGATGCCTATCTGCGCGAGGCCAGCGCGACGGTGATTGCCCACACCGCAGAGGGGGGCATCGTGCTTGATCGGTCGGTGTTCTACCCCACCGGTGGTGGACAGCCCGGCGACAGCGGTACGGTGGACTGGGCGGGCCAGAGCCTGCAGATCGCCACAGCCGTCAAGGGCGACGGGGACGATATTGTTCTTGTCCCATCCGAACCGCGCGCCTTGCCGCCGGTCGGGGCCGAGGTGGATCACAGTCTCGACTGGAACCGCCGCTATGCCCATATGCGCATGCATACCGCGCTGCATCTTTTGTCTGTCGCGGTTCCTTTTGGCGTAACTGGCGGTTCCATCAGCGCCGAACGCGGACGGCTTGACTTCGACATGCCAGACGCACCCGAAGACCGCGTCGCGCTGGAGGCTGCGCTGAACGATCTAATCGACACGGATGCCGAAGTGACCGAAACTTGGATCACAGCCGAGACGCTCGACGCGAACCCCGGCCTTGTCAAAACGATGTCTGTGCGCCCGCCGCGCGGGGCAGGGCGCATTCGCCTTGTCCGCATCGGGGACGAGGCGGCGCCTATTGATTTGCAGCCGTGCGGTGGCACCCATGTCGCCCGCACGGGCGAGATCGGCGCACTGCGGCTTGGCAAGATCGAAAAGAAAGGGCGGCAGAACCGCCGTATCTCAATCCACTTCGCGGGTTAGACCTTGCGCAGGTGCCAGACCTGTTCGACCGGGTAATCCTTGGCCCAGTCCGCAGGAATTGAAGCGATCACGCCCGTTGTCTCCGGCCGCGCATAAAGCTCCTGATACCGCTCTACGGCAAAGCCCACCTCGGCAAATACCTCCATCCAGCCTTGAATGGTCAGGTTAAAGCAAACACCGCTCGGCTCGATTTCAACCTTTGTCCAGTCCGCCCCCCACATGCCGCGGTAGGGGCGATGCAGCACCCGTTCTGCAGGCGCACCGCTCAGTGGCGAGCAGATCAGCGACATGGGGTGGTTGCCCAGAAAGACACAAGCGCCTCTGGGTTTCAAAAGTCGCCATGCCTCGGTCAGCCACGCCTTGGGCGTGCACCAGATCGACGCGCCATATTCCGAAATGGCAAAGTCGAATGAGGCATCCGGCAGACCTGTTGCCTCGGCATTCCTTTCGAGAAACGCGATATCGAGACCGTGCTCAGCGGCCAACGCGCGGGCTGTCGCCAGCTGCGCGGCAGAGACGTCGACCCCGGTGGCTGACGCGCCCCGACGCGTCATCCACGCGGACACATAGCCCGTGCCACAGCCAAGTTCGATTGCCTCCATCCCCGACATATCCGCCGGCAGCAAGCCAAGCTCTGCTTCCGGGTTTCGCCAACTGCCCCAGACAGGCGCCTCAAACGCCCAGTGCGCGCGGCCCGGCGCCACCCAGTTTTCCGCATCCGCATTCCAGACATCGCGGTTCGTCTTAACGTGATCCATCGCGCAACTTCCTTCTTCGTCGCGGCAGCAGGCCGCAGGTACGTGCCCGCATCCACCATTTGAATTGCCGCCGCGCGCCCTATCTCCGGCACATGTTGCACCGTACCCGCCTTCGCCCGATCCACCTAGTGGCATTGTCCGCACTGCTTGCGGTCGTGGCGCTGCCGGCGGCTGCGCATGTGCGCTGGTTTGTCGAAGCGGGGGTAGAGGTAGAGGGCTTTGTGCCATTCAGCCTGACCGAGACCGCCGTTCAGATCTGGATTGGCCTTGCGCTGCTGCTGGTCGGCGCATCTGTTTGGCTCGACACTGTGCTGCCGGAGGTGCGGATCGTCGACAGCAAGACGAGGCACGACTTTATCGAAATTCTTCGCATCTTTACCGGTATGTCCTGCCTTCTGACAGCCTATGACGGCGCAATCGTCGCGCCGCACCTGGGTGCGTTTGGCCCCTTTGGGATTACCCTTCTGATCGTACAATCTGTGATCGGCATCTTGCTGATCGCAAACCGTTTTGTCCGCCATGCAGCGATCTGGATGATCCTGATGCACATCGGTGTTGGCATCAAATTTGGCCCGCTTGCAGCAGCCGAATACCTGATCATGCCTGCGATCGCGATCTTCCTGCTGATTAACAACCTTCCGACCGAAGAACTGCGCGCGGCGTGGAAGCCTTATTCTGTCAGCCTCTTGCGCATTCTGACCGGCATTTCGCTGATCACGCTGGGCGTGTCGGAAAAACTGGTCAACGCGCAGATGGCCGAAACCTTCCTGATCACGCAGAACTGGAACATCCTGACTGCGCTCGGGTTTGAGTGGTTCACCGACAGGCTCTTTGTCCTGTCTGCGGGAATGGTAGAGATCGTGTTTGGGGTGATCCTCGTGCTGGGCACCACGACGCGGCTCAACATGATCGCGTTTTCGCTTGTGCTGTTGACGTCGAATGTCCTGTTCCTGATCGAAGGCAACAAGGAAGCCGCGCTTTTGGAGTTCATTGGCCACATGCCGGTAATCGGTGTGGCGTTGATCCTGTTGCTGCTTGGCTATGGCCAGACACTCAAGATCACCAACCTCTTGCCGAATGCCCGGGTCAATACGGCGACCCGCACCTATCGTTTGCCCAAGGACGCCTGAGATGTCATTGCGCCTACCTTACGTCATCTACGTTGCAATAGGTGCCATGCTGCTTGGGGCGTTGATTGCGCCGGTTTTCGGGCGGGGCGAGATGGGCACGATGGCGCCTGATCTATCTGCAGCCGCGGCCGCGCACGAGGCCATGCATGGCGAGCGCAGCGTATCCGCCGCCGCCGCGCCCGCTGTCACTCTGACGGCCATGCGCGACCCGCTTGAGGGCTGGAACCTGAAGCTGGAGACGCAGAACTTTACGTTTACGCCCGAAACCGCGGGACAAGATCATGTGGCAGGCACGGGACATGCGCATCTTTATGTGAACGGGGTCAAACGAGCGCGCCTGTACGGGCCTTATGCACATATACCGGACCTTCCGCCGGGCACGTACGAGATCAGCGTGAGTCTGAGCGGGAATGATCACGCGTATTACGTCGTGGGTGGCGCGCGGGTCGCGGCCAGTGTGACGCTCACCCAGCCCTGACACTGCACTGCGCGCCGGTTTGGCAGCGATTGCTGCCTTTAGGCCTCGACAAAATGTCAGCTCGGGCGATCGCTTGGTCTTGCACCCCGTAGATGCTTTGCCTAAACCCGTCGGCGGACAGGTGGCCGAGTGGTCGAAGGCGCGCGCCTGGAAAGTGCGTAGGCGGGAAACCGTCTCGAGGGTTCGAATCCCTTCCTGTCCGCCACCAACCATCTGCGCACCCGCGTTGAGGTCCCTAACGGGGCCTTTTTTCTTTTTGCTTTAAAGGGATTGATCTGATTCATCCGGCTTTCGGAGACGGGCCCTGAGCCCGAATCCAGTCTCCAACCGCCCCGCGTCTGTTTCCACCCGCCTGTCACCCAGAGCGGGACGCCTTTAAAAAGAGAGCGCCTTTCCAATTGTTATTGAGAATGGGTTGCGCCGCAGTTGATGTGGGTTCAGCGCCTGTCATCGCGAATAGAGACACCTGAAGGCGGTGTGGTTGTGCGTATCGGTGCGAACGCCAAAGAGAAGTCTTTGATGACAAAGAGACTTTCCGCTCATAGCCTGGCGGCATGTCGAATGCGCCGTGGACAGACAAAGAAAACGATCTGATCGTCGCAGATTACTTTGCGATGCTGGCCGATGACATCGCTGGGCGCCGCTATAACAAGGCCGAGCATCGACGGGCGCTTCTGCCATTGCTGAACGATAGATCTGAGGGATCGGTCGAGTTCAAGCACCAGAACATCAGCGCCGTACTCAAGGGGCTCGGTGAGGACTGGATCCCGGGCTACAAGCCAGTGTTCAATTTCCAGACAACGCTGGTTGATGCCGTGGCGCGCTGGCTGGCGTTGAACCCGGCTTGGCTTGGTCGTCGTCCTGCTGCGCGACCGCTGACCGGCATGGCTGACGCCACGCCGGTCTGGATCGGGCCGCCGCCGACGCTGTCGAACCAGCCACCGCCACAGGAGCTGGAGCAGATGCAGCACATCGCCCGAAAATTCGATGTCGCGGCAAGAGACGCGCGAAACCGCGCCCTCGGCCGTGCCGGTGAGGAGCGCGTCCTAGCGCACGAGCGTACAACCCTTAAATCAGCGGGCCGCGACGACCTTGCGCGCAAGGTCCGGTGGGTGTCGGAGGAGGATGGCGATGGTGCTGGCTACGATATCGCCAGCTTCCATGCCGCCCGAACACGGTGCGCCGGACGCGTTGCAGGACCACTGGAACACCCCATCGAAGCGATCAGATCAGCCCATTTGGCCGACCCGCGCAACATAGACCCGCTGGAGTGGTTCAAAGGTACCTTGGACCATGCCTGAAGCGAGCCCATTGGAAGGCGACAGTACATTCGACAGTCCCGTTCCGATGAGAGGGTGAAGTTGTTAGGTTCAATTCGGTCACCCCAAGATGGTCAAGGGTGGCGTGGGTTTCGCGCCGAATGCGGGCCTCCTCCGCGGACGCGCCAAGACAGCCAGCGCGAAGCGATCGAATACATCGCGTGTGCCAAACCCAAGTGTAGCAGCGCGCCCCCCCGCAGAACGTTTCCGCAAGCTATCCGCTCGAGAGTAGCTTATGTATAAAGCCTGCGCTGAAAATGCATCTGCAGTTACAAAACAGCGATTATGCCTTCAGCTGTCATTCAGATAAGAAAAAAGTATTTAGAATCTGAATATTGAGATTGTGCCTTAAAGCAGCTTCAGAGCTTCCAACTCTCTTCGCAAGGCCTCTGCGCCGGTAAAATGAATCGCCGCCATCCCTGCGGCGCGGGCCCCAATACAATTGTGCAAACCGTCATCAATGAAGACGCAGTTTTCTGGGCTGACGCCGGCTGCTTCGCAAAGCCGGGCGTAAATGGCCACGCTGGGTTTGATCATCCCGATTTCGCCCGACACAATTGTGGTGCCAAAGACCTCTGCAAGTTCGGGATGTGCCGCCACCCCGTGCGGCCATGTTTCAGCGGACCAGTTCGTGATCGCGTGCACCGCATGTCCAGCAGATTTTAGGGCATGCAGAATATCCCATGTTCCCGGTATCTTATGCGGCACAGTTGCCTGGTAACGTTCGATATAGCGGGCAAGCCGCGCGGCATCGGTGCGGTCTTCAATCGCTGCAGCTGCGCCGGAAAAAGACGCGCCGGCATCACAGGCAAGGTTTATCTTGTCGAAGTTGATCCGCTGCATGAACGCATGCGCGGCGTCTGCGTCCATCTCATCCGACCAGGCCAGATGCGGTTGCCAGTCCACAAGGACCCCTCCGATATCGAAAACTACGGTATCTATCGCCATCACTTCGATCCTCCCATGTGTGGTGCCGCTCCAGCCGTAGCGGCACCCTCCCATTAAGGCCAGCGATCATCTGAGCCAGCGAGCGATTGCGCTTTGCTTGACATCGCGCGCACATAGGCCGATATCGCTCACAGCGCTGCGCTGCCGCGTGAGCAAGCCCCGTGGCCTTTCGGCCCGACAGCGCCTCATCCCCCCGGATCCCCATCACGCAGGGTTCTTGTCGCATGTATTTCGCGTGCGGAAACCCTGAACGACCCCCCGATGTGGGGCGATGAAGGAATGATATGTTCGATTTCGATATGTTGGGGCTTGCCCCCAGCCTGAAGGACGCGCTTGACCGTGCGGGCCTCAAGGAACCCACCCCGATCCAGAACCAGGCGATCCCGCTTGCACTGGAAGGGCACGACGTCATGGGCCTTGCCCAGACCGGCACGGGCAAGACTCTCGCCTTTGGCCTGCCGCTGATTGACCATATGTTAAAGGCGCCGGGCAAACCTGCGCCCAAGACGGCCAAGGCCCTGATCCTCGCCCCCACGCGCGAGCTCGTGAACCAGATTGCCGATGCGCTGCGCGGGTTGGTACAGGGCTCCAAGCTGCGCGTGGCCACCGTGGTCGGCGGGCAGTCGATCAACAAGCAGATCGCCTTTCTCGCCCGCGGCACGGACATCCTCGTGGCAACGCCCGGGCGGCTCATTGACCTGATGGAGCGGCGCGCGGTGGACCTGAGCCAGACCCGGCACCTTGTGCTGGACGAGGCCGACCAGATGCTGGACATGGGCTTCATCCATGCGCTGCGCAAAATCGCGCCCGCGCTTGGCACGCCGCGTCAGACGATGCTGTTCTCGGCCACGATGCCGAAGGACATGGAGGAGCTGTCGAAGGCCTACCTCGACAACCCGCGGCGGGTGCAGGTCTCTCCCCCCGGCAAGGCCGCTGACAAGATCACCCAGTCGGTGCATTTCGTGGAGAAGGACGACAAGCCCGCCAAGCTGCGCGAGATTCTGAGCGCGGACATGGACGCGCTGACGCTGGTTTTTGCCCGCACCAAGCACGGGGCGGAACGGCTGATGAAGAACCTCGTGCGCGACGGCTATAACGCGGCGTCCATTCACGGCAACAAGAGCCAGGGCCAGCGCGACCGCGCGATCAAGGCGTTCCGCGACGGGACGATCACCGTTCTTGTGGCCACCGATGTGGCCGCACGTGGCATCGACATTCCGGGTGTCGCTTACGTCATCAATTACGAGCTGCCCGAGGTGCCGGATAACTACGTGCACCGCATTGGGCGGACAGCACGCGCGGGCCGGGAGGGCGAAGCGGTCGCGTTTTGCGGCGCGGACGAGGTGGAATACCTGCGCCAGATCGAGCGCTTGATGAAAATCTCTATCCCCGTGGCATCGGGCACGGCGCCCGAACCTGTTGCACCCCCCAAGCGCGGCGGTGGCGCAGGCCGGGGCAGAGGCCGCGGACGGCCCGCCGGGGCAGGACAGGCGCGTCGCAGAACGCGCCGCCGCAAAAAGCCCGCGGCTTGATCGGGCAGTGCACTGACCCGCTAAGTTCAAAACGCATTGCCCGCCGGCCCCTACGAGTTGTGGGCTGGACGGGGCTATTCAGGGGCTAGGATGAAATCAAATTCAACGTCCCAGTAATTGCCGTCAAAGCCGACCTCTTTGCTACGGGCCGGGTCATCGACCTTGTTAAACTCCGCGATCAGGCTTTCCTTCACGCCAAAAACCGCGTCGTTGTTGATGTAGGGGTCGTCCGGGTCAAAGATGTGCGTGGTCACGGTGTCGTAGCCGTCTTTTGAGACGATGTAGTGCAGATGCGCGGGCCGGTACCCGTGGCGCCCAAGACTGCGCAATAGCTGGCCCACGGGCCCGTCCGTCGGGATGGAATAATGCTTGGGCCGCACGGCCTTGAACCAGTAGCTGCCATCCGGTCCGGTGCGAAACACGCCGCGCAGGTTGAAATCGGGCTGCAGGCCCTTTTGCTGCACGTCGTAGAAGCCTTCGTCATTGGCCTGCCAGACATCAATCTTGACGCCGCCCAGCGGATTGCCGTCGGTGTCCAGCACACGGCCACGCACCACCATGTCCTCGCCCTTGGCATCCAGGCAGATATTTGTACCCATCGGGTATTCCGGCGCGTCGTCCACGTGGAAGGGGCCGAGCACGGTATTCTCCGACGCGCCAACTGGGCGGCGGGAGTTGATCGCATCAACCAGCATGGAAACACCCAGAACGTCCGACAGCAGGATAAATTCCTGGCGCCAGTCATTGCATGTATGCCCGGTCTGAGTGAGGAACTGGATTGCGGCAAACCACTCTTCTTGTGTTGGCTCAATCTCCTTGACCGCGTCGTGCAGGTGGCGCGTGATTGCATCCATGACCGCGCGCAGGCGGGCATCAGGTGCGTTCACGTTCTGCGAGGTAACCACCTCGGCGCTGTCTTCCTCGGTAAAGTAGGCTTTCGGCAGGTCCATCTTGTCCTCCTATCGGGCGAGTATGGCGCTGAGCACGCGGGACAACTCGGCCTTCGGATCGGCGGCCATCTCGTCCGCGCGCCACGCGACGTGGTGATCAGGCCGCACAAGCAGGCAGCCGGTATCCGAAATTTCGGACGCCCGCGCCCAGTCGCCCGTGTGATCGACATAAGCCTGCCGTGGCCCGATCACATGACAGCGCAGATCAAGACCCATCTCGTTGGCCAACAAGCTTGCGGCAGCGCACCACGCATCACCGCCGATTCCGGTCAGCACCGTGAACGCGCCGCGCCCGCACAGGTCCAGTGTGGACACGCGCGCGCCGTTTGTCCCGTCATAGATCCACACATGCGGCAGCCGGGCACCGGGCCATGTGGTGGGCTGGTAGTGCAGCTCGGCATCAAGCTCAAAGGCAGGCTCCATCTGTCCGTCCGTGACCACTGCACCGGAACTGTAGCGCTGGTTCATCTCGACCCCGTGGGCGTCAAATTCGTACTTCTTGAACGCGATTGCCTCGCGGATGGCCGCTCTTTGCGCCTCCGCCGCGGCGCCAGCGTCACAACGTTTGTCCATGTTGGCCTGAATGGCGGCGTGATCGTCACCGCCAGTCATGCCAAGGCTTTCAAAGATCGGGCCGAATTCGCCAATGGACTGGTTCGCCCGGGTCACGATTTGCTTTGCAACCGGCGCGCGTTCCACGGTGTAGCTGTCCAGCAAACCTGCACCGGCTTGCCCCTTGAGCACGCTTGCCAGCTTCCACGACAGGTTGAAGGCATCTTGGATCGACGTGTTAGACCCAAGCCCGTTTGACGGCGGGTGCCGGTGCGCGGCGTCCCCCATGATAAAGACGCGGCCCGATTGCATGTTGGTGGCGTAGGCGTTGTTGACAGTCCAGGTGTTGGCGCTCAGCAGCTCGATCTCAAGCTCCGGATCGCCGACGAGCTGGCGCGCAACCCCGGTCGCAAAGGCTTCGTCCACCTCCGGCGCGGGTGCGTTGATGTCATAGCCCCATACGATCAACCATTCGTTCCAAGGCCGGATCATGCGGACAAGGCCCATGCCGATCCCGCCCACATCCGCTCCGGGCTGCATCACCCAATAAAGCACCGAGGGGCGATGCGCGACGTATTTGCTGAGGTCCGCGCGGAAAAGGATGTTCATCGACCCGCCAACACCCATCGTGCCTTCGATGGGCAGGCCCTCGTTCTGGGCGACCAGACTGTTGCCGCCATCCGCGCCGACAAGGTATTTCGCCCGCACCTCGAAATCGCGCCCCGACAGACGGTCGTGCAGAGTTGCCGTCACGCCGTCCGCGTCCTGAACGTGGCTGACATATTCCGTCGACATCCGCGTCTGCGCCCCGCGTTTTGCGGCGGTGGTGAACAGGATCGGCTCCATGAAGGTCTGCGGCAGATCGTTCATATGGCACGGCGAGGAGAGCGCATGTTCGGCACGCGACAAGGGGTGCACGCCCCAGGACTTCATCCGCCCGATCTCTTCGCCGGCAAGGCTTTCGCAAAA
The DNA here is from genome assembly GCA_038530575.1 of Pseudomonadota bacterium. Taxonomy (GTDB): domain Bacteria; phylum Pseudomonadota; class Alphaproteobacteria; order Rhodobacterales; family Rhodobacteraceae; genus JBCBCP01. The sequence continues at coordinate 15,368 of JBCBCP010000023.1, forward strand.
GACGTTCTCGCCCATCAGGTCCTGTTCGGTCGCGTGCATATAGGCTTCCGCCTCGACCTCGCGGCCCAGATCGCGCAGCACCTCCATCGTGCGCTGGTTGGTGATGTGGGCGCGCGGCGTGTTGGCCAGCCAGCGGTAGCGGTTCACGGCCATGACTTCGATGCCGTAGGACGCCAACAGTGCGGCAGTGGCAGAGCCTGCAGGCCCGGTGCCGATCACCAAAACGTCGGTTGTGATTTCAGCCATCTGAGGCCTCCTGTTTTGTCGTGTTCAGAATGAGCCGCCGCCGGACGGGGAAGAGTTCTATGCCGGTGCGATCCGTGATGAGCCCCCAGATACCGCGCGGTGCAAAGAGCATGACGACGATTGCCGTGACCCCAAGGGCCATGAGGTACCAGCTACCGTAGTCGGCCAGCAGCGACTGCAGCAGGAAGAAAATCAGCACACCGATGATAGGCCCTTCAAGCGTGCCGATCCCGCCGATCACCACAATGAAGATGACGTAGGCCGTCCAGTCCAGAACGCTGAACCCGGCATCCGGCGAAATCCGCGCTTTTTGAAGGTAGATCAGCCCCCCGGCAAGGCCTGTGCCAAAGGCGGCCCAAAGATATACAAACCAGCGCGCGCGGCCCGCATCAACGCCAACGGACCGCGCGGCCTCGGCATTGTCTCGGGCCGCAGCCAGCGCAAGACCCCGACGTGCGCGCAGGAGCCAGTAAATTGCCCCGATGGTCAGAACCGCCAGAGCCAGCGCCAGCCAATAGGCGAGGATATCGCGCGCCGCAGAGGTTTTTACGTCGAACAAGGCCTTTATGCCGTCCACGAACCACATGTCCCGGGTTGCACTGCGGGGCAGAGAGGTGCCGGTGCCACCCCCAAGCGTTTTCCACTGGGCCACCGACAGGCGCACGACCTCGGCGATCACCCACGTGCCGATGGCAAAATAGGCGCCCTGCAGGCGGAAAGCGAAAAAAGCGGTTGGAATCGCCAGAAGGAGCGCGGCGACGCCTGCGATCAGGATCGACGGTACGGGATCCAGCCCGTAAAGGATCACGGCCCCGAACATCGCGTAAGCGCCAAAGCCCACAAAAGCCTGTTGGCCGACGCTCACCAGACCGCCATAGCCCGCCAGCAGGTTCCACCACTGGGCCAGAACCAGCATCGTCAAAATAAAGAACAGATCCTGGATCAGGCCGCGACCCGCAAAGGCGGGCAAGGCGATCGCAACGCCCAGAAGGACCAACGCGCAGATACCGGCGATCTGGCTGGCGCGGGTGCGGGTTTCGACACGCACGCCCATCAGTCCACCGCCCGTGGCAGCAGGCCGCGCGGGCGGATCAAAAGCACCACCAGAAAGGCAACGTGACCCGCCAGGATCTGCCATTCGGGGTTGAGCGCCGCGCCCACGGTCTGCGCGACCCCAATGATCACACCGCCAAGAAGCGTGCCCCAGATAGAGCCGAGCCCGCCAATAATCACCGCCTCGAACGCATAGATCAGACGGGCAGGGCCAATGGACGGATCAAAGTTGGCACGCATGCCAAGATAGAGCGCCGCAATGGTCACAACGACCATCGCCAGCCCGGTGGCCACGCCAAAGATCGACGCCGGTTTGATCCCCATGAGCTGCGCCGTCACCGGATCGTCCGAAGTTGCGCGAAACGCCCGGCCCAGCGCCGTGCGGTAGAAGATGAAGTTCAGCGCCATGATCACCGCAATGGCCGACGCAAAGGTCAAAAGGGGCATGACGCCGACAGTGACAGGCCCCAAAGCAACCGACGCCGTTTCTAGTGCGCCGGCGGATAAGCGCTGGCTGTCAGCCGAAAACCCTTCCAGCAAGGCGTTCTGCAGCGCAATCGACAGCCCGAAGGTGACAAGCAGCGGCGGCAGGATATCGTCGCCCAGCGTGCGGTTCAGGATCACTCGCTGCAGTACCCAGCCTAGCCCAAACATCAGCGGCGCTGCGATCAGCGCGGCCAAAAACGGGTTCAGACCAAGGAGGGAGACTAGCAACAGAATGAAAAACGCGCCAAACACGATCAGATCGCCATGGGCGAGATTCACAAGCCGCATGATGCCAAAAACAAGGCTTAGCCCGGCTGCAAACAGCGCATAAAGACCGCCCAGCAGCACGCCTTGCACAAGCGTATCAAGCCAGATCATGCCGCCACCCCGAAATAGGCGGCATGAATGGCCTCGCGGCTCAATTCATCGGGCGTGCCGGTCAGGGTGATGCGCCCCTCCATCATGCAATAGACCCGAGACGCCACTTTCAGCGCCTGCCCGATATCCTGCTCCACAACGATGACCGATGCGCCTGCCTCGCGGATCCGGGGCAGGGCGGCGTAAATGTCCTTGATCACCACAGGCGCAAGGCCAAGCGACAGCTCGTCACAGAGCAATACCTCGGGGTTCGACATCAGCGCGCGTCCGATGGCAACCATCTGCTGCTGACCGCCCGACAGCGCCGTGCCCGGATTGTGCCGCCGCTCCCCAAGGATCGGGAAAAGATCGTAGATCGTCTCGAGGGTCCAATGCCCCGAACCCGTCCGGCCATAGGCACCGACAAGCAGGTTCTCCTCAACGCTAAGCGACGGGAACAGCTTGCGCCCCTCGGGCACCATCGCGATGCCCCGCGCCATTACCGCATCGGCGGGCGCCGCGCCGATCTCTTCGCCGCTGTGCCGCAACATGCCCGGCGCATTGCGCAGCACACCCGAGATCGAGCGCATCAGCGTCGTCTTGCCAGCACCGTTGGCGCCGATGATCGCGATGCATTCGCCTGTCTCTAACGTGAAGTCTACGCCGTAAAGCGCTTGAAAATCTCCATAAAAAGCCGTCAGGCCGTGCGTGCTTAACAGGCTCATGCGTCGATCCCCAAATAGATTTCCTGCACCTCCCGGCTGGCCATTATCTCGTCCGGATCGCCCAAACCGATGACACGCCCGAAATCCAGCACAAGCAGCCGCTCTGCCACTGAGGTAAGCGCGTGCAGGACATGTTCGATCCATACGATCGTGACCCCGCTGGCGTGGATCGCTTTGATCGTGGCGATCAAAGACTGGCACTCAGCTTCGGTCAGCCCGCCTGCAATTTCGTCCAATAACAGCAACTTGGGGTCCGTTGCCAAGGCGCGGGACAGCTCAAGCCTTTTACGCTCAAGCAGTGAAAGACGGCCTGCGGGCAGGTTGGCGCGGTGCAAAAGCTCAGTCTGATCAAGGATATCCGCACAGGCTTCCGCCACCTCCGCCTCCCGCTTGTTTCGACCAAAGCAGGCGGCAACCACCAGGTTTTCAAACACCGTCAGCTTCTCAAACGGCTGAGGGATCTGAAACGACCGGCCCATGCCCATCGCGGTCCGGGCCATGGGCGGCATCCGCGTGACATCCTTGCCGCGAAATTCGATGCGGCCGCCGCCCACCGGGATATTCCCGGTAATCAGGTTGAACAGCGTCGACTTGCCCGCGCCATTGGGCCCGATGATGCCGAGGGCGAGGCCCTCGGGCACCTCGAAAGAGATGGCATCGGCAACCTTGAGGGCACCAAAACTCTTTTCCACCTTATCCAGCGCGAGCAAGGCCATGGCTTAGCTGATCGGCTCCATGCTGCCGCCCGTGGGAATGTTGGGCGCAGTCGTGTTGTCGACGATCACCAGATCATAGCCGCCGCCATCACGCAGACGCCATTGGCCGCCGACCAGCGGTGTCTTGGCGACATTGCGCGCCGCAAAGGGTGGAAGGCCGGCACCATCCCAGGCAAGTGGGCCAACGATGGTATCGAGGCGCGTCGCGGAAATCGCTTCGGATACGGCGTCTGCATCGCCGGTATCGCTGACCCGTCCCATGACGTTTGCCGCCACTTCGAACAGCGCGTGCACAAAACCGATGGGCTGCGTCCACTGCCGGCCTGTTGCCGCCGTATACCCTGTGGCCAGATCACCCGCCGACTGACCGGTCAGGGAAGAGGCAAAGGGATGCGACGGCGACCACCACACTTCGGAGGACAGGTTGTGGCCCGCATCCCCAAGCGCCTCCACCGCGGTGGGGAACAGGATCGCCTTGCCGATGCTGGCGGCCTTGGGGGTGAAGCCTTGCTGCTTCATCTGGGTCCAGAAGGTGGTGAAATCGGGCGGGATCGGCACGCCGGTGACAATCTCCACATTCGCTTGCTTGAACGCGTTGATCTGCGCGGTGAAATCATCGGTCAGGTTCTGGTAGCGGCCCGGATCGGTCAGCGCATAGCCCTGCGCATCAAGCACCGGCGGGAAGCCGACATTTGGATCCCCCCAAGCGTTGCCGTCCCCGTCATTGGGGTAAAGCCCGCCCACCGATTTGTTCGTGTCCAGCTGCCCCCACATGTTGGTAAAGACAGCGATGATGTCCTCCAGCCCCCAGAAGAAGTGATAGGCGTAGTTGAACGGCTCCCAGCTGCCCGGATCGCCCGGGTTGCCCTGCTGGCCGATGAACCACGGCTGCCAGGGCGCGACGGTGCTGAGGCACGGGATCTCCTCGGCCTCGCAGGTCGTGGCGACGGGGTTTGTCGTCTCAGGGGTGGACGCGACGAGCATCATGTCGACCTCGTCGTCGACAATCAGCTCGCCCGCCACATCGGCGGCGCGGTTGGGATTGGACTGGCTGTCCTTGACGATGACCTCAAACTCGGACGAGGCAGCGTTGAACCCATCAAGGATGAACTGGTCCGCCTCAGAAAAGGCCGCGAGCGGGCCGGATTGCGGGCTGACATAACCCAGCTTGATCTTGGCCCCCTGCGCGAGGGCTGGCGCGGCCAGCCCGCTTGCGGCGACGAGGCCGGTTGCGGCCGAGGTTTTGAGCATCGAACGACGCGTGATCATGGGGTCTCTCCTCCAAAGAACCGATGGTTTAAACCGGAGCCTCCCCGCTCCAGGCTTTTTGCAATAGCGCACGGATGCCCGCGCGGGTGATCTCGCGCGGGTTGGGATAGGGGCGTGCCACGGCAAGCTCCGCGGCACGGTCAAGCTGATCCTCGCGCACGCCCAAATCGCGCAGCGCGCGGGGCGCATTTAGTGTCTTGGCAAAGCGCCACAGTGCCGGGCCAGGGGCCCCTTCGCCCAAAATATCGCTAAGCGGAGCAAGGAGCGCAGGCGCTGCGGACGCATTGTAGTCCACGGCGTGCGGCAGAATGATTGCGTGGGTCTCGGCGTGGGGAAGATCAAATGCACCGCCAAGCGTATGGCAAAGCTTGTGATGCAGGGCCATTGACGTCGCGCCGAGCACGGCGCCGCAGGCATAGGCCGCGCGCTGGCTTTCTTCGCGCGCGTCAAGATCCTTCGGATTGTCGAGGATGCGAGGCATTGCAGCGATGAAGGCGCGCAGGCCCGCGAGCGCTTGCCGCGTTGTCGCTTCGGTGCGGTCGGGGGCATAGAGTGCCTCGACCGCATGGGCCATTGCATTCAGCCCGCTCGTCACACTGAGTGTCGCTGGCAGGCTTGCGACCAACTCGGGATCGTAAAGCACGGTCTGCGGCAGGACGGCAGGGTCTTTTAACGTGGTTTTCACACCGTTTTCGGTTTGACCAAGGATCGGCGTGGCTTCCGACCCGGCATAGGTGGTCGGAATGACGACCTGAGGCAGTCCTGTTCGCAAGGAAAGCGCTTTGGACAGACCTATCGTTGACCCACCGCCCAAGGCGACAAGACAATCGGACCGAACGGCCCGCAGGTGTTCCAGCGCTTCGTCGGTGACCGCACGGGGGGTGTGCATGACAGCACCCGAATAGACGCCCGCCGCACGCGACCCGAGCCGCTCAGCAAGGTCCATCGCTGCTCCGGATTGCCGCGGAGTGGATAGGACCAATGCACGCCGGGCACCCATATCGGCAACGATATCGCCCAGACGGTGGCGTATGCCAGCACCGTGCAGCACCGTCTGTTGCTTAAGTGTGATGTCCTTGGCGTTCATTGCACCCCTCCCATTGGCAGATTACCTGCGTTTTTTTGCAACTTGATCGAAAGTGCGCCAATCAGCATAACTTAACGTTATGAAGTTTGACCCCAGACACCTCGAAATCCTTGCAGCGGTGGTGGACCAGGGCGGATTGACCGAAGGCGCGCGGGCCTTGGGCAAGTCGCAGCCAAGCGTTTCGCGAAGCCTGTCGATGCTGGAAAACCGCCTCGGCGTGCCGCTCTTTGCGCCGGGACGTCGCCCTTTGCAGCCCTCAGAGCTGTGTCACTTGCTGGCCGAAGAAGGGCGCCGCATCACGCGGGCTAGCAACGCGGCCAGCGCGCTGGTTGCCCAGACCCGTGCCGGCACGCGCGGAGCGGTGCGGGTCGCGGGAACGCCGATTTTCATGGACGGTGTCGTCTCTCCGACCCTGGCCTCGTTTCAGTCAGAGCTGCCAGACATACAAATCGCCCAAAGCTACGGCTACACCGCCGATGTGCTTGATCGTTTGATGGCCGGTACGCTTGATCTTGGTCTGGTGCCAATCCGGCAAAGCGAAGTACCACCGGGCCTGAACGCAACTCAAATCCTGCCGGGCCGCAACGTGATCGCCTGCCGGATCGGCCATCCTCTTGCGCGGCGCGGTGGTGTTCGGCTGAGCGAAATTGCCAGATATCCGTGGATCGCCCCCCCACCCGAAAGCCCGCTGTACCACGACTTGCGTGCCGTGCTGGACGGCATTGGGGTCACAAACTTCAAAGTCAGCTTTTCGGGTGGCTCGCTCGGTTCGGTTACAAACGTCTTGTCTGGCTCTGACGCGCTCACGGTTTTGCCGTACTCAGTGGTGTTCATGCTGCGCCGCCAGAACGCGTTGGCTGCGCTGCCAGTGCGTATTGGTGATCCGGACAGGCACCTAAATGTCATCGCGCCCGAAAACGCGTCACCTGCCGGCCGCAAGCTAGTTCGATTTATCCGAACCGAATTCGTGCGGCTCGCCACCCTGATCACGCGCGCAGAACAAAACAGTCTTTGGCGCGACTAAAGGCTTTGTTCATACCTTCGTGCCATCACAAAGACGGCGCAGGCGACCGCAGTGAATACAGCCATTGCGTGGGCCTGATACGACGAGCTAAAGCCATCGGCTGGGGGCCTCCTGCCAAATATGAATGAGATGTCGATCGTAAAGAAAAACGCGACAAGGTCCGTTGTTATCGTAGACGACGCCCGCTCGTGGCGCCGCTGGTTGCGCGCCATTCTGGAACAAGACGGCCGACTAAATGTTGTTGGCGAAGCCGGATCAGCCGCCGAGGCGCGTGACGTGATCAAGGCAACCAACCCAGATGTGCTGACACTTGATGTGGAAATGCCAGGAATGAACGGGCTGCGCTTCCTGGAGCATCTGATGCGGCTTCGCCCGATGCCTGTCGTCATGTTTTCTGGGCATACACACCAAACATCAAGCGAAAGCGTGCGGGCGCTGTCGCTTGGCGCTGTCGACTGTTTTCACAAAACGGGCGATATGAGCGACCGCAGAGTTGAGGAGATGCGCCAGCGCATCTACGAAGCCGCACAGACCGCGCCCCAGCGCCAGCGTGAGCCATCGTACAACGTTCCATATTCACCGCCCTTATTGGACCCGTCTCCGCCGCTGATGCTGGTCGGTGCATCAACAGGCGGTGTCCTTGCGCTCGAGCGAACGTTAACACCGATGCCCGCTAAGACCCCGCCGATGGTCATCGTACAGCACATGCCCGCGTCCTTCCTTAACAGCTTCGTCGCGCGGCTCGATGCGCTGCTACCGCACAGTGTTTGCCTCGCGGAGGAGGGTCAGCCAGTTGCCCGCGGTCACATTGCGCTTGCCCCTTCGGATGGCCGCCAGACCGGCGTGAAATGGGAAAAGGGCGCATGGCGGTGCACACGGTTGGACGTTGAGCCGACTGATATTTTCACGCCCTCCGTCGATCGCCTGTTTGGCTCCGCAGTACCCTGGGCCGATCGTATTGTTGCGACGGTGCTGACCGGGATTGGTACGGATGGGGCCATCGGCGCTGCAAGACTTGCGGACAAGGGAGCGCATATTTTGACCCAGAACGAGGCGACCTGCGTGGTCTACGGCATGCCGCGCGCCGTGCGTGCTCGGGTACCAGACAGCAATTCCGTTGCACTTAGCGATATGGGCCGCGCAATGATCGATGCGGTAACGCCTCTCGAGCAGGCGGCGGCCCTTTGACACAATCGCTCATGCATATCACGCAAGGCGAACACGCCGTCAGCGCCGATCGCGATGCGGTCATAACGACCCTTTTAGGCTCGTGCGTTGCGTGCTGTTTGTGGGATCCCGAAGCCCGGATCGGCGGTATGAATCACATGCTGCTTTCAGCCCGCGGCTCTGCCGATGCAACCTGTAATCTGGCAGGCGTGAACGCAATGGAGCTCCTGATCAACGATCTGATTAAACTTGGCGCCAGACGAGACAACTTGCACGGCAAAGCTTTTGGCGGTGCACGGATGATAAAAGGACTTTCGGACATTGGCGCGGCAAACGCCTCTTTCGCACTGGACTTTCTTGAACGTGAGGGCATTGCCTGTGAAGGTCACAGTCTTGGCGGTGAAAAAGCGAGAATGCTCAAATTCTGGCCTTCCAGCGGCCGGGTTCTTCAAAAAATTGCCAATGGGGCACAAATCACAAGCGAGCAGCCAATCGAAAGGGTCGGCGGAAACGCGCCCGAGCTATTTTGAAGCCCAAGGCCAAGTGTTGGTGAACGATCTCAAACATACCAACTTGTGGGCCGGCCTAATCGTTTGAATGAACACTTCGAGGCACCGCTTCACAAGAGATCAAGCTCTCCGGATTGCGTGGAAGAGTCCACGCTCTCGGGGCCAAAAACCGCAGCGCTTTGCAACATGAGAAGCTGCTCCTTGAGGCGCGCCGGTTGGTCGATGCGGATGGAACTGGCTGCAGCAATCGTGGCAAGGTCTTGCAGCGCTTGGCGCATGCGATCAAGCATTTGCAGGTCAATCAGCAATGACTTCGGTACGCCACGGTCCTGCTCTACCAAATCGCCAATCAACGCTTCGAGCCGCACGAAATCGTCGGCCAGGCCATCCAACTGCGCGGAAAATGCCGCTGCGCACTCTTGCCCATTTGGCATGTTACAGCGGCCCAACCACTGCTTCGATGCATTTGCGCAAATCGGCCGGCTGAAACGGTTTCTTCAGGTAATTGTTCATTCCAAGCTTCCGCCCGTAGTCAATGATTTGTTGCTCAGCCCGCCCAGTGATCAGAATGAAGCCGACGCCTTTGGTTTTTGGCCCGGACCGGAGATGATGCAGAAACTTCAGCCCATCCATATTGGGCATGTTGTAGTCGGAAATCACGAGGTGAACCGGTGCTGTCTGCATCGTCTGAAGCGCGTCCGCACCGTCTTCGGCCGTAGAGACATGCTGAACACCAAAACTGTCGAGCGCTTGCGTAATCAAACCACGACTTGTGGACATGTCGTCGACCACCATGATCCGTATTTGATCACGAAGCGCCATGTTCTTCCTCCTGCAGGATGGGTTTTTCGGGGCAGCCAGCTTTCAGAAACGCTGTAGCGCCCGCCGTTTTAAAGCCGTTTCGTTCGGTCGCTTGCATCCGTTCGGAGTGACCCAGAAAAAGCACTCCCTCTTGTTTCAGTTTTTCATTGAAACGCGGCCAAAGGCGATCTTGAGTTTCAACGTCGAAATAGATCACGACGTTTCTACAGAAAATCGCATCGAATTGCCCTCGCATGGGCCAAGGCTCGAGCAGGTTGAGCGGACGAAATGAAATGATGTCACGCAGAACTTTCGACATGCTGACACCACCATCTATCGGTGTCGTAAACCGTTCGCGAAATCCGTCAGGTAATCCGTTTACCTCTCGATCTTCGTACTCTCCCGTTCGCGCAAACCGGATTACTTTTGGATCGATATCGGTGGCGAGGATCTTGAAGTCCGCATTTGCAAGCTTGGGGTTGGCGTCCAGCAAATGCATCGCGATTGAATAAGGCTCCTGCCCATTGGAACAGCCCGCTGACCAAATCCTCATCCGCGTACCTTTTTCGAGCACGGCCTGAAGCTGTGGGGCGAGGGCCGCACTGAGCGCTTCGAAATGATGCGGTTCACGGAAAAAATGCGAGACGTTTGTCGTAAGCGCTGAAATCATATGCGGCACTTCATCGGCACCCTCGTCGGACAGCACCAATTGGCTGTACGCATCGAACCCACTCAGCCCTCGCGCGCGCACCCTGTGCCTGAGCCGCGACGCAACCATCGCACGCTTTTCTGCGACAAGCACAAGGCCCCAGTTCCGATGAGCCATGTTTGCTAGCGCATCGAAAGCCTGCTGTGTCATTTCCGCGTCAAGTCCGGCGCTCTGGTTCATGCTGCTTCCCGGCTTTCGCTGGAGACAATAACACCCAAATCGAGTACGCGGATCATTCTGTCTTCCATGAGAGTCAGGGCTCGAATAACCCCTGGCTGCCCGTTGCCTTGGCTTTCAGGCGGCGGCTGTAGATCGTCCACGCTGAGTGCGATGATGTCCGACACCGCGTCCACCAAAAGCCCGGTCATCAGGTCTTCATGCTTGACCACGATGATCACATTCCGATCCGAATGCTCGCGGGGCGGCAGCCCCAAACGCTCGGCAAGATCCATGACAGGCAAAACCGTCCCGCGAAGATTTATTACGCCTTTCATGTGGCTTGGCGCGTGGGGCAGGGGCGTCGTTTTGGTCCACCCTCGAATTTCTCGCACGGACATGATGTCAAGTGAGTATTCCTGATCACTCAATCGGAAGGTCAACAATTCAACGGCTGTCGATGCATTTTGATCTGTCATGCAGAAATCTCCTTGAGTACTGGATGGGCCGTCTGTGCTGCTGCGATGATGTCAGACGGGTCAAGGATCAGCGCGATCTGTCCATCGCCGAGGATCGTTGCAGCGGCAATTCCGGGCGCGCGGTAAAAGCTATCATCGAGCCCTTTGATCACGACTTGACGCTGATCCTGAAACTCATCAACGACCAACGCAGCCCGGTTGCCGTCTTCCAATGCGATCAGAAGTACGATGCGGTCGATATATTCCTCAAGTGGTGGACGATATCCAAGCGCAACACCAAGGTCCGACAACGGTACGAAGCTGCCTCTGACGCGGATAACATCAAGGCCCGGCCGCACGCGGTCGATGTTAGTTTCATCGACCGTCAGCGTTTCGACCACCAGGTTCAGGGGCAAAACGAGGGTCTCGCCAGCGACGTTCACGACCATCCCGTCAAGAACCGCAAGCGTGAGGGGCAAGGATATCGAGAATGTCGTCCCGACACCCGGGTCGGAGGTGATTGTGATGCGCCCGCCCAAAGCTTGGATCGCGGTGCGAACGACGTCCATGCCGACACCGCGCCCCGATAGATCTGAGACTTCCGAGGCTGTTGAAAAGCCGGGTAAAAAGAGAAGGTTGTCAATCTCAGGATCGCTCAGCGCAGCATCTTCGGGGATCAGGCCTTTCTCGATCGCTATCTGTTGCACCTTTTTGCGATTTATTCCGCCCCCATCGTCGGCCACCTCGATGACCACGCGCCCGGAGCGGTGCGCGGCGCTCAGTCGAACAGTTCCCTGCTTGGATTTTCCCGCTTGCAATCGCGCCCCTGTCGCCTCCAAACCATGGTCGACAGCGTTGCGGATCATGTGCGTCAGCGGATCTGCCAGCCGTTCGATGACCGTCTTGTCGACCTCCGTCGCGTCTCCTTCCGTCACCAGCACAACATCTTTTGCAACGGCAGCAGACGCTTCGCGGACAATGCGGGACATCCGCTGAAACAGCGACTTGACGGGCTGAGCGCGGATCATCATCACGCTGTCCTGGATATCGCGGGTCAGACGCTGAAACTCTTCAAGCCCGTTCATCGCGTCAGAGTGCGGCGACAGACCGGCGGATTCGAGGCTCTGTGACAGCATCGCCTGGTTAATCACAAGCTCTCCGACAAGGTTTACCAGCCGTTCGATACGGTCCAAATCAACACGGACAACGGATTTTGCAGTGTTTGCAGGTCCTTTCGCTGGCGGTTGCTTTGCGGGAGGGGTGGGAGACGCAGATGAGGTTGTCGGCTCTGCGTCAGGCTCTGGCGAAGGCGCGTCATCGATGTCCGGCAGAGCGTCCAGATCTATCTCGGGGATCGGCACGTCGGGGATTTCGGGGTGCGCTTGATCCGCGCTGTTAGTTCCAGAGACTGTCAAGGTGCACAGACCATCAACAAACTCAAAAATCGACGCAATTTCAGCGGCATCAGCCGCGCCCGTTAACTCGGCAGTCCACGACAGATATGCGTTGTCCGCCGCGAGCGTTTCCAAATCAGGCAGTTTTGACGCATCACAGCTGATCTTGCAGGGCCCAAGTTCTGCGAGGTGTCGCAAAAGCATGAAAGGCTCATTCCCGGTTGCATAAAGTTCTGTTTCGGGAATGAACGTCACGACGGTCACGGCTTCAGCCGCGGGCGGCTCTGGCTCAATATCAAGCTGCGGCAGATCAAGGCTTAGCCCCATCGGCTGAAAGTCAATCTCCGCTTCTTCGGTCTCTTCGGGCGCCCCCCCGAGATAATCGTCCAGTTCAGTCAGCAGCTGCTCGCCTTCGGACGTCGGCAACTCGGTCTCATCACGACTGTTTCGGACCAAGTCAGACAAGTGATCTGCACATCTGAAGAACAGTTTAATCATCTCGGCATCGGGAACGATCTGGCCAGCGCGCACACCGTCCAGAACTGTTTCGTACCGGTGGGCGAACCGAACAAGCGGCTCAAGACCGAACGCGCCAGCACCGCCTTTAATCGAGTGCACGGCGCGGAAGACAACGTTGATTGTCTCTATGTCGGTGGCATTGTCGGACAGCGCCTCCAATCCATCCTGCAAAGCCTCCAACAACTCCTCGCATTCGATGAAGAACGAGGCGCGAATTTCAGCCATGGGATCCGGAGCACTCATCGGTCAGCCCGCAACCATCTGCAACGCCTTGATAAGCTTGACGGGATCAAATGGTTTGATGATCCAGCCAGTAGCGCCCGCCGTGCGTGCGCGCGCCTTCAATTCTGGCGCGGCCTCCGTGGTTAAAACGAGTATCGGAGTTGCCCGGTGTTTGTCTTGCCCGCGTACGGCGTCAATGAAGCCAAAGCCATCCATGCGCGGCATGTTAATGTCAGTGATAATGGCGTCGGGCGCCATTCCATCCAGCACCTCGACGCCGTGCACACCGTCATCCGCTGTCGTCACCGAAAATCCTGCTGGCTCCAGCGCCAGTCGGATCATGTCGCGCATCGTGCGACTGTCGTCCACGGCCAGGATGTTAAGGCTCATTTCGTAGTCTCCACGATTTGTTCGGGTGAGGTACCCATGGCGGTCATCTGCGCGAGGACGCGGTCGGACACATCCCGCAATTCAAGACGCCCGCCCGCTGCATTGCTGCGGATGGCAGCCGCCATCACGACCTGCAGGCCCAGCGCACCAAAATGAGACGTCTGGGAGACATCAATTACCACACTGGCCTCCGCCGGGTGCTTCAGCAGGGCGTTCGCCACTTCGGGTGCAGATGACAGGTCAAATCGGTCGGGGAGGGCTACCGTCGCGCTCATGTCGAGGCACCAAACCGGGCAGGCTCAAGAAGCGTCATCGCGGTCTCCAAAAGAATACGTCCTGCTTGGTCTAGCGGACACGGTCTTAAGAAGGGGTTACGCGATTTCGGGAACGCACGAAAAAGGCCCCGGCGCGAAACCGGGGCCAACAACCTGCATGTATTTCGGTTTACGCGCGGCGGCGGCGTCCGCCCGCGCGGCCACCGCGGCCACGACCTTCCCCGGGCGCCGCAGGAGCACGATTGAACTCGATCCAGGCGCCACCGCCCTCGTCGTTATTGGTCAGGAAATTAGCGGCCCGAATGGCCTCCATTTCCTTGCCCGCGCGCGGCTTGGTCGATCCCATTCCGAACATCTCGACAAATGCTTCGTCGTCCATGCCTTCTGGCAGAACGATCCCAGCCGCCTCAACAGCCGCGCGTTTCTCTGCGATCTTTGTTGGGCCGACGGGCAGCGCAACGGGGTTCATGATGGCAGACGTCATGCCGGCGCCCATCGCCATCGGCAGGAACGCGTTGTTGATCCCGTGTCGGTTTGGAAGGCCAAAACTGATGTTGGAGGCGCCGCAGGTGGTGTTTACCCCCAGCTCTTCGCGCAGCCGACGCACAAGGGTGAAAACCTGCAAACCTGCAGTTCCCATGGCGCCAATTGGCATCACCAGCGGGTCCACAACGATGTCATGTGCGGGGATGCCGAAATCCGCGGCGCGTTCCACGATTTTCTTGGCGACTGCAAAACGCACGTCCGGGTCCTCGGAAATGCCGGTGTCGTCGTTGGAAATCGCCACAACCGGGACGTTGTATTTCTTCACCAGCGGCAGGACCATTTCCAGCCGCTCTTCCTCGCCGGTGACCGAGTTCAGAAGCGGGCGCCCCTCGGCAGCGGCAAGGCCGTTTTCCAGCGCGCCGGGCACGGAGCTGTCGATACAAAGCGGGCAATCGGTGACCGCCTGGACGCGTTCGACCAGTTCCTTCATCAGCTGCGGCTCGACAAAATTGTTGTCCGCATAGCGCGGGTCCTCGGCCATCTTGTTCGAAAACACCGCGCCCGAGTTGATATCCAGCACTGTCGCACCCGCGGCCACCTGTGCCAGCGCATCCGCCTCAACGCGGGAGAAATCGCCGCGCTCCAGCTCTTCGTTCAGCACCTTGCGCCCGGTCGGATTGATACGCTCGCCGATCACGCAGAAGGGCTGGTCAAAGCCCATAACGGCGGTCTTGGTCTTGGATTCGATGATCGTGCGGGTCATGGGCGCGGGGTCTCCTGAAGCGCTGGATAGGCCAGTGGTCAGGCGGACACTAGGCCCGCGCTGCCTCTGCCGGCGGCGTGCAAGCGACATAGACAGGGACGCGCGCGACGTCAGCCCGTATTCTGTTCATGAAGATAATGTTTGCCGCTCAGCCAAGCCGCTGGCAGGACGTCTCTATCAAGTTGCCCGTCTGCGGATTCTGAAAGCGATTGTTCATGAAGTTCGGGTTGCCCGTGGGCCGGGCATACACGGAAAAGATCGCATGATTGCCAGCAGCGGGCTGCATCTGGAAATGCACCAGGGGCGACTGGCCCGGCTGATCGGGCGGGATCACGGCCCAGCGCCCAAAGCCCTGCACCTGAAAGACGCGGTTGGTCTGGACGTAGATGATGCTACCCCGATGCTGCAGCTGCTGGTTCGGCGCGACTTGCAGCTCAAGGTCGATCGAAACGACCTGTGAATTTGAGACGCAGCGCCAGTAGCCGGCCGGGTTAACCATCTGCGCAGAAGCGGGCAGGGCAAGAAGAAGAAGGGCGAAAAGGGCCGTCAGAAATCGGGTCATGGAAATACTCTTTGGCAGCAGAACATGTGCCATCGTACCACAAAGCGACCGCCGGCCAAAGCGTCACGCGCCCGGTGTACGTAACCGGACGCGTCTCATGCCAAAGACAGGTTCGAAGCCCCCCTTGGCGTCAGAGCAAGGCATCGGTGTCCGGGGTAATCACGCGGGTCAGAACCGCGCCGCTCGCATCATAGGTGAAAGACTGCGCGGCCCAGTCAAAGGCGTCCTGAACATCGATGATCTCGCGCGAGGATCGCACGCCGTCTGTATATCGCGTCTCAATCGTTCGGCCATCGTCCATTTCCACGAACAGCAGCGTCGGCTCGCCGCTCTCGTCCGTACGGAGCGTTATGCTAGCAAATGCAAAGACGTCCGCCGTGTCGCGCGTCGTGCGGGACACCTGCACGCCGCCCTCATAAAGCTGGGTAATGTTTCGCCCATCGTCCAGCAGCGTGCCTTGCGACAAGAGTGTGCCATCTGCGCCGTAGGTCGCGCTCCGACTTTGCCAGCTGTGCGCGTCTTCCGGGTCGGTCCACCGGATGGTGCGGGCCGCGCCTTGGCCGAAATCGATCTCAGACGTGCGCCCGTCATCATACAGCGTCTCTCGCTTCACCATCACGCCGCCGGCGCCATAGGTTTTGGTGTATTCGGCCCAAGGCATGTTGCCGGCCGTATCGAATACCGTCTCGCTTGATCCGCCTTCAGCCTCCAGCGCCGCGAGATAGCCGGTGACAAAGGTCATGTCCTCCATACCCTGCATCACGGTGAACTCGGTCACGGGGACATAACCATAATTGCCGTTCCAGCTCTCATGCACCGGCGTGTCATAATAGTTGGGCCAGGTGTCCAGCCACATTTCGCTGTGATAATCCGTCCAGCCGTAATCGTAGATGTTGTACTCGCCATAGAGGGTGATGCCCGGGGGCGGCGCCGTGCCAAGCACTTCGGATTCAGCGTGCAGGATCTCTTCGGGTTGGCGCACGCCATCGACGATCTGATCAAGCCCGGTGACAAAGGACATGTTCATCGGGTTTGCGCCAAAGGCATAGTCGATATCGCGCTGGACGATCGGGATGTAGGCGTCATCGCCCGTCAGCGCATGCAGGCGCAGCAGGATCTCGGACGAATTGGTTGGCTGGGTCGCGGTATTGCCCCAGCCGTAGGGGGCATAAGGGTCAGCAATGAAGCCAAAGCCAGAATTGGTCCCGTATTCGAGCAGGAAATCGCCCCGTTCCTGCAATGCAGCTTGCGCCGCGGCCTGCACGTCCGAATCCGCGCCGCTTTGCGTGTTGCGCGCATAGGCAAAGGCGGCCTCGTACTGCGCCTCGTACCACGCCACGCTGCCACCGGCGCTGTAGACGAAGGTGGACAGGAATATGTCGTGATAGGCCTCCTCACCTGTGGTCTCATAAAGCTCCGTCGCGGCGATGTTGCGGGCCTTGTTGTAGAAGCCCAGATCGGTGGCGTCGCCGCTCACCTCCTGATTTTCGGCCCAGTCGAAGGCCGCAACACCGCTTGCCAGCCAAGCCGCAGCCTCGGCGGCGTCATAGGGCTCCAGCGCGCGGGCGATCTTGGCCGCCGTGGCCGCATATTCCCAAGACGACCACGCGTCCGGCGCATAGGCATAGAGATCGCGGCCATCGGTAAAGGACGCGCCGCCCAAGGACCCGTAGCTTTCGCTTTCAATGCCGCCCGGAACGCCGCCATCATCGTGCTGGAGCCGGCGAAAGACCATCGTGCCCCAGATCGCCTCATCCAGCAGATCGGGGATGTCATTTGCCGATTCAGGGATATTACCGTCAAAGCCTTCGGACCATGTCGTGTGCAGCTCATGCAACTCGATCAGCTTGCGCGCGGTCTCCATGTGCTGTGTGCGGCGGTCAAAATCGCCTGCATCGTGCCAGCCGCCCCATGCATCATCAAGCGTCTCGCCTGTCAGGTTGCCCTCCCAAAACTCGAACGGTTTGGGCAGGCTGCCGTTCCACGCCTCGGACGTCTCTGTCAGCTTAACGGTCGTTTGGTGTACTGTGATCCCGTCGTTGGGGTTCAGTCCCGCCGGGCGCACGAAATCGGTGTACTCTTCAGTCAACGCGATGCCCGAGCGTTGGTGGTAGTACCCCTTGAACGTCAGCCCGAAGAGATCGCTGTAATGATCATCATCAACCTCAAAGCTCTGACTGCGCCCGACGCCATCTACCACGATGTGATAGATGCCTTCGGCACTCAGCGCGCTGATATCCATCGCAAACACGTCGGTGCCCGCATAGTTCTGCCAGAAATTCGTGCCGTCATTGACCCCCTGCGCCAGCGCCGTCTGCCCGGTCAGCACCACCGCGCCAGTGGCCTCGTCAATCACGTCAAACGTCATGCCTTCCGCGTAAGCCTGCGGAGCCTGCAGCCCGCCGCGCTCAGTGCCGGGCGCATATTCAAAGCCGTTCCAGCTGCTCAAGTACGCCATCTTGGCCCCTGAATCCGGATCATATCCGGCAAGGTTGACGTGGACCGCCTCTGATATCGTCGTGTCCGGCGTGTAGCGCGCGGTGATCGCCTCAAAATCCGGATCGTTAAACCCGATCTCAAGCGCTGCGCCCTCGGTCATCGGCGCCGCGAGCTCCAGAAATACGCTGTGAACGGTGGCAAACTCGCGGCTCCAACCTGTCGTCGCGGTCTCTGTAATGTTTGCCTTGCGGGATATTCCGGTGATCTCGGCCGCCATGCCCCCGACTGTGATTGACCATTCGTTCAGCACATCAACCGCCGCCGCGCGTGCGCCGCCTACCTCTGACCACGCGAAAAGATCTTCGATGGCTGACGGGGTGAAACCGTCTAAGGGCATGAAGTATTCGTTATTGAGCCCCACCAGACGGCCCACCAGCGTACCATCTGCCTGCGCGAAGCCATACCCGTCACCTGCGTTGAAATTCACGCCGGTCGGAATGTCAGTGGTTATACGTGCCTTGTCGACTTCGCCGAGGGCGAAACGGATCTGAATGGTCGTGTCGTCAACAAATGAAACTGTGGTCTTGGTCGACATAAGAAGTGCCTCTTGGTTTTGGTCCTAAGGCCAAGAGCGAGGCAATTAATCGATACGGTCAAAGGTGTTGCGCTGCATCACCGTGAGCAGGCAACGGATTGCCCGCGGGAGCGGGCGTACTGGCGCGAAGCTGCTGACGCGGCAGAGGGGTGGGAGGATGCCCGCCCAAAACGGGCATCTCAGCACGCTGTTTTTCGCGCAATTTTCTCCGCCGAGCAGGGCGTCAGACCGCTGGGGTGGCCGAGTCGCCGCCGTTCTGAATGGCCCAGTGCGCGTTTGTCTTGATCCCGCCCAACGGGAAGAAGTGCACGTTCGTGATATTGAAATCCGGGTTGGCCGATTTGTGCGCGGCCAGCTCGGCGATCACGTCCGTCGGCTCGAAGGGCAAGAGCAGTTTGGTCACGTCCTTCGCGCGGCGTTGCAGGACGCGCAAGGAGGGGCCGACACCGCAGGCGATGGCGAACTTGATCATCGTTTGCAGTTTGGCCGGGCCCGCAATGCCGATGTGGATGGGTAGGGTGATGCCCGCCGCTTTGAGGCTGTCCGCCCAGGCGATGATCGGGCCGGCCTCAAAGGCGAACTGCGTGGCAATCGCCATCTCCGCATCCGTCCGCTCAGAAAAGCCCTGCTTCCAGCGCAGCGCCGCGTCCACGTTCGCCAGTCCGCCATCCGGGTCAATGTCGCGGTTCCCCTCGGGATGGCCTGCGACGTGCAGCCGGGTAAAGCCCGCCTGATCGAACAGCCCTGTCTCCATCAGCTGCATCGAGCTGTCGAAATCCCCATGCGGCGTATCCACACCGCCCGCAAGCAGAAGCGCCTGCTTCACATCCGCCTCGCCCTGATAGCGTGCGATCCAGTCGGCGAGCGTCGCGCGGTCCTTGATGATGCGCGCGGGAAAGTGCGGCATGACCGGGAAACCGTCTGCGTTCAGACGCTTGGCGGTGCGCACCATGTCCTCGATCGGCGTGCCCTCGATATGGGCAATGTAAACGCGGGTGCCCTCGGGCAGGATCGCGCGGAAATCCTCGACCTTCTCGGCGGTGCGCGGCATCACCTCTATCGAATAGCCCTGCAGGAACGCTTCGACCTCGGGGCTCAGGCTGCCGGGTGTCGGCGCGTCGGTTTTCTTCGCAAGGTTCAGCAATCCCATGGTCTTTCCTCCCTCGCACCGATCAGGCGCGGCCCTCGTTGTCGATCAATTGCTTCAGCCGGTCTTGATCGTATTCTGTCTCCAGCCGCACGGCTTCCGCTTCGGCCACCTCTGAGGGGTCACCATCGACCGTGTAAGGCGCTGCCTTGCGCCACTCAGCGAGGTAAGCATCAGCATCGCGCGCGCCAACCTTCATGGCTGCCCGGTCAATGGCCTGCTCAAATCGCTCTTCCAGCTGCCGCTTGGCGCCGCGGCGTCCCTTGCCAACGATGACCTGCGCGGGGATGTCCCGCCAATAGACGACTGTAACATCGGGCATGTGCGATTCCTTACCGTTTCCGCCGTTCTAGGGCACAGCGCGATCCAGTCGCTGCCGTTTTTCGACGCAAGCGCGCCTGCCAGCGACGCACGCCTAATCTATGTGGGTCGTCTGAGCGCGCGGAAGCGTTGCGAGACAGAGTTGCCGTCGAAAATCGACATAAGAACCGACAGTTTGCGTGAAACTTCACCCATTCACCGTTTCCATATTCCAGGCTGCCAGAAGGCGAGGAAGGGCACGGTTCCAATCCATGACCCCGACTTGATCGGCCCATGCTTGATAGTCTTTTTTAAGTTGCGCCTCGACCCGTGCATGTCGCCCCGCAAGATTGGCAAGCTCGGTGCGGTCTGCCTCCAAGTCATAAAGCTCCCAAGGGCGATCGTGCAGGCGAACCAGCTTGAATTGTCCCAGCCGGATCGCAGCATTCCCTTCATGTTCCCAGAAAATGGGCTGTTCGCGCTCCCAGTCTTTGCCGCGGAACATGTCCAAAAGCGACTCGCCTTGAAACGGCTGAATCTCATGGCCGCCCACCTCGGACTGATAGCTGGCCCCGCATGCCTCCAGAACGGTGGGTAAAATATCGACGACATGACAGGGTGCATGCCCGGTGCGGCGCGGCGCGAACCCTTTGGGCCAATGCGCGACAAGCGGGGTCGAGATGCCGCCTTCATGCACATAATGCTTGAACAGTCGGAACGGTGCGTTCGACACGTTTGCCCAAGGTTTGTCATAGCTTTGAAAGGTCTGAGCATCGCCGGGACGCAAATTGGGCACATTCCCCATCGTGATCTTTCGACCGTCATGGGTGCGGTCGGGGTAGAACTGCGCCCAACCATCTTCGGCCATGAACTCGGCGCACCCGCCATTGTCGGACAGGAACAAGATCAATGTGTTTTCGAACTGGCCCAGCTGTTTGAGCGCGGCAATCAGTGTTCCGATGGATTGATCCATCCGATCCACCATCGCGGCATATGTGGCCATCTTGCTGGCCTCCCACTCCTTGTGCTTCTCATCTGCCCAGCGGTGGACGCCCTCGTCGCGGGGCGAGATATCCCAAGCGCGCTGAAAGACGCTTTGCCCGTTCATTTCTTCATGGCGCGCAGTACGGATATGGTCCCAGCCCCTGTCATAAACGCCGTCATATTTCGCGATATCTTCGGGATGGGCGTGTAGTGGCCAATGCGGTGCGGTGTGCGCGAGATAGAGGAAGAACGGCTTTTCATCTTCGACCGCGCCTTCGATCATCCCAATGGCTTTATGCGTGATCGCGTCGGTGAAGTAGAAGTCATCGGGGATCGTTTCAACGCGGCTGTCATCTTCGAGCATGTAGTGGGGCGAGAAGAAATGCGTGGCCCCGTCCATGATTCCGTAGAAATGGTCAAACCCGCGTTGTCGGGGCGTCGGGTGCTCGATATCTCCAACGCGCCAAGCGTCGTAGTTGCCGGCCTCGAAATCACCGGCCACATGCCATTTGCCCGACATGAGCGTTCGATATCCATTGGCCCGCAGATGCTCGGCAATGGTGGCGCTGTCGCTCCGCAGAAACCCTTGATAGGCGGGCGTGCCCAAATTCGCCCCCATATGCCCAACACCTGCATTGTGTGGGTATAGCCCGGTCAGCAAAGATGCCCGTGTCGGACAGCAGCGCGCGCAGTTGTACATGGCCGACAGCAGGGCCCCGTCTCGGGCAAGCGTGTCGATATTTGGTGTCCTGATCTCGGAGCCCGTAATGCCGAGATCGGCAAACCCCATGTCGTCAGCCAGAATGAGAATGACATTCGGTTTTTGTAAGTTGGCCATTGCAAATCACTTTTGGGTCGCGCGGGTAGCGTCGCGCACTTGCTGTTACATGTCATGTATTTTGCCAGACTGCTGAGCACGATTTAAACACTTCTCGCCCTTGCAGATCCGCCATAACGACAGGCCGCAGCGGCGTTTTGTAAGTAAGGGCACTAACCCCTCTTCTGAATTGTTGCGCGTCGGTACACGGCCAAAGTGAGGCGCCGCAAATCCCCGCAAACACCACCTTGCGCGGAAAGCGGCCCATCGCCTATGCTATCGCTAACCCGATATGAAAGGCGCATCCCATGGCGCCCAAGCGTCCCCTTGGTGCGGGCGCGCTCGACAAGGACGATCTGAGCCCCGTGCCAGATCCCCGGGCCAGTGGCCTTTATGCGGCGCTGGATCTGGGGACAAACAGTTGTCGTATGCTGATTGCCCGGCCTGATGGCGCGGGCTTTCAGGTTGTGGACAGCTTCTCCAAGTCTGTCCAGCTCGGCGCCGGGCTTGAACGCTCCGGCCGCCTGTCGCGCGGATCGATGACGCGGACCATTCACGCCTTGCGCATCTGCCAGCAAAAGCTGCGCAAGCACAATGTGCGCAACATGCGGCTGGTCGCAACAGAGGCCTGCCGGCGAGCGGGCAATGGCGCCGCTTTTCTTGACCGGGTGCGGCGTGAGACAGGCCTGACGCTCGACATCATCCCCGCGCAGGAAGAGGCACGACTCGCGGTGATCTCCTGCGCCCCGCTGGTCAGCCCCAAGACACACAACCTTCTTGTGGTGGATATCGGCGGCGGCTCGACCGAGCTGGTCTGGATCGACCTGAGCGAAGTACCCAAGGCGCAGCGCCCGCATGCAATCATGCGGCTGGGGCAGGGCTTCAAGGCACCTCCACCCGGAGCGACCGAGGCCCGCGTGGTCGATTGGATCTCGGTCCCCCTTGGGGTTGCGACGCTGCGCGATCAGTTCATCGACGTCGAAGATGATGCGGCGCGCTTTGCTCTAATGAGCTGGTTTTTCGAAGAAAACCTCGCTGACTTCGCGCCTTACAACGATGACACGGAGCACAAGAAGTTTCAGATCGTCGGCACATCCGGGACGGTTACAACCGTCGCGGCATCGCATCTGGGGCTAAAGCGTTATGACCGAACGCGAGTGGATGGGCTTCGCATGACGAGTGCACAGATCGACACGGTCATTCGGTCCTACCTGACCATGGGACCTCGCGGCCGCCGCGCTGATCCACGTATCGGGCAGGACCGACAGGCGTTGATCATGTCGGGCGCCGCGATCCTGCAGGCGTTGATGCGCTGCTGGCCCACCGACCGGATCAGCGTGGCCGATCGCGGCCTGCGCGAGGGGCTGCTTTACGCGCAGATGAGCGCAGATGGCGTGCTGGAAGACCAGCCGGGGTAGGGGGCGCTGCCCCCGAACTATTCAGTAACAGAGAAAAGAATGGTCCAATGACCGGCAAGAAAACACCAAGCGGCAAGAACACCTCGGGCCGGGGTCAGCGCGAGCTGAAGGTCAAGGTGAAGTCCGCGCGCGGGCGCAAGCTGTCTTCAACCCGGTGGCTGCAGCGGCAACTGAACGATCCTTATGTCAAACGCGCGCAGGCCGAGGGCTATCGGGGGCGCGCGGCCTACAAGATCATGGAGCTGGACGACAAGTACCGCTTTCTTGTTCCGGGGGCACGCGTCGTTGACCTTGGCGCAGCGCCTGGCGGCTGGTGCCAGGTGGCCGTCAAACGGGTCAACGCGCTGGGGGAAAAGCCGGGCAAGGCGGTGGGCAAGATCATCGGCGTCGATCTGCAAGAGATGGAGCCGATCGCGGGCACCGAGCTCTACCAGCTCGACTTCATGGAAGACGACGCGGACGTGAAGGTGAAGGACTGGCTCGGCGGGCAAGCTGACGTGGTGATGTCAGACATGGCTGCCGCGTCCTCCGGTCACAAGCAGACCGATCATTTGCGCATCATCGCTCTCTGCGAGGCCGCGGCCTATTTCGCCTTTGACGTGCTGTCAGAGGGTGGGACCTTTGTGGCCAAAGTGCTGGCGGGTGGGGCCGAGGGACAGTTGCAACAGGTGCTGAAACAACGCTTTGACAAGGTTGCCAACATCAAGCCGCCGGCGAGCCGCGCAGACAGTTCCGAAAAGTTTGTTGTTGCTACAGGGTTTCGCGGGAACCCGGGTTAATCGCCTAGGCCGGGCGCAAAGAGCGGGTCGCGACCGCCTTGATCTGCGCAGCTTCTTCCGCGCTGACCTTGCGAACAACAAACCCCTTGCCGCGAGCGACGGTCGTTTCCGACCGGTTTTGCTGCCGAAGCAGTTCAAAAAGCCGCGCGTGGCGCGGATTTTTCGGATCGTGAAACCGGGACATGGGCAAACCTGCCTTCTACTTGTCTGAACACCATTCAACTATGGCAGTCGAACGCGACAAGACAGGGGCGCAAAAACGAAGATTTTAGGGAATTACGCTGCCAACGCGCAGGTCAGCGCAGCTCAAAACAGCCTGCAATACGCCCGATCAAGAAACGGATCATCCGCCGGTTTTGCGCGGGAACGCGGCTGGACAGCAGGAAAGAGAGGCTTGGCTCATCCTCCCGTCCGCTGGCGCGTGCAAGGGCGATCAACCAACGCTCATCAAAACTGCGCTCGATGACACCGGGGCTGAACAATTGCGTGCGCTGCCCAAGCGCCGTGTCTAGACAGCGTACAAGCGCTTCAGAGTAGGCCTCGCGTGTGGCTGAGCCATCAAGCTGCAGAAGGGCGCAGGCTTTGAACAGATCCGCGCGCGGTTTGATCCGGCATGACATCGCCATCACCCGAAGGTGGTTCAGAAAATCACTCTCTTCGTCAGGAGCGCCTTGTCGTGCGTGATCCTGTTCAAAGCGCTGTCGAAGCGGCGTCATGGTCGTACCTTATACAGGGCGCAGGTGCGCTGCCTTCATTTTCTTGACACAAATAATCAGACTTAGCTGGCCGTACAAGACGAGCAGATGCCGCAGCGGGTCCAAAGGCGTGCATCACGCGGGTTTTGAGGGTCTTTGGCACACACGCCCGGAGCCTGACAACACATTGACTGACTGAAAGATTATGTAGCTTTTGGGGCGAATACACGCTTAACGGGATCTGCCTGAACGAGCTCAACCTAACTCTCGACAGAGTGCCGTAGCGTGGTTAGCGTTTGCACCAGTTTCACACCCTGAATTTCAGCTTCGGAGCAATTGCAATGGCAACCATTATTTCCACCAACACCACCTCAAGGGCTATCGTAAACACCGACGACTTGCTGATCCTCAGCACTGGCAGCATCGTGTCGTCTAGTTCTGACCCGCTCATCGATATAAATTCCAACGGTCGCTCGGCTATCGTTTTGGGCGCAGTTGTAACCGAAGGAGACGTAGGCAACGCTGTTCGACTGCGGGCAGATGGCACCTCGTTAACGGTGGGGTCCACCGGCGTTATTCTTGCGACAAACGATAAAGGCGACGGCATTCTGTATACAACCGCGTTGGAGACGTCTGTAAGCGTTGCGGGATACATCTATGCAGTTGATTTCGGCGTTTTGACCGGGGGGACGATTGCTGACTTCGACATCACGCAAAGCGGTACGATTATCGGTGGATCTGACGTCGGTGATAACACAACGTTCCCTTACTCCGCCGCGTTTGGAGCGATGGCGTCGGTGACAAACCTAACCAACGCGGGTGTCATCCGGGCTGAAGAAAATGTAACGACAGGCGCCAAGCTGGCCATCATCAACGCCGCATTCGCTTCGGTTTCGTTCAATCCGCTTGGATTCAATGAAACCACCTCGCTTGTCTTCAATTTCACCAACACCGGCAGCGTCTTCGGCGACGTCTACCTCGCGGCCGGCATGGATAGCGTGACCAATGGCGGCTTTATCGACGGGCGGGTCGACATGGGCGCGGATAATGACACCTACCTCGGCGCGGGCGGAACGGTCACCGGCCTCATCGCTTTGGGGAATGGGGACGACACCGGCATTGGCGGTGCGGGCGCGGACAGCATTGCGGGCGGCGGCGGGCAGGACACGATCCGCGGCGGCGGGGGCGAGGACGAGATCCTAGGCGGCAACCAGAACGACGACCTGAACGGTGGCAGCGCTGACGACGTCGTGATTGGCGGGTTAGGCAACGACCAGCTGCGCGGCGGGCAGGGCAATGACGAATTGCGCGGTGAACAGGGCAATGACACGATCCACGGCGCATCTGGCGATGACGCCATCTTTGGCGCCAGTGGCAACGACATCATGACGGGCGGTTCCGGCGATGACGCGCTGTTTGGCGGCGCGGGCTCTGACCGTATGACCGGCGGCTCGGGCGCGGATGTGTTCATCTATGCGAACGTGACCGATTCAAGACTGGGCGCGTTGCGCGACGTTATCTTTGATTTCAAGCAGGGCGAGGATGTCATCGACGTCACCGGGATCGGCGTGTTCGACTTTATCGGCACCTCTGGCTTTACCGGCACCGGGGCCGAGATCCGCTATGCTGTCAACGCGGTGGGCATCACCGTGGTTAGCCTCGACGCCGATGGCGACGGCGCGGTCGACAGCCAGATCATCCTTCGCAACCTCAGCAGCGGCGTCGAAATTGACGATTTTGTGCTGTAATAAGGAACTGCGCGACGGTCCCAAAATGGGAAGTGGCGGAGAGACAGGGATTCGAACCCTGGGTGGGCTTGCACCCACAACGGTTTTCGAGACCGCCCCGTTCGACCACTCCGGCACCTCTCCGCGGGGGTCTGGAGCCTGCGTTTAGAGCGTAGGGGATGCGGTGGCAAGGTCGTTTTTCGCCGTTAACGTTTTCACAAGGATTTTGATGGACGCGCCGGGGATATCGCCTAGGGTCCGGGATACCAAACCAAGCGAGAGGACCCTGATGATCGCCCTGCGTTCTATTGTTTTCAGCATCACCGTGATGCTTGTGGCCGTGCCGCAATCGGTGTTTGCCGCGGATCGGGACAGGCTTGAGGCCTTTCTCGAGGTGACCGGCTTTGATGTGGCGCTGGAGAGCATCCGTTTGTCGGCCCGGTCGGCGCCGCAGATGCTGGGCCTTGAGGCCGAGGATTTCGGATCGGAATGGACGCGCCTGTCGGGCGAGGTTTTCGAGACCGAAGTGATGCACGATCTGGCGCTCGACATTCTGGAAAAGACGCTGTCGGACGATTTGCTGGCGCATGCGGCCGGGTTCTATGCCTCTGACCTTGGCCAGCGGCTGGTTGTGGCGGAAAATGCCTCGCACATGAAAGAGGATGGTGAGGCCAAGGATGAAAGCGGGGCGGCGATCCTTGCGGGCCTCAGTGCCATCGAGAGCCCGCGGGTCGACTATTACAAACGCATGACTCAGGCGTCGGATTCGGCGGGCGTCGCCGTGCGCGCGATCCAGGAGATCCAGGTGCGTTTTCTCATGGCGGCAGCCGGGGCAGGGGTGATTGCCCTGCAACTGGAAGAGCCTGACCTGCGCGAATTGCTGGCGGCCGATCAGGATGTCTTGCGTGACAGCATCGCCGAAGGGGCGATGGTCGGTGCGGCTTATACCTATCAATCGTTCTCGGATGCCGAAGTGCTGGAATACGCCGAAGCGCTGGAGCATCCCAAGATGCGCGAGGTCTATGATCTGATGAATGCGGTGCAATACGAGATCATGGCAAACCGGTTCGAAGCGCTGGCGGTGGCGATGCAGGACCTGCAGCCGAGTCAGGAGTTGTGATGCGCGCGCTGATCTTTGCCGCAATGATCTGTGTGGCGCCGCTTGCTGTGTCTGCACAGTCGGCAGTTGACCGATTGTTCGATGCAGCTGGCCTGCCGGAGTTGATCGCCAGTTTCGCCGACGACTCGCGGCTGGGGGCACGCGATTTGGATGACAGTTTTCTGCAGGGGCAGGGCGGCGATGTTTTTGCCGAAACCATTGACCGGCTTCACGATCCCGCGCGGCTGATCGAGACGATGCGCGCAGGCGTGAGCGACAGGCTTGATCCCGATGATGCCGCGCAGGCGCTGAGCTTTGTCGAAAGCGAGATGGGGCAACGCATCGCGCGGCTCGAGGTCGAGGCGCGTCAGGCCATGAGCAACGACGATGTTGAGGCCGCCGCCCTTGCCGCGGCGGACCGGGCGGATGACGCCGTCGTCGCGATGATCGAGCTGCGCAACCTGCCCGAACGCAACGCCGACATATCGTTCAACGCACAGGTGGCGTTCTGGGCCGGAGTTGCTGCAACGGCACCGGATTTCGACGTCCCGGATATCGAAGGCCAGCGCGACGCCATTGCCGCGCGCAGCCGCACTTGGGTCACCGGGTTTTACATGCTGGTTGCGTCCGCTCTCGAAGATGGGGATTTGGAAACTTATTCGGCGTTCTGGGACACCGAGGTTGCCGAAGCATGGGACGATGCCGTGTCCGCCGCACTGGAAGAGATGTACAGCGAGTTGTCCTTTGCCACCGGACAGGCCGTTGGTCGGCTTTTGCCGCAAAACGAGCTTTGAATGCGTCGCGCTGCAACGCCCCTTGACTTGGCGCGGTGATCCGCACATAAGCCCGCATCCCTGCCAGCCTTATGCGCTGGCGGTTTTCGTTAAACACTCGTCCTGACCGCAGGACGCGCAGTTCGAGGCGGCGACAGCCACAAACACCGGTGACCCGGGGCCACAGAACGCGGCAGACAAAGGAACGACCCATGTTCGCGGTTCTCAAAACCGGCGGCAAACAGTACAAAGTTCAATCGGGCGACACGCTCCGCGTTGAAAAACTGGCCGCAAACGCAGGTGACACTGTTCAATTCAATCATGTTCTGATGATCGGCGGCGACAGCCCCGTGGTCGGCGCGCCCACCGTTGAGGATGCGGGCGTGCAGGCCGAAGTGATCGATCAGATCAAAGGCCCCAAGACGATCAACTTCGTTAAGCGCCGTCGTAAGCACAGCTCGAAGCGCACCAAGGGCCACCGTCAGCAACTGACACTGGTCCGGATCACCGAGATCCTCGCCAAAGGTGCCGGCAAGTCCGGCGTGATGGCCGCGGAAAACGGCGCAGGGTTCGGCATCGCAACCGAAACCGCCCCGGCGCCTGCACCCAAGCAAAAGGCCGCAGCCCCCAAGGCAGAGGCCAAGGCCGCGCCGAAGAAGGCTGCCAAGGCTGATGAGGCGCCGGCTGCTGCGGGTGCCGACGATCTCAAGACGCTGTCGGGTGTTGGCCCTGCGCTGGAGAAAAAGCTGCACGCGGCTGGCGTCACCACATTCGCTCAGATCGCCGCATGGACGCCTGAAGACGTTGCTGCTATGGACGAGAAATTGTCATTCAAAGGCCGGATCGAGCGCGAAGGCTGGATCGACCAGGCCAAAGAATTGGCCAAAGGCTAAGGAGAGAGACACATGGCACACAAAAAAGCAGGTGGTAGCTCCCGGAACGGTCGCGACTCAGCGGGCCGCCGTCTTGGCGTAAAGCTCTATGGTGGTCAGGCCGCCATCCCCGGCAACATCATCGTGCGTCAGCGCGGCACCAAGTTCTGGCCGGGTGAGGGCGTCGGCATGGGCAAGGATCACACAATCTTTGCCACCGAAGAAGGTGCTGTGACGTTCCACAAGGGTCTCAAGGGCCGCACGTTCATTTCCGTGCTGCCAGTGGCGGAGGCCGCTGAATAAGCCGAACCACAAGGTTTTGACAAAATCGGGGATCGGCGACACCGCCGGTCCCCTTTTTCTTTTTACAGCGAGGGCTGTTAGATGCCCGACACGATTGAAACACCCCGTTTGACCCTGCGCCCGTATGTCCCGGCGGATGCGCGCGCCGTCGCTGTGCAGATCGGCGTCTACGATGTTGCCCAGTGGCTCACCCATGTGCCGCATCCCTACAGCGAAGCGGACGCACACGCGTTTTTCGTGGAAGTGGCCGATGATCCCCTCGTTTTGGCGGTGCTCCATGACGACGATCTGGTTGGGTGCGTGTCGATCATTGGCGGTGATCTGGGCTATTGGTATGGCGCGGCGCATTGGGGTCAGGGTTTTGCCACCGAAGCGGCGCGCGCGCTGCTCGACCGATATTTCGAAACCGGGCATGACAGCGTGACATCTGGCTACCTCGAAGGCAATGACGGGTCGCGCAACGTTTTGGAAAAGCTGGGATTTGAGCATACAGAGGTCATCTCGACCTATGCCAAGTCGCGCAGGTGCGAGGTGCCAAACCACCGAATGGTTCTGTCAAAGGCACGTTGGGAGCGCGCGACATGACCGACAAACCCGTTCTCACAGGGCCCCGCGTCACCCTGCGCGACGCGCGCGACACCGATGTGGCGGAACGCTTTGCCCTTGGCAACACGCCCGAGATCATGGCCATGTTCGGCGCCGACCCCGCCCAAGTGCGCGACATCACGCAAGAGGCCGCCGAAGCCTGGGTTGCCTCACAGCGCGATGAACCGCTGGCCTGGGTGATCGAGGTCAAAGGCCGCTTGCGCGGTGCGCTGCGGCTGCACAGCGTCAACCACGCCGACAAGCGCGCGAATATCGCTATCGGCATTCTGGACCCAAAGGCTTTGGGCCAGGGCTACGGATCCGAAGCGATGCAGCTTCTGGCCGCTTACGCCTTTGACGAAATGGGCCTGCATCGGCTCACTGCCCGTGTGCTTGCATTCAACGACCGCGCCGCGCGGGCCTATGAAAAGGTGGGCTTTGTCGAAGAAGGCCGCGAACGAGAAAGCGCGCGCATCGGGGACAAATGGCACGATGATCTGATCATGGGCCTGATCGACCGCGATCTGAGGCGGCTGGGATGAGCGTTGCAGTCGCCTCTTTTGCGGTTTTTGCTGCGAGCCAGGTGGGCACGCCCGGGCCTGCCAACATGGCCCTGATGGCCACCGGAGCGCGCTTTGGCTTTGCCCGCGCGTTGCCATTCGTGGCGGGTGTTGCCTTGGGCAAGCAATTGGTGATCTGGCCGGTGGGCTTTGGCCTGATGGAGATGGCGGACCGCGCGCCGTGGATTTTCGAGACGCTCAAATGGGCCTCTGCAGCTTATATCTTTTGGCTTGCGTGGCGCGTGGCACGCCTGCGTTTGGCCACGCAAGCAAGCACAGACCGCGCGCCCGGCTTTCTCGCCGGCCTCGTGGTGCATCCGCTCAATCCCAAGGCTTGGGCGATGATCGTGGCAGGTTTCACCGGTTTTGTTGCTCCCGGCACCGATCCGCTGCTGGCCACCGCAACCATCGGCGCAATCCTGCTGGTCTGTCAGGTGCTGTTGCACCCGATGTGGACACTTGCCGGGGACCGTATCGCCCGCACCCTCGCAGGCACGCGCGCGGAACCTTATCTGATGTACACCCTCGCGGCGCTCACCGTCGCGTCGGTCCTGTTTGTTCTGTTCGGAGGAGGGACATGAACATGGAAATGAAAAAAATCGTGACCCAGCCGGTTATCGAGACCGACCGGTTCGACCTGCGTCCTGTGCGGAAATCCGATGCCGGGATGATCGAGATGCATGCCGGTGACGCCCGCGTGGCGCGCATGACGACGTCGATCCCGCATCCGGTGCCGCCCGGCATGACCGAGGCCTTTATCGCGCGTTCCATGGCGGATGACCGGGACGAGGACGTTTGGGCCATGGACGGGCTAAAGGCCGGTGGCTCCGAGGTCATGGGCCTGATCTCGCTCACCCGCATGGATCGCAACCAGTCCGAAGTGGGGTACTGGGTGGCGCCGCCGTTCTGGAACACCGGTCTTGCCTCCGAGGCGGTGCAAGCGCTTGTCGCGGCCAACCCGATGGGCAATGACACGATGTTCGCCAGCGTCTTCCAAGACAACCCGGCCTCGGCCCGCGTGCTGACCCATTGCGGATTTGAATATCTCGGCGACGCCGAAAGCTTTTCCGTCGCGCGAGATGCGACCGTGCCAACGTGGACATACAGCCGTACTCTCTGAAACCGGCCGCTTCTCTGTTTTAAAAAATCCCGGGGGGTTGCCATTGTGCGCGCCATTGGTCCGAGCGGACAATGGCGACAGGCTGGCCCCCGGTCCTGCAGCTCACTCCCCCATTCCCATCGGCACAATTGTGCTCTAGGACGCGCCCATGAAGTTTCTCGATCTGGCCAAAGTCTACATTCGCTCCGGCGCGGGCGGGAACGGGTGCATCTCGTTCCGGCGTGAAAAATACATTGAATATGGCGGGCCGGATGGCGGCGATGGTGGCGGTGGCGGCGCCGTGATCGCCGAGGCTGTCGACGGCCTGAACACCCTGATCGATTTTCGCTACCAGCAGCACTTTTTTGCCAAGAACGGTCAGCCTGGCATGGGGCGTCAACGCACCGGCAAGGACGGTGACGACATTGTGCTGCGCGTGCCGGCGGGGACCGAGATCCTCGATGAGGATCAGGAAACGGTGATCGCCGATCTCGTGAACGTCGGCGACACGGTCGAACTGGCTCGCGGGGGCAATGGCGGCTGGGGCAACCTGCATTTCAAATCCGCGACCAATCAGGCACCGCGCCGCGCTAACCCGGGTCAGCCGGGCGTTGAACGGACGATCTGGCTGCGGCTCAAGCTCATTGCCGATGTTGGGTTATTGGGCCTGCCGAATGCGGGCAAGTCGACCTTTCTGGCCGCGACTTCGAACGCGCGGCCCAAGATCGCCGACTACCCGTTTACGACGCTGCACCCCAACCTTGGTGTTGTCGGTGTGGACAATACCGAATTCGTGGTCGCCGACATCCCCGGCCTGATCGAAGGGGCGAGCGAAGGGCGGGG
>JBCBCP010000024.1:0-46651 GCA_038530575.1 Pseudomonadota bacterium
CCGGCGACACCGTTGGCGATCATGCCATCGCGGTCACCCTGACCACTCCGGGCGGCGCAGTGCTGAAAAAGACCCTCGCGCTCGGCATCCGCCGCAATGATCCCGTCACCAGCACGACACGCCGGTTCAGCCTCGGCGTGGGCGAGGTTTTCACCTTCGACGATGCGGTCCTCGCCGGTTTGCGGCCTGCGTCAGCGACCGCAACACTGTCGGCGGGCCCGCTGGCGCGCTTTGACATGCCGGGTCTTCTGACGCGGCTCGATCGTTACCCTTATGGCTGCACCGAGCAGCTGACTTCGGGCGCGATGCCGCTTTTGTACCTCAGCCAGTTGGCCGGATCCGTTGGCATTGAGGACACGCGCAAACGTGTCGACGCCACCATTGCGCGGCTGTTGACCCGGCAGGCGGAGAACGGCGGTTTTGGCCTTTGGCGCGTGGGGTCTGGTGACACGTGGCTCAATGCCTATGTCACGGATTTCCTGACCCGCGCGCAGGCGCAGGGTTACGTGGTGCCCGAGCGAGCGATGACCGCCGCGCTTGATAACCTGCTGAACCGCGTGAGCTACGCGCCCGACTTTGATATCGGGGGAGAAGATATTGCCTACGCGCTCTTGGTTTTGGCTCGCAACGGCAAGGCGTCGATGGGTGACCTACGCTATTATGCCGACACCAAGGCGGATGCATTCGCGACGCCGCTTGCAGCGGCTCAGATTGGCGCGGCGCTTGCCCTCTATGGGGATCAGTTACGCGCCGACAGGATGTTTGGTGTTGCGAGTGAAAAGCTGTCGCGCACGGCACCCGAAGCGGCCGTATGGCGCAGCGATTACGGCACGTCCCTGCGTGATGCCGCTGGCGTTCTTAAGCTGGCGGCGGAGGTGGGCAGCACCGCCGTTGACCGCGCCGCGCTTGGCAATCGGATTGGTACCGCGCCCCGCCGTCTCAGCACCCAAGAGGCCGTGCAGGTCCTGCTGGCGGCGCACGCCTTGGGCACGGACGGTGCCGCGCCCGGTTTAACGGTGAACGACACTCCAGCGTCCGGCCCAGTGGCCGAGCAGCGCCGCGCGGGTGATTTGCCAGACCTTGTCCGTAACGTGTCTGGCCAGCCTATGGACTTGACGGTAACGGCGTTCGGCGTGCCGGAGACGGCGCCCGAGGCAGGCGGTTACGGCTATGCGATCCAGCGCACCTACTACACCCTTGACGGTGCCGCCACTTCGGCGCCTTTCGCGGCCGGTGAGCGCCGCGTTGCTGTCCTGACGATTATCCCCTTCGAAGAGGTGGGTGCACGCCTCATGATAGACGACGCCCTTCCAGCGGGGCTTGAGATCGACAATCCAAACCTCCTGCGCTCTGGTGACGTGCGCGCGCTTGACTGGCTCAAGCCAAAGCAGGCTGAAATGGCCGAATTCCGCGCGGATCGTTTCCTCGCTGCCGTTGATCACCGTGGGTCCGAAGCGTTCACGCTAGCCTATATCGTGCGCGCGATCAGCCCCGGCGTCTATCATCACCCGGCAGCACTGGTCGAAGACATGTACCGTCCTGAATACCGCGCGGTGTCATCGACCGGGCGTCTGACCGTCACAGAATGAGGGGGCTTCTGACCCTCGCTGTTGCCATGCTGGTATTGGCCGGCGGGCTGGACGCCTGGCGGGGGTGGGTTGATCGAACAGTGCTGCCGCCAGTGCTGGCCGAGGTATCCACCGAAGTCCGCGCGGCAGATGGCACGCTGTTGAGGGTATTCCCGGTCGAGGATGGGCGGTGGCGGCTTGCCGTAGATACCGCTCGCGTTGACCCCGGCTTTGTGCAGATGCTGCTCGCCTACGAGGACAAGCGCTTTTGGAGCCATACGGGCGTGGATGGCCGCGCAATGGCGCGGGCATTTTGGCAGGCGCTTTGGGCGGG
Source organism: Pseudomonadota bacterium (assembly GCA_038530575.1). Lineage (GTDB taxonomy): Bacteria > Pseudomonadota > Alphaproteobacteria > Rhodobacterales > Rhodobacteraceae > JBCBCP01. The sequence goes on from JBCBCP010000024.1 coordinate 1,903, forward strand.
GGAGGTTGTATCAGGCGGCTCTACGCTCACGATGCAGACCGCGCGGCTGCTGGAAAACTCCGGCACCGGTAGCCTGCGTGGCAAGCTGCGCCAGATGCGTGTAGCTTGGGCTCTTGAGCGGCGCATGAGCAAAGACGAAATTCTTGGTCTGTACCTGCAACACGCGCCCTATGGCGGCCCGGTGGAGGGAATTCGGTCCGGCGCCCGTGCGTGGTTTGGCAAGTCTCCGGCACGACTTGGCGCGGCGGAGGCGGCGCTTCTCGTCGCCCTGCCGCAAGCCCCTGAAGCCCGCCGGCCTGACAGGTCGCCGTCCATCGCACGTGCCGCGCGCGACCGTGTCTTGGCGCGGGCAAGGTTGCCTCGGGTCCATGTCGACGTGCCGCGAACGATGCAGTCACTGCCTCGCCTCGCCCCACATGTCGCTGATCGCTTGCGTGCGGACAACCCGGCGGCCCGGCGGCTCGACACAACACTCGATGCTGGCCTACAGAACGCTTTGGAGCGGCTCGCAGCGCAGGCCGTGCAAGATCTGCCGCGCGGGGTGGGTGCTGCGATCCTCGTCGCCGAACATCAGACTGGCAGCATACGTGCCAGTGTCGGATCGGCGCAATACGGTTCAGGGCAGGGCGGTTTCATTGACATGACCCGCGCGCCGCGTTCACCGGGGTCCACGCTGAAACCGCTTGTCTATGCGCTGGCCTTCGATGCAGGCCTTGCACATCCCGAGACTCTCATGCGTGATGTTCCAACTGCATTTGGCACCTATGCACCACAGAATTTTGACGGCACCTTTCGGGGTGAGGTGACCGCGCGGCAGGCCCTGCGCGCTTCGCTCAACATTCCGCCAGTTGCCTTGACTGAGGCGCTGGGCCCGGCCCGTCTTGCCGCGTCGTTGCGCGCGTCGGGGGCCGAACCGCGCCTGCCAGGTGCCCCCGGGCTTGCCGTGGCACTGGGCGGTGTTGGCCTGACGCTCGAGGAGCTGGTGCAACTCTATGCCGGCCTCGCGCGGGGCGGCCAGGCCGTCGCTTTGCGCCTGGAGGGGGCCGAAAGTGTGCGCGGCAGGCGGCTCGTGGCCGCCCGCGCCGCGTGGCAGGTGGGCGACATGTTGCGGGGCATCGTTCCCGGGGCGCCTCAGATCGCAATCAAAACGGGCACATCATACGGCCATCGCGACGCTTGGGCGATTGGCTGGGATGGGCGGCATGTGATTGGCGTCTGGCTGGGCCGCCCGGACGGAACCCCCGTACCCGGTGCCTTTGGTGCCGACCTCGCCGTGCCAATCCTGCTCGAAGCTTTTGGTCGCACCGCGCCAGAACGGGTTGCATTTCCGCCGCCGCCCGCCGACGTGCTCCTGCTTCCAACGGCACGCCTGCCTGGCAACTTGCAACGGTTCGGTGGCCCTTTTCAGGGTGCCGACGGCCCAAAGGTTGCGTTTCCGCCGCAGGGTGCAACACTGGCCCACTCTGATGTGCTGGTTGTAAAGCTGAGCGGCGGCGCGCTACCCCTGACTGTCCTGCTGAACGGCGTGCCCGCAGCGGTCGAACTGCGTGCCCGTACGGCGATCCTGCCATGGCCCGGCGCCGGATTTTCCCGCATCGCCGTGATTGATGCCCAGGGGCGATCTGCCGCCGTCGAAGTGCGGCTTCAGCCATAGGGCGCGAAAACGTTAGCGCCGACGCCCCTCGCGAAGCCAGGCGGCGGTGATGAACAGCGCGCTTAGCAGCAGAACCAACCAGGGCGGCAACAACGCAGCTGTGCGCACATCCTGCACCGTATAGGCGTCACGTGGCACCAGCCCCAGCCAACCGCGCCCTGATGCGGGCCGACCTTCGCGAACGTTGCGAATGCTTGGAACACCTGCCTCAGCCAGCACTACACCGCCACGCAACGGATCAATGATTGGCTCAAGGATCTCGGCTGTGGCAACGGTGTTGACGAATTCCCGCGGCGCAGCGGGACCAAGGCCGATAACAGCCTCTTGTGCGCCATTGGCCAACCGGTAAAGCCCGATCTCCGGACCCTTATAGGCAGCCTCGAATTGTCCCGGCGCGACCTCTTGCATCTCAAGCTCGACCACCGCCCCATCCGGCGCGGTAATTGTCACGGGCGGCACGGTCTCTTCCAGCGTGCGCCGTTGAATGCGCATCTGCTGGCCGGTGACGGTGGCGGTCAGCGCCTCTTCTTCCAGTTCCGGCTCTTTCATCATCCAATGCGCGAGTCGGCGTAGAAGTTCGAGCTGCGGCCCGCCGCCCTCGTAACCGCGCGACCAAAGCCATGCATGGTCCGACGCCAGCAGCGCCACGCGCCCCTGCTCCACCCGGTCCAGAAGCAATAGTGGCACGCCCTCTGCGCCTTCCATGACGACCACGCCAGAGGTCGGGGTCACGTCCACCTGGCGCAGCCACCGGCCCCAGTCTCCCGCTGCGGGCAAGCCCGTCGTCACCGGGTGGCGCTGACCCAGATCCGTGACGGTGGGCAGGTACGCTTCTTCCCGGACCCGCGCCGTTGGCGATCCGGGCAGAACCGGTCCAAGCGGTGAGCGGTAGAGGCTATCGGCCCCAGCGAAATCAGGCCCCGCCGCGACCAGAACCGCCCCGCCGTCGCGCACATAGCGCGCCACGTTGTCGAGGTAGATCGCCGGCAAGATACCGCGCCGCTTGTAGCGGTCAAAGATGATCAGGTCGAAATCGTCGATCTTCTCCAGAAACAGCTCGCGCGTGGGGAACGCAATGAGCGACAGTTCGGACACCGGCACGCCGTCCTGTTTGTCCGGTGGGCGCAGAATGGTGAAGTGCACCAGATCGACTGAGCTGTCCGATTTCAGCAGGTTGCGCCAGGTGCGCCCCCCTGGGTGCGGCTCGCCCGAGACCAGCAGAACGCGCAGCCTGTCGCGCACGCCGTTCATCTGGATCAGCGCGGTGTTGTTGCGGCCGGTCAGTTCGGTCTCCTCGGTCGGGATGGTGAACTGCAGCACATTGCGCCCGCCATGGGGCAAGGTGATCGGCACTTCGAGGTCTTCGCCTAGCGGCACCTCAAAACTTTCCGGCTCGGCGCCATCGACCGACACCTGCAGCGTCACGAACGGGTCACTGCTCGGCGCGGCGCCGATATCGTCGACCCTCAGCGTCAGCGTGACAGGCTCGTCTATGATGGCGAAGGCGGGCGCGCCGATCACTGTCAAACGGCGGTCCCAGTCTGTCTCAAGCCCGGTCTGCACAAGATGCAGCGGCGCAGGCAGATCGACGGGCAGGTCGCCATCGTGGATCTGACCATCGGACACAGCGATGATCCCGGCAACGCGGGCGGGCGGCTCTTCGGCCAACGCCTCGGCCAGCGTGCCCATCAACTGCGTGCCGCCATCGCCCTCGGCATCGCGCACCGGGACGCGGCGCAGTTCAGTGTTGGGCCGGGCCGCGATCCGCGCGGCGAGCGCTTCGGTCATCGCCGCGGTCTGTTCCGCGCGGCCGGGCAGGCGCTGGCTCGCGGTTGTGTCTTCGAGCAGGATCACGATATCGCTCAGCGGCGCGCGGTCCTCTTGCTGCCAGCTTGGCTGGGCAAGGGCGGCGAGCACCACCAGCCCCGCCATCAGACGCAGGGGCCAGCCGCGCAGCCCGCGCCACAGCGCTAGAGCAATCGCGGCCAGCACCACCAGCGCAAGGCCAGCAAGGATGGGCCACGGCAGAAGCGGATCAAAGACAACTGCGTTCATTACTGCCCCAACCTGTCCAAAAGCGCGGGCACGTGCACCTGATCGGATTTGTAGTTCCCGGTCAGCACGTGCATCACGAGGTTCACGCCAAAGCGGTAGGCCAGCTCGCGCTGCCGCTCCCCGCCAAAGCCGCGGCCCACGGGCAGAAGCGGCTGACCGCCACGTGTCACGGCCCAGGCGGCGGCCCAATCGTTGCCGCCGATCACAACCGGCGTCACACCATCATTCAGGTTGCGGAACGGCATGCCTTCTGCGCGCTCGGCCCCCGGCGGTGCCGCCTCGACCCAGACATCGCGACTGACATGACGGCCCGGGAAATCCTGCAGCAGGTAGAACGTGCGGGTCAGCACGTGGTCTTGCGGCACTGGCTCCAGCGCCGGGATATCCAGCGGCGCGGCCAGCGATTGCAGCTTGCGCCCGTTCGGCGACGCGCTGCCAAAGCCCGCGATATGCGCATCGCGCGTGTCAAAGACGATCATGCCGCCCGCGCGCAGATACGCGTTCAGCTTGGCGTAGGCCTCGGCGCTTGGCGTGGGCTGGTCAGGGGTGATCGGCCAGTAGAGCAGGGGAAAGAACGCGATCTGGTCCAACTCCAGATCGACGCTGACAGGGGGCGCAGGCTCCACGGAGGTGCGGAAAAACAGCGTGTCCGACAGGCCTGTCAGGCCCGCCAGCGCAACCTCGTCCACCTCGCGGTTGCCGGTCACGACATGGGCTAGGACCACTTCCGCTGCTGCGGTAATCGCCTCCGGCTCGGAGGTTTGCGCGCGCACGTCCATGGGCAGCGACAGCGCCAGAACGGCCACCATCGCAGCCGCCCCGCGCGGGCCGGTCAGGCGGCCAGACAGGGCGAGCGTCGCGATCACATCAACAAGCAGCATCACCAGCGCCGCCGCCAGCAGCCAACCGCCAATGGGCAGCGGCGGCACCGTTGCAAGCCCGGTAACCGGAATGCGCGCGGGCCACGTCGCGGGTGTCAGCTCCGCCTCCGCGGCCAGAACATTGCGCGCGAGCGCCCGGTCGCCGCTCAGATACAGACCCGGCGGAAAGTCGGGCGACGGCGCGGCAGCAATCAGCGCGGTGCCATCCACACCGGGCATCGTGCCCGCATCCGACAGGGCGCCAAAGCCGTCCATCACCTGCGCCGCCTGCCAGGTGGTGCCTTCCAGATCGCCGGGCTGCGGGGCACTTGCCGCCGCCGTCACCGCCAGCCGTTCCAGCATTTCCACAAACAGGCCCGACAGCGGCAGAGTCGACCATTCGGCGTTGGCGGTCACATGGAAAAGCACAACCTGCCCCTGGCCGAGGGCCGAGCGGGTCACGAGCGGCGTGCCATCGCTGAGCTCTGCAATCGCGGCGGCGGCAAGGTCCGGGCCGGGCTGCGCCATCACCTGCGCGCTTATGACGACATCGTCAGGTACGGTCAGGCCAAAGAAGGGCGAGCCTTCACGGAACGGCGCCAATGCCTTGGGCTCACCCCAGCTCATTGCGCCGCCGACGGTACGGCCGCCCGCGCGCAACTGCACGGGCAGAAGCGGATCGTTTCGGCCCCGCCCGATGTCAGAGGCGGCAATGCGCGGCCCCGCAAAGCGCACCAGCAGACCGCCATTTTCGACCCAGGCCAGCAGGCCGTCCTGTTCGGCATCCGTCAGCTGCGCCACATCGGCCAGTACAATTGCGTCGGGGTTTGCCGGCAGGATGTCTGGCAGGGTGCCTTCCAGAAGGTCGGCTGTCGGTGCCAGCGCCTGGCTTAGGTAATGCAGCGGTGCCAACAGTTCGAGCCCCTCGCGATCTGCGCGCCCGGCGATCAGGGCAACCTCGCGGCGGCGCAGGCTGTCATCGACCAACGTGGTGGCGCCCGCGGATTGCACGCCGGCAATCTCGAACCGGGTCACGCGCGCGCGCAGCTCTGCCGGCAGAACCAGCGCGGTTCCCGCAACGGTGTCAGCGGCGCCGAACTCTGCACTTGCGCGGGCCAGGATACGCGCGTTCCCCGCAGGATCAGTGCCTTGCGCCACGATATCCACGCTGCGCGGCGCGCCTGGCACAGCCCGCACGGCCTGAAGCTGGATCGCGCCCTCGGCATAGGTCGCGGGGCGCAAGCCAACCGCGCTGCCCGAGGGCTCGATCACGCGCACCGGCCCTTGCGCCTCTGCCGCGGCCAGCACGCCGTCGCGGCCCGGATAGGCCAGCCCGTCACTCAGCCACAGCACCGCTCCAAAGGCCGCCTCTGCCATCAACGCCTCTGCCCGCTCCAGCGCGTCGGCATCCGGCTGCCACGCATCGGGACGCAGGCCCGCCAAACGCGGCGGCCACGCCTGAGCAGGCAGGAACACCGGCGCTTCTGGCCGGGTCAGTTGCAAAACAGCGACGGTGCGATCATCTGCGGCGGCCAGCGCCAACTCGCCCTCAAGCGTCTCGCGCACCGCGCCCCAGCGCGCCGCCCCGGCCCAGGATCCATCCACCACGACCAAGAGCGGCCCCGAGCCGCGCTCCACCGCCTCTTGCGGGTTCAGGACAGGCCCGGCAAGGCCAACGATCACCGCTGCCACCGCCAGCATCCGAAGCAGCAGCAGCCACCACGGCGTGCGGTCCGTGACGCTTTCGTCGTCGGCAAGGCCCAGCAGCAGGGCAACACCGGGAAAACGCCGCCGGATCGGGGCGGGCGGGATGGCGCGCAGGATCAGCCACAGGATCGGCAACGCCGCCAAAGCCACCAAAAGCCAGGGTGCAATCCATCCGATCCCGCCAATCACGCTCATGCCGTGCCGCCCCCTAACGCGCGATAAAGCCAAAGAAGTGCAGACTGCGCGGACGCGTCCGTATGGTGCTGCCCGTATTGCCAGCCGGTCACGGCGCACAGATGCCGCAATGCATCCTTCCGCTCCGCCAGCCGGGCAAGGTAGCGGTCACGCAGATCGTTCGCCTTCAGCGTTTCATGCTCAAGCGTACCGCCGACGCTCTCGAAAATTGTTCGGCCGCGGAACGGAAACGCCTCTTCCGCCGGGTCCAGGACCTGCAACACTACGCCGCGCACGCCCCGGTCCGCCGCCTTGGTCAGCGCCAGCTTCACCTCGTCGATGTCGCCCAGAAAATCCGACACAAACACCGCCCGCGCGTGCGGGATCATCGCCCGGTGCTCGGGCGGGGCGTAGTCCTCGGGCGCGTCTTCGGAGAACATCTCCGCTAGCCGCAGGATCTGCTGGCGGCCCCGGCGGGGCGGCAGGCGCGTGCCGGTGAGGCCCACGCGCTCCCCGCCGCGCACAAGCAGCACGGCAACGGCCAGTGATAGCAAGCGCGCCCGGTCACCCTTTTCGGGCAACTCTGTGTCGGACGAAAACCGCATGGAGGCGCCCTGATCGCACCACAGCATGACCGATTGCGCGATCTGCCATTCGCGCTCCCGCACAAACTGCACATCGCCCATGGCGCTGCGGCGGTGGTCGATCAGCCGCCGGCTGTCGCCCATCTGCGCCGGGCGGTATTGCCAGAAATCATCGCCTGTACCAGCGCGCCGCCGCCCATGATCGCCAAGCAGAACGGCACCCGCCAACTGCTCCGCCCGCGCCAGAAGGGCGGGCAGGCGGGCGGCCTCACCCTCGGCCCGGGCGCGCAGCTGGATGGGGGCGGGCGTGGTCACGCAGCGGCCGCCGAACGGGTCAGGCTCGCCGCGGTCTCGTCAATCAGGTCTGTGAGGCTGTCGCCCCGCGCGCGCGCGGCAAAGTTCAGCGCCATGCGGTGGCTCAGCACCGGACGGGCCATGTTCACGACATCTTCGGCGGAGGGCGCAAGGCGTCCGTCCAGCAGGGCCTTGGCGCGCACGGCCAGCATCAGCGCCTGCGCGGCACGCGGGCCAGGGCCCCATGCCACCGTGTCCTTGACCCGGTCAGACACGCCATCCTCGTCCGGGCGGAAGGCGCGCACCAGATCGAGGATCACCTCAACCACCGAATCCCCCACCGGCATCCGGCGCAGCAGCTGTTGCGCGGCAATCAATTCCTCGGTCGTGAACTCCTGCGTGCTTTCGGCCTCCACCTCGCCGGTGGTGGCCAGCAGGATGGCGCGCTCCGTGTCGCGGTCGGGATAGGCGACGTCAATCTGCACGAGGAACCGGTCAAGCTGCGCTTCGGGCAGAGGGTAGGTGCCTTCCTGCTCAATCGGGTTCTGCGTCGCCAGCACGTGGAACGGCATGCCAAGCGGACGGTCCACACCGGCCACGGTCACGGTCTTTTCCTGCATCGCCTGCAGCAGCGCCGACTGGGTCCGCGGCGAGGCGCGGTTGATCTCGTCCGCCATCAGAAGCTGGCAAAAGATCGGTCCCTGCACAAAGCGGAACGAGCGCGTGCCGTCCTCTGCGGTGTCCAGCACTTCGGAGCCGAGGATATCGGCCGGCATCAGGTCAGGCGTGAACTGCACCCGGCTGCCATCAAGGCCCATCACGGTGCTGAGCGTTTCCACCAGCCGCGTCTTGCCCAGCCCCGGCAGGCCGATCAAAAGACCATGACCGCCGCACAGCAAGGCAGTCAGCGTCAGTTCCACCACACGCTCCTGCCCGATGAACCGACCCGAGATGGACGCCTTGGCCCGGCCCAGCCGTTCGCCGAGTTCCTCAATCTGCTGCACCATCGCATCGCTCATGACATTCGCCTTGTCTGGAATATATCGTCCCCTGAAACCTATGACGCGAGAGGGACAAATCAAAAGCCATGAGCGGACAAAAACCCGTGACGCCGGACGCGCAAAGCCTTGTTGCCTCGATTCAAGCCACAAAATCGCGGGGTTTGCCGCCGGTTGAAAAATGGAATCCGCCGTTTTGCGGCGATCTGGACATGCGCATCGCCCGCGATGGCACGTGGTTTTACGAAGGCTCGCCCATCGGGCGGCCCGGGCTGGTCAAGCTGTTCTCGTCGATCCTGAAGCGGGAGGAGGGCAAGTATTTCCTCGTCACCCCGGTTGAAAAGGTGGGAATCACCGTTGATGACGCGCCCTTTGTGGCCATCGACTTTGACGCGGCGGGGCAGGGGGCCGATCAGGTGCTGACCTTCGTGACCCATGTGGACGACATCGCCAAGGCAGGCCCGGCCCACCGGATCGAAGTGACGCGCGATCCCGATACCGGAGAGCCCGCACCGTATATCCACATCCGCGCCGACCTGTGGGCGCTGATCGACCGCAAGTCGTTCTACCGCCTTGTCGATCTGGGCGAGACGCACGGCGATTGGTTTGGCGTCTGGTCGGGCGGTGAATTCTTTGGGATCATCCCCGCCGAAGAACTGGCTTAGGAGCCTGATATGACCGACACGGCCGTGATCATCGGGGCAGGCACAGGCCTGTCTGCCGCCCTCGCCCGCCGCCTCTCTGCCAGAGGCCTCGCCGTCACCCTCGCTGCCCGCAATACGGGCAAGCTTGAACCGCTTCTTGCAGAGGCAGGCGCGCGCGCCATCCAGATGGATGGCAGCGACCCCGCCGCAATGGCGGACCTGTTCGCAGGGCTCTCCGGCCCGTGCCGGGTGGCCATCTACAACCCCTCTGCCCGGGTGCCCGGCCCGATCACCGACATTGACCCAGAGGCGGTGCGCAAAGCGGTTGAAGTTACTGCTTTTGGCGCCTTTCTGATGGGCCAGCAGGCCGCGCGGTTAATGCTGGCGCAAGAGCCTAAGGCGGGGTGCCGGGGCACGATCCTGATGACGGGCGCGTCGGCGGGGGACAAGGGCTTTGCCCGGTCTGCGGCCTTCGCCATGGGCAAGTTTGCACAGCGGGGCCTTGCGCAATCCATGTCGCGCGAGTTGCACCCACAAGGCGTGCATGTGGCCTGGGTAAACATCGACGGCGGCATCTCCAACCCGGACAGGCCGGAGCGGACGGATGACGGCACAGACCGAATGCTGGACGATGGCGCAATAGCTGACGCCTATATGGGCCTGATCGACCAGCATCGCAGCGCATGGTCCCACGAGCTGGCCCTGCGTCCATGGGTGGAGCCGTTCTAGGCCGCGGAAACCGACGCGGTTTCCCCGCCCGTCCCGGATAGGTTTTCGCGTCGAAAACCGGCCTCCGCGGGAAAGAATCAGCCGCGCTGGGAAATCAGAACACCCGCCCCGACGATAGCGGCGCCCAGCACCTTGGGCCAGCTCCATTCGCCGCCCAGCGCCAGCATGAACACCATCACATAGAACGGCGCGATGTTGATATGGAACGCCGTCAGCGCAATGCCCAAGCGCCCAACGGAAGCGATGAACAGAATTTGGCTCAGCGCCATCGCAGCCACAGCATAAATCGCCAGCAGGCCAAGTTCGTTCGGCGTGATCGCCCGGGCCGGGACAAGGTCAAAGCCGAGGAGCACGCCGGACCCCAGCGCCAGCATGGCGAACACAGTGGCCCCGGCAAAGGTGATGGTCGACCGGCCCAACGGCGATAGGTCCGGAAAATCCCGCACAGAGGCGTTCGAGGCCCATGAAAAGAGGGTGCCAGATACCAGCACCAGTGCGACGCCCCAGCCGATATCTGCGCCAAGCGCGCCCTCAACCGCAACCGCGCCGCCTATGACCGAAGCAATCACCCCAACCGCAAACCGCCAACTGACCTTGCGCTGGCCCGCCAGCACTTCAATGGCTGTCGCCGCTACCGGCGTGACCGAGGCAAACAGCGCCACTGTAACCGGGTCCGTGAACCACTGCGCGAGAAGAATTGCGTAGGTCCCGATGCCAAACCCAAAGGCCCCAACCCAAAGGCCCCGGCGCCACCGCGCGTTGCGCATCGCGCGGGTCCCGTCCACCAGCGCCCAGATCGGCAGCAGGACCAGCATGGCCATCGCCAGCCGCATGGTGATCAGCGTCAACGGGTCATAGCTGCCCAAGAGGACTTCGGCCGCCGGAAACCCGGCAGCCCACAGCAGCATGGAGCCGACCGCCAGCGCATTGCCGCTGGCCGCACGCGTGCGCACGCTGCCCGGAACGGGCATATAGCTCATTGCTCACACCTCCGGGTGCGTTGGATCTGGTCAGAAAAGAGAAAGGCCGCAGCCCATCACGCGCTGGAGGTGCCCCGAATCAGCGGGTGCGGTCTGGCCGATTTTCGACCTCAGCGTCGTTTTTGAACGTTATGGGCACTGCGCAGTTTCCAGCTGCGCAAAATTTAACCCATCTGGGCAATCCACCACGTGGTGCCGTTGCCATCGGACACCCCGCCGCGATAGGCCCGGTCGCCCTTGCGCATCAGCGGCTGAACGGTGCTGCCGCCCCCGGCCAGAGCCTTGGCAAAGACCGCGTTTGCATCAGCGACATAGACGTGGACATGGGCGTCGCCGGCCTGGGCAACCTCGCCCATCATCACCACCGTGTCGTCCAGCCGCATCTCCGCATGCTCAACGCTGCCGTCCGCCCGGCGTATGACCTGAAGGGTCTGCGCACCAAACACCGCCGCGCCAAAGGCCAGGGTGGCCGCCGCATCGCGCACGATCAGATAGGGGCTTAGCGTGGTGTATCCGTCCGGCTTTATCGTCATGGCTGCAGGCTAGCACATCGCGCCGCGCCGCGTTACTCCTGCCTCTATGCCTCGCTTTGCCGCCAATATCTCCCTGCTCTGGCCCGACCTGCCATATCTCGACCGGTTCGACGCTGCTGCCGAGGCGGGCTTCAAAGGGGTCGAGGTGCTGTTTCCCTACGATGCGCCCGCGCCCGAGACGCAGGCGGCCTTGCAGGCAAATGATCTGGCCTTTGTGCTACTGAACGCACCGGGTCCAAACTACACCGGCGGCAGTGACCGTGGTTTCGCCGCCATGCCCGAGATGCAGAAACGCTTTGCCTACGATATGCGGCGTGCCTTTCGCTACGCCGAAGCGCTTGGGGCCGAAGTGCTGCATATCATGGCCGGCGCGGCGCAGGGGGCAGAGGCCCATGCGTGTTTTGTCCAGAACTTGGCGACTGCAGCGGCGCAGGCGCCCGAGGGCCTCACGCTGACAATCGAGCCCCTGAACCAGCACGATCAGCCGGGCTACTTCCTGTCCGACTTCGATCTGGCCTGCGATATAATTGAAGAGGTGGCCGCGCCCAATCTGGGCCTGCAATACGACAGCTACCATGCCGCGCGCATCCACGGGGACCCGCTGGCCGTGTTCGAACGCTGCCGTCCCTACATCCGGCACATCCAGATTGGCGACGCGCCGGACAGGTCAGCCCCGGGTACCGGCACAATTGATTTTCCCGCGCTGTTCGCAGCCATCGACGCCAGCGGATATACCGGCTGGACCGCGGCCGAATTCCACCCCAAAGGACGCACCGACAAGGAACTTGGCTGGATGAAAGGCTTCGCATGATCCCCGCCCGCTACGCGCATATCGCCTTTGGCTTCACGCTTAGTTGCATCATGTCTTTCCTGATCTCAGGCATTGCGACCTATCGTGCGATTGGCCTGACACCGGACTTTATGAACCAGTGGATCGCGGGCTGGCTGCCCAGCTGGGCCATCGCCTTTCCCATTGTCCTGTTCGTGGCGCCACTTGCGCGCCGCATCGTCGGGATGCTGGTCGCCAAGGAGTAGGCGCGCGTTTTTTTGGCAAGAAAACAGACAGGAAACTTACGAAGTTTCCGCCTGCGCCGCGTCCCATGCCTTGAGCCATCGTTTTGGTGCCGCATCCCGCCATGTCTGGCGCAGCCGCGCTTCGGCCCAGCCTTCATCAATCCGCCCCGCGGCCACGAGTAGAAGCCCATGCTTGGCATAATGGTCGTGCCACAAGAACGTGTCTGGGTCGGCGGCAATCAGCGCCTCGCGCTCTTCGATGCTGCCCTTGAAGACCGCGGCATCTACGTAAGGCGACCACCAGCACCACATCTTGCCATGCGCCTTGAGGTTCGGATTGCCCCAGGAGGTGGCCTCGGTCACCTCGGGCAGACCAAGGCCAAGGGCAAAAGACTTCAGTTCCGGCCAAGTCTGCAACACACAAGCCTCCATCCGTAGGGTGCGCATTCACTGCGCACCATGCTACCAGCTGACGAACCCCCAGTCATTTAGTGCGCCTCCGCCCAGCTCGCGCCCGTCCCGGCATCCACCTCTAGCTTCACGTCCAGCTTCACCACCGGGTCCGCGGCGCCTTCCATCACGCCGCGCGCGGTCTCGATCAGCGTGTCCTCCGCGCCCTGCTCAACCTCGAACAGCAATTCGTCGTGCACCTGCAGCAACATCGCCGCTGGCTGACCGGCAATGGCGTCCGGCATCCGGATCATCGCGCGCCGGATAATATCCGCCGCCGTGCCCTGGATCGGCGCGTTGATCGCCGCGCGCTGGGCGAACCCGGCCCGCGGTCCGCGCGCATTGATTTCGGGCGTGTTGATCTTCCGGCCGAACAGCGTCTGAACATAGCCATGCTCTTTGGCAAAGGCCTTGGTGTCATCCATGTAGCCGCGAATACCCGGGAACCGCTCGAAATAGCGGTCGATGAACCCCTGCGCCTCCGCCCGCGGGATGCGCAGGTTGCGCGCGAGGCCAAAGCCGGAAATCCCGTAGATCACGCCGAAATTGATCGCTTTGGCCTGCCGCCGGATGTCCGGCGTCATCTCGTCCAGCGGCACAGCAAACATCTCCGACGCGGTCAGCGCGTGGATGTCGATGCCGTCCGCAAAGGCCTGCTTCAGCTCGGGAATGTCCGCGATGTGGGCGAGAATGCGCAGCTCGATCTGGCTGTAGTCGAGGGCCACCAGCGTGCGCCCCTCTTCGGCCACGAAGGCTTCGCGAATGCGGCGGCCTTCTTCGGTGCGGATCGGGATGTTTTGCAGGTTCGGATCGGTGGACGCCAGCCGCCCGGTACTCGCCCCCGCGATTGAATAGGACGTATGCACGCGCCCCGTCTCGGCGTTGATGTGCTCTTGCAGGCTGTCGGTATAGGTCGACTTCAGCTTGCTCAGCTGCCGCCAGTCCAGAACCCGGCCGGGCAGGTCGTGTTCTGTCGCCAGATCCTCCAGCACATCCGCGCCCGTGGCATAGGCCCCGGTCTTGCCCTTCTTGCCGCCCTCGAGGCCCATCTCGTCAAACAGGATCTCGCCCAGCTGCTTGGGGCTGCCGACGTTGAACTTGCGCCCGGCCAGCTCGTAAATCTCGTCCTCCAGCGCGGCCATCTTCTGGCTGAACGCGTTCGACATCCGCGAAAGCGTGTCGCGGTCCACCTTGATGCCCGACCGTTCCATCCCGGCCAGAACGTGCACCATCGGCCGCTCCAGCGTCTCGTAGACCTTGGTGACCTGCGTGCCGTACAGCTGCGGCTTCAGCAATTGCCAGAGGCGCAGCGTGATATCGGCGTCCTCGGCCGCGTAAGGCACCGCCTTTTCGAGCGGCACACGGTCAAAGGTTATGGCGGATTTGCCAGAGCCCAGCAGCGGCTTGATCGGGATCGGCGTGTGTCCAAGATACCGCTCGCTCAGCGTGTCCATCCCGTGACCGTGCAGCCCCCCATGCAGCGCGTAGGACAGCAGCATCGTGTCGTCGATAGGCGCCACGTTAATGCCGACGCGGGCAAAGACCTTCACGTCGTATTTCATGTTCTGCCCGATCTTGAGGATGCTGTCGTCTTCCAGCACGGGTTTCAGCATCTCAAGTGCCGTCTCCACCGCCATCTGCCCTGTCGCAAGGCTGTCCGAGCCGAACAGATCGTCGCCCCCATCCGCCTTGTGGATCAGCGGCACGTAAGCCGCATGCCCCGCCTCCACGCAGAGCGATATGCCGACCAGTTCCGCCGTCATCTCGTTCAGGCCGGTCGTTTCCGTGTCGACGGCGACCCAGCCGCGCTCGTAAATGCGGTCGATCCACGCCTGCAGCGCCGCTGCATCCGCGACATGCTCGTATTTTGCGTCCTCAAAGGACGGCGCTTCGGGTGCAGGGAGCGCTTCCGCCTGTGGCACAGCGGCCTCGATCACGGGTGCCTCGACGCCCAGCTGATCGGCGATGCGCTTGGTCAGGGTGCGGAACTCCATCTCTGCCAGAAAGGGCATGAGCACCTCGGGGTCCGCGTCGCGCACCTCCAGATCGTCGAGGCCGAAGTCCAGCGGCGTGTCCTCGTCCAGCTTCACCAGATCGCGGCTCAGCCGGATTTGGTCTGCGTGATTGATCAGGGTCTCGCGCCGCTTGGGCTGCTTGATCTCGCCCGCGCGCTCCAGCAGCGTCTCCAGATCGCCGTATTCGTTGATGAGCAGGGCCGCCGTCTTGATCCCGATCCCCGGTGCGCCCGGCACGTTGTCGACCGAGTCGCCTGCCAGCGCCTGCACATCCACCACCCGCTCGGGCCAGACCCCGAACTTCTCCATCACGCCGTCGCGGTCGATGCGCGTGTTCTTCATCGCGTCCAGCATCTCCACGCCGTCGCCGACCAGCTGCATCAGGTCCTTGTCCGAGCTGATGATCGTGCAGCGCCCGCCCGCCTCGCGCGCTTGCCGCGCCAGCGTGGCGATGATGTCGTCCGCCTCCCACCCCTCTTTCTCTTTGCAGGCGATGTTGAAGGCTTCGGTCGCGGTGCGCGTCAGGGGGATCTGCGGACGCAGGTCTTCGGGCATCGCGTCCCGATTGGCCTTGTACTGATCGTACATGTCGTTGCGAAAGGTGTGGCTGCCCTTGTCAAAGATGACCGCTGCATGGGTCGGCGCATCGGGCCCGTGGTTCCCCTCAATGTAGCGGAAGAGCATGTTGCAGAAACCTGACACAGCCCCGATCGGCAGCCCGTCCGACTTGCGCGTGAGCGGGGGCAGCGCGTGATAGGCCCGGAAGATAAAGGCCGACCCGTCGATCAGATGCAGGTGATGTCCCTTGCCGAAATTGGCCATCGCGCCCTCCGCTTTTGTGTTGCGCCTTCATCGCACGCCCCCGCGCCCGGGACCAGCGGTGATCCGGCGGCCGCGCTGCGCGCGACACTATCTATTTTTTGCTGATGAGGGGGCCAGCCCCCTCAAACTCCCCTCGGTGACTTCGCCGAAGCATATCTGATCTGAAGAGAACGTCAGTGGTGCTTTATATGCGCGGCGCGGATTGCGTAGGGCGTCGGTGTCCAGGCGCCAAAGGGAATGCCTGCTGCGCGCAAGGTGCGTGCGACCCACGTGTTGCAGGTGTTAAAGATGTGGAAGCGTCCCGCGGCGCTGTAGAAGCGGTCGAACGCGCCGAAGCCCGCATGGGGCAGGGGGGTTGGCGTGTCGATATCGCTTTCGATCTGGTCGAGGAGTGCGGTGTGCTGTGCCGCGCTGATGGCAATCGGCCATGTTCGGAGCGCCGGGTCCAGTGGGCCCGCGAGGCCGAGGCGCATCACGGCACTGTCGCCCGTGATGGCGCGCCAGATGGCGCGGAGGGAGACGTCCGCATAGGTGCCTGTCGTCGTGTAGAAGTCGCGTGCGCCCCATCCGACAACCAACCACTCTGCGCCGGGCGTGTCTGTCGCCATGCCGTATTGTGCGAAGCGGGCCGCGGTCGCTGCGTCCAGCGGCACCAGAATGTCTGTGTGGATCGGCCCAGCCACAAGATGGATGGTGACGTCATCGCCCGAAGCCAGATCAGCACGCGGGCCGGGGATCAGGCCGCCGACAAGCGCGGCCACAGCATAACACAGGGCAAGGGAAACCAGTCCGGCGAGGACGCGCCGGATCAGACTTTGCCCTCGAAATCCCGGTGGATGTATTTCCGCCCGCAATAAGGGCAGATGACAAAGCCGACATCCTCTGGGATCTGCAGCCAGACGCGCGGGTGGCCCAGCGCGCCGTCGCCCCCGTCACAGGCAACGCGGTAGCTGTCGACGATGATGATCTCGGGGGGCTGGGTTGTCATGGCTGTCTCGTGATGGCTTCGGAGGCTTTATGCGCATCGCAGGCGGCTCTGACAAGCGTGGCCCTGCGCCGCAGCGGTCAGTCCCGGGTCACGCGCGTCTGGTAGCAATTGTTGCGGGCAGATCGCACGTGGACCTCGCGCACGGCGGGGTCGGCAAAGATGGCGGCGATGCGGTCCTGTAATGCTTTCGTGGGCACAACCGAGCCGGTGCCGTAGACGATGCGCTCGTCCTCGGAATAGCCCTTGATCAGGTAGTCCGGTGACGTGGTCAGCACCTCTGGCAACGTGTCTTCGCCGCCGCCTCGCTCGCATGCGTCGGCGCACAGAAATATCGGCCCGACTTCCGCATAAGGGTGGCGCCCGACAAAGGGTTTGTAGGCCAGCACCAGCATCTCCGCCCCCGCGGGCACGTTGCGCAGGCAATGGCGGCAGGGGCTGCCGCCCCCGGTTGAAATCTTGCGTTCCGGTGGGTTGCCGAACGCGTCCTGGTGGCCCGCGCGAAAGGCCTTTGCTTCGTGGGTGGGGATGGCGTGAAAGCGTGGCATCGGTGTCTCCTTTTCCCGCAACCTGCATCGGGTCGATCACCGAGACGACCCGGAAGATGCGCAAGAGGAGGAACCAGAACCACATGGGGTTAACTCTGGACTCCAAATGAGAACAAAACGTGAATAAAGTGATGGCCTGCCACCCGATTCGATCAGCCCTATGTTCTGCGAACTTTCGATACAGTCGAACTTTACCTTCCTCACCGGGGCCTCCCACCCCGAGGAGTACATGCGCCGTGCGGCCCAGGCGGGGATCAGCGCCATCGCCATCGCCGATGACAACACCGTTGCGGGCATCGTGCGGGCCTTCACCGAAGGCAAAGCCATCGCGCGCGAAATAAAGGAACGGCAGGATTGGGACGCCGAACACGGGCTTTACGGCCCGCCAAAGCCGGCGCACCTGCCCAGTCCCCCCGGCCTGCCGCAGACCGCGCCGCGCCTGATCCCCGCCGCGCGGCTGCTGCTGACCGATGCGCCGCCCATCACCGCGCTGCCCGTGAACCGCGCGGGTTGGGCGAGCCTTTGCCGTCTGATCTCGCGCGGGCGGCAGCGGGCGGAGAAGGGAAAATGCGATCTGTCCCTAGCCGATCTCGAGGAATTCCACGCAGGCCTGCACCTGCTGCTCTGGCCAGAGGGGCGTGGCTGGCCAGAGGTCGCGCAGCGTCTGGCACGGCTGGCCCCGACAGATATCCTGCTGACCCCTCGCTATGACGGGCGCGATGCGGTGCGCTGGGCGCGCATCCGGGACCAAGCGCAAGGCCTGCCGCTCTGCGCCTCTGCCGCGCCGATGATGCACCACGGAGCGCGCCGCCGCATGGCCGATGTGCTGACCGCGATCCGCCTTGGCACCACGGTTGACGCGCTGGGCCGCGCGGCGCTTGCCAATGGAGAACAGCGCCTGCGCGGGCCGGACGATATGGCGCGGCTTTACGAAGGGTTCGAGGACGCGCTGGAGCGCACCGCCCAAATCGCGGGTGGTATCGACTTCTGCCTCAGCCAGCTGCGCTATGAATACCCCTCCGAGGTGGCCGATGGGGAAGCGCCGAAAGACCGGCTCGCCCGCCTCGCCTACGAGGGCCTCGACTGGCGCTACCCCGCGGGCGCGCCGGAGAAGGTGCGGGGGCTGCTGGCGCATGAACTGCGCCTCATCGCCAAGCTGAATTACGAGCCCTACTTCCTCACCGTGCGCGACGTTGTCGCTTTCGCCCGCGACCGGGGCATTCTGTGCCAGGGGCGCGGGTCAGCGGCCAATTCGGTCGTGTGCTACTGCCTCGGCGTCACTTCCGTCTCGCCCGAGATCGGCACGATGGTCTTCGAACGCTTTGTGTCCGAGGCCCGCGACGAGCCGCCCGACATCGACGTCGACTTTGAACACGAACGGCGCGAGGAGGTCATCCAGCACATCTACGCCCGCTATGGCCGCCATCGAGCGGGTCTGTGTGCCACCGTCATCCACTACCGCGGCAAACGTGCCATCCGCGAGGTTGGCCGCGCCATGGGCCTGACCGAAGACACCATCTCCGCCATGTCCTCCCAGCTGTGGGGCTTTTTCTCCACCAAGGGGCTGGAGGCCGAACGCATGGCCGAGATTGGCCTCGATGCAAAGGACCGCCGCCTGAAACTGGTGCTCGATCTGGTCTATGAGATCGTCGGCTTCCCCCGCCATCTCAGCCAGCATGTCGGCGGGTTCATCATGACCGAAGGGCGGCTGGATGAGCTGGTCCCGGTCGAGAATGCCACGATGGAGGACCGCACGGTCATCTGCTGGGACAAGGATGACATCGACAGCCTCGGTATCCTCAAGGTCGATGTGCTGGCGCTGGGCATGCTGACCTGTATCCGCAAATCCTTCGACCTGCTGAAGATGCACCACCAACAGGACTGGACCCTCGCGACCCTGCCGCCCGAAGACCCCGCCGTCTACGACATGCTCTGCAAGGCCGACAGTATCGGCGTCTTTCAGGTCGAATCCCGCGCGCAGATGAACTTCCTGCCCCGGATGAAGCCGCGCTGCTTCTATGACCTGGTGATCGAGGTTGCGATCATCCGCCCGGGGCCGATCCAGGGCGACATGGTCCATCCCTATATTCGCCGCCGCAACGGCGAGGAACAGGTGAGCTTCCCGTCAGACGAACTTGGCGAGGTGCTGGGCAAGACTCTCGGTGTGCCGCTGTTCCAAGAGCAAGCCATGCAGATCGCCATCGTTGGCGCGGGCTTTACCCCCGAACAGGCCGACCGTCTGCGCCGGTCCCTCGCGACGTTCAAGAAACATGGCAATGTCAGCGAGTTCCGCACCCTCTTCCTGCGCGGCATGAAGAAAAACGGCTACGACCAAGACTTTGCCGAGCGGTGCTTTTCCCAGATCGAGGGCTTTGGCTCCTACGGCTTTCCCGAAAGCCACGCGGCCAGCTTTGCGCTGCTGGTCTACGCGTCCTCGTGGATCAAGAAACACCATCCCGGCATTTTCGCCTGCGCGCTGCTCAATTCGCAGCCTATGGGTTTCTACGCCCCCGCCCAGATCGTCCGCGATGCCCGCGAGCATGGCGTCGAAGTGCGGCCCGTCTGCGTACAATCAAGTTATTGGGACAACGTGATGGAGCCGGACGGGCGCGGCGGGCTGGCCCTGCGGCTGGGCTTCCGGCAGGTCAAAGGGCTTTCCGAAGAGGACGCCGCCTGGCTCACCGCCTCGCGGGGCAACGGCTATGCCGAGCTACGCGATGTGTGGCGGCGGGCAGGGCTGGGCCCGGCGGTGGTGGCCCGCCTTGCCGAAGCGGATGCCTTCGCCGCCCTTGGCCTTTCCCGCCGCGAAGCGCTGTGGGAGGCAAAGGCCCTGACCCCCGGTGCGCCCCTGCCGCTGTTCGCCGGAGATATCGACGGCGAGGTGGTGAACGAGCCCGCGGCGCTGCTACCCGATATGACGCTGGGCGAAGAGGTGGTGGAGGATTATGTGTCCATGCGCCTGACACTGAAGGCCCACCCGGTCGCCCTCCTGCGCCACATCCTGACGCCGGAGCCCGGTAGGGTGGGTGCAAACCCACCACCCCCACCGGACCGCAAGGCCCCCGACCTGTCGAAAATCAGCTACACCAACGGCAACCCGGACTGATCCCACGTTTTCTTACAAAGAAAACGGACCGGAAACTTACCAAGTTTCCGCACCCCCAAGCCCCTCGACCAACGCCTCCCACACCCGTGCCACCCGCGGCACCCGGCGCACGTCTTCCTGCGCCGCTAGCCACACCGGCAGGGGCGGTAGATCCACATCAACCGCCAGCCGCTCCACCAAAGGCTCCGCATCGCCGATCCGCGTCTGCATCGCCCCCACGCCGCAACCTGCACAGACAAGCCGCCAGAACGCGGCCTGATCGTCGCAGCGCACACCAAAGAAATGCCGGTCAACCTCCAGGCCAAAGGCGCGCATCGACCGCAGGATCAGATCGGACCGGTCGAACCCGACGAAGGGCAGGCTGGCCAGATCCTCCAAGGACGCAGGCCGCCCGAACCGCTCCAGAAGCGATGGCGCCGCATAAAGCGCCAGCGTCTCATCGCACAGATGCCGCGCCACCACGTCCAGCTGTGTTGGCCGGAACATGCGCACCGCGATATCCGCCTCCCGGAACAGCAGGTTCTCTGCAGCATCCGACGGCACAAGTTCCACCTCGATCTCCGGCTCCGCCGCCCGCAACCGCGCGATGATGCCCGGCAGCACGTAATGGGACACCACGACGCTCGCCGTAATCCGCACTGTGCCAGACAGCCGTTCATCCCGCCCCAGCGCCAAGGTCTCGAGCCGTGCAGCGCTCTCGGCCATCTCGCGCGCAGGGCCAAGCAGGGACTGGCCCGCTTCTGTCAGGCGCAGCCCCTCCGGTACACGCAGGAACAACTCGGCCCCCAGGGCCGCCTCCGCCGCCTTCACATGCCGGCCCAGCGTTGGCTGGCTCTGCCCCGTTCGCCGCGCCGCGCCAGAGAGCGAACCCGCCTCTGCTACCGCCAGAAATGATCTGATCAAGGCCCAATCCATTCATAAATGAATATCAGAGAACTGAATTTCCGCAATCGTAAGACATAAACGAATTGGCCATCTTGGAGCGGAAAGGAGACTACCATGACCCAAACCGTTCTTATCCTCGGGGCCTCAGGCCGTATCGGCCGCCATGCAGCGCGCGCCTTCGGGGCCGCCGGCTGGCGCGTCCGCGCCTACAAACGCGGCACCGACATGACCCAAAGCGCCCAAGGCTGCGATGTGATCGTCAACGGGCTGAACCCGCCGAACTATCATAACTGGGCTCGCCTGATCCCGCAGATCACGGCGCAGACGATTGCCGCGGCCAAAGCCTCTGGCGCGACGGTGATCATCCCCGGAAACGTCTATCATTTCGGCGACACGCCCGGCCTCTGGTCTGAAAACACGCCGCCGCGCCCCGTCGCCCGCAAAGGGCACATCCGGCTTGAGATGGAGCGGGCCTACAAGGCCTCAGGCGTGCAGACCATTGTGTTGCGGGCCGGCAATTTCATCGACCCAGACCGGCAAGGTTGCATGCTGACAGAGATGTACCTGCGCCGCCCCGGCACCTTCACGCTGCCAGGCCCGGCGGATGTACGGCAGGCCTTCTGCTACCTGCCGGACTGGGCAAGCGCCGCTGTTCAACTGGCGGATATGCGAAAGAGCCTTGCGGGTTACGAGGACATTCCGTTCCCGGGCCACACCCTGACGGCGGACGAGCTCAAGACCGCGGTTGAGGCGATAACTGGCACGCGGCTCAAGATCGTGCAGCTCCCGTGGTGGCTCTTCACCCTCGCCGCGCCGATCTGGGAGATGGGCCGGGAGCTGCGGGAGATGCGCTATCTCTGGCAGACCGACCACGCACTGGATGGCACCCGCCTTGCCGCGCTCTTGCCGGAGTTCGAGGGCACCTCGCTGACGGATGTGCTGCGCCGCTATCTTGCGGACGCGCCGGCCTTGGCTGGCCATCCCCAGCTCGCATGACGCACCTTTGCAAGTTGCACAAAACGGGTTTCGAACCCCGTGCAACTTGCACATCACAAGGGATGTGGCGCCGCGCCGCTGGCTGCGGTAAACGAACAGCGAGCAGCACGCGAGCCACCCCATGACCGCCCATAAACCCGTTGTCCTTTGCATCCTCGATGGATGGGGTCTTGCGCCCGAAGGCCCGGGCAATGCGCCCGCGCTTGCCCGAACGCCGAATGTCGACAATGTGCTTGCCAATTGTCCGAGCGCCACGCTGATCACCCACGGCCCGGACGCGGGCCTGCCCACCGGGCAAATGGGCAATTCCGAAGTGGGCCACACCAACATCGGTGCAGGCCGCGTGGTTGCGATGGATCTTGGGCAGATCGATCTCGCCATCGAGGAGGGTAGCTTTTTCCATAATGCCGCGCTGAAGGATTTCATTGCGAAAACAAAAGCAGCTGGCGGGCGTGCGCACGTTTTAGGCGTGATGTCCGATGGCGGGGTGCACGGCCATCTTTCGCATATGATCGCCGCGGCCAAGGCGTGTGCCGACGCCGGGCTTGAGGTGCTGATCCACGCGCTGACCGATGGGCGCGATGTGGCCCCGAAATCCGCCTACGGATATCTTGAAACGCTGTCCGCCGCACTTCCAGATCACGCAAGGATCGCCAGCGTCACAGGGCGTTACTTTGCCATGGATCGTGATAACCGTTGGGATCGTGTTGCAGAGGCTTACAGGGCTATCGTCCTCGGAACCGGCCTCACGGCCACGGATGCGCACGGGGCCATCACTGCCGCTTACAACCGGTCCGAAACCGACGAGTTTGTTTCTGCCACCGTGCTGGGCGACTACAGCGGCGCGCGGGACGGAGATGGCTTGTTCTGCCTGAACTTCCGTGCCGATCGTGCCCGCGAAATCATGGCGGCTGTTGGCGCTCCGGACTTCGGCGCGTTTGACACCGGAGCCCGTCCGCGTTGGTCTGCGCTGCTGGGTATGGCAGAGTATTCAGACGCACATAACGCCTACATCGCTACGGCTTACCCCAAGCCGGAGATTCCCAACACGTTGGGTGCATGGGTTGCGCGTCAGGGCTTGTGCCAGTTCCGTGTGGCCGAGACCGAGAAGTATCCGCACGTCACCTTCTTCCTGAATGGCGGTATCGAAACGCCAGCAGCGGGCGAAGACCGCACGATGCCTAAAAGCCCGCAGGTCGCCACCTACGACCTGCAGCCAGAGATGTCGTGCGCCGAGGTAACCGACCGTCTGATCGAAGCGATTGAAGGCGGCTATGACCTGATCGTGGTCAACTACGCCAACCCTGACATGGTCGGACACACAGGCGACCTGCACGCTGCAATTGCCGCCTGCGAGGCAGTGGATGCGGGGCTTGGCCGCGCGCTGGAAGCCCTTGAAAAAGCCAAGGGAGTGATGGTGCTGACAGCTGATCATGGCAATTGCGAAGTCATGATTGATCCGGTCAGCGGCGGGCCGCATACCGCCCATACGCTCAACCCTGTCCCGGTTGCCGTGATCGGTGCGACAGGTACGCTTGCCGATGGCTGCCTCGCTGATCTGGCGCCGACGGTCCTGTCGCTGATGGGCCTTGACGCACCGCCCGAGATGACTGGCAAGGTCCTGCTGTCATGAGACCCCTTGCCGCGCTCGCGGTTGCGCTTTGGCCGCTCTGTGCAGCGGCGCAGACGCCACCAGATGCCGCGGCGCGCGCTGCATTAAGCCAACTTGCGGATGCTGCACGCCTGCTGGAAGAGGCGGATGGCGCGCGGGACCGCATCCGGGCACTGACAGCGACGATCACCGCTTACGAAGCAGGGCTTGCCGCCTTGCGGTCGAGCCTGCGGGACGCCGCACTGCGTGAAGAACAACTGTCGCGCATTCTGGCCGCGCGGGATGAAGAGATTGCCGCGCTGATCGGCACCTTGCAGGCGATGGGCGATCCGCGCACGCCGGTTCAGCTCTTGCACCCCTCGGGGCCTGCGGGGGCTGCCAGGGCTGGCATGATCTTGGCCGATCTGACGCCGACCCTGAATGCCCGTGCCGGACGCTTGCGCACGGATCTGGATGCCGTGCGCGCCTTGCGCGCGGTTCAGGAAGAGGCCGCTGACCAGTTGGGCCTTGGCCTCTCGGCAGTGCAGGAGGCCCGCACGGCACTCAGTCAAGCCATGGCCGAACGCACGGATCTGCCGCGTCGCTTTACCGAGGATCCGGTGCGGACGGCCATTCTGATCGCTAGCGCCGAAACGCTGGGCACATTCGCGGCGGGGCTGCCGCAGATCGAAATGGCGCAACAGACCGTCGCGCTGCCGCCAACCTCTGCCCAGATCGGCACGCTGGACCTGCCCGCCCGGGGTCTGATCCTGCGCCGCGCGAACGAGCCGGACGCCGCAGGTATCGCGCGCCCCGGCGTGCTGCTGGCCACACGCCCCGGCGCGCTTGTCACCGCACCAACGGCGGCCACTGTACGGTACCAGGGCCCCCTGCTTGATCTGGGACAGGTTGTCATTCTTGAGCCAGAACCGAACGCACTGATCATCCTCGCGGGCCTCGGCCAGGTCTATGTTGAAACCGGTGAAGTCATCGGAACACAGACACCAATCGGGCTGATGGGCGGCCTGCAAGGCGGGGCGGCGGCAGAAACCCTCTCAACTCCAGGTGATGGGGGTGGAAACACGCGCTCGGAAACGCTCTATATAGAAACAAGACGAAATAACATTCCGCAGGATCCTGAAACATGGTTCCGTGCGCCTCAGGATGGGTAAGCTGACATGAAGAAATTTGCGATGGCCGCGCTGGGCGGCACGCTTGCGGGCGCTCTTGTGACAACGCAGGTGGCCGGTCCACTTCTGGCACAGGAAACGGCACGCGAGGCTCCGGTATACGAACAACTTGACCTGTTCGGGGACATCTTTGAACGCATCCGCGCGCAATATGTCGAAGAGGTCCCGCCGTCCGAACTGATCGAGGCGGCGATCAATGGCATGCTCACCTCGCTTGATCCGCACTCCAGCTACCTGTCGCCCGATGATGCGGCGGCCATGCGCGTTCAGACCCGCGGCGAGTTTGGTGGTCTCGGCATCGAAGTCACGCAGGAAGACGGCTTTGTCAAAGTCGTATCCCCAATCGATGAAACCCCAGCGGCAGAGGCCGGGATCGAGGCGGGCGATTTCATCACCCATGTCGACGGCGAGTCGGTGCTGGGCCTTGCGCTGGACGAAGCGGTTGAAAAGATGCGCGGCCCGGTCGGGTCCGAGATCGTGATCACGGTGGTCCGTGAGGGCGAGACGGAACCTTTCGACGTGACCATCGTGCGCGCCACGATCGAGCTGCAGGCCGTGCGGTCCCGCACCGAAGGCGAAACCGTTGTGCTGCGGGTCACCACCTTCAACGACAAGACCTATCCGAACCTGCAGGCCAAGCTGGCCGAAGAGGTCGAAGCGCTGGGAGGGATCGAGAACGTGAACGGCTTTGTGCTCGATCTGCGCAACAACCCGGGCGGTCTGCTGACGCAGGCGATCCGCGTATCCGACGCCTTCCTAGAGACAGGCGAAATCGTATCGACCCGGGGCCGCGATCCCGCCGATGGCGACCGGTTCAATGCCGGCCCGGGCGATCTGGCGCAGGGCAAACCGATGGTTGTTCTGATCAATGGCGGCTCGGCCTCGGCCTCCGAAATCGTGGCGGGCGCGTTGCAGGATCACCAGCGTGCCATCGTTGTCGGCACCAAGAGCTTTGGCAAAGGCTCGGTGCAGACGGTCATGCCGCTGCGCGGTGACGGCGCGATGCGTCTGACGACGGCGCGGTACTACACGCCCTCGGGCCGCTCGATCCAGGCGCTGGGCGTCAGCCCCGACATCATTGTCGAGCAGCCCCGCCGCCAGCCCGCAGAGGCGGAAACCGAAACCACACCGCGTGTCCGCTCCGAAGCCGACCTGCGCGGCAGCCTCGGCAACGACAGCCTGACGCCCGACCAGATCCGCCAGATCGAAGAGGAGCGGGCCATCGCCGAAAAGGCGGCAGAATTGCGCGATCAGGACTATCAGCTGGCTTATGCCATCGACATCCTGAAGGGCCTGAGCGCGCTCGGCCCGCGCGACTGACACGCCGCAGAGGCAAATGTCAGACAAATAATCTGGCCCGACGCCGCGTCCGCGATTGCAGGGCGCGGCGCGCGCAGGCAACATCCCCGCAGCCAAGCGGAGAATTGCCATGTCCCTGACCGATTATGACCTGAAAAACCTTGCGATCACGGCCGATGAGGCGGGCGTGGTCGAACTGACGCTCGCGCGCGGGGCGAAGCGCAACGCGCTGAACGCGGAGACGGTTGAAGAACTGATCGAGGTCTTCTCAACCTTGCCGCGCAGGGGCGCGCGCGCCGTGGTGCTGACGGCAGAGGGGGATCATTTCTGCGCGGGCCTCGATCTTGTGGAACACCACGACGCGGACCGGCGGCCAGAGGATTTCATGCATCTCTGCCTGCGCTGGCACGAAGCGTTCAACAAGATGGAATACGGCGGCGTGCCCGTCATTGCCGCGCTGAAAGGCGCCGTGGTGGGCGGCGGTCTTGAGCTCGCTTCCTCGGCACATATCCGCGTGGCCGATGCCAGCACCTATTTTGCTCTGCCCGAAGGCACGCGCGGCCTGTTCACCGGGGGCGGCGCGACGATCCGGGTTGCGGACCTTGTCGGCAAGGCGCGCATGATCGACATGATGCTGACCGGGCGCACCTATCGCGGGCAAGAGGCGATGGATGTCGGCCTGACCCAGTACCTGGTGGAGGACAGCCTGACCGAAGCGCGCGCGCTGGCGCAGCGGGCGGCACAAAACCTGCCGCTTACGAATTTTGCGATCTGCTCGGGCATCAGCCACATGCAAAACATGTCTGGGCTTGACGCAGCCTATGCCGAAAGCGTGCTGGCCGGCGTTGTGAACACCCAGAAAGACGCGCGGGAACGGCTGGACGCCTTTGCCAAGGGGACCGGGCCGCGCATCCGCTAGCTGGCGGTTTCCACGCAGTGCCGGCGGAAGGCGCGTTTGAGCATGTCCAGTTCAGCGCGCAACAGGTCCATCTCTGCCCGAATGTCGCTGCCCAGCACTTCACCCGCAAGCAGCGCGAAACTGGCGAGTTGATCTCCGCTTGCGCTGTCTGAGACGATAAAGGTCTGAACCCCGTCCGCGATTGCATCGGTCGGAATTGGGATTTGTAGCAACCAGCCATCCGCCCCGCGGTCCGTTACCTTCACATCGGCAATAGCGCGATTTTCGTGGCTTGCCGTGATCTGCGGAACGCCCGCGGCATCACCAGTGACCATCGCGGACCAGATCCCGCCCTTGATGCCAATCGGTGTGACTGTCAGATCGCTCACCAGATATCCTCCTAAAGCGCGGCGCGCGGACGGCGCGAGAAGGTCACGTCGCGCAGCGTGACCTGGTTCATTTCCGGCCCTTCAAAGATCAGGTCAATCCAAGCTTTTTCGACCCGCTTTTCGTTCAGATTGGAATAGGCGAGGTCAAATTCGACCATCACGTCGTCTTCGTGCAGTGGCAGCTCTCGCACAATCTGTTCGGTGTTTGGCCCATGCTTGATGTTCAAACGGGCAAAAATCTCGATCGGCTTTTCCAGCTCAACCACCGTATCCAGCCGCACAAGATGCGTGCGCTTCAGGCCATCCGTCGCGCCTTGCGGCAGGTCGATCACCAGCGACAGGAAAGAGCCGTCGAATTTGAAGACGTCCATGCGCAGACCGTAGGGCGCCAAGTCTTCTTCACGCGTGTTGCGCAGTTGGCGCAAGGTCAGCTCGGAGAAGGCACAGTCATGAAACAGCGTGACCTCTCCGCCCAGCATCGACTTGGTCTGAACCGAAGAAATGCCGGGTGTCGCTAACGATCCGCGCCATAGCTCAGGCCGCCAGGCCCAGTCCGCGTTATGCGGTTTGACAAAAGCCCCCGACCCGATGGCGGGCAGGGCAAGCCGTTCGTCCGCCACGTGGATCAGGCGGTCGAGATGGGCGCGCATCGCCCGCGCGCCGCCGCGCTGCTGGCGCAGTTTGTCCAGCGGGGTCTGGGCCGCCTTGCGCGCTGCACGTGCCCAGCGGCGCACTGTGCGGCGGTGCGACACCCGGTCAAGGAAAGTGAAACCGTGATCTGCCATTGGCTCTGTTTTGCTCTGCCTTGCGTCTTAGTCTAGCGGAATGGTTTCAATCAAATAAACCGGCAAGTCGTGTCAGCAGCCGGTTTTGTGCGGGTCGGGGTGGCGGCGTCACATCGGCGGGTGCCGTGGGCGGCTCCGAGAGCGCCTTCGTTTGCAGACCAGCCATGATACCACCGAGAAGGCGGGCACCTGCTTCGCCCGTGATCCGCCCGCCCTCCGGACCATAAGCCGCAAGGCCAACGGCAAAGCCGCCGATCTGCCCGGCTCCGCGCCAGTGCACATCCGAAAACCCTTCGGCGACCGGGCCGCCGCGCAGGCGCACAAGCGCAAGGTTATCGCCGTTTCGCTCTTCCAACAGATCGGCACCGCTGGCCATGGCAAGCGGCGCTGTGGCCGCTCCTTCGGCAATGCTGACGGTGACCAGTCCAAGCGGTATATCGAACGCAGTGGTCTCACCGCCTAACGTGTCGCAACGCGCCAGCGCGGCAAAACGGGGCCGCACCGTGCCGGGATCGATGCAATAGCCCGCAGGCGCGACCAGGTTGATCGCGCCGCGGGCCATGTCCACTTGCTGCAACGGCGGAGTATCTCCACCCGACCCAAGCGAGAACCCAGTTCCTTCTGTGCAGCCGGCGAGCGCCAAAGCGCCCGCCACAAGGCTACAGCGCCATGTAGTCATGACTTTCCGCCTTGCCGCCCGGGTGGGTGACTGCGCCTTTGTAAGTCGCGCCAACAAGCTGGGCGTATTTCCACAGCGCACCGGAGGTGTAGAGCGTTTCGCGCGGGCCAGACCATGCTGCCTTGCGCTCGGCCAGCTCCGCGTCAGACAGATCTACCGACAGCTCACCCTTGACCGCGTCGATCGTGATCACATCGCCATTGCGCAGCATCCCGATGGGGCCGCCATGCGCTGCCTCAGGGCCGACATGCCCCACGCAGAAGCCGCGCGTTGCGCCTGAAAAACGCCCATCGGTGATCAGCGCGACCTTCTTGCCCATGCCTTGCCCCGACAGCGCCGCCGTGGTGGCCAGCATCTCGCGCATGCCGGGGCCACCCGATGGGCCCTCGTTGCGGATGACGATGACCTCGCCTTCTTCGTAGGCGCGGTTCTGCACGGCCTCAAACGCGTCCTGCTCGCATTCGAACACGCGCGCGGGGCCAGTGAAGACCTGATGCTCTGGCGCGATGCCCGCCACTTTCACGATCGCGCCTTCAGGGGCCAGGTTGCCCTTGAGGCCCACAACGCCGCCGGTCTTGGTGATCGGGTTGTCGATCGAATGAATGACCTTGCCGTCCGCCTCATAAGTAATGCGGTCGATCTCCTCGCCGATGGAGCGGCCGCTCGCGGTCAGGCAATCCTCGTGGATCAGGCCCGCCTTGCGCAGTTCCTTCATCACGACATATACGCCGCCGACCTCGTACATGTCCTTGGCCACGTACTGACCGCCGGGCTTGAGGTCGACGAAATAGGGCGTGTCGCGGAAGATCTCGCACACATCGTCGAGGAAGAACTCGATCCCTGCCTCGTGCGCCATCGCGGGCAGGTGCAGGCCGGCATTGGTGCTGCCGCCCGTGCAGGCGACGACACGCGCTGCGTTCTCGAACGCCTCGCGGGTGCAGACGTCTCGCGCGCGGATGTTCTTCTCGATCAGGTTCATAACAGCGGCGCCGGACGCTTCGCCATACTGGTCCCGGCTCTCGTAAGGCGCAGGCGCACCGGAGGAGTTGGGCAGCGCGAGGCCAATCGCTTCGGAAACGCAGGCCATCGTGTTGGCGGTGAATTGGCCGCCGCAGGCCCCGGCGGAGGGGCAGGCGACCCGCTCGAGCACGTCGAGCGCGGCATCCGACATTTTGCCGTTCTGGTGCCAGCCCACGGCCTCGAACATGTCCTGCACGGTCAAATCGCGGCTTGCGAATTCCTCGGGCACGTCCGCGCCGCTAGGCGCTTTGCCCGGCAAGATCGACCCGCCATAAAGGAACACCGACGGCACGTTCAGCCGGATCATCGCCATCATCATGCCCGGCAGCGACTTGTCACAGCCCGCAAGCCCCACCAGCGCGTCATAGCAGTGCCCGCGCATCGTCAACTCGACCGTGTCGGCAATCGCCTCGCGCGAGGCCAGCGACGAACGCATGCCCTCATGCCCCATCGCGATACCGTCCGTCACGGTGATCGTGGTGAACTCCCGCGGGGTGCCGTAGGCGGACTTCACACCCATCTTCACCGCCTGCGCCTGACGGTTCAGTGCGATATTGCAAGGCGCGGCCTCGTTCCAGCAAGTCGCTACGCCAACGAGGGGCTGGTGGATTTCATCCTCCGTCATGCCCATCGCGTAGTAATAGGACCGATGCGGCGCCCGCTCTGGCCCTTCGGTGACGTGACGGCTGGGTAGCTTGGACTTGTCGAACTTGCCTTTAAGCATCTGGCTGGCCTCCCTCGTTCGGATTTAATCCGTCCTACCCCGCCCCCGCTGGCTTGCCAAGCACATGGCCGCAGGTCGGGAATTCCTGACTGTTAGATGGTCAGCGCGGTTCCTAGCTCGGGCCGGTATAATGGTGAGTTACGAGCAATTGTATGCTTGGTTTGATGAAACGTGTTCTGCTTCCGGGCGTGCTGGCGGTGTCTCTTAGCGGATGTATCACTACGGCGCTCCTGCTGGCGGATCGAAGCAACGGAGATCCGGTGTCGGGGCACACGATTGGAACAACAGACCCCAAAAAGATTTTGGATTACGGCGACGTGCGGGTGCGCGTGGCGCATGTGCAGTCGGCCCGGAACTTCCCGATCCCCGAATCCCGCGTTTTTCGGTTTTCGTGGACGCCAGACGCCTATGCCGCGCGAAATGCCGCGCTGGGCCACCGCGTCCCGACAGAAGCCGATTGGAACCGCGAACTGGCCCGGTACGCGTCGCTTCTGAGGTACCCCAATGCCAAGCCAGAGCTGGTTATCCGGGAAAACAAGAAGCGCGCGGCCCGGACAAAGTTCAAACCCTATGTCGCCGCAGACGGAGAAATCACCTTCTGCAACGACACGTGGGGCGGCAAGTATGGATGTACGGACGGTATCACCCTGTCCAAGGCCAAACAGCGCGAATTGGCCGCGCGCGCCTTGGCCATATCCGACCCCGATTGCCGTATCTCGGTCATCGACCCGCCGGAGCTCACGCAGAACTAAACGCCCGGTATGCGCTCCGGCAAGCTTAGCGTCGTCGCCAGCATCGCCTGCTAATGCAGTTGAACTGACCGATTCAGCGGCATAGCTAAAGGGTCTGGCAGGATGAACGGACCCTATGGAAAAGACGATATTCGCGTTCATCTGGAAGCATTCGCGCCGCGACCAGGTGATCTTGCTGGGCGTCACGCTTCTGACGTTTCCGTTCCTCTACGCCACGCTCGAATTACCCAAGCGGATTATCAATGACGCGATTGGCGCCGAAAGTACCGTGATTGAAGTGCTCGGCGTCGAGCTGAGCCAAGTGCAATTCCTTTTGGCGCTCTGCTTCGGCTTTCTCGCGGCTGTGTTGGCCCACGGCCTGCTAAAAATGCGGCTGAATACGATGAAGGGCGTCGTCGCCGAACGCATGTTGCGCCGCCTGCGCTACACGCTGATCGCGCGCATGATGCGGTTTCCGTCTGGTTATTTCCGCAAGACCTCGCAGGGCGAACTGGTAAGCATGGTCACCTCGGAGGCCGAACCGATGGGCGGGCTGATGGGCGATGCACTGGCCCAGCCTGTGTTTCAGGCGGGCCAGATGATCATCATCGTCGCGTTCCTCTTCGCGCAGTCGGTCTGGTTCGGCCTTGCGGGCGTCGCGCTGATCCCACTGCAGGCTTACCTGATCCCGATGATCCAGCGCCAGATCAACCAGCTCAACAAGGAGCGCATCGGCCAGATCCGAACCTTCAGCTCCGAGATTGGCGAAACCGCCGCCGGCATCACCGATCTGCGCGTGAACGGCGGTGTGCGCTACCGGCTGGCGCTCTTTACCGCGCGTTTGGGCAAGCTGTTCGAGATCCGGTTCAAGATCTTCCGCAAAAAATTCTTCATGAAGTTCCTGAACAACTTCATCACTCAGCTGACGCCCTTCTTCTTCTACGCGGTGGGTGGCTATCTCGTGATCCGGGGCGAAATATCCGTCGGCGCGCTTGTTGCGGCACTCGCGGCCTACAAGGACCTGTCCAGTCCCTGGAAAGAGCTTTTGGCCTACTACAACCAAGTGCAGGATATGGCCCTGCGCTGGCAAATCGTGACCGAACGTTTTGCGCCCAAGTCGATGCTGGACGAAGCGCTGTTTGAAGGTATGCCCAAGGATATCCCGCATCTGAACGGCGACATCACCCTGGGCGGCGTAACCGTCCGGACAGAAGAGGGCGCGGCCATCCTCGAAGAGATCGACGTGGTTCTGCCCGCGGGCAAGCGGATCGCGATTGTTGCGGCCAACCAGTCTGAACGGCAGGCGATGGCTGACCTGCTGACGCGTGAAGTGCTGCCGTTTCGGGGGACTGTTCGGGTGGGCGAATATGACCTGAGCGGCCTGCATCAGGGGGTCATCGCGACCCGTATCGGTTACGCGCATTCGCGGCCCTACCTGTTTGACGGCACGCTTGGCAGCAACGTTTTGATGCCCCTGCGATCTGTTCCGGTGGCCGGGGCGGATCGTTCGCGCGCACAAGCGGAAGCCCGGCGGTCTGGTAATTCGACCGACCCGCTGGACGAAGCCTGGACAAACCCCGCATGCGAAGAACTGGCAAGCGATGCGTCCGCTCGCGCGTGGTGGTTTGAATTGGTGCAGGCGATGGGCATTGATGAGTTCATGTTTCGCCGCATGCTGCGCGCGCGCATCGAAGTGGAGGCGCACAAGGAACTTGCAGAAGCTATCGTAGGGCTGCGCCAGGACGTGCTCGACCGGCTTGATGCGCGCGGTCTGACCGATGTGGTGAACCGCTTTGACCCGGACCAATTCAACCCGTCCGTTCCGCTCGGGGGCAACCTTCTTTTTGCTTCGCCCATCCGTGACATCTCGCAAACGGGCCTTGCTGCTGAAAAGGACTTCCTCGCACTGATCGCTGAGCAGGGGCTCACCCCGCAGACCATCGCGATCTCGCAAACCATCGTGGAAACACTGGACCAGACCTTTGGCCGTGATGGCACCCAGCATCCTTTGTTCACCAAACTGGGGATCGACGAAGAGTTGTACGAGAGACTGGTTGCCATCGCCGCGCGCCGCCGCGACAAGGGCGATCAGGCACTCGATGATGACGAATTTGCGCTGCTTCTGACCGTGCCATTTGCGTTTACGGCCGAACAGATTGGCGAAGCGTTCCCGGAGGCCTTCAAGGAAGAAATCCTGTCTATCCGCAAGACCGCCGGAGAAGAGTTGCGCACACGGACGGCCGGAATGTTCATCCCGGTCGCACCCGAAAACTACCTTCCACGCCTGTCCATCCTCGAAAACGCGCTTTATGGCCGGGTGTCCGCGATGGCGGGCGCCAAGGCTGAAGCGATTGAAGACGTCGTGGCCGAATTGCTGGTCGAACGCGATATGCGGCAGTTGGTGGCAGAAACCGTGTTCGATATCGAAACCGGTCTTGGCGGAACCAACTTACCCACGATCTTCCATGAACGCGCCGCGTTCAGCCGTGCCGGGATCAAGCGGCCGGATATTCTGATACTTGATCGGGCGCTGGCCAGCCATTCCGCGCAAGAGCGGCGCGAGACGCAGGCGCGGCTCCGAGAGATCCTGCCCGATGCGACCTTGATCTTCATGGAAAACAGTATCGAGGACCCGGACGCGTTCGACATGGTGATTGAACTCAAAGATGGCCGCATCGATGGAGTTCAGCGAACCGAGGCGACAGGGGACAGCAACGATCTGGACCGCAAACGCCGCGCCATCGCCGAGACAGAGCTGTTCGGTCAGTTGGATATGCGCAACCAGCGCCTTCTGGCCTTTGCGGCAACCTGGTACAGTGTTCCCGCAGGCACCCGGATTTTCTCGCAGCATGAGACGGCAGACGCCGCTTATCTTTGCGTGTCGGGCGCAGCGCAGATGAGTTATGATGGCGAAGATGGCATAACGCACAACATTACAGAGGTCACACCCGGCAGGGTTTTCGGTGATCTGGCGATCATCGTGAATGAGCCGCGCCAATTGGACCTGACCGCCACACAGGACAGCGTCTTCTTGCGCATTGCCGCCGATGATTTTCGCGCCGTTTACGAAAGCGACAGGACAGTGCTCCTCCATCTGTTACGCACCGTTGGCGGCCACCTGACAGAGCTGGCCGGGGTTGTGCGGAGCTCGGGCATTGCGCTGAACCGTTACACGGACACGACAGGATTTGATCCTTCCAAATGATCGGTCCCTATGCCCCATACGCGCAATTGGTCGACGCCGCGCGCGGCCGGGCAGAGCTGTGGCGTCTGGCGCTTGGGCTTATGGTCATCGCCGCAGGTTATATCAGCCTTGGTCAGTACTACTTTCGCATCTTTGGTCCGCTTGCGCCCGGCGATTTTGACAGCGCGAACACGCCCGGCACGATGTTTCTGCTGCTGTTCAGCTTTGGCTGCCTAAGTGCGGCGGTCATTGCGGTAACGCTTGTCTTGCATGGACGTAGCCTGTGGTCGCTGATCGGTGCGCCACGCGCGTGGATCGGTCAGTTTGTTATCGCCTTGTTCGCAGCGGTGGCGCTTTCTGTCGTTCTGACAGTGCTGCCGCCCTATGGCTTTGGCGAGGCGCTATCACAGGCACTTGCGCTGCCCACGTGGCTTTTGCTTCTGCCGGTCTCTCTGCTCGCGGTGTTCGTGCAAACCAGCGCCGAAGAGCTGCTCTTTCGCGGCTATCTGCAACAGCAGCTCGCCGCGCGCTTTGCCTCCCCGCTCGTGTGGATGGGCGTTCCGTCGGTGCTGTTCGCGTTGGGCCACTACGCGCCCGACATGGCCGGGGACAACGCGGTGATGGTCGCGATCTGGGCCGGGGTCTTTGGCCTGCTGATGGCCGATCTGACCGCCCGCACAGGCAGCCTTGGCCCCGCGATGGCAATCCACTTTCTGAACAACGCGCTGGCGATGCTGATCACCTCCGTGCCCGACGATCTGAGCGGCCTTGCGCTTTATCACTTGCCCTTCGGCATGGAGGATGAAGAGGTCGTGGCAAGCTGGCTATGGGTCGACTTTGGTGTGATGTTCACTACCTGGCTTGCGGTCCGCCTGGCACTGCGCCGCTGATTGCATTTGCGCCGCCCGCCAATTATCTGGGCCTCAAACAAGTCGAAGGCACCGCATGAACTGGATCACGAACTATGTCCGGCCCCGGATCAACTCGATCTTTTCGCGCCGCGAGGTGCCGGAGAACCTGTGGACCAAATGCGACAACTGCGGAACGATGCTGTTCCACCGTGAACTGTCGGGCAATCTGAACGTCTGCACAAACTGCGGCCACCACATGGCGATCACCCCACGGGACCGCTTTGCGTCGCTGTTTGACGGCGGCATCTTTACCGAGGTCGAGGTGCCGGAGCCGCAGGCCGACCCGCTCCAGTTCCGCGACCAGAAACGCTATCCCGACCGGATGAAGGCGGCGCAAAAAGCCACGGGAGAGGCCGAGGCAATGCTGGTGGGCAGCGGCGAGATGGGGCGCACCCCGATTGTCGCCGCGGCACAGGACTTCAGCTTTATGGGCGGGTCGATGGGCATGTATGTCGGCAACGCGATCATCGCCGCCGCCGAAGAGGCAGTAAAGCTGCAGCGCCCGCTGATCCTCTTTTCGGCCGCGGGCGGCGCGCGGATGCAAGAGGGCATCCTGAGCCTGATGCAGATGCCGCGCACCACTGTCGCTGTGCAGATGCTGAAAGAAGCCGGCCTGCCGTATATCGTCGTGCTGACCCATCCCACGACCGGGGGTGTCACAGCGTCCTACGCGATGCTGGGCGATGTGCATATCGCAGAGCCGAACGCGCTGATCTGCTTTGCCGGCCCGCGCGTGATCGAACAGACGATCCGTGAAAAACTGCCTGAAGGGTTCCAGCGCGCCGAATACTTGCTGGACCACGGCATGCTCGACCGTGTGACGCCGCGCCCCCAGATGCGGGACGAGCTGATCTCGATCACGCGGATGCTGCTGGGCCTGCCCCCCGCGGTAAAGGCCGACCTGCCGCCCCCCGCCGATTTGCCGGAACCGGATCTGCCCGCGCCCGATGACGCCCCTGCAGAGGCCGCGCCAGAGGCGAGCGCCGAGGCCAAGCGCGAGGAATGACCGCCCCCGGCTCTGACGTGATCCTGCAGCGCATGATGGCGCTGCACCCCAAGATCATCGACCTGACGCTGGACCGGGTCTGGCGCCTGCTGGAGGCATTGGGCAATCCGCAGAACGACCTGCCGCCGGTGGTGCATATCGCCGGGACCAACGGCAAAGGCTCGACGCTGGCCATGATCCGCGCGGGGCTTGAGGGCGCGGGGCACAAGGTGCACGCCTACACCTCCCCGCATCTGGCCCGGTTTCATGAACGTATCCGCCTTGCGGGCGATCTGATCACCGAGGACGCGCTAACGTCGGTGCTGGACGACTGCTATGCCGCCAATGATGGCGCCGACATCACCTATTTCGAAATCACGACCGTCGCGGCGATCCTCGCCTTTGCCCGCACGC
Source organism: Pseudomonadota bacterium (assembly GCA_038530575.1). Lineage (GTDB taxonomy): Bacteria > Pseudomonadota > Alphaproteobacteria > Rhodobacterales > Rhodobacteraceae > JBCBCP01. The sequence continues at coordinate 38,736 of JBCBCP010000024.1, forward strand.
CCGCCGATTACTGCCTGCTCGAGGTTGGCCTTGGCGGGCGGCTGGATGCGACGAACGTGGTGGACCGCCCCGCGCTGACGGTGATCACGCCGGTGTCGATGGACCATGAGGCCTTTCTTGGGGACACGCTGGCCAAGATCGCGGGCGAAAAAGCCGGGATCATCAAACGCGGCGTGCCCTGCATCGTCGGCCCGCAAGATGACGCGGGCGCCGAAGTGATCGAGGCGCGCGCGACTGCGTTGGGGGCTCCGCTACAGGCCTACGGCCAGCACTGGCATGTCGCGCGGGAACGGGACGGCGTGGTGTTTCAGGATGAAGCAGGGCTTCTGGACCTGCCCGCCCCGGCGCTGCTGGGCGATCATCAGGTGCAGAATGCAGGTATCGCCGTTGCCGGCTTGCGGGCCTTGGGACAAGGGCAGGAGGCCTGCACCGCCGCCCTGCGCGATGCCGTCTGGCCTGCGCGCATGCAGCGGCTGCGTCATGGCCCCTTGGCGGACGCCGCAGGCCCTGCAGAGCTTTGGCTGGACGGGGGGCACAACCCCGCGGCAGGCGCAGCGCTGGCCAGCATCCTGCGCGGCCTGCCAAATCGCCCCACGCACCTGATCTGCGGCATGCTCAACACAAAGGACATCAGCGGCTACCTCACCCCGCTGGCCGAGGTCGCAACATCGCTTTACGGTGTGTCGATACCCGGGGAAGCAAACACCGTCCCCGGCGCAGAAACCGCCCGCGCAGCGAATGCCGTTGGCCTTGCCGCAGAGGAAGCAGGCAGCGTGGCGGAGGCAATCGCGGCCATCACCGCCGCCGATCCCGAAGCGCGGATCCTGATTTGCGGCTCGCTCTACCTCGCGGGTGCGGTGCTGCGCGAAAACGGCTGATATGTTGCCTTTCTGCCCTAGGCCAAGCGATATGTGCCGCCCCTTCATGTTGACGCATCAGCGGCTATTCGCCTATATCTAGAGGCATCGCGCCGCATGCGGGCTTCGGCGGCGCAGTGGGGGTTAGTCATGAGCACGCACAGCGGTAAGCCGCCACATCTGGCGGATTCGGACGCAGAGTCCGGGTTTTCATCCAATATGAAGCTTCTGAGCATCGCGGCAGCCTTTCTGATCGTCACGATTGGTTTGATTGTTTTGCAACCCGGCCTGTCCGGGCCAGATGCGCAGCCCGTGGCAGAAGCACCAGCACTCGCGCCGACGACATCGCCGCGTCCGCCCGAGGTGACCCGCAGCACGGCGTCACCGCTTGGCGCGGTGGCGCTTCCATCAGCCTCCGAAGCGGTCAGCCGCCAGTTGCGCCAGCCTATCCGCCTGACCGACACAACAGCCGCGCATCGAGACCTTCCGAGCCTCGCCGCGGCGGTTCTGCAGGATTTCGGCCACCGGCCTGCCAGCGATGACCGCCTGCACCAACTGCTGGTGCAAGCGCTGTCCGAACGTCAGTCCAACGCCTATATCGACGCGCTCCTGAACGCCGCCGCCGCGCGGGGCGAGTTTGCCATTCCGATGCGGCTGGAGCGGGCCGACGGCCGCCTCGACACGGCGGCCCTTCTGACAGCACTGGTGCAGCGCAGCGCGAGCTAGGCCCCCCAGTCCTCCGCCTGCATTTCGCGCAGACGCGAGGCGGTGCGCTCAAACTCGAACGTCCCTTCCCCTTCGACATACAGCATCTCTGGCCGGTCCGCCGCCGAACAGATCAGGCGCACCCGCGCCTCATATAGCGCGTCGATCAGCGTCACGAACCGCTTGGCCTCGTTGAAATTCGACCGGCCGAGCAGCGGCACGTCGTCGATCATCAGCACGCGGCACGCTTCAGCAACAGCAAGGTAATCTGCAGCCCCCAGCGGCTTGCCGCACAGGTCGAAGAACGCTGCGCGCCCAACGCCCGACCGAAACCGCGTCAGCTCAACATCCCGCCCCTTGACCCGCAGCAGCAGCGGTTGTGCCTCTGCGCCATCGGTCAGGCCGTGCCACACCGCATCCATCTGCGCCCGCGCGGCAGAGCCCAGCGGCGTGAAGTAAACCGGCGAGCCGGCCAGACGATCCTGCCTGTAATCGATGGGACTGACCAACTCGTGCACCACCATCCGGTTCTTGATCAGCGCGATAAACGGCACGAATAGCTGGCGGTTCAGCCCGTCTTTGTACAGGTCATCCGGTATCCTGTTCGATGTTGTCACCACCGTGACACCGGCCGCAAAAAGCGCCTCAAACAGCCGCCCGACGATCATCGCATCGGTGATGTCGGTGATCTGCATCTCGTCAAAGGCCAGCACGCGCACTGCGGCGGCAACATCTGCCGCGACGGGAGCAATCGCATCGTCCACGCCGCGCTGGCGTGCAGAATGCATGGCCGCGTGAATCTCTTGCATGAAGGCGTGGAAATGCACCCGGCGCACGGGCACTGTCAGCGTGCTAACAAACAGGTCCATCAGCATCGATTTGCCGCGCCCGACCCCGCCCCACATGTAAAGGCCCGGCACCGGCGGGGGCGCCTTGGCAAACCATCCGGTCTTGACCGGGCGGGCGGCGTCCTGCGCGATGCGGTCCAGTTCCGGCAAAACCGCGCGCTGCGCCGGATCGTCTCTCAGGCTGCCGTCCCAGACGGCGATGTCGTAAGCTTCGGTCGGAGTCATGGCCTCCCATAGCCCGCCCGCCCGCGCCAGTTCAACAAAGCTGATGCGGGGCGCACAATTCCTGAATTGACGGCGGCCATGCTCCCCGGGCAGGGTCGCGCCATGACGAAGGCCCCGCTTATCACGCCAGTTCTTATCGCCGGCTGCATCATCATGTTGGTCAGCTTTGCCGTGCGTGCCTCTTTCGGCGTCTTCCAGATCCCGATTGCCGAAGAGTTCGGATGGCTCCGCGTCGAATTCTCGCTGGCCATCGCGATCCAAAACCTCGCTTGGGGTATTGGTCAGCCGATCTTTGGCGCGATTGCGGAGCGGCTGACCGATCGCAAGGCGATCATTCTGGGCGCAGTGACCTATGCCGCCGGGCTGGTGCTGTCCTCGCAGGCGGTCTCGCCCGAGGCACACCAATGGTACGCGTGGCTGGTGGGCTTTGGCGTGGCGGGTACGGGCTTTGGCGTGATCCTCGCCGTGGTGGGCCGCGCATCGAGTGATGAAAACCGCTCCATGACGCTGGCCATCGCCACAGCGGCGGGCAGTGCGGGGCAAGTGGTGGGCGCGCCGGTGGCCGAGGCCCTGCTGCAGGTCATGCCATGGCAGGGCGTTTTCGTGACCTTCGCTGCGGCGATCCTGCTGTCGCTCCTGATGCTGCCGGCGATAAAGGCGCCCGCCGCCACCCGATCAGAGCTTGAGGAGTCGATGGGCGCGGTGCTGGTCAAGGCGTTCAAGGATCCGTCCTATACACTGATCTTCCTTGGCTTCTTTTCTTGCGGTTATCAGCTTGCCTTTGTCACCGCGCATTTCCCCGCGCTGGTGCAAGAGCTGTGCGGCCCGATCCAGCCGGGCTCGATGCTCGACAGTATCGGTATCTCCACCACCTCGGCGCTCGGCGCCTGGTCAATCTCGCTCATTGGGCTCGCGAATATTGGCGGCACGCTGCTGGCTGGATGGGCGGGCAAGCATTACTCCAAGAAGTATCTTCTGGCCGGGATTTATACGGGCCGGACGCTGGTGGCGGCGCTGTTCTTCCTCTTCCCCATCACGCCGCTGACGGTGATCCTTTTTTCCGTGGCGATGGGCTCGCTCTGGCTAGCCACCGTCCCGCTGACCTCGGGCCTCGTCGCGCATATCTACGGGCTGCGCTATATGGGCACGCTTTATGGGATCGTGTTCTTCAGCCATCAGCTGGGCAGCTTCCTTGGCGTCTGGCTGGGCGGGCGGCTCTATGACAGCACCGGCGGTTACGAGGTTGTCTGGTGGGTCGGCGTCGCAGTCGGCGCGTTCAGCGCAATCGTGCACCTGCCGATCCGGGAAAAGCCGTTAGGCGCGCAAGCTCAGCCCGCCTGAGCGCGCATAAGGCGCAGGATCTCATCGGCGTGCGAATAGGTAATCGCGTGAGTGCCGTCCGCGATTACGTCCTGGACGGCCTGCGGGTTCCACTGGGCAAGGGCCGCGCGGGCCTTTTCGGGTATCAGCGCATCATGCGCGCCCCAGATCGCGTGCACCGGGATGCCCGCTGCGTGGATGGCCTTATGCTCTCCCTCCAGCGGTGCGGACAGGATGCCGCGCAGGCTGGAGAGCACGGCGGGCACAAAGCCGCGCAGGTCAAGCTCCGCCAGTTGCCGTTTCGCGATATCGGGCACGGCGCTGGGCAGGTCCCGCTCGGCCCGTATCCCGGCGCGCAGCATCCACGGATAGGCGGCCAGCATGAGCCAATCGCCCAGCACGGGCACACGCCTGATAAAGTCCGCGATGCCGCCCGGCGGGTCCTGCAGGCCTGCTGACGCGATCAACGTAACCCGCGACACGCTGTCCGGATGCGCAGCGGCATAGGCCGCTGCCACCGCGCCCCCCATCGAATAGCCAATGAGCGAGACGGGGCCATCGACCGCCTCATGCGCCAGCAACTCGTCGAGTTCGGCCACATAGAACGCGGCGTTCTGCGCCCCGCGCGGGCGGTCCGAAAACCCGCGGCCATAATGGTCGAACACCAGCACCCGGTAGCCCATGAGGGCGAGGCCCTGCACCATCCCCTCCCACACGTAAGACGACGTGGTCAGGCCATGCACACAGACGGCCACCGGGCCGCGCTCTGGCCCGAACCACTGGTAGTGGACGTTCCCGCGGCTCAGCTCGGCAAATTGGCCCGGGGCAGCGCTGCGCTGCGCTTTGACACGGTCGCGCGTGGCCTCCTGCACCAGCGGGATGGCAAGAAGGCCTAGCAGGATCACAAGCAGCCAATACAGCATCAGCGCGCCTCCCACCTTTCGAGGATATGCCGCGCCGTCATCAGGTCCAGATGCGCGCCGCCCCCGTTCTTGAACAGCGTGACTGCGTCCGGCGCAGGCTCAAAGGTGGGCAGGTCGTAGTAATCGGCGCGGACGTGATCGCGGGGAACGGTGCCGGCCTCTAGCGGTATTTTCATCTCACCGATATGGTCCAGCGTTGTGTCGCGGCTGTCCACATAGACCTGTGCCATGCGCAGGGCCGCATCGTCCGCCTCGCGCATGTCAGGGCGGTAGGCGCCAATCAGGTTCACGTGCTGGCCGGGGCGCAGCCAATCGCCGCGCAGCCAAGGATCGGTCGCCATGGTGCAGCCGACGATGATGTCGGCAGCACGCACCGCGTCCTCCAGATCATCGGCCACCGTGACATCTTGCACCTCTTCCGCGCGGGCACGGCTGCGGTTCCACAGGGTGAAATGCGCGCCGGGAAAGCCCGCCCCAAAGGCCTCGCGCACGCTGCGGGCCACGGTGCCTGCGCCGACGATCAGGATCCGCTCGGCCCCCGGCGCAAGGCGCAACGCCGCCAACAGACTGTCACCGGCGGTCTTCCACTTGGTGACGAGGTGAAAGTCGATAATCGCCTGAAGCGTGCCGTCCCCATCCGAATAAAGCGATACGCCCCCGTTGATGCTGGGCACCTCGATATTGCCCGGAAACACCGTCGCGGTTTTCACCGCCATGCCCATGCCGTCGATCCAAGCCGCCCGGCTCAGCAGCGTGTCGGGATCGCGGTAAAGGAACGTGTCGCCGATCTGGGCCTTGGGCCGCTGGTGCCCCTCTGCCAGAGCCTCCGTCAGGCGCAGCCAGTCCAGCACCCGCTCGCCCTCGCCCATGCTAATGAATGGCACGCTCATGTCCGCCCCGCCGCCCGCATTTCCCGCTCCAGCGCGTCCAGGAAACGCGACCGGTCGGCCTTTGAAAACCCCTTGCCGCCCCCCTGCCGGAACGGGTCCGCGGCGCGCAGGTCCGTCATGAGATCGCGCGTGGCGAGCGCTTCGCGCACATTGGCCTGGCTCAGCGCCTCGCCGTTATGCTTGAGCACGCGCGCCCCCGCCTCGACGCATTTCGCGGCGAGGGGGATGTCGCCGGTGATGACCACGTCGCCCGGCCCGGCCCGATCCGCGATCCACATATCTGCGACGTCAGGGCCCTCTGGCACCACGATAGTCTCCACCAGCGGGTTGCGCGACGGGCGCAGCCCGCCATTCGACACAAGGAACATCCGCGTGCCGTGGCGCGTGGCGACGCGTTCTGCCTCTGCCTTGACCGGGCAGGCATCGGCGTCGACGTATATCACCGGTAAAGCGCCTCGGCATGGAAGGCGACGTGATCCTCCATGAAGGTCGACACAAAGAAATACGAATGGTCATAGCCGGGCTGCATCCGGAACTGTGCCTGCTGGCGGCGGGCGGCAATTGCTTCGGCCAGCGCTTCGGGTTTTAGCAGGTCGATAAACTGATCGTTTGTGCCCGTGTCGATCAGCATCGGCCCGTCAAAGCCTTTTTCCCGCATCATCAGCGTTGCGTCATGGGGCGACCAAGCGGCCTCATCATCCCCAAGGTAGGCGGCCAGCTGCTTGCGGCCCCAGTCGGACGCCGTGGGGTTTGCAATGGGCGCAAAGGCCGACACGGACCGGAACCGCCCGGGCAGCGCGAGTCCCATGGTCAGCGCGCCATGCCCGCCCATCGAGTGCCCGGTGATCCCCTGCGCGTCCATGTCGAGCGCAAAGGCCTCGCCCAGCAGCGCGGGCAGCTCTTCGGTCACGTAATCCCACATCCGGTAATGCGCTGCCCACGGATCTTGCGTCGCGTTCACGTAGAAGCCTGCGCCCTTGCCAAGGTCATAGCCCTCGTCGTCCGCCACATCGTCCCCACGCGGTGAGGTGTCCGGGAAACAGATCGCGATGCCCTGCTCGGCGGCCCAGGCTTGCGCGCCCGCCTTGGTCATGGCGTTTTCATGGGTGCAGGTCAGGCCCGACAAATACCACAGAAGCGGAACGGGGCCGTCCTTGGCCTCTTCGGGCAGGAACAGGCCAAAGGTCATGTCGCAGGAACAGGCGGTCGAAGGGTGCGTGTAGACCCCTTGCGTGCCGCCAAAACAGGCGTTTTCGGATTGGGTTTGCATTGGGTGTCTCCTGCTGGTCTGCCTGCCGCACTCTAGGACGGGTTGTAGGGTGGGTGTAAACCCACCACGCGCTAAAGAAGCCCCGCGCTCACCCAGGCGATCACCAAACTCACCGTCACAATGGACACCGCTGTCGACACAAGGATCGCCGCGGACACCCGCGTGGGCGCGACGCCGTAATGCTGCGCGAGAATGTAGATGTTGCCGGCGACGGGCAGGGACGCGGTGGCGATCAGCACGGCGGAGGCAAAGGGAGCAACCTTGAAAACATAGATACACGCGCCCGCCACGGCGAGCGGATGCAGCACCAGCTTGGCAAAGGTCAGCCAGCCCGCAACCTCGATCCGCTCCGCGCTTTTGCCGGCCAGCGAGGCGCCAATGGCAAAGAGGGCCCCCGGCGTCGCCGCCGCCCCCAGCAGCACCAGAAAATCGTCCAGCGCGGTGGGCAAAGGCAGCCCGACCGAGGACCAGACAAACCCCGCGCTCATCGCCACGATCATCGGGTTTTTCAAAAGGCCCAGCCCCACCGTTTTCAGCACGCCGAACTGCATGCGCCCCTCGCGGCTGATGGTGACAACGATCACGATGAGCGACGAGAACACGATCAGGTCAATCGCCAGCGCCAGCACTACGGGCCCGATCGCCTCCGGCCCCAAAAGCAGCGTCAGCATCGGCACGCCCAGAAAGCCGGTATTGCCGATCACCGCGCATTGCGCCTCGAACGCGGTGACCTCCATCGACTGGCCGCGTACAAGGCCCACGATGGTCGCGATGCCGTAGACAAAGGTCGTCGCCCACAAATAGGCCGCGACAAGCCGCCAGTCCCAGACCTCCGCCAGCGACAGGTTGGCGGAAAAGCGGAACAGCATGGCCGACAG
>JBCBCP010000025.1:0-46190 GCA_038530575.1 Pseudomonadota bacterium
GGTGGGTGCCGATGGCAAAGCGGTGCGCCTCGTCCCGCAGGCGCTGCACGAAATAAAGCACCGGATCGTTGTGGCGCAGGGCCATCGGCTGTTTGCCGGTACGGTAGAATTCTTCCTTGCCCGCGTCGCGGTCAACGCCCTTGGCGACGCCGACCATCGGGATGTCTTCGACGCCGTGATCTTCCATGATTTCCTGCACCGCGCTGACCTGCCCAGCGCCGCCGTCGATCAGCAAAAGGTCGGGCCAGAGTCCTTTGTCACGGTCGGGGTCTTCTTTGAGCAAGCGTTTGAAGCGGCGGTTCAGCACCTCTTTCATCATGCCGAAGTCGTCGCCGGGCGTCAGCTCATCCCCGCGGATATTGAATTTGCGATAGCTGTTCTTCATCCAGCCGTCGGGGCCCGCGACGATCATGGCGCCGACGGCATTGGTGCCCTGAATGTGCGAGTTGTCGTAGACTTCGATCCGCTCGGGCGGGGCGGGCAAGTCGAACGCATCGGCAAGGCCGCGCAACAGTTTGGCCTGCGTCGCGCTTTCGGACATCTTGCGCGCGAGGCTTTCACGGGCGTTGCGCAGCGCGCTGTCGATCAGCTCAGCCTTCTCTCCGCGCTGCGGTACAAGGATTTCGACCTTGCGGCCCAGCTTTTGGGTCAGAAGGTCGGCCATCAGATCGGGGTTTTCGATCTCGTTCGACAGGATCAGCTGACGCGGCGGCTCCTTGGTGTCGTAGAACTGGCCGAGGAACGCCTCCAGCACCTCCGCCGCGTCCACATCGGCGCCCACACGCGGGTAGAAGTCGCGATTGCCCCAGTTCTGGCCCGCACGGATAAAAAACACCTGCACGCAGGCCTGCCCGCTGTCGAGATGCAGCGCGATGATGTCCGCCTCGGAAACGCCCTTAGGGTTGATGCCTTGGGCCGTCTGCACCTGGGTCAGCGCCTTGATCCGGTCGCGCAAGGCGGCGGCGCGCTCGAACTCCATCTCGTCACTGGCGGCCTGCATGTCAGCGGCCAGCTTGGCCTGAATATCGGTTGTCTTGCCCTGCAGAAACTTCTGCGCATCCTTGACCGAGGCGGCGTAATCAGCTTCGGAGATGAGGCCGACGCACGGCCCCGAGCATCGTTTGATTTGATAGAGCAGGCAGGGCCGCGTCCGGCTGTCGAACATCGAATCCGAACAATTGCGCAGCAGAAACACCTTTTGCAGCTGGTTCAGCGTGCGGTTCACCGCGCCCGCGCTGGCGAAGGGGCCATGGTAGCTGCCCTTCTGCTTTTTCGCGCCGCGGTGTTTCTTGATCTGTGGATAGGCGTGATCGCCGGTGACAAGGATGTTCGGAAAGCTCTTGTCGTCGCGCAGCAGGACGTTGAACTTGGGCTTGAGCTGCTTGATGAGGTTCTGTTCGAGCAGCAGCGCCTCTGTTTCGGTCCGCGTGGTCAGGAACATCATCGATGCCGTCATCGATATCATGCGAGCAATACGGGCCGAATGCCCCGCCGGGCGGGCATAGTTACTGACCCGCGCGCGCAGATTGCGGGCTTTGCCAACGTAAAGCACCCGGCTTTCCGCATCGAGCATTCGGTAGACGCCGGGCGAGCCATCCAGTGTCTTGAGATAGTCCTGAATCACCTCGTGCCCTGTAGGAGGTGAGGCGTTTTCAGCTTCTGTAACGTGTTGATTCGTCATCTGCGCACTTTTAGGTTGCACGGCTGCAATGGGAAGCAACCGACCGCAAGTCAATTTGCATCCACCAAACCTGTGTATAAGTCTGGTGGCAACTTTGGGGCGTTGTGAAATTTTCCTTGTTTTTTGGTAGCTTCATCGATTTGCCTAAAATTTAAGCATCATTATAGGGCATTGTTTTTTAACATTATTTTTTACCCACGCCGACAAACCTTAACCTTTCCAACGCCTTAGGTAACAGTTTCTTAACGAAAGGCATCGCGGTGCAAAACTTGGCACGGCTGTGTCATTCAACACCCTGCACATCGGGCGTCTGCCATGCGAGGTGCTGTCCGCCATCAATACACAAAAGCTGGCCTGTGACGGCGGGCGAATCAAGGAAGTAACCCAACGCCCCGGTGATATCAGACGGGTTCGCGCCACGGCCCAGGATTGTCGCGGCTCGCTGCGCCGCGAAGTGTTCGGCGCTTTGCCGGCCACCCTGAAGCGTCGGTCCCGGACCAATCGCATTGACGCGGATCGCCGGGGCCAAGGCACGGGCGGTGGTCTGCGTCATCGCCCAAAGCCCCATCTTTGCGATCGTGTAAGTCATGAATTCCGGCGTCAGCTTGTTCACCCGCTGATCGATCATGTTGACGATCAAGCCCTTGGCCTGCGGCTCTCCAGCCTCATCAGGCGCGGCATCAAGCCCCTGCCCCTGCATCGCCTGGGTCAGCAAGAACGGGGCACGCAGGTTCGAGCCAATATGGCGGTGCCAGGACTCATCGGTGGCCGAAGCAAGCGTGTCGTATTCAAAAATGGACGCGTTATTGACCAGCACTGTGATGTCGCCGCCCAGCGCCTGCCGCGCCTGCACGAATAGCTGTCGAGTGGCGTCGTCATCCAGAAGGTCCGCCTGCAACGGAACGGCACGGCGCCCCAACGCTTCAATTTCAACGACGGTCTCTGCCGCGCCGGCTTCACTGGAGGAATAGTGGACCGCCACGTCGTAGCCGCGCGAGGCGAGGTAGACAGACATGGCGCGGCCAAGGCGGTGGCCCGCACCGGTGACAAGAGCACAGGGCATAAAGCAGTCCTTTCAGGCGTTAGCTGAGCACTAGTGCCACATAGCCGACATAGAGCGCAGTCAAGATCACGCCCCAAACCCGCGTGATATCCTGCCGGAAATAGACAAAAGGAACCAGCAGGATCGACGCGCCTAGCATGACCCAAAGGTCAAAGCGCAGGAAGGCCGGATCAACGGTGATCGGTCCGACGAGGGACGCGATGCCGATAATGGCCAGCAGGTTGAACATGTTCGAGCCAATCACGTTACCCAGCGCGACATCCGCTTGCCGGCGCAGCGCCGCCATCACGGTTGTGGCCAGTTCGGGAAGCGATGTGCCCACGGCGACCAGCGTCAGACCGATCACCGTGTCGGACACGCCGTACGTCTTGGCGATAATGGTCGCGTTATCGACCAGAAGATCGGCGCCAAGCGGCAGGCCAATAAGTCCTAGTGCCAGATAGAGGCCAATTTTCCAACCTGCAATATCCGGGTCCAGCCCTTCCAGATCTTCTTCGGCATCGACAGTCTCGCCTGCCTTCTGGTGCGCGCGCGCCTCCAGAAAGGCATCTAGCAAAACCGCCGACAAGGCCGCGAGAAGGACCAGCGCAGCGATCCAGTCAAAGACACCTCGGAAGGCCAGCGCGATGAACAGCAGCGATGCTGCGATCATGTAGTTGAACGTTTTGCGCGTCTCGCATTGCGACGTGTGCATGACGGCCAAAAGCGCCGGAACGCCAAGCACCATCAGAATGTTGGCGGTGTTCGAGCCGACGACGTTCCCAAGCGCAAGGCCGGGCGTGCCCGCCAGAACAGCATTCACCGAGATCAGCAATTCGGGCGCGGATGTGCCGAAGGCGACGATGGTCAGAGACACGATCAAGGCAGGTACGCCAAGGCGCAGTGACAGGTTCACCGCCCCCTTGACCAGCGCGTCCCCTGCCAACAGCAGGATGATCAGGCCAAGACCCGACAGGAGCCAGGGTAGCGCTGCCTCCATCAGGTGCCCTTTCCGCAATCACACGTACCGCGCCCGATGCGGTAGCGCCCACATTTCGAACATTTGCCCGGAATACGTTTCACGCCGAGCCAATGCAGCTTGCCGAACATCGCGATCACCGCGATGAACACCAGAAACAGCGTGACGATCTTGAACATCACAGCCCGAACCGCCCGAACGCGGCGCGTTCTTCGATCGCGCCAAGCGCGTCTTCGGCCACCTGCGCGCCAAAGCGCGAGAACAGCGAACGGCGCACCCCGTAGCGGCGCAGGCGCACCTTGTCGCCAAAGCGCTCCTTGAGCACGGGCATCAGGTGGCCGATGCCATCGATCAGACCCAGCTTTTGCGCCTTGGCCGCGAGCCAGACCTGCCCGTTGAAGAGATCCGCTTCGGTATCGAGCTTGGCCCCGCGCCGGTCCTTTACGTGGTCGATGAAGGTGCCGTGGATATCCTCCAGCAGTTCCTTGATCCGTGCCACGTCTTCGGGGTTTTCGGGGCGGAAGGGGTCGTTCATGCTTTTGGACGTGCCGGCGGTGTAAACCCGCCGTTCAATCCCGTAGCGGCCGATCAGCTCGTGTGCGCCGAAGCTGGCCGAAATCACACCGATGGAGCCGACGACCGACGACGGATCGGCATAAATCTCGTCCGCCGCAGCCGCCAGCCAGTAGCCGCCCGAGGCCGCGACGTCTTCGACAAAGGCCAGAACGGGCACGTCCTTTTCCGCCGCCAGCCTGCGGATACGGGCCCCGATCAGTGACGATTGCACAGGCGAGCCGCCGGGCGAGTTGATCTGCAGCGCGACGGCGGCGGGTTTTCCGCGGGCAAAAGCCTTTTCGATCACCGGCGCAAGCGCCTGATCACTCAGCGTGCCCCGGGTGCCGCTGGCGATAACCCCTTGCATGCGAATTACTGCGACCGTCGGGTCGGTTTTGACAAAGGGAATCCAGCGTTTCATTGGGGCCGATGTAGAGTTGGGAGGGGGGGCAAACAAGGTGCGCCGCGGCGTTACGAGCGAATGCGCCATCCTGTCTTGAATATCCACCACACTGCGGCAAGGCAAAGCGCCGTAAAACCGGCGATTGCCGCAAGGCTCAACCCCACCGGAACGTCCGCAAGGCCAAAAAATGACCAGCGGAACCCGGACACAAGGTAGACGACGGGGTTGAAGAGCGAAATCGTTTGCCACACCGGGGGCAACATCGAAATCGAATAAAACGAGCCTCCAAGGAAAACGAGCGGCGTCACGATGAGCAGCGGTACAAATTGCAATTGCTCGAAATTCCCCGCCCAGATGCCGAGGATAAAGCCCAGAAGCGCGAAACTGATGCAGGTCAGCAGCAGGAACGCGATCATGGCTACCGGGTTCTGTATCGTCAGATCGACAAAGAAATAGGACGTGCCAAGGATGATCAGCCCGATGATCAGCGCCTTGGTTGCCGCGGCGCCAACATATCCAATCACGATCTCCAGGAAATTCACCGGCGCGCTGAGCAGCTCGTAAATGGTGCCGATGAACTTGGGGAAATAAATGCCGAAGGACGCGCTGTTGATCGCCTGTGTCATGACCGTCAGCATGATCAGCCCTGGCACGATAAAGGCGCCGTAGCTGACGCCCTCCACTTGATCGATGCGGCTGCCGATGGCGGCGCCAAAGACCACGAAATACAGTGAGGTCGAAATGACGGGCGACACAAGCGATTGCAGCATCGTGCGGAAAAAGCGCGTCATCTCGAACACGTAGATCGCGCGGATCGCGGTCAGGTTCATGCAGCGTCCTCCTCTTTCTTTACGAGGCCGACAAAGATGTCCTCAAGGCTGGTTTGCCGTGTCACCACATCGCGCAGGGTCAAGCCCGCGTCCGACACGGCGTTCAGCAGCCGGGTGATACCGGTGCGTTCAGCCCGTGTGTCATAGGTGTAGATCAGGCCGCGCCCATCTTCCGAAAGCGAAAGGCCAAACTCGCCCAGCGCGGGCGGCACGGCGTCCAGTGGCGCGTCCAGCTGAACCTCAAGCTGCTTCTGGCCAAGCCGCGCCATCAACGCGTCTTTTTCTTCGACCAGCAGCAGCTCGCCACCGTTGATAATGCCGATCCTGTCGGCGATCGCTTCGGCCTCTTCGATATAATGCGTTGTCAGGATAATGGTGACCCCGCGCGCTTTCAGTTCGGCGACGATGTCCCACATGTCCTTGCGCAGCTCGACGTCGACGCCCGCCGTCGGCTCGTCAAGAAAGAGGATACGCGGGTCATGCGCCAGTGCCTTGGCGATCAGCACCCGGCGGCGCATTCCGCCCGATAATTCCTTGCTTTGGCTGTGTGCCTTGTCGCTGAGGGACAGACGACCGAGAATATCCATGATCGCCGCATCGTCTCGCGGCTTGCCAAAGAGCCCGCGCGAGAACCGCACGGTGTTGATCACCTTTTCAAAAGGCTCGAGCGAGATTTCCTGCGGAACAAGCCCAATCAGTCGGCGCGCCGCGCGGAAATCGGTGACCGTATCGTGGCCGGCGACCCGTACGCTTCCGGATGTTGCGGTGGTGATCCCGCAGACGGTCGATATCAGCGTGGTTTTACCTGCGCCATTCGGGCCGAGCAGTGCGATGATCTCGCCTTCCTCGATCTGCAGGTCGACGCCTTTCAGGGCCTCGAATCCGCCATCATAGACTTTGCGAAGGCCCGTGATCTCTAGAATGGCTGGCATGTGGCGATACTCCTCCGCTGGCCCGCAACCTAGGGGGCCTCATCGGGCAGGACCAGCACCAAATGCTGCTTGTGCGCGTGCGCCTCCCAGCGGCGTGCGCCGCTTGGAAACTCATCACCCCCGTTCAGAATGCGGCCGCCAAAGGACTTTCCGTTAGGGCAATGGTCGAAGTCTATGCAACCCTCGCGCCATGAGAACAAAAGGAATGCAGAATGATTGATAGAGCCAAAGCCTTTTTCGATGCGTGCGAGACGGGAAAAGGATGGGCCGAATGCGCGCAATACTGCACGCCCGATGCAGAATTTGCGTGCCAGGCGGATGCGCTCGCCGACGTGACAACTCTGGCGGCTTATACAGATTGGATGGCTGGCCTTCTTACACCAGTGCCCGATGGGCATTACGAACTCACCAGTTTTGCATGGGACGCGGCCCACAGCACCGCCATTGCGAGCGCTGTATTCAAAGGCACCCAGACAGGAGAAGGCGGCCCTGTCCCTCCGACGGGCAAAACGGTGGCCTCGGACTATGCCTATGTCATGCGGTTTGAAGGCGACAAGATCGTCCATATGACCAAGATATGGAACGATGCACAGGCGCTGCGGGCCCTAGGCTGGGCGTAGCACCTCAGGCGGTTGGCGGTCAGCCACGCAGGCGCGCCAGCCAGCCCTTTTTCTTTTCCTCGGGCTCTGCGGCATCCTCTCCAGCCTCATCCGGGCCCTCAAGCGCCGTCGTGAGGTTGTCAAAGAACTGATCGGCCATTTTCTTGGCAAACCCGTCGATGATCCGGCTTCCGAGCTGTGCCAGCTTGCCGCCGACCTTCGCCTCCACATCGTAGGTCAGCTCGGTGCCGCCCTCCGCATCGGCGAGGCTGACAGCCGCGCCGCCCTTGGCGAAACCGGCCGCGCCGCCCTTACCTTCGCCGGTGATGGTCAGGGACTGGCCCTGCACCATGTCCGAAAGCGTCACCTGCCCCTTGAACGTCGCCTTCACCGGGCCGACCTTTTGCACAACCGTCGCCTCGAACCCCTCTTCGGGGCTGCCCGTCACCTCGGTTGCGCCGGGCACGCAGGCCTTCAGCACCTCAGGGTCCAGCAGCGCCGCGTAAACGTCGGCGGGCGGGGCGGTGATCGTGCGGGTTCCTTGCATCTGCATGGGGTCGGCTCCTTTATGGCTGCCCATGGGATAGCCTATTTTGCGAATGTCGCAAACGGCATTGCAGCGTCACAGCATACTGGTAGGCCGGGGTCATGACCTCCGCCCAAAACCGCCCCGGCGCCGCCATCGCCTTCATTCTGGCCGGTGTCTTTGCCATTTCGATCAACGACATGCTGATCAAGGAGCTGTCGGGCGGCTATCCGCTGCATCAGCTGGTCTTTACCCGCTCGGCCATCGGGATCGTCTTTTCGCTCATGCTGGTGCAGATGGAGGGCGGCTGGCGCATCCTGCGCACCGACCATCCGTGGCTGCAACTGGCCCGCGGCCTGCTGATCGTAGCGGCCAACATGCTGTATTTCCTCGCGCTGGCAACGCTGCCTCTGGCGGACACAACAGCGCTGTTTTTCGCGGCGCCGCTGTTTATCACGCTGCTGTCCATCCCGCTTCTGGGTGAACGCGTCGGCCCCCTGCGTATCGGCGCGGTCCTGTTCGGTTTTGCCGGCGTGGTGCTGATGCAGCGCCCCTGGGCCGGCGCGGAAGAGATTGGCGCGGCGCGGATCGTGCTGATACTGCCAGTGCTGAGCGCGGTGGCCTACGCGCTGAATCAGGTGCTGACCCGCAAGCTGGGTGTGACCAGCAAGGCCAGCGCGCTCGCGGTCTATATCCAGGCGACGTTCATCGTGACGGCGCTGGGGTTCTTCGTCGTGGCGGGGGATGGGCGGTTTGCCGAGGGCTCAAGCAATCCGTCGATCCAGTTCCTGCTGCGTGCGTGGATCTGGCCGCCGCAGGCAGACTGGCTGTGGCTGTGCATCCTTGGCGTCAATTCAGCCATTGTCGGCTATGCCCTGAGCGCCGCCTACAGGCTGGCCGATGCCGCCACGGTTGCGCCGTTCGAATATGTCGGCCTGCCGCTTGCGGTGTTCTGGGGCTTTGTGGTGTTTGGCGATCTGCCCGTAACGGTCGTCTGGATCGGCATTGCGATGATCCTCGCCTCGGGGCTGTTTGTCTTCTTCCGCGAGCGCAGCAAAGTCCGGGTCGGCCCCGTTGCAGGCCGGCGGCGCTAAAGCGTGATAACGACTTTGCCCGTGGCCTTCCGGCTGCGCAGCAGCTCCAGCCCCTCGTTGACGCGCTCCAGTGACAGCACATTGGACACATGCGGGGTCAGCCTCCCTTCCGCATACCACCCCATCAACGTCTCGAAACTTTGGCGCAGCACCTCTGGCCGCAGGCTGCGATAGCCGCCAACCCAAAAGCCGATGACGGTCAGGTTCTTGACCAGTAGGTAGTTCGCCGGGATCTGCGGCACCTCGCCCGAGGCAAAGCCGATCGGCAGCAGCCGCGCGCCCGGGTTCGTACTGCGCAGCGCCGCATCAAAACCCGCGCCGCCAACAGCGTCATAGACCACATCCGCGCCGCCCAGCGCCTTGACCGCAGCGCGCAGATCATCGCCTGCATCAATCAGGTGATCCGCTCCGGCGGCCCGCGCGATCTCCAGCTTCTCCGCACCCCGCGCCACAGCGATCACCTCGGCCCCCATCAGCTTGCCAATCTCCACGGCGGTCAGGCCTACACCGCCCGACGCGCCCGTCACCAAGAGCCGTTCCCCCGGCGCAAGCTGCGCCAGCGGCCCGAGCGCGATATGCGACGTGGCATAGGCCACGAGAAAGCCAGCCGCGTCCGTCGCTGGCATCCCCTCTGGCAAGGGCGCACAAACCGCTGCGGGCACAACAGCCACCTCCGCCAACCCACCAAAGCCCGCATAGGCCGCAACACGCGTGCCGACGGGCATATCCGCGCCCGGCCCCACAGCCGTCACGACGCCCGCCAGCTCCATCCCCGGCACGGCGGGCAGATCGGGGTTTTCCTGATACCGGCCCTTCTGCACCAATGTGTCGGCAAAGTTCAGGCCGCACGCCTCCACCCGAACCTGCACCTCGCCCGGGCCGGGCTGCGGCGCTGGCATGTCACGGATCACAAGATCGCTGTTCAGTGCCTCAAGCACCGCCGCGCGCATCAAAACGCGTCCGGCTGCGCCTCGCGGGCCATGTGATCAAGCACGGCATTCACGAACCGGCTTTCCTTACCTTCGGGAAAGAAGGCCTTGGCCACGTCGACATATTCGGTGATCACAACCCGCGGCGGCGCCTTGTTGTCCCGCAGCTCTGCCCCCGCCGCGCGGAACAGCGCGCGCAAGGTGGGATCAATCCGGCCGATGGGCCATTTGGCGACCAGCGCCCGGTCCGTCGCCTGGTCAATCGGCGCCTGGTAGTTCACCGCCGCCTCGGTGATCTGGGCAAAATGCTCGATATCACCGTCGATCATCTCGCCCTCATCATAGGTCGCCCCGAAACGGTGGTCGAGGAATTCGCGCCGAACCTCGTCCACCGACTGTCCCGAATGCTCCATCTGGAACAGGGCCTGAACGGCATAAAGCCGCGCGGCACTGCGCATCTTGCGTTTTTGGTTACCGGAGAGGGCCATGGGGGCAAACTTTCTAGGCGAGGATGGTGTCGTCGCCGGAGGGCCGGAACCCGATCCCCTTGGACGCGCCGCGCCACTTACGGGCCAGCGCGATCAGATGCAAGGCCGCAGCCGCCGCGCCGCCCCCCTTGTTCTGCGCTCCGGCGCGGGCTTCGGCCTGCGCGCGGTTTTCGACCGTCAGGATCCCGTTGCCAATACACAGCCCCTGCAGGCCCAACAGCGTGATGCCGCGGCTGCTGTCGTTGCAGACCGTCTCGTAATGCGTCGTCTCGCCCCGGATCACGCAGCCGAGCGCCACGTAGCCGTCGAAATTGCTGGTGCGGTCGGCGATCCCAATGGCCGTGGGCACTTCGAGCGCGCCCGGCACCTCGACCAGCTCCCAGGTGCCGCCCGCCGCCTCGATCTCGGCCTTTGCGCCGGCGATCAGCTGGTCGGCAATATCCTTGTAGTAAGGCGCGACCACAATCAGCAGTTTGACCGGCGCGTCAAAGCTGGGTCGGTCCAAGACATAATGCTCTTCGGCAGCAGCCATCAGCCCTCTCCCATGATCGGTTTGGTTCCGGTGATCTCAAGCCCGTAGGCATCAAGGCCGACGTAGCGGGTCATCGGGCTGTCCGTCAGCAGAATCAACCGCTTGAGCCCCAGCTCTGCAAGGATCTGCGCACCAAGGCCGGTGTTCTTGACGATCCGCGGGCCGTCCTCTTCGGTGTCGAACAACTCTTTGCGGGGCTGGCGGAAAAGACAGATAACGCCGCGCCCTTCTTCGGCGATCAGCTCCATCGCGCGGGGCAACTCTCCGGCAGACTTCGGGCCGAGGCCCAGAATATCGCTCACCTCGTTCAGCGCGTGCGTGCGGACCAGCACCGGTTCGGGCGTTGTGATGTCGCCCTTGACCATACACACATGCTCGATCCCGAAGGTCTGATCGGTAAATACCCGCAGCTGCCACTCACCGCCATGCTCGGACATGACGGTGCGGTGCGCGGTTTCAACGACAAGATTGTCATAGCGCCGGCGGTAAGCGATCAGGTCGCTGATCGTGCCGATCTTCAGCCCATGTTCGGCGGCAAATTCAACCAGGTCGGGCAGGCGCGCCATCTCGCCATCGGGCTTCATGATCTCGCAGATCACCGAAGATGGGTAATGCCCGGCGAGCCGCGCTACATCGCAGCCAGCCTCCGTATGGCCCGCGCGCACCAGCACACCCCCGCGCCGCGCACGCAGGGGAAAGACGTGGCCGGGCGTCGCAATATCCGCCGGGCCGGCTTGCGGGTTGATCGCGGTCGAAATCGTCAGCGCACGGTCGGCGGCGGAAATGCCGGTGCTCACCCCCTCCCGCGCCTCGATCGACACGGTAAAGGCGGTTTCATGCCGGGACGAGTTATGGGTCGCCATCATCGGCAGGCCCAACGCCTCGATCCGTTCGGCAGGCAGCGTCAGGCAGATCAGGCCGCGCCCATGCGTCGCCATGAAATTCACCGCATCCGCCGTGGCGAAATTTGCCGGGATCACCAGGTCGCCTTCGTTTTCGCGATCCTCATGATCAACCAGAATGAACATCTTGCCCGCCCGCGCATCGGCGATGATCTCTTCGATTGGCGCAATGGCATCTGCCAGATCGCGTTCAACGGGTCCGGGGGTCTCAAAACTCATGGGCGCTCTCCTTGCCGTCCACATAGCGCCCACCTCGCCGCAACACCAGCGGAACGCAGCGGCGCACCCTGTGCGTATTTGCGCAGCTATCGACGGATCCTACCCCATCTTCTGGCCGCCTTTGCTTCTGGCTGAATTTATCCCGAGGCTGGCCCCGCAAACACGTAGGACCGGGCGCAGCTGACCCGAAACCGCTCAGGACGCGTCTGCCAGCCGCGCAACGTAGCGCGCGAGCGTGTCGATCTCGAGGTTAACCTTGTCCCCAACCGCGGCGTCACCCCATGTGGTGACCGTCTTGGTGTGCGGGATGAAATTGATCCCGAACGTATCGCCTTCAACCTCGTTCACGGTGAGCGAGGTGCCATTCAGAGCCACCGACCCCTTTGGTGCGATAAAACGGGCCAGCGCCGCGGGCGCGCGCAAGGTCACGCGCGTGCTGTCGCCTTCGTCCTGCATCGCGACAATCTCGGCCACACCGTCGACATGGCCCGACACAATATGCCCGCCCAATTCGTCGCCGACACGAAGGGCGCGTTCAAGGTTCACCCGTTTGCCTTCTGCCCAGCTGCCAAGGTTGGTCTTGTCGACCGTCTCGGCGCTGACCTGCACTTCGTACCAGCCGGGGCCGAGGTCCACGACGGTCAGGCACACACCGTCTGAGGCGATCGACGCCCCCATGTCGATGCGCGAGGTGTCATAGCCCGTCGTGATCCGTGCGCGCAGATCACCCTCCTGCGCCAGCTGCGAGATCGTGCCAATGTCGGTAATAATGCCTGTGAACATGGAGCCTCTCCTTTCCACCGGACCTAGCGCCGGGCGTGGCAGCGTGCAAGTGTGCCTAAATTTGGACAAACTCGGCTGTTAACGAATTCAAAACACGTGGCATATACCCGAGCAGACATGGCCGCACACGCACATAAAGACAGGGTGTTCCTGTTCCTTCAGGGCCCGCATGGCCCTTTTTTCCACCGGCTTGGCGTGATGCTGCGCCGGGCGGGGGCTACCGTGTGGCGCGTTGGCTTCAACGCGGGCGACCGGGCTTTTTGGTTCCATCCGCGCAGTTACATCCCATATCGCGGCACGGCAGAGGACTGGCCCGCCACCTTTGCCGATCTGTGCAGCACGCGGAAGGTCACGGACATCGTGCTTTATGGCGACGTGCGGCCCATCCACGCCAACGCCGTCGCCGAAGCCAAGCGCCGCGGGATCGAGGTGCACGTATTCGAGGAAGGGTATATGCGCCCCTTCTGGGTTACCTATGAACGTGGCGGCAGCAATGGCCACTCGCGCCTCATGGATATGACGATCCCTCAGATGCAAGAAGCGCTGGCCATGTCCGACATGGAGGCCCCCTTGCCCCCGGCGCATTGGGGTGACATGCGCCAGCATGTCTTTTACGGCGCCCTCTATCATTGGTTCGTGATGTTCCGGAACGGGCATTACCGCAATTTCAAACCGCATCGCAGCCTCAGTGTGGCGCGCGAATTCCAGCTTTACCTGCAACGCCTGCTTCTGATGCCGTTGCACGGGATTGAGCGGCGCATTGCCACGCTTCGAGTCCGCATGGGCGGCTTTCCCTACCATTTGTGCCTGCTGCAGCTTGAACATGACGCCAGCTTTCAACAGCACGGGCCCTTCGACACGATGGGCGACTTCCTCAAGGTTGTCATTGATGGCTTCTCCAAAGGCGCGCCGGGCCACCATCACCTCGTGTTCAAGGATCACCCCCTTGCTGACGGGCGCGTGCCGGCCCGGCGGCTGATCCGCGACTATGCCCGCGCCGCCGGTGTGCTGGGCCGGGTGCACTATGTCCGCGGCGGCAAACTGGCGGGCCTGATGAACGACGCACGCAGCGCGGTGACCGTGAATTCGACCGCCGGCCAACAGGTTCTGTGGCGGGGCATCCCGCTCAAGGTGTTCGGAAGGGCCGTCTACAATCAGCCGGAGTTCGTGTCGGAACAGCCCCTGCACGAATTCTTTGGCGCCCCGCGGCGCCCCGACAACAAGGCCTACAAGGATTACCGCCGGTATCTGCTGGAGACATCGCAACTGCCCGGCGGTTTTTATGCCGCGCGTGGTCGGCGGCAGCTCTTGCGCCAGGTGGTCGACATGATGCTGTCGGGCGAGGACCCATATGACGCG
Source organism: Pseudomonadota bacterium (assembly GCA_038530575.1). Taxonomy (GTDB): domain Bacteria; phylum Pseudomonadota; class Alphaproteobacteria; order Rhodobacterales; family Rhodobacteraceae; genus JBCBCP01. The sequence continues at coordinate 13,854 of JBCBCP010000025.1, forward strand.
CTGAAGTCCGGCACCGCGGCCCCGCGGCAACAGTTGCGGGTCGTGAGATGACACACACAACCCCTAGCGGTGGCTTTATGAACCGCTTTGGGCTACAACATAATGAAATGCACCCGGAAAACCGGGGCGATTGAGGCAGAACAAGAACGGGTCGAGGAGACCGAGCAGTGATCTTGCATGGAAATTCTGTGGCGCGCATCGGCGCGCTTTTGGGCTGTTTGGCAATCCTTTCCGGCTGCGGTCTGCCGCAGGTGGGTCCGAACAAACGCCAGATCTACGCGGGCTCTGTCCAGCGCGAAGGTGACGCGTTTATCGTCGCGGTGAACGACCGGGTAACGCGCGCCACCGCCGTGACACCCGCCTTGGGCTTTACGGATGCGTTCAAGAACGCCGCCTCGCTTGGCTCTGACACGATCCGCCCGGGCGACGTGCTGGGCCTGACCATCTGGGAAAACACCGATCAGGGCCTTCTGGCGGGCGAAGGCGTGAACTCCACCATCCTCGAAGAGGTGCAGGTCGACGGCGCCGGGTTCATCTTTGTCCCCTATGCAGGCCGGATCCGCGCCGCGGGTAACAGCCCCGAAGCCATCCGCCGGATCATCACCGACAAGCTTGCCGACCAGACGCCCGACCCGCAGGTGCAGGTGCGCCGCGTCGCCGGTGATGGCGCGACCGTCAGCCTTGTGGGCGCCGTTGGCGGCCAGGGCGTCTATGCCATCGAACGGCCCACACGCACGCTTGGCGCAATGCTGGCCCGTGCGGGCGGCGTGACGATTGAGCCCTCCATCGCGCAGGTCCGCGTGATCCGCGGCAGCCACACCGGCACCATCTGGTTTGAGGACCTCTACAACGATCCCTCGCTCGACATCGCCCTGCGCGGCGGCGACCAGATCCTGGTCGAGGAAGACACCCGCGCCTTCACGGCCCTTGGCGCCACCGGCGGGCAGGCACGTGTTCCCTTCGAAAGTCAGAACCTGTCGGCGCTTGAGGCCATCGCGCAGGTCGGCGGCCTGAACTCGGCCACCGCGGACCCGACCGGCATCTTCGTGATGCGCAATGAACCCGCAGAGATTGCAGGCTCCGTTCTGGGCCGCGACGATCTGGTTGGCGCGCAGCGCATGGTCTATGTGCTGGACCTGACACAACCCAACGGCATGTTCGAGGCGCGCGATTTCGTGATCCGCGACGGCGACACGCTCTATGTGACCGAAGCGCCTTACACGCAATTCACCAAGATCATCTCGGCCCTGACCGGCCCCGCAGGCTCGCTGAATTCGCTGGCAAGCCTCGCGGGCAACTGATACCTCGTGTCACCCGGTTCGGGTGACCAGATTGCCGCCGCGGGCACTACGCCCCGGCGGCTTTTCGTTTTTAACGGCGGATTCCTCTGGCAGCCGCGCCTACGCGCGATTTTGCGGTCTGCTGGCTATGAGGCGCGCATTGGGCGGCCCGCCGCGGATGATCTGATCGGCGTCTGGGGCCAATCGCCCTATGCCGCACGGGGTGAGGCGGTCGCAGCCCGCACAGGCGCGGGGCTGGTACGGATCGAGGACGCCTGGCTCCGCTCGCTGCACCCGGGGCGGTCGGGGGATGCGCCAACCGGCCTGCTGATCGACCATCGCGGCGTGCATTTCGATCCCGCCCAGCCGTCTGACCTTGAGGTTTTGCTGGCCACGCACCCGCTGGACGACACCGCATTGCTGGACCGCGCGCGCGAGATCGCGGCGCGGATGGAAGAGGCGCACCTGACCAAATACGCCGCCGTCGACCCCGAGGCCAAGGTGCCCTCCCCCGGCTATGTGCTGGTGATTGACCAGACCGATGGGGACGCCTCCGTCCGCGCCTCCCGGGCAGATCGGAACCGGTTCCTCGAGATGCTGTTTGTCGCGCAGGAAAACCACCCCGGCGCGCGCATCGTGATCAAGACGCACCCCGAAACCGCCGCGGGCCATCGCAAGGGCCACTACCGGGCCGAGGACCTGCGGGACGGGATCAGCTTTTGCGACACACCCGTCTCGCCCTGGCGGCTGTTTGAAGGGGCGGTGGCGGTCTATACCGTCTCGTCCCAGCTGGGGTTCGAGGCGATCTATGCGGGCCATCGCCCGCATGTCTTTGGCCAGCCGTTCTATGCGGGCTGGGGCCTGACCGAAGATCACATGCCAGTCGACCGCCGCCAGCGCAGCCTAACCCGGGCGCAGTTGATGGCCGGCGCGATGATCCTGTACCCGGCGTGGTTTGACCCTTGCACCGGGAGGGCCTGCACAGCCGAGGAGGCCATGGAAGGCCTTGCCGCCCGTGCGCGGGCCTGGCGGGCCGACCGGCATGGATGGGTCGCAACGGGCATGCGGCTGTGGAAACGAAAACCGCTGCAGCAATTCTTTGGCAAGGTCCGCTTTGACGAGGACGCGGGACGGGCGCAGGCGTCGGGCCTGCCGTGGATGGCGTGGGCGGGTAAGGCGGACGGTGCCGTGCAGGTCGAAGACGGCTTTTTGCGGTCAGCGGGCCTTGGGGCGGCGCTGGTCCCACCGCTCAGCCTCGTCACCGACCGGAAGGGCATCTACTACGATGCAAGCCGGACATCCGATCTTGAGGCGCTGATTGCGCAGCGGGCCGACCTGCGCCCCGGACAGGCGGCACGGGTCCGGGCCCTGATCCGCACACTGACGCAGGCAGGCCTTAGCAAGTACAACCTTAGCTCAAACACGCCCCCCTCTCTACCCGCGGGAAGGCGCGTTCTGGTCGTCGGTCAGGTCGAAGATGACGCGTCGATCCGGCTGGCTGCGGGCCGCATAAACACAAACGCCGCCCTGCTTGCGGCTGCGCGGGCGGCGGAGCCAGACGCGACGCTGATCTACAAGCCGCACCCGGATGTGGAGGCGGGCCTGCGCCCCGGTGCGATTGATGCGGCTGCGGCAGATCACGTGATCAGCGGCACGGATATCGCCGCGCTGCTTGGCCATGTCAGCGGCGTGTGGACCATGACGTCGCTGACCGGGTTCGAAGCGCTCTTGCGCGGTGTGCCCGTGACGGTGACGGGCGCGCCGTTCTATGCGGGCTGGGGCCTGACGACCGACATCGGCGACGTGCCCGCGCGGCGGCAGGCCGAGGTCACGCTCGAAGGCCTCGTGCACGCGGCGCTGATTGACTACCCCCGGTACCGCGACCCTGTCAGCGACCTGCCCTGCACGGTCGAGACCGTGGCCGCACGGCTCGCGGCGGGCCAGGCGGGACGCGGCGGGCCCGGGCTGCGCACGCTTGCAAAGCTGCAAGGGCTGCTGGCCTCTTACGCGCATCTGTGGCGTTAGGCCCCTAGGCGCGAACCCACTCGGTAAGCGTGTCAGCGCCAATGGGCCGAGTGCTGTGCAAGGCGTAACGCGGCGCGTCTGACAACTGGCCAAGGCCAAGCGCCCCGACCGCGGGCAACCCTTCGGCGCCAATGCTGAGGCCCGCCGCGAACGTCACCAGCCGGTCTACCAGACCCGCGTCGATCAGCGACGCCGCAAGCGCACTGCCCCCCTCGCAAAAGATCGCATTCAGCCCATGCGCGCCAAGCTTTGCCAAAACATCCACAGGGTCCAATTGTGCGCCCCGCGCGGCACATGGCAGCAACGTCGCGCCCAGCCCTTCCCACGTGGCCCGCAACTGCGCGTCCGCGTCCGTGCCATGGCAGAGGATCACGGGCACCTCGCCTGCGGTGCGGGCCAACTGGCCCATCAGCGGGATATCGAGCCTGCGGGAGACAACGACGCGCGCCGGTTGCCGCGCCACACCCAAGCCCCGCACCGTCAGCGCAGGATCATCGGCCCGCGCCGTCCCGCCGCCGACCATCACCGCATCGTGGCGCGCGCGCATGGCATGCACGGCGCGGCGTGCCTCTGGCCCGGTAATCCACTGGCTTTGACCCGTGCCTGTAGCAATGCGCCCGTCGAGGCTCGACGCCAGTTTCAGCGTCAGCACAGGCCGGCCCGCGGTGATCCGCGAGAGGAACCCGGCCAGATCGCGCTGGGCCTCAGCCTCCATGACGCCGGTGTCGACCGTGATCCCGGCATCCCGCAGCATCTGCAGGCCGCGGCCCGCGACGCGCGGGTCAGGATCGCCCGTCGCAACAACAACGCGGGCGATGCGCGCTGCGATCAGTGCCTCAGCACAGGGGGGAGTTTTGCCATGGTGTGCGCAAGGCTCCAGCGTCACATAGGCCGTCGCGCCTGCAGCCTGCGCGCCAGCCTGCGCCAGCGCGTGCGCTTCGGCGTGGGGCCTCCCGCCCGGCTGGGTCCAGCCACGCCCAACGATCCGACCATTCTTGACGATGACGCAGCCGACCGCTGGATTGCCGCCCGTTTGCCCCTGCCCGCGCCGCCCCAGTGACAGCGCAAGCGACATGAAGCGGGCGTCGGCGCTCACTCCTCGGCTTGGCCTTCGGGGCGCAGCTCTGCGACGAACTTGTCAAAGTCGTCAGCGGCCTGGAAATTCTTGTAAACGCTGGCAAAGCGCACGTAGGCGACGGTGTCGATACGGGCCAAAGCCTCCATCACGATCTCGCCGATTGTCTTGGAGGGGATGTCCGTCTCCCCCATCGATTCAAGGCGCCGCACCAGACCAGAGATCATCTGGTCAATGCGCTCAGGCTCAATTGGCCGCTTCTGCATCGAAATCCGGATGGAACGTTCGAGCTTGTCGCGGTCAAAGTCTTCGCGCTTACCACTGGACTTGATGACCACAAGGTCGCGCAACTGCACCCTTTCGTAGGTGGTAAAGCGCCCGCCGCAGGCCGGACAGAAGCGGCGCCGACGGATCGAGACGTGATCCTCTGCCGGACGGCTGTCCTTTACCTGAGTGTCGATATTTCCGCAAAATGGGCAGCGCATAAGCCCACTCCCTCTGTCTGTCCCGCCTGTATCGTGGGGTTCGCGCCCCATCTGCCCCTACTTATAGGGGGCAGGGTGACATTTGGGTAGAGGGGAAATGATGGCGCCTAGAGTTAGGATCACACCGTTTGCGGCAGGAACTGCGCCGCAACTTCGCGCGTGTGCGGGCGGGCGCGATGCTCAACCAGAAAAATCCCTTGCCACGTGCCGAGCTGCATTCGTCCCGCTGCCACCGGGATATGCAAGGTCGTTGGCAGCACAGCGGCTTTCAGATGCGCTGGCATATCGTCTGGCCCTTCGGCGCGGTGGCGCAGGTAGGACATCGATGGATCATCAGCAGACGGTGCAATCCGCTCGAGCCATGCCAAAAGGTCGGTCTGGACATCCGGATCGGCGTTTTCCTGGATAAGAAGCGAGGCCGAGGTATGGCGCACCATAAGGACCAGCGCACCGTCGCCTGAGCCGCTGAGCCAGCGGGCCACGTCCGACGTAAACTCTGTCAGCCCCGGGCCGCGCGTTTGGATCGCAAAGCTGGTCTGCACCCAACGGAACCTACTTTGTCGAGCGGGTGAAGGCATCCCTGCAGTAACGGCGTGCCTGCACAGAGCGCAGCGATGCACCCGGCTGTGACACGGTCAATGTCAGGCTTCCAGCGGATTGCGGGAGACCGCTTGGATCAGTCGTAAAGATAACCCCCTTGCGGCCGGGCTGGGTGATGGACGGGCCGCGCGGACGTTTGACGTAAAGATCAATCAAGCCCGATCGGCCCTGCCGCACTTCGTTAAAGCTGGCGGCGGCACACCAAAACTCTGCTGCGCCCATAGTCTGGGTTTCGATCACCTCGAAATCCGTACCGTTGATCGGGTTGATGACCAAACGCGATAGCTCTTCACCTATCGTCGCTGCGGATAGGCTGGCCGGTAGAAGTGCGGCCAACGCGAGGGCAGTCATTTTCATGGGCAGTCCTCCTTTAGCCACCAGATAGGGCGCGCCGCGCGGTCTGCTACCGCGAATTGATCAGGCGACGGTCGTAGCAGAATTGGTAGCTATGATCGACGGACAGGTTGGAGCCGGGCGTGCGAATGGACGACCCCAGAACAAGGGTCTGAACTGGGGACACTGCGCTTGCATCGGTGGTGAAGGTCACGCCCTTGCGACCCGGCGCAGTTTGCGCTGCCCCGCGCGGGGACAGAACGTACAGGCGGCTCGTGCCAGCTACGCCAAGGACATCCTGCGCATAATCCGACGCAGCGCACCAGATACTGCGCGCACCAAAGGATCCGCTTTCGATCACTTCGAACCCGCCTGGAACGGCGTTCACGGTAAGATCGTTTTCGGCCTGAAAACTCTGTGCGGATGCAGGCAGCGCAAAGGCGGCTGTCAAAGCGGCAAGGGCGAGGGGGCGAAACATGAGGAAATCCTTTCGGGTCAGAAACGGTCAGAGGGTTCGATGATACGGTCACGGCAGAACTGGATCGCGTGATTTATGGGCAGGCTCGCGCCCACGACGCGGGTGGTGATTTGCACACCGGTGGACACCGGTTTGGACGGCGCGCGGGTGGTGAAGGTCACACCCTTGCGCCCGACTTCGCTTACCGCTGCCCCACGTGCGGCAGCAACGTAGATGCGCCCGCGCTGCACACCCAAATTTTCAGTCGCAAACCGTGCTGCAGCGCACCAGATATCCCGCGGACCCGCACCGCGTTTCTCCACCACTTCGAACTGGCCTTGCCCAACCGGGTTCACCGGCAAATTCAAGTCGCTGAAGAAAGACTTCTGGCCGAGCGCAGGTGGCGCGGCAAAGGCAGCACAGACAAGACATACGGCGGCAAGGCGGGACATAGGGCACATCTCCGGTGGCGGTTCTCCATTCAGATATGGCCGGGATACATCAAACCAAAATCACGCCTGCGTGGGCGGGGAAGTTACGGCGTAAAGCCACCCGGGACGAAACGCGCACGAAGCTCTGGCCGAGGGACGAGGCACGTCTCAGTCCTGCCGAAAAGCCTGTACCGATTGCGCGCGATACGATTGTACAGCCAGTCGCTCAGCGCCCGGGGCAGATAAGCGGCCACCGCCAAGATGCGCCAAGGCCACCCGATCGCGCGCATCGCCGCCGCGAAGGCGTCAAGCTTTTGGTATGTGACGCCATCGACAATTACGAGGTTCGTCTCAAATTCGTCAGTGGGCAGGCCAAGGCGGGCGTAAAGCCCCTGCCCCACCTCCGACTGCGCGGTGGCGAAGAAGAACCGCTGGCCCCGGTCGTATTTCAACATGAAGTGGAAAAAGCCGGAGCACAGCACACAGACGCCATCAAAGACGATCAGGTTCTGCGGAAGATCTCTGGGATGGTCCATACCAAGCAGATATGGCGCCGCGCCGCACTATCAGGTGCGCCCTGACCGCGCACCCGCCTGGCCGCGCCGCGAAGCTTCGGACGCGGTCACGCGGACCGGCAAAGGTTCGGGCGTCGGGCGTCTGGGCGCGCGGCGGCCGCCAGAGCCGTTGTCGCTTCCAAGCGTCATTACAACGATCCCCGTCTGGACACTGGCAAACACGATGCCGTTGAGCACGAAAAACACCACCGCAGCGAGCAGGCCGCCGTCCACATGCGTTACCAGATGGCCGATATTGGCAATGTTCAACGTGAGCACTGCGGCGGTAAAGACGGCCGACAGGACAAAACCGATGCCCGCGTTCAGGATGTAAAGGCGCACGATCCGGGGCAGCGCAGCGAGGCGCGCGGGACGGCGGCGAAACGGGTTGGTCAGGTCAAGGGACATGGCTTGCCTCCATATATGACATTAAATGTGCCGCACTATGGGACCGGGTCAAGCGGTTGGGTCAGCAATATGACCCCAAAAAGAACGGGCGCTCTTGCAAGAGCGCCCGCCGAAAAGACTTAGAAAATGACCTACTGGTCAAGGAAGCTGCGTAGCTTGCGGGACCGCGACGGGTGCTTGAGCTTGCGCAGGGCCTTGGCTTCGATCTGGCGGATACGTTCGCGCGTCACGCTGAACTGCTGGCCGACCTCTTCGAGGGTGTGGTCGGTGTTCATGCCGATCCCGAAACGCATACGCAGGACGCGTTCTTCGCGCGGGGTGAGGCTGGCCAAAACGCGGGTCGTGGTTTCCTTCAGGTTCTCCTGAATCGCGCTGTCCAGCGGAAGAACGGCGTTCTTGTCCTCGATGAAATCGCCCAGCTGGCTGTCTTCCTCGTCGCCGATGGGCGTCTCGAGGCTGATCGGCTCCTTGGCGATCTTCATCACCTTGCGGACCTTCTCAAGCGGCATCTGCAGCTTGTCGGCCAGTTCCTCCGGCGTGGGCTCGCGGCCGATCTCGTGCAGCATCTGGCGGCCCGTGCGCACCAGCTTGTTTATCGTTTCGATCATGTGGACCGGGATGCGGATGGTCCGGGCCTGATCCGCGATGGACCGGGTGATCGCCTGACGGATCCACCATGTCGCATAGGTTGAAAACTTGTAGCCACGGCGGTACTCGAACTTGTCCACCGCCTTCATCAGGCCGATGTTGCCTTCCTGGATCAGGTCGAGGAACTGCAGGCCGCGATTGGTGTATTTCTTGGCGATGGAGATGACGAGACGCAGGTTTGCCTCCACCATTTCCTTCTTGGCCTGACGGGCCTCTTTCTCGCCCTTCTGGACCTGCTGCACGATGCGGCGGAATTCGGGGATGTCGAGGCCGACATACTGACCAACCTGCGCCATGTCTGCACGCAGACCTTCGACCTTTTCGGTCGAGCGTTCGATGAACATCTGCCAGCCGCGGCCCGGCTTTTCGGCCATCCGGTCCAGCCAGTTCGGGTCGAGCTCGTAGCCACGATAGGCGTCGACGAATTCCTTACGGTTGATCCGTGCCTGGTCGGCCAGCTTCACGATAGCGCTGTCGATCTGCATGATGCGGCGGTTGATACCATAAAGCTGGTCGATCAGGGCTTCGATCCGGTTGTTGTGCAGGTGCAAGCCATTGACGAGCGTGACGATTTCGGCCCGCAGCGCCTGGTAGGTCTCTTCATCCTTTTCCGAGAACGAGCCATCCTCGTTGAGCGTGGCCGAAATGCGATTGTCCTGAATCTCCGACAGCGTGGCATAATCGTTTGCAATGATGTCGAGCGTTTCGAGCACTTGCGGCTTGAGTGCGGCCTCCATCGCGGCGAGTGACATGTTCGCCTGCTCGTCTTCGTCGTCGTCATCCTCTTTGGCGATCGGATTGCCGTCAGCGTCGAGTTCCGGGCCTGTATCCGACTTTGCCTCGGCCGGGGCGCCGGCTGTGGGCACAACGGGCTCTTCCTCTTCGTCGCCCATCTGGCCCGAAAAGGTTGTCTCGAGGTCGATCACGTCGCGCAGCAGAATGTCCTCGGACAGAAGTTCGTCGCGCCAGATTGTGATGGCCTGAAAGGTCAGCGGGCTTTCGCACAGGCCCGCGATCATCGTGTTGCGACCGGCCTCGATCCGCTTGGCGATCGCGATCTCGCCTTCGCGCGAAAGCAGCTCGACCGAGCCCATCTCGCGCAAATACATGCGCACTGGATCATCGGTGCGATCCAGCTTTTCGGTGGTGCCAGAGCCAAGCGTGATCTCGCGGTTTTGCGCGGTCGTCGCAACCTCTGTGGAGCCTTTGGCCTCTTCCTCTTCGGCCTCTTCGTCTTCGATAATGTTGATGCCCATTTCGGACAGCATCGACATCACGTCCTCGATCTGTTCGGAACTGACCTGATCGGGTGGCAGCACGGTGTTCAGCTGATCATAGGTGATATAGCCCTTCTCACGGGCCTCACCGATCATCTTCTTGACGGCGGCCTGGCTCATATCAAGGCTGTGGCCGGCATCCTGGTCGTCGGTCTTGGCGTCGTCGTTGGTGTCCTTGGCGGCCATGCGCGCGCTCCTTTTCCAATTCCGCTATCCCGGCGGGCGAATCACTTGCCTGATTCGCAGCTGAGAAGAATCATTCATATCCCAGGTGATTCGGCCACCCGACAGCCGTTATTTCATGCGGTTTTGTCGCCCCGCGTTGCGTTATCGGCCCGGTTTTTGGAACCGGATCGTCTCGAGCAGCGAATCAAGAGCTGCCCGCTCGTCCCGGCGCATCGGTGCGCCATTGTCGCCGAGGTCGAACTCGGCACTGTCTTCCCGCTTGCTGCGGGCCGCCTCGGCGGCGGCATCTGCGGCGGATTTCAACCGCCATGTCACCCCTTCATCGGGCGCGCTTTGCAAATCTTCTGCCGCGTCGGCTATCTCTGCATCAAGGCCGCGGGCAGCGTCCAGTTTCGCCAACTCTTCGGTGACGGTTTGCCTGACAAGGTCTGCGTCGCCCGGATGTCTGATGCAGGGCACGATGGCGACATGGCGCGCTGACATCAGGTTATCAAGGGCGGCGGCGCCCAGTGCGCTGATAATCTTTTCGCGCAACACCTCCGCACCGTCCGGCCAGTGCCGCAGAATCAGGTCGCGCATGGCGGCGTGATCGGGTGCGGTGCAGGCCATCCGGTCCAGCCCCGGCTCAACCTCTTCGACGACCTCGGGGCAGCCGATAAGCGCGGCAAGGATCACGGCCACCCGCAGCGCATCCGGGTCCTGACTGGCCAGCGCGGAGGACTTTGTGCCCGCGAGAGGCGTTGGCGGCGCGTCCCAACGGCGAAAGGCCCCTTTGGCCTTCGGCGCGGGCCGGAAGAGCTGCCAGCGCAGGTCCTTGATTTCTTGCCCGTAATGGCTGCGGATCGACGGATCCTTGATTAGCATGATCTTGTCGCGCAGCGCCCGGTCCAGCGCCGCCTTGCGCTCGGGGCTGTCAAAGACGCGGCCTTCGGTCTCGCGCTGCCACAAAAGGCGCACCATCGGCTGCGCCTCATCAAGCAGCGCCTGCAGCGCGGGCGCGCCTTTGGCCTTCAGCAGATCATCCGGGTCCTGCCCGTCCGGCATCAGGGCAAAGCGCAGCGATTTGCCCGCCTCCAGCAGCGGCAGCGCAATGTCGATCACACGGTGCGCGGCGCGCAGGCCCGCCGTGTCGCCATCAAGCGCGATGATCGGCTCGTCCGCAATACGCCACAGCATCGCCAGTTGGTGCTCTGTCACGGCGGTGCCCAGAGGCGCGACAGCTGCGCCGAACCCATGCTCGGCCAGCGCGATGACGTCCATATACCCTTCCGCAACGATCAACGGCTGGCCCTTGCCCGCCGCGGTGCGGGCGGGGCCGTGGTTATAAAGCGTGCGGGATTTGTCGAAGAGATCGGTTTCCGGCGAATTGAGGTACTTGGCGTTGTCGCCGGGGTCCATCGCGCGGCCCCCGAAGGCAATGCACCGCCCCCGCGCGTCGCGGATCGGGAACATGATGCGCCCCCGGAACGTGTCGTAGGGCCGGTCCTTCTTGCCCGGTTTGGCGAGCCCAGCGGCCAGGATCAGATCATCCGCCACGCCCTTCGCCTTCAGCGCATCCCACAGCCCCTGCCAGGCATCGGGGGCAAAGCCGATCTCCCACCGTTCCTGCGCCTCTGGCCCTAGCCCGCGCTTCTGCTCTAGATAGTCGCGGGCCGCAGCCGCCGCACCGGTCCGCAGTTGCAGCCGAAAATGCTGCACGGCCATCTCCATCACATCCGACAGCTGCGTACGACGGTCGGCCTTTTCCTTGGCCTTTGGGTCCTTGGCCGGCATTTTGAGCCCGGCCTCATCGGCGAGGATCTCTACCGCCTCCATGAAGCCGACATTCTCGGTCTCGCGCACGAAGGAAATCGCATCCCCCTTCGCGTGACAGCCAAAGCAGTAGTAATAGCCCTTGCGGTCGTCGACGTGAAAGCTGGCCGTTTTCTCGTGGTGGAACGGGCACGGCGCCCACATGTCGCCCTTGCCCTGGTTCGACTTGCGCTGGTCCCACATGACCTTGCGCCCCACGACCTGCGTTATGCTCAGGCGGGTGCGAAGCTCGTCAAGGAATCCGGGGGGCAGGCTCATAGAGCCAATATTGGGGCTCAGCCCCGCAGAGTCGAGTGCGTCACTGCTGCAGGCACAGCTCGTTCCACGCCGCGCCCAGGTCCTCGTTCCGAATGACCGAGCGTTTTTGCTCGTAGACCCAGGGCGCAATCAGCGGGATCGCGTTGTTGTACTGCGCAGGCCATGTCGGCTCGGATGCCAGGATGTGCTTTTCCACGTTCCGCTCGGACACGCGCTCGGCCCGGGCGGCCTGGATCGCGGCGACAACCTGCGCCTGGTATTCGCAGCTTTGTTTCTTGCTGTCGGCCAGCGCGGGCGCAGCGGTCAGGGCAAGGGTTGCGGCAAGCAGGGAACGGATCATCGGGGCACCTTTATGAATCGCTTGGCGCGTTTTACCCGCGCGCGGCGACAGTCTCCATAGCCTCTACAAGGTCGTGAACCAAGGTTCCCGCCATCGACCGAAAGCCGAGGATCAGAAAACTGTCCGCACCCAGCCGCGTGAGCGACACGTTTATATGCTGAAGCTGCGTGCGCGCGCTGTGCCCACGTTTGAAGGTGGCTGCGCGCGTGTCGATCGGGACAAGCCGCGCCAACACGTCTTCGGCGCCCGCACCGGTCAGGGTCACGCACGCCCACGCGTCGGTCTGATCGGTCAGCGCGGCGTGCTGCGCCACGCTTGCCTCAGGCTCCGGCCCGGCAAGAAGCGCCATGCCCCGCCCGAACCAGATGGCACGCGCGCCCTCTTTGCCTGTCGCCCGGTTCGGCGCGGGAAAGGCCATGCCGTGCGCATCTTTCAAAGGGTCGGGCTCACCTTTGTAGGGCGCAACCGAGGTCAGCGTGCCAAGGCTCACCTCTTCAAGCGTGGTGTCGCCGATAGTGCGCGGCAGCAATCCATCGCAGGGGCTTTTGGCAATCAACTCAGCCACGGGCACGTCCTCCTTCGGCGTTAAACATGACGGGGTGGCAAATCTCGACCACTGTTTCGACCCCGCGCAGCCCGTCGACCATCGCCATGCGGTCGCCCTCGCGGGCCAGCCCACCCTGCACAAAGCCCAGACCAATGAAATGCCCAAGCGTTGGCGAAAACCCGACCGAGGTGATGTAACCGCGGTCGTTCTTGGCGAGCGGCTCCGCGCCTTCTTCGTACAGATGGGCCCCGGCGGTCAGCTGCTTGACCGCCCCGACAGGCCTGAGGCCCACAAGCTGCTCGCGGTCCTCGTCCATCAGGCCTTCGCGGGCGGCCATGAACTTGCCGATGCAGTCCTTCTTGGCGCTGATCATGCGGCCCATGCCGATGTCAAAGGCCGTGGTACGCCCGTGGATTTCCGAATGGGTGATGAAGCCCTTCTCGATCCGCAGCACGTTCAGCGCCTCCATCCCATAGGCCCCACCGCCCAGCGCTTCGGCCCGGGCCACCAGCAACCGGAACAGGCTGTCTCCATAGCGCGATGGCACCGCGATCTCGTAGGCATGCTCGCCCGAGAAAGAGATGCGGAAGAGGCGGCCTTTGGTGCCCTGAACGCTGATCTCGCCGCAGGCCATGAAGGGCCAGCTTTCATCGTCGATGGGGTCATCCAGCAGGCCGTTCAGCAGTTCGCGCGATTGCGGCCCGGCCACGGCGAACTGCGCCCACTGCTCTGTCACGGACATGATGCGCACGTCCCATTCGGGGTGCAGCGCTTGCGTCAGAAACTCCAGATGCCGCATGACCTGACCCGCCGCCGCAGTGGTCGTCGTCATCACGTAGTGGTTTTCCCCCAGCCGCGCGGTGGTGCCGTCATCCATGACAAAGCCATCCTCGCGCAGCATAAGGCCATAGCGCACGCGGTTCTCTTTGAGGGTCGAGAACATGTTGGTGTAAGCCAAATCCAGCAGCTTGGCCGCATCCGGCCCCTGAATGTCGATCTTGCCCAAGGTCGACACATCGCACACGCCCACGGCCTGTCGCACATAGCCGACCTCGCGGTCGCAGCTTTGCCGCCATGTCTTTTCCCCCGGCGCGGGGAAATAGCTGGGGCGGTACCACAGGCCCGCCTCGATCATCGGGGCGCCGCGCTCCAGCGTCGCTGCGTGACTTGTCGTCTTGCGCTCGGGTGCAAAGCCCTTGCCCTGCGCCCCCGCGCCCAGCGCGGCAATCGCCACCGGGCTATAGGGCGGGCGGAACGTGGTTGTGCCCGTCTCGGGAATGCCCCGCCCCGTCGCGTCCGCAAGAATGGCCAGCGCGGCCACGTTGGAATTCTTGCCCTGATCGGTCGCCATGCCTTGCGTGGTGTAACGCTTCATATGCTCGACCGAGGTAAAGTTCTCCTGCGCGGACTGCTTGATGTCCTTCACCGTCACGTCGTTCTGGAAATCGAGCCACGCGCGGCCCTTCCCGGGCACGGCCCAGACCGGCTCCATCCGGTAGGGCGCATCATCCGCCGCGGGCATGTCCGGCAGCTTTGCCGAAATGCTCAGCTCCGCCAACGCCGCGGCAGCCGCCTGCGCACCCGAGGCAAGGCAACCCGCTGTGTCCATCACGCCGTTTGCACTGCCCGCCACGTGCAGACCGGGGATCGCGCCCGGGCTCGGCACAAAGGAGTGCAGCCCGTCATCCCATGTGGGTCGCCCGTTCATGTGGCAGGTCAGGTGCACCGACGGGTTCCAGCCGCCCGACACCGCAAGGCAATCCGTCATCAGCTTGTCCGGGCCGGAGGGCGTGCGGAAGCTCACAGCCTCGAGCCCCTTGCGCCCCTCCGCGCCCGTCACAAGCGCCCCGGGAATGACCCGGTAGTCGCCCAGCGCTTTGGCATCCGCGCGGCTGTCCAGCACGGCGGCGACATGCACGCCCGCATCCACCAGATCACGCGCGGTCCGATGCGCGTCGTCGTTGTTGGCAAAGACGGTCACCGTCTTGCCCGGGCTGACGCCATAGGTGTTGAGGTACGTGCGCACCGCCCCAGCGGCCATCACGCCAGGCCGGTCATTGTTGGCAAAGGCGATGTGCCGCTCGATCGCGCCAGCGGCCAGTACCGCGCGGCCCGCCGCAATGCGCCAGAATGTCTCCAGCGGCGCACCATCCGCGGGGGTCTTGGCATGTTGCGACACCTTTTCGAGCGCGCCATAGGTGCTGCCATCATAGGCGCCGGTCACCGTGGTGCGCGGCATCAGGCGCACATTGTCCATCTCGGAGAGGCGCTGCACCGTCTGCGCGGCCCACTCCGCCGCCGGCACCCCGCCAACCGCCTCCATCTCGGCGTTCAGGCGCCCGCCCAGTCGCGCGCCCTCATCGGCGAGGATCACATCCGCGCCCGCCTCCGCCGCGGTCAGTGCGGCCATCAAGCCCGCCGGGCCAGAGCCAATCACCAGCAGATCGCAAAACAGGTATCCGCGGTCATATTTGTCGACATTATTCTCACCGCTCAGCGCGCCAAGGCCAGCCGCACGGCGAATGATCGGCTCATAAACCCGCTCCCAAAAGGCGCGGGGCCACATGAAGGTCTTGTAGTAGAACCCCGCGCCCAGAAACGGCGCCGCGAGGTCATTCACGCTCATCAGGTCAAAGCCCAGCGAGGGCCACGCGTTCTGGCTGCGCGCGACCAGCCCGTCATGCAATTCCTGCACCGTGGCGCGCACGTTTGGCTCCGACCGCGCGCCCGACCGGGTGGTGACCAGCGCGTTCGGCTCCTCACTGCCCGCCGACCAGATGCCCCGCGGGCGGTGATACTTGAAAGACCGCGCCACCAGCCGCACGTCATTGGCCAAAAGCGCAGAGGCCAGCGTGTCGCCGTCATGGCCGGTGTAGCCAATCTCGTCAAAGGTGAAGCGCAGCGAGGTCGACCGGTCGACCAGCCCCTTGTTCCCGATCCTCATGCCGATGCCTCCTCGGCCAGTTCCGCGCCCAGAACCTCGTGCGTGGTCACGTCCCGTTCCACCACGATCCACGCGCCGCAGCCGCCCTCGTGACACCAAAGCTCACGCACGACGCCGGCCTTGTTCTCGCGAAGGTAGACGTAGTTGTCCCACTCTTCAGCAGACGCATCGGGGGCAGGCCGGTCCAGCGCCAAAGCATGGCCCTGATAATAAAACTCGCGCCGGTCGCGCGACCCGCAGATTGGGCAGGGCAATCTCATCTTACGTCTCCGTGGATACGAATGTTCCGCATCTTCACTTGGCCAAATAAACTCCCGCCGGAGGCTCCCATCGGTTCCCCCAAGCGCCTAGTGCAGGTTGTGCTGAGAGCCGGTGCTCTCTTCGTCCATGATCCCGTAGCCGGTGCGGAACCGGTCGAGCCTGTGGCGTTTCGTGACCTCGTGCGGGGTTCCCGTGGCAAGCAAGTGGGCAAAGGTGTGACCCGAGCCGGGGGTCGCCTTAAAGCCGCCATAGCACCAGCCGCAGTTGATAAAGAGCCCGTCGATATCGGTCTTGTCGATGATAAAGGAGCCATCGGGCGTCATGTCCATGATCCCGCCCCAACTGCGCAGAACCCGCGCCTTGCCGATCATCGGCATCAAGGTCATCGCGGCTTCGGTC
This sequence comes from Pseudomonadota bacterium, assembly GCA_038530575.1. Lineage (GTDB taxonomy): Bacteria > Pseudomonadota > Alphaproteobacteria > Rhodobacterales > Rhodobacteraceae > JBCBCP01. Next base: position 30,174 of record JBCBCP010000025.1, read on the forward strand.
ACATGCTCGACCAGCGGCAGGTTCCCGCGCGCGGCATAACTGGCATACATGTCCAGATCGCCGCCAAAAACCAGCCCGCCCTTGTCCGACTGGCTGATATAGAAATGGCCCATGCCGTAGGTCACAACGTGATCGATGCAGGGCTTCAGCCCCTCGGTGACAAAAGCCTGCAAGACGTGGCTTTCGATCGGAAGCGTCAGGCCCGCCATCGCGGCCACGTGGCTTGACCGCCCGGCGGCGCAGATGCCGATCTTCTTGGCCCGGATCGCGCCGCGGGTGGTCTGCACGCCGGTCACGCGCCCACCTTCCACGTCGATCCCGGTGACCTCGCACTTCTGGATCAGGTCCACGCCGCGCTGTGACGCCGAGCGGGCAAAGCCCCACGCCACCGCGTCATGGCGCGCCGTGCCACCGCGTTTGTGATACAGACCGCCATAAACAGGGAAACGGGTGTTGTCGAAATCGAGATAGGGCAGCTCAGCCCGGACGCCTTCGCGGTCGAGCAGGATCGCGTCGTCACCCTGGCTCAGCATCTGGTTGCCGCGGCGGGCGAACGCATCGCGCTGGCCGTCCGAGTGAAAGAGGTTGATGATGCCCCGCTGCGAATGCATCACGTTATAGTTCAGGTCTTCCTCGAGCCCTTCCCAGAGCTTGAGCGAGTGGGAATAGAACTCAGAATTGCCGGGCAGCATGTAGTTGGCGCGCACGATAGTGGTGTTGCGCCCGACATTGCCGCCGCCCAGATAGCCGCGTTCCAGCACCGCGATATTGGTCAGCCCGTGCACCGATGCCAAGTAATGCGCCGTGGCCAGACCGTGCCCGCCACCACCAATGATGATAATGTCATATTCGGACTTGGGCTCCGGATCGCGCCAATGAGCGCCCCACCCCTTGTTTCCGGTGAGGCCCTCGCGCAGGACGCGCAGGCCAGAGAACCCCTTGCTGCCGAATTTTCCGCCGCCAAACATGGCTGTCTCCCTTTGGTCGGGACATGTCTAGCAAGGGCGGGCCCAAGCGCCACGGCACTTTTCGACGCGGGCAGGTCCATCTGCGACCAGCCGCGCAAACCAGACCCGCAACAGCCGCGATTGGCTCAGCTCAGCGCGCGCAGGAGTTTGGCCAGCTCGTCAGGGTGCGTGACCATCGCGCAGTGCGGCGCGTCCAGGTCATGCACGGCCCAACCGCGGTCCACCGCGCGCGCGCGGTACCGGTCAAACAGCGGGCTGATATTCTGGGTGCACCGAATGTAGGTGCGCTGGGCCGGGTGCGCGCCCGGATCGCCCCGCACCGCATCGGTGAAACACCGCGGCGGCATTGGGCGCAGGTGCTGTGCGGCGAAATCGGCATGTGTCCCGGTCAAACCCCATTGCCGGGGCCAGACCTCGCGCGGGCGGATCGGGATAGGCGCGCCGCACTCTGTCGCGGTCTGAAACGTGGCCCGGTCGGCTTCGGGTGCAGCTTCCATCAGTGCCTCGCCCGCGTCCGGGGCCAGGGCATCAAGATAGATCGCGTGCTCAATCTCCGCACCATCCGCCAAGGCCTGGTTCAGAGCGCACCCGCCGTAGGAATGCGCAACGACCACCCGCGCGGCATGGCGCGCGATATCGTCCCCGTGATCGGACAAGGTAACCACCGCCGGGTCTTCGGCACGCGCACCGCACCCTGCAAGATCAATCGCTCGCGCGCCGGGCAGCAGCGGCAACACATCGCGCCAGCACCACGCCCCATGCCAGGCGCCATGCACCAGCAGCACGTCTAGAGGCCTTTTGCCTTGTAGCTAAGCGCCACCTTCTCGATTGACACGAGATAGGCCGCGGTACGCAGATCATCGATTGTTTCGTGACTGTGCCAGACGCGCGCCATGTCATCGTAGGCCTTCCGCATCGTGTCATCGAGACCCGAACGCACCAGTTCCAACTCACCCGCGCCGCGCAGATACTTTTCCTTGAAGTCCGGCGTCATGCTCCAGGCGTCGCCAAGATGCTCGCTCAGCCGCTCAAGCTCGTTCACGACCAACTGGTGCCGCGCCTCTTCCTGACGGCGTTGCATCCGGCCGAACCGGATGTGACTGAGGTTCTTGACCCACTCGAAATACGACACCGTCACACCGCCGGCATTCGCGTACATATCGGGGATGATAACCGTGCCTTTGTCACGCAGGATCGCGTCGGCGCCAGCCGTTACAGGGCCATTCGCAGCCTCGATGATGAGCGGCGCTTTGATATTCTTGGCGTTGGACAGATTGATGACCCCTTCGAGCGCGGCCGGTACAAGAATGTCGCACTCGGCTTCGAGCACCGAGGCCCCATCCTCGACATAGGTGGCGTTTGGATACCCCGACACGCCGCCATGGGCGGCAATCCAGTCGCGCACCGCGTCCACATCCAGCCCATCGGGGTCCGTCAGCGCACCATCACGTTCGATAATACCAATGACGCGGCAGCCATCCTCTTCGCTCAGGAATTTGGCTGCGTGATAGCCCACATTACCAAGGCCCTGAACGACGGCGGACTTGCCATCAAGCGTGCCGGTCATGCCGGCCTTCTTCAGCCCGTCGTCATCACGGAAAAAGGCGCGCAATGCATATTGAACACCCCGGCCCGTCGCCTCCGTACGCCCCTGAATGCCGCCTGCGTGGATCGGTTTACCCGTGACGCAAGCCCATGCATTGATGTCGGTCGTGTTCATGCGCTTATATTGGTCGGCGATCCACGCCATCTCGCGCTCGCCCGTGCCCATGTCGGGGGCGGGCACGTTTTGCGCCGGGTTAATCAGGTCACGCTTGATCAGCTCATAGGCGAAACGACGGGTAATTCGCTCCATCTCTTCTTCGTCAAACTGGCGCGGGTCAATACACAGCCCGCCTTTAGAGCCGCCAAAAGGGGCCTCAACCAGCGCGCATTTATAGGTCATCAGCGCCGCGAGCGCTTCAACCTCGTCCTGATTCACGGACGTCGCAAAGCGGATGCCGCCCTTGACCGGCTCCATGTGTTCGGAATGTACCGAGCGATAGCCGGTGAAAGTCTGGATCTGGCCCCGCAGGCGCACCCCAAAGCGCACCGTGTAGGTCGCGTTACAGACGCGGATCTTTTGTTCGAGCCCAGGCGGCAGGTCCATCAGCGCCACGGCGCGGTTGAACATCAGGTCCACACTTTCGCGGAAGGTCGGCTCGTTCCGGGCACTCATCTGGGCTCTCCTTGGCTCTTTCGACTCAGCAGTCGAACGGACGATGAGGCCACCCTATGACGAAGCGGTTAACCTGTGCGACTTTTTTGAGCGATTTGAAAACTCTGGTTTGGACAGCGGTCGCCAACAATCCTCAGCCAATGGTTCGAATGGAGCACAAATGGAAACAGCGCCTCCTGAGCGGCCACCCCTTGCCAGATTTCCGCCACATTCTGGCAAGAGTTTGTTCACCACGACCTCGCTGCCACGGGTGACATCATGACTGACCAGTACCGCCGTCTGCGCGCGCATCTTCTCGCCTTTGGGCGAGACGAAAGCGGCGTGATGACCATTTTCGCCATCTACATGTTCCTCATGATGTTGCTCGTGGGCGGGATCGCCGTTGACCTTATGCTGGCCGAATACGAGCGCACGAAACGGCAAAGCGTGCTGGACCGCGCCCTGCTGGCCGCGGCGGACCTCGATCAGACGCTGCCGCCGAAACAGGTGGTGAAGGACTATTTCGAAAAGTCCGGCATGAAGGGCGAGGTCAGCCACATTCAAGTCACCCAAAGCGCGACCTCGCGCACCGTCTCTGCACGCTCAAATATCGAACAGCCGACGCGCTGGATGAAATTCATGGGCAACCCGACTTTGCCGGTCGTCACGGGCGGAACCGCTGTGCAGGTCATTCCCGAACTGGAAGTCTCGCTTGTGATCGACATCTCTGGGTCCATGCGCTTTTCCAACCGCATGACGGAGCTGCGCCCGGCGGCCAAAAGCTTTATCTCTGAACTGCTCAAGGGCCAGTTGGCGCAATACACCTCCATCAACCTTGTGCCTTATGCCGGGCAGACCAACCCGGGCGCCTTCATGTTCCAGCGGATGGGCGGAGTGCGGTATCCCGCGGCGCCGCTGGACGAGGTCGATGGCGGTATCTTGGAGCAGTTCAACAACACGATCCTGCACCCCACCGCGACCGCGGGCAAAGGTTCGGTCAAGGGCGGCCGCTATGTCTATCCAAACACGTCGTCCTGCATCGAAGTGGCCCCATCGGATTTCACCTATTCGGGCCTGCCCAAGGCCGGTACCTACGATCAGGTGGCCCATTTCATGAACTGGAATATTGCGGCCAGTGTCATGGACTGGGGCTGGTGCCCGGATGATGCAACATCGATCCAATACGCCTCCAACAACATCGGCGCGTTGCATGGCTTTATCGACAACATGCGCATGCATGACGGGACCGGCACCCATTACGCGATCAAATACGGCCTTGCGCTCCTTGACCCGACAAGCCGCGATGACTTTGCGGCGATGGCAAGCGCCGGCCTGATCCCGCAGACCTTCAAGAACCGCCCTGCAGACTGGGGTGACCAGCGGGCGGAGAAGTTCATCGTGCTGATGACGGACGGACAGATCACCGAGCAAGTGCGCCCCAAGGACACCATGCACATCGACAACCCGACGCGCGAACTTCAGAACCGCGGCGGGGACCGCAAGTCGATCACCTCCGCCGGGACGAACGTGCAAAGTTTCTACGACATTTGTAACCTGGCCAAAGACCCGTCGCGCAACGTCGTGATCTACACGATCGCCTTCGAAGCGCCGTCGGCGGCCAAGACACAAATGCGCAATTGCGCGTCCTCGCCCAGCCACTTCTTTGATGTCAAAGACAGCGAACTGAACGATGCCTTCAGCGACATCGCGCGCCAGATCCGCCCCTTGCGCCTAAGCAACTAGGTACGAACGGCTATTGTTAACAGCCCATTAACAATAGCTGGCTGCCGTCCCTATCAGGCTCAATTGTAGGGAAATTTCCACAGAAGCATCGCGTCCTCGCCCCGTTTTCAACACATTCCGCCCGCACAAAAAGCATCGGAGTAGCAGGCCCAAATATGCCTGCGGGGTAAACGAATGAGCACGATTAAAACAGATCAGTCAAAGCAGGCAAAAGGCGCCCTGCATGACAAGATTGCGCAATTCGCCCGCGATGAAAGCGGTATGATGACGATGTTCGGCGTCATGATGTTCATGATGATGCTGCTTGTGGGCGGCATCGGCGTTGACCTGATGCGAAACGAAATGGAGCGCGTCAGACTGCAGAATACCGTTGACCGGGCCGTTCTGGCAGCCGCTGACCTTGACCAGACGCTGGACCCGGAAACGGTGGTGTCGGACTACTTCGAAAAGTCGGGCATGGCCGGCTATGTCAATTCTGTTGTCGTTGATGAAGGGCTCAACTACCGCATCGTCACCGCCAACGCCTCAACCACGTCGCCCACGCAATTCATGCGCATCATGGGCGTAGACGAATTGCCGGTGCCTGCGATCAGCACTGCCGAAGAACGCATTCAAAACGTCGAGATCAGCCTCGTGCTCGATATCTCCGGCTCTATGCGTGACAACACGAAAATCACCAACCTGCGGCAAGCAGCAACAGTCTTTGTCGACACGGTCATCCGTCCCGAGACACAGGACCTGATTTCGCTGAGCCTTGTCCCCTACTCGGAACACGTGAATGCGGGCCCGAACCTTTTCAGCCAGTTCAACACGGTGCACCGGCACAACTACTCGCATTGCCTCGAGATCCCGGCATCCGAGTTCGACAACACGAATTTCAACTTCGGCATCACCTACCAGCAGATGCAGCACTATCAGTGGAACTATTCGGACACTAATGGCCGGACAGACACCGTGTGCCCACGCTATGACTACGAGCGCATCGCGCCGCTGAGCCAGAACGCTACAGCCCTGAAGGCGCAGATCGCAAAGCTGAAGCCGCGCGCCGGCACGTCCATCTTTCTTGGGATGAAATGGGGCGTCGGTTTGCTGGATCCGTCCATGCGCCAGGTGGTCACGAACCTCTCTGCGGCCAACGTGATCGACGCCAGCTTTGTCGGTCGTCCGAGGGATTATTCAGATGTCGAAACGCTGAAGACCATCGTGCTGATGACCGACGGCAAGAACGACCGTTCGCACCGCATCGCCAGCTGGGCCTATGACAGCCCGTCCGACTACGCGCACTGGAACAGCTGGAACTTCTGGTACTTCATGTACGCCTACGTCAACTGGTGGGATCGTGAGGATTACTATGACTACGAGTACTACACGGCAGCGACCGGCGACGTGTACCTTGACCAGATCTGTGACGCGGCCAAAGCGCAAGGCATCGTGATCTGGTCGGTTGGCTTCGAAGTCGACGACCACGGCGCCACGCAGATGAAAAACTGCGCGTCCTCCGCAAGCCACTTCTTCCGCGTCGAGGGCGTTGAAATCACCGAAGCATTTCGTGCCATCGCGCGCACCATCAACCAGCTGAGGCTGACCCAATGATCCGGACCCTGACACGCACCCTCCGCCGCTTTCGCAAGCGGGAAGACGGCCAGATGGTTGTTGAATTCGCCCTGGCTGTGCCGCTGATGTTCACGATGTTCCTGACCTCGGTTGAACTGGGCATCTATTCGATGCGCCAGACCTTCCTTGACCGGGGCATGGACATGACCGTGCGCCTCGTTCGGCTGAACACGGGCACCACGTACACCCATAACGATCTCAAGCAGATGATCTGTGACTTTTCAGGCTTTCTGCCGGAGTGCGACACGACGCTGCGCCTCGAGATGAACCCGATCGACCCGCGCGCCTTTTCGGGCTTTGGCGGCAGCGCCGATTGCGTGGACGTGTCCAAGCCGGTCGAGCCGCTGCGCAGCTTTGTCCAGGGTGGCCAGCACAGTCTGATGCTGATGCGCGCCTGTTACATGTTCAAGCCGGTCTTCCCATCGACCGGCATGGGCAAGGAATTCACCAAGGACGGATCGGGCCGGGTCAAGATGGTCTCTGTCTCCGCCTTTGTGCAGGAGCCGACCTGATGAAACATCTCATGCATATGCTGCGCCGGTTTGGCCGGGACGAGGACGGAAACGTTGCGGTTGAAACCGTGATCATCCTCCCCCTGCTGTTCTGGGCCTATCTGTCGATGTTTGCGATTTTCGACGCCTACCGGCAGCATGCGATCAATCAAAAAGCGGCCTTCACAATCGGCGATATCGTCTCGCGCCAGACCACACCGCTGGACAACGCCTTTCTTGATGGGATGCGTAATACGCTGAAATATCTGACAAACTCTCGGAATTCGGAAACCTCGATCCGCATCACGTCAATCAAGTATGATGCAAACAAGGACATCTACAAACGCGACTGGTCACGCAAGCGCGGCTGGGTGCCTGCCCTGAAAAACTCGGATGTGAAAAACTGGCACAATCGCCTGCCGATCATGATCCACAACGAACGGCTTGTGCTGGTCGAAACCTTCGTGAAATACGACCCGCCTTTCGCAACAGGCTTGCAGGAGCGCACGATCACGAACTTCGTCTTCACCAGCCCGCGCTACGCCCCGCAGGTGCTTTGGGAAAACTAAAGCCCGTCGCGCTGCGCCAGGCGGATCGCGATAATCTCGGCCATGGCCTTTGACTGGTGGCCGGGGGTCACACCGCCAATCCCGATGCGCTTGCCGGTACGCCACCACAGACCCGGGCGCCAAACACGCGGCGCCCGGCTTTTGGTTTTCAACAGAAACCCATTTGACGGTTTGAAGGCAAAGAAGCCACGGTCCATCGACGCGATGTCGTCGAAGGCCGCAATCTCAAGGCCAGAGCTGTCGCGCAGCCCCTTTTCGGTCAGTTCAATCCGGTGCGACGTGGCCTGATACATGCGCGTGGTCAACCAGACTGCGGACCCGCCCGATACCAGCAAAAACGCCTGCCAGCCCAGTGTCGGCGGCGCAGCGAACGCGATCCACACAAGCATGAAGCCCAAAAGCCCCATCGAGATCACCCCCAGCCAACGGCGGCCCGGCGAGGCATGGATTGTTGCCAAAACGGTGTCGGTCATCGTGCCGCAATGACCTCGTATCCAGGCTCTTCGGGCTCGTCATCCGTCATTTCTGCCGGGAACCCACGCGCAGTGACATCAAGACCTGTCGCCTCTTCCAGACGCTTGATGATGTTCGGGCTCAGCTCGCGCGGACCAAAGCGGGCAATTGCATCGTCAAAGAGCTTTATGAGCAGAGGGTTAAGATCAAGCGGCACACCCGCACGGTCGGCAACGTCCTGGAACAGGCCGATATCCTTGGCAACCAGATCCATGGTGAAGGAGATGTCGCGGCTGCCGTTCAAGATTACTTGCCCCTCGGTCTCGTGCACGAAGGACGTGCCGGAGCTGATCGCCATCGCCTCGTAGGCGGTGGCCATGTCCATACCTGCGCCCTTGGCCACGGTCAGCGCCTCGGCGACCGAAACGAGATTGGCGGTCGCAAGGTAATTTGTAAGTACTTTCAGAACGCTGGCCGATCCCAGATCGCCTGTGTGCAGCACCCGGCGGCCCATCGTTGTCAACAGCGGCAGGATACGTTCGAAGGTGTCGCGGTCGCAGCCGGCAAAGATGGAAATGTTGCCGGTGTCCGCCCTGTGGCATCCGCCTGAGACCGGGCAATCAACAGCGGCACCGCCTTTGGCAATGACCTGATTGCCGATGCGCTTCACTTCCGCCTCGTCGGTCGTCGACATTTCCATCCAGATTTTGCCCGGCCCGACATGGGGCAACATTTCGTCCATCACGGCTGCGGATGCGGCGGGACTGGGCAGGCACGTGACTACCGCGTCGCAGCTTTGCATCATCTGCGCAGGGCTGTGACCGTCCGAGGCGCCCGCGGCAACCTTGGCCGCCACGAATTCGACATTCAGATCATGGACTTGTACGTCCAGCCCATTGCGGATCAGGCTGCCCGAAAGCTTGCCCCCGACATTACCAAGACCAATGAATCCGATGCGCATAGCCGTCCTCCCTGTCCTTCCGGCTCATTAGGGCGCTGGGACCGCGATTTGCAATTCATTTCGCGGCCGCTAGGCTGCCGGATATGGATGACGCGCGCCGCAACAGCATGGGACCGCGCCCCGGTGATGCGGCGGCCGGGATTGAAGTTACCGATGACTTTCAACGCTTTAGGCAGCGGAATGACGTGTTCACAAGGGCGTTTTGGGACAGCAGCGTGCGCACACGGCAGACCGACGCGTTCTTTGCCAGCTACCGGATGGACGCAATCCCGCGCCGGGGTGACGGGTTCACCCAGCGCGATTTTGCCTTGCGTAACGCGTCTTGGGCGATCTCTGACCACTTCACGGACCTGCACGCAGAGGAAGGGCGGCGCGAAGGGTTTCAGGCGCCGTTGACACCCCCGGTGCCGGTGGCAGACACGGCCATCGAGGTAGATGATCCTGAAAAAATGTCTTTCGAAATCAAGCGGGTGGCTAAGTTTTTCGGCGCAGACCTCTGCGGCGTGACTGATATGGATGACCGCTGGCTCTATACCGCACGTGTGGACGTGCGCGACATGAGTGATGCCGATCTGGGCCTGCCCGAGGGCATGACATCGGTGATCGTCATGGGGCACGCTATGGAAGAGGAGCTGGTGGCGACCTACCCCTCTGCCCTCGCAGGGGCTGCGACGGGGCGGGAGTATAGCCACGAGGCGGCTATTGCCCTACAAGTATCTGTTTTCATTCGAAATCTTGGCTATGAGGCGATCCCGTCGATGAACGATACCGGCCTCGTTATTCCCTATGCGGTAAAGGCGGGACTGGGCGAGTATGCGCGCAATCAGATGGTGATCACGCCCGAATACGGGCCGCGCTTGCGGTTTTCGAAAATCTTCACGAACCTGCCACTGACGCATGATTCCCCAAAAAAACAAGGGGTTAAAGAGTTCTGCGACATCTGCACCAAATGTGCGGACGCCTGCCCGGTCAAGGCACTGCCCTTCGGGCCGCCTGAAGTGGGAGGCAAGAATATCTCTGCTATTCAAGGGGTTATAAAGTGGACATCCGATGCAGAGGCGTGTTTTGGCTTCTGGGCAAAGATGGCGTCTGATTGCGCCATCTGCATGCGGGTTTGCCCCTTCAACCGCGATTTTTCGCGCCTGCGTCACCGGCTATGGCTGCGGCTGGCGTTGAGCGGGCCAAATTTTTTGAAAAAATTTGCGCTCTGGCTCGACCGGCAGCGCGGGGGGCGGGTGAAGCCTGCGACCTGGTGGTCGAAGGGCGAAATGTAACGTATTGTACGTTTTTGCGGCGGCCTGAAGCACGTTTTGTACAGATTTCCACAGCCCAAAAGAACGTTTTGTACAGTTTGGAATCGGGCTCGGGGCGGTGGGTTTGCACCCACCCTACGACATATAAAAAAGGCCCCAACGCAGCGCGCGGGGCCTTTTGCGTTCTTTTATCGATTTACGCCTTCAGGTCGAACCGGTCGGCGTTCATCACCTTGGTCCACGCCTTGGCGAAGGCCTGTACGAAGCGGCCCGACGCGTCGTCCTGGGCAAAGGCTTCGGTCAGCGCGCGCAGCTGGCTGTTGGAGCCGAAGACCAGATCGACACGGGTGCCGGTCCACTTCCGCTCGCCCGTGGCGCGGTCAATCGCCTCGTAGGTGCCTTCGGCATCTGCGACCGGCTTCCACTCGACCGACATGTCCATCAGCGCCTTGAAGAAATCGGTGCTGAGGGTGTCCGTCTTGTCGGTGAACACGCCGTGCTTGGAGCCATTCCAGTTGGCGCCCAGCATCCGCAGGCCGCCGACCAAAACGGTCATTTCAGGTGCCGTCAGGCCCAGAAGCTGCGCGCGGTCGACCAGCAGCTCTTCGGCGGAGTAGGAGAAATCCGTCGCCTGGAAGTTGCGGAAACCGTCAGCGCGCGGCTCGAGCGGGTCGAAGCTGTCGGCGTCGGTCATCTCGTCCGTGGCGTCCGTCCGGCCCGGTGCGAATGCGACCTCGACCGGGTGGCCGGCATTTGCCGCGGCCTTTTCGACCGCTGCGGTGCCGCCCAGAACGATCAGGTCTGCAACCGACACCTGCTTGCCCGCGTCTGCGGCGCCGTTGAAGTCGGCCTGGATCGCTTCGATCACGCCCAGCGCAGAGGACAGCGCTTCGGGCTCGTTGACTTCCCAGTCCTTCTGCGGCGCCAGACGCACGCGCGCCCCGTTTGCCCCGCCCCGGCGGTCAGAGCCGCGGTAGGTGGAGGCGGAGGCCCAAGCGGTTTTCACCAGCTCGGAGATGGACAGCTTGGCCAGCAACTCCTCTTTCAGCTTGGCGATGTCGCCCGCGTCGATCTGGGTGTAGTCGGCCTCTGGCACGGGATCCATCCAGATCAGCGGCTCCTTGGGCGCTTCCTTGCCCAGGTAGTTCACCAGCGGGCCCATGTCGCGGTGGCACAGCTTGAACCATGCGCGCGCGAAGGCGTCGGCGAACTTGTCCGGGTTGGCGTGGAAATCGCGGCTGATCTTTTCGTAAGCCGGGTCCATGCGCATCGCCATGTCCGCGGTGGTCATCATCAGCGGCACGGTGCCGTTGCCGTCGACCTGCGGCGCTTGCTTGGCGTCTGCGTCCTTGGGCGTCCACTGCCATGCACCGGCAGGGGATTTGGTCAGCTCCCATTCGTAGCCAAAGAGCGCGTCGAAATAGGCCATGTCCCAGGTGGTCGGCGTGTGGGTCCACGGACCTTCGATGCCTGATGTGATGGCGTCGACACCCTTGCCCGACTTGTAGGTGGAGGCCCAGCCAAGGCCCTGCGCCTCGATCTCGCCGCCTTCGGGCTCAACGCCGACATGGGCCGCGTCGCCTGCGCCATGCGCCTTGCCAAATGTGTGACCGCCCGCGACCAGCGCGACGGTCTCTTCGTCATTCATCGCCATGCGGCCAAAGGTTTCGCGGATGTCATGGGCCGACAGCTTGGGATCGGGGTTAGCGTCCGGGCCCTGCGGGTTGACGTAGATCAAGCCCATCTGCACGGCGGCCAGCGGGTTTTCGAGCACGCGGTCGCCGGTGTAGCGGGAATTCTCGCCGCCCGACTCTTGGAGCCACTCGGTTTCCTTGCCCCAGTAGATGTCCTGCTCGGGCTCCCACACGTCGGCGCGGCCGCCGCCAAAGCCGAAGGTTTCAAAGCCCATGTCCTCAAGCGCGACGTTGCCGGTGAGGATCATCAGGTCGGCCCAGGAAATCGCGTTGCCGTATTTCTGCTTGATTGGCCACAGAAGGCGGCGGGCCTTGTCGAGGTTGCCGTTGTCGGGCCAGCTGTTCAGCGGGGCAAAGCGCTGGGTGCCGGACGTCGCGCCGCCGCGGCCATCTGCGGTGCGGTAGGTGCCCGCGGAGTGCCACGCCATGCGGATCATGAAGGGGCCGTAATGGCCGTAGTCTGCCGGCCACCAGTCCTGGCTGTCCTTCAGCATCTCGGCGATGTCGGCCTTGAGCGCATCCAGATCGAGGCCCTTGAACGCCTCGGCATAGTCGAAATCGGCGCCCAGCGGGTTACCCGCGGGGTTGTTCTGGTGCAGGATGCTGAGGTTCAGCTGGTTCGGCCACCAATCCTTGTTCCCGCGCACGGAGAACAGGGTGTGCAGGCCGCCGCCATGCATGACCGGGCATTTGCCTTCGGAATTGTCGCTGCCGTCCATCATTTTCGGTGGCTCCTCTGTCGGTTGGGGTCTGCCGTGCATTTAGGCGGTGCCCGGCGCATTACGAGGGCGGGTTAGCCTAGAAATGCGATAAGATGAATTTGCATTTCCTTATGGGCGCGATAGGCTGACCTTATGACGCTGAACATCACGTTGAAACAGCTGCGCTATTTCGAGGCGGTCGCCGCAGAGGGGCATTTCGGGCGTGCGGCAGAGATGTGCGCGATATCGCAACCGGCCCTGTCGGTGCAGGTGCGCGAGCTGGAAGAGGCGCTTGGTGCGCCGCTGTTTGAACGCGCGCCGCGCCGCGTGTCGCTGACCGCGTTCGGGCAGGATTTTCGCGCCCGGGCGCAGGATATCCTGCGCCGGGTGGATGATCTGGGCGCGCTGGCGGCGCAGGCGGGCACCGGCGGGGCGCTGCGGCTGGGCGTGATCCCGACCATTGCCCCCTATTTGCTGCCACGGCTGATCCCGGCGCTGCGGGCAGAGGGGCACGAGGTCAGCGTGCGCGAGACGCTGACGCCGCACCTTTTGGCCGACCTTCAGGCGGGCCGGATCGACGCGGCGGTCTTGGCGCTGCCTGTCGAGGGTGCTGGAGTAGAGGCGTTGCCCCTTTTCGACGAGGCCCTGCTGGTTGTCCGGCCTGAAGGGCAGGAAGGCCCGCTTGACCTGAGCCGCGAACGGCTGCTGCTGCTCGAAGAGGGGCACTGTTTCCGCGATCAGGCGCTGGCGGTGTGCGGGACGGGCAAGGCCTCCGAGCTTGACGGCTCGTCCCTGTCGACCTTGGTGCAGATGGTCGGCGCTGGGCTGGGCATCACGCTGATCCCGCAGATGGCGGCGCAGGTCGAGGGGCGCGCGGCCCCGGTGCGCCTGAGCCGTCTGCCCGGCCCGCAGCCGACACGCACAGTGGGGCTAATCTGGCGCAAGACCTCACCGCTGGCCGCGCGCTATCGCAGCGTGGGCGAGATTGTGCGCACGGTCGCGCAGGGGGATGTTGACGCCGGGCGGGCCGCGGGGTGAGTTATAGTATAACATTTCATACCCACGGGAGACGCCCCATGCACCGCCCTGCCCTTTTTGCCCTTTGCCTTGCCGCCGCCCCCGCGTTGGCGGAGGAAACCACCAGCCTTGGCGCCCACGAACACGGGGTCGGAGCGCTGAACGTGGCCTTTGATGGCGCGCGTATCGCGATGGAGCTTCATGCGCCCGGCGCGGACATCGTCGGGTTTGAGCATCCGGCCAAGAGCGCGGAGGACAAGGCAGCAGTTACCGCGGCAAAGGACGTGCTGACCGCGCCGCTGACGCTGTTTGCGTTTTCCGAGGCCGCCGGGTGCACTGTGGATGCGGTGGAGGTTGCGCTGGAGTTTGAAGGCGCGGATGGGCACGCAGATGGGCATGGGCATGACCACGGGCATGCCCACGATCATGGGCACGGGCATGACCATGAGGCAGAAGGCGGGCATAGCGAATTTCACGCCGAATACGCGCTGACCTGCGCGAACCCGGGCGCCATCGCCGCGCTGATGACCGAAGGCTATTTCACTGCCTTCCCCGCCGCGCGCGAACTGGAGGTGCAGATCGCCGGGCCGGGCGGGTCGGCGGGGTTCGAGCTGTCCGCAGAGGTGCCCGCGGCGGTGATTGGCGGGCTTATGTGACGGCGCTTTCACTGCGAAACGTTGCGTTTGCACGGGCCGGCTTTGCCCTGCGCCTGAGCGCGCTGGACGTGGCGGCAGGCGAGCGCGTCTTGCTTCTGGGGCGCAGCGGGTCCGGCAAATCGACGCTTCTGTCACTGATCTGTGGTGTGCTCTCCCCGGACGCGGGGCGGATCGAGGTGTGCGGTACGGCCCTTGGCGGTCTGAGTGCAGCAGCGCGCGACCGGCTGCGGGCCGAGCGGTTGGGCGTGATCTTTCAGGAGTTCAACCTGCTGCCCTTTGCCAGCGTGCGGGACAACATCGCCCTGCCCCTGCGCTTTGCGCCCGAACGCCGGGCGCGTACCGAGGCCGGTGCAGCAGAGGCGCTGTGCCGCGCGCTGGACCTGCCGGACGGCGTCCTCGCGCGGCGGGCCGATCAGCTATCGGTCGGTCAGCAGCAGCGCGTGGCGGTCGCCCGGGCCCTGATCGGCGCGCCGCCGCTGGTCATCGCGGACGAGCCGACAAGCGCGCTGGACGAGGGCACGCAGGCGGTCTTCCTCGACCTGATGTTCGGGCAGCTTGACCGCACCGGCGCCGCGCTGTTGATGGTCAGCCATGACACACGGCTTGGGCCACGGTTTGACCGGGTGATCGCCATGGAGGATCTGGCGCAATGACAGCGGAGCGACCCGCATGATACTGCGGCTTGCCCTCGCCAGCCTTGCCGCCCGCGCCCTGACCGTGGGCCTGACCGTGCTGGCCATCGCGCTGTCGGTCGCCCTCTTTCTGGCTGTGGAGAAGGTGCGCACCGGGGCCAAGGCCAGCTTTGCCGGCACGATCCAGGGCACCGACCTGATCGTCGGCGCGCGGTCCGGGTCGGTGCAACTGCTGCTCTATTCCGTGTTCCGCATTGGCAACGCCACGAACAACATAAGCTGGGACAGCTACCAGATGGTTGCGAGCCGGCCGGAGATCGAGTGGACCGTGCCAATCTCGCTTGGCGACTCGCACCGGCAGTTCCGCGTGATGGGCACGACCACGGCCTTTTTCGAGCGCTACCGCTATCGCGGCGGGCAGGCCTTGGCCGTCGCGGACGGCGCGGTGATGGACGACCTGTTCGATGCGGTGATCGGCGCGGATGTGGCGGCGGCGCTGGGTTATGAGGTGGGCACGGAAATCGTTGTCTCGCACGGCATCAGGTCGTTCGTGGACCATGACGAGCTGCCGTTTCGGGTGGCGGGGGTGCTTGAGAAAACCGGCACGCCGGTGGACCGCACGGTGATTGTCAGCCTTGAGGCGATTGAGGCGATCCATGTCGACTGGCGCAGCGGTGCGCGTATTCCGGGGCAGATCACGCCAGAGGCCCAGATCCGCGCGATGGACCTGCAGCCCGCCGCGATCACCGCCGCGCTGGTGGGGGTCAAGAACCGGCTGGGCATCTTTGGGCTGCAACGGGCGATCAACACCTATGGGCGCGAGCCGCTGCTGGCGATCCTGCCCGGCGTCGCGCTGACCGAGCTTTGGCAGGTCGTGGGGCTTGCCGAACGCGCCCTGCTGGCGGTGTCGGGCATGGTGGTGGTGACCGCGCTGGTGGGGATGATGGCGACAAGCTTTGCCAGCCTGGCCGCGCGCCGGCGGGAAATGGCGATCCTGCGCGCGATGGGGGCCGGGCCGCGCACGGTGCTGGGCCTGTTGATGCTGGAGGCGGTGCTGATGGCTTTGGC
>JBCBCP010000026.1:0-41091 GCA_038530575.1 Pseudomonadota bacterium
CCCAGACCTCCGCCAGCGACAGGTTGGCGGAAAAGCGGAACAGCATGGCCGACAGGGCAAAGTAGAAGACAAACTTGGTCAGGTACGCCGTCGCCTCGGGCGTGAAAAACCGCGTCCGGCCGGCCCAGTAGCCCAGCCCGATCAGCGCGAAAAACGGTAGCGTCTTGAGAAAAATCGCCAGCATTGGCGCAGGGATAGCCCGCACATGTCGGGGCGCGCAAGGACGGGTCTATGAAAGTGAACCGCCCGGTTTATATTGAGGCGCATGAACGACGCCACACCGATCATCCGCAAGGGCCGCAAGTTTGACCAGGTGCTTGAGGGCGCCCGCGAGGTCTTTATGACCGACGGGTTCGAACGCGCTAGCGTGGATGAAATCGCGCGCGTGGCGGGCGTCAGCAAGGCGACCCTTTACGCCTATGTGCCCGACAAGCGCGTGCTGTTCATGGAGGTGCTGCGCGCCGAATGCGCCCGCCAGACCAAGCACGTGGTCGACCTGATCGACAACGATGCCCCGCCGCGCGCGGTTCTTGGCTTTGCCGGTCGGTCTTTTCTGCGGTTCATCACCTCGCGGCTGGGCCAGCAGATCTATCGCATTTGCCTGACGGAGGCAGAGCATTTCCCCGAGATCGGGCAGGCGTTCTATGCCTCCGGTCCGCAGGTGATGCGGGCCGAGATGGCCGCCTATTTTGCCGAGGCCGAAGCGCGCGGAGAGCTGAAGATCGACGATTACGCGCTGGCCGCCGACCAGTTCGGCGAGATGTGCAAGGCCGATGTCTGGCTGCGCTGCATCTTTGGCGTGTCGCCCGAAGTCTCCGAGGCGGAGATTGACCGCGTCATCGACGGCGCGGTCGAAACCTTCATGTCCCGCTACGGGAGCTGATGGACTCGAGTAGGCGACTCAGTCTAAGAACAAAATGTGAACATCTTCGCGCTGCCACCGGAGGTTTTGCATTGCCCGAACGCCGTATCCTGTCTCTTTGGTTTCCGCACCTTGGCGCCGAACGCCTCTTGCGCCGCGAGGGGCTGCTTGAAGGCCGCCCGCTGGTCGTGGTGGACCAGATCGGCAATGCGCAGGTCGTCTCGTCTGTCTGCCCGCAGGCCGCGGCGCTGGGCATTCACGTGGGCCAGCCGGTGCGCGATGCCCACGCGATGTGCGAGGGGCTGCAAACCCGCGCCCGGCAGGCGCAGGCCGAGGATGCCTTTCTGGCCGTGCTGCGGCGCTGGGCGGGCAAGTTCAGCCCCTGGGCCGCGCCCGAAGGCGGCGATGGGCTGGTCGTTGATCTGACTGGCTGCGCGCATCTGTTCGGGGGGGAGGCGCCGCTGCTTGAGGTGCTGGAGGGCGACTGCGCCGAGATGGGCCTGACCGTGCGCGCGGGGCTGGCCGACACGCGCGGTGCGGCCTGGGCGCTGGCCCGTTTTGCCGGGCAGGCGGCGGGCAGCGCGCGGTCGGGCGATGCCATCGAACAGGAGGCCCGGGCCACCCGCTCCCGCGCGGGCAAGCGGCACTGGACCAAGGGCGGCACGGCCCCCGCGGTGACCGCCAAGGGGGGCGGCGCGCACCGGATCGCCGCGCCGGGCCAGACCTATTCCGCCCTGTCGCCCCTGCCCGTGGCGGCGCTGCGGCTGGATGATGCCGCGGTGGCCGAGCTCAACCGGCTGGGCCTGCGCCGCATCGGCGACGTTCTGGGCCAGCCGCGCGCGGGGCTCGCCCGCCGCTTTGGCAAGGGGCTGGTGCTGCGCCTTGATCAGGCGGTGGGCAGCGCGCCGGAGCCTGTCTCCCCCGCCAAGCCGCCGGACCATTTCGCCGTGCGGATGACCCTGCCCGACCCCATTGGCCTTGAGGCGGACGTGCTGGCGGGTATCGACCGGCTGCTGCCCCGCCTGTGCGAGGCCCTGCGTGCCAAGGGCCGGGGCGTGCGCACCCTGCGCCTGCAGGCCTTTCGCACCGACCACGCGGTCGAGGCGGTGACGGTGAGCCTCGCCCGCCCGAGCCATAATCCCGACCGCATCCGCCCCCTGCTTGAGCTGAAGCTGGACCAGATTGACGCGGGTTTCGGCATCGACATGCTGCGGCTGGAGGCGCTGGCGACCGAACCGCTGCACGACCGGCAGGCGGCGGGTCATGCAGAGGCCGCGCGGCGCGGCCGGGGCCGCCGTGATCAGGGCGCCGCGCTGGAGGATCTGATCGGGCGGCTGGGCGCGCGGGTGGGGCTGGACGCGATCACACGGCTGTACCCGGCCTCCAGCAACATCCCCGAAAAGGCGCATAGCGTGATGGCCGCCGCCTGGTCAGCCCCCGCGCAAGGCCCCTGGCCGCGCCCGCCGGGGCCGCGCCCGGTCCTGCTGTGGCAGCCCGAGCCGGTGACCGCGCCAGACTGCCCCGCACTGCCCGAAACCTTCCGCTGGCGCGGGCAGGACCACGTGCGCAGCTGGGCCATGGGCCCCGAACGCATCGCGCCGGAATGGTGGCTGGACGATCCGAACTGGCGCAGTGGCGTGCGCGACTACTGGGCGGTCGAGACGGAGGCGGGCGCGCGGCTGTGGCTCTACTATGCCTATGGGGGGACGATGTCGGCAGGCTGGTTCTGTCAGGGGCGGTTTGCCTGACACGCGCTGCGGGCCGGATCGTGATCAACGGCCCGCGCGAGTTTGCAGAGCAAGACAAGGCGGCAGGCCGCTACGCACTGGCTGTCAGGCGGACCCTTTGGGGCGCGGGTCGTCGGACCGCGCCGGCGCGAACTGGCCAAAGCGGATATTATAGCCGTTCAGGTCGACCGCGTTAAACTCGCGCATCCCCCACGGATAGGTCTCGGGCGGACGGGTGATCGTCACGCCGCCCCGCAGCGCGCGGTCATGGATTCCATCAAGGTCAGTGACATCGAAGTAAAGCCAGTTGGCATTGGGCAGCGCGGGGCCTTCCCAAAAGTGTACGCAAGCTTGATTCAGCAGGACCGCGCCATGCGTCGGTGGATCGCTCCACAGAAAGCGGATTGAAAAGCCCAGCGCCTCCACATACCAATCGCACGTCGCCTTCACGTCAGGCACGGCGAGGGTAGGATAAACGGCGGTGCAGGTCATGGGCGCAGCCTACCACACTCAGCGCTTGTCGACGATCCGCACCGCCTTGCCTTCGGACCGTGCCACACCTCCAGAATCGGCCACCCGTACTTCAACTGTTATGCCGATGGTCTGTTTGATCCTCTCGCCAAGGGCGCGTGCGGGCGCATCCCGCTCTGCACCTGTCGCCTCGCACAACACGGCCATCTGATCCATACGGTCCGGTTTGCTCAGCTCGATCTGGAAATGCGGGGCGAGGCCGGGGGTCGCCATGATACATTCCTCGATCTGCGTCGGAAAGACGTTCACGCCACGGAGGATAATCATGTCGTCGCTGCGCCCGGTGACCTTTTCCATCCGGCGCATCGACCGCGCCGTGCCGGGCAGCAGGCGCGTCAGATCGCGGGTGCGGTAGCGGATGATCGGGAAAGCCTCCTTGGTCAGCGAGGTAAAGACTAACTCGCCCATTTCTCCATCCTCGACCGGCTCACCGGTCGCAGGGTCGATGATTTCTGGAAAGAAATGGTCTTCCCAGATGTGCAGGCCGTCCTTTGTCTCAACACACTCCATCGAAACACCGGGGCCGATAACTTCTGACAGTCCGTAGATATCGACTGCATGCATATCGAAGGCAGCCTCGATCTCTAGCCGCATCGCGTTTGTCCACGGCTCAGCCCCGAAAATTCCAACCTCAAGCGAGGTGTCGCGAGGGTCGATACCTTCAGCATTGAAGGCGTCAAGGATCGACAGCGCATAAGATGGCGTCACCGTGATGCCCTTCGGCGCGAAATCCTGGATCAGGCGCACCTGGCGCGGGGTCATCCCGCCAGACACCGGCACGGTGGTCAGCCCCAACGCATCAGCGCCGAGGTGTATGCCTAGACCTCCCGTGAACAGGCCGTAGCCATAGGCGTTGTGCAACAGGTCGCCGGCTTTAAGACCTGCCGCACGAAGAGACCGCGCTACGACGCTGCCCCATGTCTCAAGGTCCTTTGCGGTGTAGCCGACGACGGTGGGCTGCCCTGTGGTGCCGGATGAGGCATGGATCCGCGCGACCTGATCGCGCGGCACGGCAAACATGCCAAACGGGTAAGACGCGCGAAGGTCCTGTTTTGTGGTGAAGGGAAATTTGGCGAGATCGGACAGGCTGGTCACGTCATCGGGGTGCACGCCGGCCGCGTCGAAGGCGGCCTTGTAATGCGGCACGTTGGCATAGGCGTGGGCCAGCGACCATTTGAGGCGCTCCAGCTGGGTGGCGCGGATTTCGTCAATGCTGGCGATCTCGATGTGATCAAGGCTGCCGCGCGCGGGGGTGAGGTCTTTCATTGGGTGTCTTCCTCGTCGAAATGCGTGCCGTTGATGATCCGCGACAGGCCGCGGAAGAGTGCAATGGGTGTGCCGTCTGCGCCCGTGACCGTCACGTCATAGGTGCCCGACCGGCCGGCAAGCGCAACTTCCCGTGCCATGGCGGTAAGCGTGTCGCCGGGCTGACCGGGACTCAGATAGGTTATGGTGTTCGATTGGGCGACGGCCAGCCGGTTATAGCTGTTGCATGCAAAGGCAAAGGCGCTGTCGGCCAACGTAAAGATATAGCCGCCGTGGCAGATGCCGTGCCCGTTCAGCATGTCATCGCGCACCCGCATCGTCAGGGTTGCCGTGCCCGGACCAACAGCGATGATCGACATGCCAAGGCCTTGGCTGGCCGCGTCTTGCGCCCACATCGCGTCTGCACTGCGGCGTGCCCGCATCTCGGGTGTCATCGCGCGCCTCCCCTCGCGTTTCAAACTGCGGGCAGAGTGCCTTCGTTTTGTAACGCTTTCAAGTCTGAAACCGCGGGCCAGCGCTGGACTTGATTTAGAGCGCGTTCGGCGCAACTCTGCGGTATGACGATGCACACGCCGCCCCCCGCTGTGAACCTGCGCGAAACGCCCCCTGCGCAGGTTGCGTTCCACCGGACCGAATTGGGGGCAATCCTGTCACTTTACGGCCGGATGGTCGCTGCCGGTGAATGGCGCGACTATGGCATTTCCTGCCTGCGCGACGTTGCGGTGTTCTCCGTGTTCCGCCGCACCGCGGAAAACCCGCTTTATCGGATCGAAAAGCGCCCCAAGCTGCGGGGCAAGCAGGGGATGTATGCGGTGATCGGCATGGATGGACAGGTGCTGCGCCGCGGGCATGACCTCAAGACGGTGCTGCGCGTACTCGAACGCAAACTGATCCGCGCGGTCGACTGATCCGATTGAGCGCTGCGCGCGCGCGATTTTATTTTGGCGAGGGGCTCTGCCCCTCGAACTCCCCGGGATATTTGGAACCCAAAGAAGGGCGCGCGAACCCGGTGATGTCGCCGAATTCCTTTTTGGCGATGCGGGCGATTGCGGTGTCTTTGGGCTCTGTCGCGACGGCCATGTGGTAGGCGTTGGCGTGGATCAGGGTATGCGCATCGAGCAGCATGGCGACATGGCCTTTCCAGAAGATCAGATCGCCGGGCTGGTCTGCCTGTTCGATCGCTGGCAAGGCGGCCTGCTGCTGATCGCTGTCGCCGGGGCAGGGGATGCCGCAGGCCAGAAGCGCGGCTTGAACAAGGCCGGAGCAGTCGAGGCCAAGACGGGAGTTGCCGCCCCAGAGGTAGGGCGTGCCGAGAAACAACTGTGCGACCTGCGCGGGCTGTGAGGCGGTCCATGGTAGAGCTGCGAGGTGCTGTGATGGAACAAACCCGTAGGGCGTCTCGATATAGCCCTCGGTGGCGCTCAGCGCGAACAACCGGCTGCCGAATGTCAGGCTGACCCGTTCGGGGCTTTTGAAGTCGGGCGCTGTGTAGGCATGGGTGGCAAGGGCCGTGACGACATGGGTGGGCTCGTGATAGGGGCCTGTGTCGCTCTGCATGAGCCAGCCGATATAGCCGTCCTTTTCGCTGCGCACGTAGTGGCGGCGGCCCTCTGTCCCCAGGATGGTTACGGGATCACCCGCGATAAGCTGGCGGTCGCGCGGGCCAAAGGGCGTCCGGGTCAAATCGCAGACCGTAGCGACGATCCGCGCGGGTTTGGCGCCTTGTACAAGGTCCGGGTCCGGGCTGGTGCGCGGGTCGCTCACAAGTTCAGGGCTGCAGGCAGGGCATCCAGCAGGGCGCGCGTGCCCTGGCCGACGCCACCCTTGGCGCGGGCAGGGGCATCACTTGGCTGCCAGCCGTAGATGTCGAAATGGGCATAGCGCGCCTGCGCCGTGAAGCGGCGCAAGAAAAGGGCGGCGGTGATCGACCCGGCAAAGCCACCCTTCGGCGCGTTGTCGAGATCAGCAATACCGGGTTCGATCATCGCCTCATAGGGGGCGTGGAAAGGCATACGCCAGACCGGGTCAGCGCAGCCCGCCGCTGCCGCGGTCAAGGCACGGGCAAACGCATCGTCATCGGTGAAAAAGGGCGCGAGGTCAGGGCCGACGGCCACGCGTGCCGCACCGGTCAGCGTCGCCATCGACACCAGCAGGTCTGGCGCGCCATCCTCAACCGCAAGCGCAAGTGCATCGGCAAGCACCAGGCGCCCTTCGGCATCGGTATTATTTATCTCTACCGTCAGACCGTTGCGGGCCGTCAGGATATCTTGCGGTCGGAAGGCGTTACCTGCGACAGAGTTTTCGACCGCCGGGATCAGAATCCGCAGGCGCACTGGCAGAGCCAACGCCATAATCATGTGCGCAAGGCCAAGCACCGCCGCGCTGCCGCCCATGTCTTTCTTCATCAGGCCCATGGAGCCGCCGGGTTTCAGGTTCAGCCCGCCCGTGTCAAAGCAAACCCCTTTGCCGACAAGTGTCAGTGTTGGGCCCGCGCTGCCCCAGCTCATGTCGATCAGCCTAGGAGCACGGTCGGCGGCGCGGCCAACCGTGTGGATCAGCGGAAAGTTCTGGGCAAGCAGATCATCGCCTGCAATCACCTTAATGGACGCACCGAACGTTTCGGCAAGACCCTGTGCAGTCGCTTCGAGGTTGTCCGGCCCCATATCCGAGGCCGGCGTGTTGATCAGATCGCGCGTAAGCGCTTCTCCGGCCGTACGGGCCTGTACCGCAGCTGCATCGACGCCCGGAGGGGCGACAAGCCGGGCGCGGGTGCCAGTGGCGGCGGCGTAACGGTCAAACCGGTAATGCGACAAAAGCCAGCCAAGCGCTTCAGTTTCCGCGTCTGGGAGGTCCCCGGCAATCGCGTATGTGCCTTCCGGCAAGCGTGCGGCGCCTGCAGCCAGATGAAAGCGTGTTCGCGCGCGCGCACCCGCATTGCCCCAACCAATAGCTGCCGCTGCAATAGTGCCATCCGTGGCTGGCAGCGTGCAGGCTTGACCCAGCGCGCCAGTAAACCCCGTAGCGCTGGACCATGCCGCATGCGCATCAGGCAAGGCCGCACGCCACGCCTCACACCCCGCTTCATCTACGATGTGCAGCGGGATCGCGGCGTCTGAAGGTTCGGCAAAGCGGTAGGGCATAGGGGCCTCGTGTCACTGGGTCTGTCTGACCCTAGCCCCTTGCCGCGCCGCTGCAAGCGCTCAGATGGTGATGTCTTGCAGGTCCCAAACGGCTGTCAGCGAACTTTCCCCGGTGCGCATCAACCGCGAGAGCGTCGCGGCCAAAGCCACGCTGTCACCGCAATCGATGCATTTGGTCACGTCACGGGCCACCTCGGCCAGCGCCAGCATTCCGACTTGTTCGGCGATGGCTACAAGGCTTCGCACCTGTTTGCGCAAACCAGCCAAGTCGCTGTTTCTGTAAAGACGTTCGCACTGGCCCATACGCAAAGCCAATTCTTCCATCGCGCGGCACACCACGTCGTCCGCACCCACATCTCCCAATTGCGCATACAATGTCCCAAGCCGATCGTGATCGACATGAACCGTCTCTCGCGGGTGTAGTCGCGTTACCATACTCATGAACCCCATACCTTTCGTCCCACGCTTCAATCGAGGACACATAAACAGTCGGGTTTCCCAAAAGGTTGACCCAACTGTGTCGACCAAGCGCCTTTTTGCTCGGATTTTGCGACAAACCGGTCTATTCCGCCGATCGCAAGACAGGGGAAACATATGGAACAGGCATTATCGCTGGCGGCACAGAACCTTCTGTCGCCCATCATCCTCAGCTTTGCGCTGGGGCTCGGGGCGGCGCTGGCACGCTCAGACCTTTCGATCCCAGAGGCGGCGGCCAAAGGCATGTCCCTTTATTTGCTGTTCGCCATCGGCTTCAAAGGTGGCGCAGCGGTGGCCGATCATGGGCTCGACCTTCGGCTTGGGGCGGCGCTGGGCGCCGGGGTCCTGCTGTCTTTTGCCCTGCCTTTGGTCGCCTTTGCATTATTGAAGGCCACGACGCGGCTGTCGACGCTCGATGCCGCCGCGGTGGCGGCGCATTACGGGTCAATCTCCATCGTGACCTTCGTGGCGGGCACCTCCGTGCTGGAAAGCGCGGGCCTGACCTATGAAGGATACATGGTCGCCGTGGCCGCTGCGATGGAAGCACCGGCGATCCTTTCCGCGCTCTGGCTCATTTCCCGAAGCACGCCAGGTGGCGGAAAGATGGACGCAGATTTATGGCGCGAAATCCTGCTGAACGGCTCGATCGTGCTTCTGGTCGGCAGCTTTGCGATCGGATGGGCCACGGGGAAGGAGGGGTTGGAACAGATCGCTCCGTTCATCATTTCACCGTTCCAGGGCGTCTTGTGCCTGTTCCTGCTGGACATGGGCCTCGTGGCTGGGCGCGGCTTGCGTCAGGGCTCCGAAGTGCGGGGGCCGGTGCTGGCCTTTGGCTTGATCATGCCGTTGATCGGCGCATCGCTGGGGCTGGCTATGGGCGTCCTGTTGGGGCTGTCGACGGGCGGCGTTGCGCTCTTGATGACGCTCAGCGCGTCGGCGTCCTATATCGCGGTGCCGGCCGCGATGCGCGTGGCCTTGCCAGAGGCGAACCCGTCAATCTATCTCACGCTTTCGCTGGGCGTGACCTTTCCGTTCAACCTGACGCTTGGTCTGCCGCTTTACGTGGCCGTCGCCAGCGCTGCTACCGGAGGCTGATCCGTATGCAAACCCACGCCGCTAAACGCGTTGAAATCACCATTGAAGCGATCATGCAGCGCCGCCTCACCGAAGCGCTCGAAGGGGCCGATGTCACGGGCTATACCATTTTGCCGGTACGCGGTGGCGGCGGCCGGTCAGGCACATGGACACGTGAAGGCAACATCAGCCGCGGTTCGGGCATGGTACAGGTTGTTTGCATCATCCGCCCGGACCGTTTGGACCGTCTGTTGGACGCAGCCTTTGCAGTGGTCGAAGATCACATCGGCGTTGTCTGTGTTACCGATTGTGAGGTCCTGCGTGCCGAGCGGTTCTGAAACGCTTTAGTTCGGCTGCAGCTTTGCTGTTTGCGCCCGCTTTTGGCGCGATGCCTTGAACCGTGTGATCACAGAGCAGGATGTGCACCCCCGGTGCCGGCAGCGTAGCGGCAGATCCCCGAACTCTTCGGCAAAAAGGATTTCCATTTCATGTCGTGTGACCTGGCCGCCGGGCGTAACCCTTGCGGAACACGGCCCACCCGTACAGGCAAGGCGCCGGCCAAAGACGCGTCCGAAAACGCTTGGTAGCATGTCTATTTCCCTCCCCAGCTCACCCCGAGCCGTGTCGATACGGTCAGAATGCCGAAAAGCTGTTATTGAGTCGGCTGGGAAACGAAGCAGGTTTAATGCAAAGGCTGTACGTCTCTTTTTTGCGGTGCAGCATCAGAGCGTTAGGGAAGAAATTCGCTTATGCGCAATTCGAAGCATCGCGCGCCGTCGCCCTAACTGCTTGCCAAAGCAACAAAAATTCCTCGTTTGTTCTGCAAACTGGTGATTCGTCAGCGCAGCTCCATACCGGACGGCCAGGTGATCCGCGTGCGAACGGAGATATCGCGCGTGCTGTTTGGCGGCAGTTCGATCCGCCAGCCGAGAATCCCTTGCGCATCCCTGAGATCGGTGGCGGTGGGTGGCGGTGTCGCTGACCAGTCGATCGCAAGGTCTTCCTGCTCTGAAAAGGGCACGCGCCCGATGATCTCGACCGGCCACGTCTCAGCGCCGGTATTCTCGACCCGCAACAGGGTTTGTTCGACACGCTCGTTCGCCCGTGTGATGATACCGGTATCCCCGGTGCCTTGCCGCAAAATTCGCGTCAGCCGCAGTGTTTCCAGCGGGCCCATGCCAAGCTCTGCCTCAGCGCCCGGCGCAAGCAACGGCATCTCGCCAAAGCCAATAAGCTGCCCGTCAACGAACAGCTCTGCCTCGCCCGGCAGGATGATTTCCGGCGCGGTGTTGGTGACGCGCGCCATGCGGTAAGCGACGTCGTCCCGATCCGGCACCGCGCGCGCAAACACCTCCGGAGAAAGCGTCAGCGTATCTAGGGCCAGCCGCACCTGGTCAGCGCCGTTTGCAACGGTGACACGCTCGGGGAACACATATCGCGCCGTTGCCCCGTCCAGCAGGGCGGCCTTTTCCTCGACAATGACTGGCGCTTCGATGACGGGATCGGCGGGCGCTCCGGCTACCAGCGCGTCGCTGGACCTCAGTGTCGGTGTCGGGACCGGCTCGAACATTTGTAGCCTGCGGGGAAACAGCCTTGCTGGCGCGCTTTGCCCGGATGTGTCGGCGGTCGACACAGTCAGCACAACATTGACCCAATCCTCGCCCGTCACCTGTGTGATCCATGCTGCGCGGTCCACCGCGAAACTGGGGGCGTCCCCCGTCGTCAGGCGCAGGCCATAGGTTGGCTCCCAACCGGCGCCGCGCACAAGGTACGTCAGGCGCAGCGTGACCGGGCCCGCCTCGGGCGTTGTAGCAACCAGTGTCACGCGGTTACGGGCCTCGGCTGCGGTCAAAAGTGCGTCAAGCGCGGCTTCGGCTCGCTTAAGCGCGTCCCTCCGCGCCGCCTCAGTCCGGGCCAGCGGGCGCATGGCGACCCTCGCCTCGGCCGCGCTGGCGGCGGCCGCCTCGGTCTGGGTTCCGATCATCTGGGCAATCTCAGCAAGCGTGGCGGCGTCCTGCGGCAAGCTTTCCGATCTCGCCAAATCGGCTAGAAAAGCCGTCTGCGCCGCGGCCGCCGCGATCGTCCGCTGTAAGGCAGCCATTTGATCCTGCACTACGGCAAGCGCATCTTGCGCCGCCTCTACCGCCGTTTCGGCTACCGCAATCTCAGGTCGATCAAGTTCGGGCGGCAAGGGCGCAAGACTGTCGCGGACGGTAAGGCTTTGAAGCACGGCGCCGGTTAGCTGCGCACGCATGCCATACTGCTCTGCCTGAACCGGTAAATCCGGGAGCACGATAGAATGCTGGCCAGCGGGCATATCAAAGGTCACCTCCCGCGTGACCAGCGCGCCGCGCTGCTGGATTTCGACCTCTGTCGGTGTGCTTTGAATCACAAGCGTTTCGGCCCACGCAAAAGTCGGCAAGAGAAGCAAAAAGATCAAACCACGCATAAAAAAGGCTCCGGCAGTGGGACGACGTCACCCTGCCGGAGCCTCAAATCCGGGGAAAGGGGAAACTCAGCCCTTCTTCAGCACCTCGCGGCCCAGAAGTTCCGCGATCTGCACCGCGTTCAGCGCTGCGCCCTTGCGCAGGTTGTCCGAAACGCACCACAGGTTCAGACCGTTCTCGATCGTGCTGTCCTGCCGGATGCGGCTGATGAAAGTGGCAAAGTCGCCCGCAGATTCAACCGGCGTGACGTAGCCACCGGGCTCGCGCTTGTCGATCACCATGATCCCGGGCGCCTCGCGCAGGATCTCGCGCGCCTCGTCCTCGTCAAGGAAATCCTCGAACTCGATGTTGATGGCCTCCGAATGGCCCACGAAGACCGGCACGCGCACGCAGGTCGCGGTCACCTTGATGGCCGGGTCGACGATCTTCTTCGTCTCAACGACCATCTTCCACTCTTCCTTGGTGGAACCGTCTTCCATGAAGACGTCGATCTGCGGAATCACGTTGAAGGCGATCTGCTTCTGGAACTTCTCGGGCGGCACATCCTTCGTGGGGTTGTAGACGGCCTTCGTTTGCTCCCACAGCTCGTCCATGCCGTCCTTGCCCGCGCCAGAGACCGACTGGTACGTGCTCACCACCACGCGCTTGATCCGCGCCCGGTCATGCAGCGGCTTGAGCGCGACAACCATCTGCGCGGTCGAGCAGTTCGGGTTCGCGATGATGTTCTTGTTCTTGTAGTCGTGGATCGCCTCGGGGTTCACCTCCGGCACGATCAGCGGGATGTCCGGGTCGTAACGGTAGAGCGACGAGTTATCGATCACCACGCAGCCGGCCTTGGCCGCCTTCGGGCCAAACTCCTTGGTGGCGTCCGAGCCGATCGCAAAGAGCGCAAAGTCCCACCCGGTGAAATCGAACTGGGCGATGTCTTTGGTTTTGAGTGTCTTGTCGCCAAAGCTGACCTCTGTACCGAGGCTGCGGCGGGACGCCAGCACGGCGATCTCGTCCACAGGGAACTGGCGCTCCTCGAGGATGTTCAGCATTTCGCGGCCCACGTTACCCGTGGCGCCCGCGACGACGACGCGATAGCCCATCGTATTTCCTTCTCTCTGGATGGCTTCGGGTTGCCGCGCTCTCTATACGCCCGGCGGCGACGGGGAAAGAGTGCGATGGCGCGGCATGGGCGCACGGGCTAGGGTGTGGTTTATGTGGTACGATGATCTTCCCCGGTACGATGCTTTTTCCGATCTGACACACGATGACAGCTATACGCCCTTGCCGCCGGGCTGGGTGGTGGGCTGCGCCGACATCATCGGCAGTACCGGCTTGATCGCCGCGGGGCGATACAAAGAGGTCAACATGATTGGCGCGGCCGTTATCTCGTCCCAGATCAACGGGGCCGGGGATCGCGCCTTTCCCTTCGTTTTTGGTGGCGATGGCGCGGCTTTCGCGCATCCCCCTGAACATCGGGCCACGGCCGAGGCTGCGTTGGCGGCGACGCAGGCGTGGTCATCCCGCGCGTTCGGCATCGAAACCCGCGTGGCCATGATGCCGATCGAGGATATCCGCGCCGCTGGTTATGAAGTCGCCGTGGCGCGGCACGCGGCGTCTGAGCATGTCGACTATGCGATGATCACTGGGGGCGGCCTCGCTTGGGCAGAGGCGCAGATGAAGGCAGGGGCGGTCTCGGTCCCGCCCGCACCCGAGGGCGCGGAGCCGGACCTGACGGGTCTCAGTTGCCGGTGGAGCCATATGCCCAGCACGTCAGGCACGATCCTGTCGATCCTTGTCGAACCTGTGGGGGACGCCGCAGCCTTTGCCGAGGTGTCGGGGCGCGTCCTCGAACTGGTGCGGGGCCTCGACCGGGGCGGCCACCCTGCACCACCCGAGGGTCCCGGCGTAGGCTGGCCGCCTGCTGGTGCTGTGCTAGAGGCGCGCGTGCCCGGCATGACGCGCGCCAAGGTGCTGGCGGAAAGCCTCCTGGCCAAGCTGCTGGTGTCCACGGGCCTGAAACCGGGCGGCTTCGATGCTCGACGCTACCGCCGCGTGGTGGGAGAGAATGCAGATTTCCGCAAGTTCGACGACGGCCTGAAAATGACGCTGGACGTCGACCCGGCAACCGCCGCCGCCCTTCGCACGCTGCTGGACGAGGCCGAAGCGGCGGGCACTCTGCGCTATGGTTGGCATCAACAGGATGAGGCGATGATGACCTGCATCGTGCCCTCTCCGCTGCTGGACAACCACGTGCACTTCATCGACGGCGCCGCGGGCGGCTATGCGCAGGCGGCACTGCGGTTGAAGGGACAGGGCTGACGGCGCGGCGCGCGCTCCGGTCTTTTTCCTGTCCTACTTCACCCACTCTTTCGCCAGGGCCCGCGCGCCGCGAGCGAGCAGAGCCGAGTCCAGCCCCACTGCGACAAATCGGGCACCCGCCTCCATCGCAGCATCCAGCACGGCCTTGTCGGAGCTCAGGATGCCCGGGGCTTTGCCAGAGGCTGCAATGCGCGACAGGGTGTCCGTGATGGTCTTCATGACTTCGGGATGGTCGAGCTGACCCATATAACCCATGTCGGCCGACAGATCCGCCGGACCGACAAAGACCCCGTCGATGCCCTCAACAGCCAGAATGTCATCCAGCGCGGCGAGCCCCTTGAGGTTTTCGACCTGTACCAGCAGGCAGATCTGTTCG
Organism: Pseudomonadota bacterium; assembly: GCA_038530575.1. Taxonomy (GTDB): domain Bacteria; phylum Pseudomonadota; class Alphaproteobacteria; order Rhodobacterales; family Rhodobacteraceae; genus JBCBCP01. Next base: position 14,211 of record JBCBCP010000026.1, read on the forward strand.
TCCGCCGTGGTGCCATAGTCTGGGATCGCGCCAAAGCCGGACGCCCGGGTCGTGGTATAGCCAACCCCGCGCGTGCCATGGGGCGGGTACTTGACCGCGCGGGCAATCTCCGCCGCCTGCTCGGCGCTCTCAACCATCGGCACCAGAACCGACTGCGCGCCAAGGTCCAACACCTGCTTCAGGATCCACGTCTCGCCCACGGGCACCCGCAACACAGCGTGGCTCTTCGACGCCTCCAGTGCCATCAGCTGCCCACGTAAGACCGCCACGTCATAGGCGGTGTGTTCTGCGTCGATCAGCAGCCAGTCAAAGCCGGCGGTGCCCATCAGCTCGGTCGACACCGGCGAGCCAAGGCTCAGCCAGCAGCCAAAGACAGTCTCACCCTGGCTCAGGGCGGCTTTGAACGGGTTTGTCGGGGCTGGCATCGGGTCTCTCCTCATCATCCACCGCGCAGTCTAGGCGCGGGGCGTGATCCTTGACCAGACCCTCAAGCGCAGTGCGCAGCGACGAGCGGGACGGGCTTGGCAGCGGTTTGACAGCCCGTGCCGCACCCAGCGCCGACGGGGCACCGACCACGCCATCCGCCACCAGCTGACCAAACAATGCGCGGGCGACGGGCGCCTCCAGCCGAAGGTGCCGGGCTAGATAGGCGGCGGAGACCTGCGGCTGCGCCCGCGCGATCAGGTGCGCCCAGGCATAGGCCGTCGCAGGCAGCGCCGGGGGCGCCGCACGGGCGGGCAAAGGGACAAAAGGCAGCGCCGCAGCGCCAACCAGTGAGGCGGTAAACTCGCGTCTGTTCATGGGGCAAAGATAGTCACTTGCGAGCCATTCGCAAGTTTACGCGACTTTCACACGCTCTTTGTCCACCGCCAGCACATAGCCACGCCGCGCGATATTCTTGACCAAAAGCGCGCTGACCATCTGGTTCCCGAGCGCATCGCGCAGGCGCTTGATCCGGGTGGCGCCTGCGGCCTCTTCGCAATCTTCGGTGCTGCGGCCCGAGATCACCGCCTCGATCTGCGCGCCGGTCAACACGTCATCGTCCATGCGCGCCTCGGCCAACACGCTGAGCGTTTCCATCGCCGCGTCGGTCAGCTTGTAGGCCAGATCGTTTACATAAACGGTGTTTTCCTCTCGCGCGATCATCAGGCTGTTCACCTCGATCCCCGCCCGCTCGATCTGTTGCAGGCGGCGGGACATGCCCACCAGCAGCACGATAAACACCAAAAGCGCGATCAGCAGCGCGGTGGCAAAGACCATCAGCACAAAGATCACCACGCGGTAGCTCGCCAGCGTCTCGGAAAAGGCGGTGCCCGACTGCGCTAGGATCTCAAGCAGCTTGATATCCGCCTGCCGCGTCAGGTCGTCATTCTCGACAAAGATCCGCGTGACCTCGGCGTTGAACTGGCCCGCATCGGGCAGGTTCAGAAACAGCATGACCGCCGCGACCAGCACGACGGCAATGATCCCTGCCAGACCCGCCATGACCAGCCGCTCGCCCGAGCGGCGCATCTCAGAAGCGGAGGAAGAATTGTCCTGCACGGTCTTTCCTTTGGTCCAGTCCTTCGGGGCCAAACACCCCCATCACCTGCAACAGCGTCCAGCCGCGCTGGGCAAGGCGCGCTTGCAACTCAGCCCGGGCCGCACCCGGGGCGCAGGCGCTCACCTTGGCCACACCGTAATGCAGCCGAAGCGGATTGTCCTGTTTGGCCTTGTAATCGGCATAGCAGGCCGCACTGGCGGACCCTGCCATCAGCGCGGTGAGCGCGAGGGAAAGCACGAAATGTCTCATGCAGGCAAACTGCGGCAGACGGGCGCGTTATTCAATAACCACAAGGGGTTCAGGGCGCTGATATCCGATAACAGGGCGCCGTTATTGCCTGTCGGAAGGGGTCGGGACCAGTTTGACCCCAAGGCCGGCGCTGAACGGGTGCGGGCCGCCCATGCACAAACGCAAAGGAGCCTGCACATGTACCGTACCTTTATCTCTCTCGTCGCCGGCGCAGCCATCGCCATCACTGCAATCGGCGCGTCTGCCCGCCCTGCCGCCGCCGACAGCGACGACGTCGCCCGCGCCCTGGCCGCGCTGGCAGCCATCGCCATCATTGGCGCTGCGATCAACGACAGCCGTGACGACCACAAGGTTCACCGCCCGCATCAGCCGGTCAAGCCGCGTCCGCTGCCTCCGCGCGTGATCGAAAACCGCAAGCTTCTTCCACCCAATTGCCTGCGCACCTACCAGACGCGCCATGGCAAGGTGAACGCCTTTGGCCGCGGCTGCCTCGCGCATAACTACCGCCATGTGAACCGGCTGCCGCAGGCTTGCACCGTGCGCATCCGCCACAACCACGGCTACGCACGGGGCTACGCCGCCCGCTGCCTGCGCCAGCATGGCTACCGCCTGGCGCACCGCTAAGGCGCACCGAATAATCGAGCAGGAGGGGGAAGGCGTCTGCGCCTTCCCCTTTTTGCTGCCTGGCGCTAGGCAGGGGCCATGCCGGACTTTGAACACGAAACGCAGATCGGTGGCCGCGTCGCCGGGGTGGACGAAGTTGGGCGCGGCCCGCTGGCCGGGCCGGTCATGGCCGCCGCCGTGGTTCTGGACCCGGCGCATATCCCGGACGGCCTGAACGATTCAAAGAAACTGACGGCCAAGAAGCGCGATGCCCTGTGCGAAGCGTTGATGGAGGTCGCCGAAGTCTCTGTCGGCCTCGCCACAGTCGAGGAAATCGATACCCACAACATCCTGCGCGCCTCTCACCTCGCCATGGTGCGCGCCATTCGCGGCCTGCCCAGCCCGCCCGATCACGTGCTGATCGACGGCAACATGGTCCCGCGGGGCCTGAACCTGCCCGCAACCACGCTGGTCAAGGGCGACACCCGCAGCCTGTCGATTGCGGCGGCCTCGATTGTGGCAAAAACAAGGCGCGACGCGCTGATGGTGGACTTGGCGCAACAGCATCCGGGCTACGGCTGGGAGACGAACATGGGATATCCATCTTTGCGCCACAAAGCTGCCTTAATTGACTTGGGGGTCACCCCACATCATCGCCGTTCCTTCAAACCGGTCCACAACATCTTGTTTCAAGAAAAATAACCAACACGCTGAAAACTAAAAGGTTTGACCGCGAATCGTCTCTGACTCATCCTGCAACCAACCAACGAGCGCAAAAGCGCCGGGGACAGAGGCAGACGATGATGACCAAGACGAAAAGCGCCCCCGTGGCGCTGCCCTTGAACGATATCCTTGCGGGCGATTGCATCGAGGTGATGCGGTCGCTGCCCGCTGAGTCCGTTGATCTGATTTTTGCGGACCCGCCCTATAACCTCCAACTGCGCGGCGATCTGCACCGGCCTGACAACAGCCGCGTGGACGCCGTCGATGATGCGTGGGACCAGTTCGCGTCCTTCAAGGCCTATGACCAGTTCACGCGCGAATGGCTCGCTGCGGCCCGTCGCTTGCTCAAGCCCAACGGCGCGATCTGGGTGATCGGCAGCTATCACAACATCTTCCGCGTGGGCGCCGCCCTTCAAGACGCGGGGTTCTGGATTCTAAATGACGTGGTCTGGCGCAAGTCGAACCCCATGCCCAACTTCCGCGGCAAACGGTTCACGAACGCCCACGAGACGATGATCTGGGCGGGCAAGGACGAGAACAGCAAGTACACCTTCAATTACGAGGCTCTGAAGGCCCTGAACGAAGGCATCCAGATGCGCTCTGACTGGGTCCTGCCGATCTGCACAGGGCACGAGCGGCTGAAGGACGGCAAGGGTGACAAGGCGCACCCAACCCAAAAACCGGAAAGCCTGCTGCACCGCGTGCTCGTTGGCTCGACCAACCCCGGTGATGTCGTGCTCGACCCGTTCTTCGGCACCGGTACGACCGGTGCGGTCGCCAAGATGCTAGGCCGCGATTTCATCGGGATCGAGCGCGAGGCCGCCTACCGCGAGGTCGCCCAAAAGCGCCTCAGCAAAGTCCGCCGCTTCGACCGCGCCGCGCTTGAGGTCAGCCAGTCCAAACGCGCCCTCCCGCGCGTCCCCTTCGGCCAGCTCGTCGAACGCGGCATGCTCCGCCCCGGCGAAGAGCTCTATTCGATGAACAAGCGCCACAAGGCCAAGGTCCGCGCCGACGGCACCCTGATCGGCGACGATGTCAAAGGCTCCATCCATCAGGTTGGCGCGCACCTCGAAGGCGCCCCAAGCTGCAACGGCTGGACCTACTGGTGCATCAAGCAAGACGGCAAACTCGTCCCCATCGACGTCTTCCGCCAACAGATCCGGTCGGAACTCGAAAACTGATCATACCCAACACCGCCAGGTGCCTGCGGCCTTTACCCAAGGCAATACCAAAGGCACTGAACTTATGCCCCGCCCCTGTGGCGGGGCTTTTTTTGGTGGCAGACAGCTGGGTTTTCAGGGCATCAGCAAGCGTCTGATTGGCGCCCATAAATGGCGCAACACACCCAGAAAACGGCACCTGCAATACTGGCCAGCGTCGTTACAGTCACTCGTCGTAGAGGCGATACTTAAGGTTGTCCTCTGTAAGGCGTTCAACCTCTTCGAGCGGGGTTTCAAGTGCACCATGCGCCTTCAGCGCGCGACCATAGGTTGGCAGACCATCGATCGACGCTGCCTTTTCAGGTTCCCAAAGCGAGGAACGGATGATCGCCTTTCCGCAATGGTAGAACGCCTCCTCGACCCGCACGACTATGGCAAAATCCGGGACTTTTCCTTCGACCGCCATGCTTTCACGCAAGTCGGGGTCGCGAACCACCTGCGCGGTCCCGCTCACTCTGACAACCTCAAGTCGGTTTGGCACCAGAAACATCAGCCCTATGCGGCCCGTTTGGAAGATGTTTAGGAAACTATCAAAGCGATGGTTGCCGGGGCGGTCTGGGATTGCCAGCGTCTTTTCGTTGATCACTTTCACAAATCCAGCCGGGTCTCCTTTTGGCGAAACATCTACGGCACCCGAGGATGAGTAAGTTGCCATCGTCATGAACGGGGAGCGTTCGATCCAGATACGAACGTGCTCATCGATGTGATCGATGACCTTTCGAACCTGCCGCTCAAACGTCCCGGGAATGACGGCCCTGACCTCGGCCTCAGAAGTAACGATGTCTTTCGGCTCGTACATGCTCCCAATCCTTATCGGTATCCTTGAGAAAAATTCGCTTGTGTATTCGACTATACCATTCTGAATGAGGCAACGAACGGCAGGACTGTCTCGCACAAGGTGCATCCGCAATCAGTGTCGGTTGAACTGTTATCGTTATGCCCAGCCCTTTCCCTATTTACCTACCCCCGATCCGGTATAACCTTTCCACCATATGATCGGGCTGAAGCCCGGCGCAATGGGAGGATATTATGACCAAACTCAACCGACGCACCACGCTTGCCCTGATGGGTGGCACCGCCGCCGCATTGGCCACCCCGGCCATCGCGATGAACAAGAAGATCAAGGTCGGCGCGCTGCGCTTTACCTCGCATTCCGGCAACTTCGTCGCCTTTGAGCGGGGCTATTTCGCCGAAGCGGGCCTCGACGTTGAATTCGAATTTTTCCAGGCAGCGCAGCCGATGGCCGTGGCCATCGCATCCGGCGATGTCGACTACGCCGTTACTGCCATCTCGGGCGGGCTGATCAACCTAGCCGACAAGGGCGCGATCAAGGTCATCGGCGGCGCGCTGAGCGAAGAGCCGGGGATCGACGGGCAGAAATACCTCGCCTCCGACGCAGCGTTTCAGGCCGGCGTGACCTCTACCAAGGCACTGGACGGCAAGCGCTATGCGGTCACGCAGGCGGGCTCGTCCTTCCACTACATGGGATCGAAAATGGCGCAGGCCGAGGGGATCGAGATGTCCTTCGTGCCGCTGCAGAAGGTCGGCGCCATCATCGGCGCGATGAAGTCGGGCCAGGTCGATGGCTGGTCCATCGTGCCCCACATCGCCAAGCCGCTGTCGGGCTCGGGCGCCGTGCACATCATCGGCAACGTGGCCGACTACCTGCCGAACTACCAGGTCACGACCGTTTTCACTTCCGCCAAGAATGCCGCGGACGAGCGCGGCCTGACCGAAAGCTTCCTCGCCGGGTTCAGCCGCGGCGTGGATGACTACGCCGCCGCGATGATCGATGGCACGGCGGACAAGGACGCGATGGTCGATCTGATCCACAAATACGTCTACACCGACCGCCCCCGCGAAAAGGCCGCGCCGTCGATCATCAACGGCACCATGCGCCTGAACAAGGGCGCGGCGCTGAACGTCGCCTCGGTCCGCGATCAGCTCGAGTGGTTCCAGTCCGAAGGGCTGATAGACGGCAGTGTCACGCTCGACGCGCTGATCGACACCTCCTACGTCGAAACCGTCGGCGCCTGACGCCATCGGGGCCGACCCTTGCGTCGGCCCCGCTCGTTCCCATGGACCTGACGCTGGATAATATCGGCCATTCCTATGGCGGGGTGGAGGTGATGCGCGGCATCTCGCTCGACATCCCGGCGGGGCAGATCGTGTGCATCGTCGGCCCCTCGGGCTGCGGTAAGTCGACGCTTTTGCGCTTTATCGGCGGGCTTGAGCAGCCCGCGATAGGGCAGGTCCTGCAGATTGGCAGCCCGCCCGAGGGCAGCTTGAACCCGCTCACCTACATCTTTCAGGATTTCGCGCTGCTTCCGTGGCGCACGGTGGCGGGCAACGTCAGCCTGGTGCTCGAAGACCATGGCCTGCCAAAAGTCGAGGCTACGCGCATAATCGACGATGTGCTGGCCCGCACAAACCTGACCGACTTCGCCAAGGCCCTGCCCAAGCAGCTGTCAGGCGGGATGAAACAGCGCGTCGCCATCGCCCGCGCACTGGCCGTGAATCCAGCCGTGATGCTGATGGATGAACCGCTGAGCGCGCTGGACAGCCAAACGCGCGAGCTTTTGATGGATGACCTCGTGGACCTCTGGACGCGGCGGCCCTTTACCGCAGTCTATGTCACCCACAACCTGAATGAAGCCGTGCGGCTGGGTCATAAGGTCGTGGTGCTCTCCCGCCGCCCCGGAACAATCCGCGAAGTAGTAGAGATTGACACGCCGTTGGCGGAACGCGCGCTGGGCGATCCCGAGCTTGAAACCAAGCAGAAACACCTCTGGACGCTTATGCGGGATGAAGCCCGCGCTGCCGATGCGGAGCTATTGAATGTTTGAGGGCAGCAGCGCCAAGCCGGTCACCTTCCGCGGGGGCGGTTTTGCCCCCGTTTCGCGCCGCTGGGTGGGCGTGTTTGCCTTCGTTTTGATCATCCTCGTGGCCGAATGGGGCACACGCGCGGGCTGGATCAGTGCGCTGACCCTGCCGCGCCCATCGGATGTTCTGGCCACCTTTGTTGAGCTGTACCAATCGGGCCTTCTGTTCAAACATCTGGGCCCGTCCCTGTCGCGTCTGGTGGTGGGCGCGGCCATCGGCGCCGGGATCGGCATCAGCGTTGGCATTCTGATCGGCCTGTTCTCCTACATCCGCTCAGGCCTTGTGCCGGTCGTCGCCGCGATCTTTCCGATCCCCAAAATTGCGCTTCTGCCGCTGTTCGTGATCTGGTTCGGCATCGGAGAAGGCTCCAAATACGCGCTGATCGCCTTTGGCACCTTTACCCCCACGGTCGTCGCCACCTACGGCGCGGTGGACAATGTGGACCGCACGCTGATCCGCATGGGCCAATCCTTTGGCCTGTCGTGGTGGTCCATCGTGCGCAAGATCGTCCTGCCCGGTGCAATGCCCGGCATCCTGTCGGGCCTGCGCATCAGCCTTGCCATCGCGATCATCCTGCTCGTTGCTGCCGAAATGCTGGGCGCGGAGTTTGGAATTGGCGCCTATATCCTGGAGGCCGGGTCGCTTTACGACCTTGAACGGCTCTTTGTCGGTGTGGTGATCCTGTCCATTCTGGGCGTGATTGTCAGCGCCATCATCGGTCTGATCGAACGCCGCGTGTTGCGCTGGCGCATCTAGCCGTGCTGCCCTTGCACCTGCCATCACCCTGAAACCCTTGCAGAATCGCCTCCCTACCTCCAAGCAGGTGCGCATGAATACGCGAACGGCCCTCCTTGATCATGCAGAACGTCTTGCTCGTACCCGCGGGCTCGATGCGTTCAGCTTCGGCGATCTTGCCCAGCAACAGGGGATCAAGAAGGCCTCTGTCCACTACCATTTTGCGACCAAGCCACAGCTGGCGCTTGCGCTGATCAAGCGTTACGTCGACAGCTTTTTCGTCCGGCTGCCCAAATCGGGCACAGCGGCAGAGCGGATGGAGGCGTTTCTGGCCCATTACAGGAATACCCTTGGCGCGGGCGAACAAACCTGCCTGTGCGTGGCATTCGCCGCCGGGCGTCACAGCCTGAGCCCGGAAGTGGTGGCCGAGCTGAACCGCTTCCACAACGAGGCGACGTACTGGTTGCAGGACGTCATGGCGCAAGGCCGCCGGGACAAAACGCTCAGCGCCGAGCCCGATACCCTCGCCGAAGCAGCGGCTGCGCTGGCTCTGGTCGAAGGCGCACAGCTGATCGCCCGGGCGGCAGGGGACCGCGCACTTTTCGACACGGCCACCGCACAACTGCGCGCACGTCTGGATTTGCCGCCGCGCTAAGCCTATTTCTGCTTTCAACTAGCAAGAGAGCCGCGGCGTGGTCGAAACCCCTGACCTTCTGAACTTCAACATGCAGGACCCGCCTGACGGGACAGGCGACGTACCTGTGTCACGCCGGGTCGAAGAAACGCTCGACCGGCACAAGGAAGAAGGGCTCGAACTGGCGATCCGCGCGCGCTGGATTGCGCTAGCGGTGGTGGCCGCTTTCCTGCCTTTTGTTGTGCCGCTGAACCAGATCGCGTGGCCTTGGGCGCTGCTCGCCCTGGTGGCGCTCAACGGCTATTTCCTTCGACGTGTCGGGCGACGCGGTCAAAGCGCGCGCGAGTTGTTCTTTATCTTCATCGATGTGCTGCTGATGACGGTGGCACTGTTGGCGCCGAACCCGCTGTCGACCTTCGACTGGCCGACCTCGATGATCTACCAGTTCGACACGTTCTATTACTATTTCATCATCGTCGTGGTCGGGTGTCTTGCCTACAACTGGCGCACCATCCTCGCGCTGGGGCATTGGACCAGTGCGATGTACCTTCTGGGGTCGGCCCTGATCTGGTATTTCGGGCGCGAGGTGCCCGCGATCACCGAAGGGCTGGAGGCCGCTGGCTTCGATCCGTTGCTGATCTACGAGCTTGATCCGAATGTGATGCAATGGGACCGCCGCATCCAAGAGGTGATGGTCCTCTTGCTGGTCACCTACACGCTGGCCATCGTCGTGCGCCGGTTCCAGCGCCTGCTGGTCAGCTCCGCAGAGACAGAGCGCGAGCGGTCCAATCTCTCGCGTTACTTCTCACCCAATGTCGTGTCCGAACTCAGCGGCGTGGACGATCCGCTTGGGCAAATTCGCGAACAGAACATCGCGGTGCTGTTTGTCGATATCGTAGGCTTTACCGCCTATGCCTCCGGCCGCACCCCGACAGAGGTGATTGAAACGCTCCGCGATTTCCAGTCCGCGATGGAGCGTCAGGTCTTTGCCCATGGCGGCACGCTGGACAAATTTCTGGGCGACGGTCTGATGGCCACGTTCGGCACGCCGGTTGCAGGGCCTCAAGATGCGGAGAACGCGATTTTCTGCGTGCGCGCGATGATTGCAGAGGTTGACCGGCTCAACCTGCGCCGCCGCGCCGACGGGCAGCCGGAAATCGATGCTCGGTTCGGCGTACACTATGGCCCTGCGGTTCTGGGCAATATCGGGACCGACCGTCTGGAATTTGCAGTCATCGGCAACACGGTGAACATCGCCAGCCGCCTACAGGAACTCAGCCGCACGCTCGGCGTGCCTGCCGTCTTCTCCGACACGGCCGTTCAAGCCGCTGGCATCCCGCGGGGCGTGACAGAAAACACCGCCCACCCGGTGCGCGGCGCCCCCGAGCCGGTCAAGGTTTGGACGATGGTTTAGGCGTGCGCCGTGGCTCAGCAGGTCTGTGTGCCACTCGGGATTTCGTAGGTGAAGGGCATAAACGCGGAGCCATATATGTCCGTGTATCTGACCCGTATCACGATGCCAGTCGCCAATTCTTCAAGGCACGCCGCAAAATTCCGCGTCTGCTGGGCCTTGTAGTCGTAGCGCGCCAGGTTGATTTCCTCACCTGCCGCGATCGTGGAAACGGTATCGATTCGAACCATGAAGACCGGATCGAACACGGTTGCCAACGGGCCTGTGGCGCTGAAATGAGACTTGGGGAAGAGGCGGGCTGTGACCGTGCCGTCCGGCTGCACAAAAGCGACCTCGCTAACAAGCATTGGCCCAAGCCCATGGTTTCGCAGGTCGATCCCGAAGTCTTTGATCCTGTGAAAATAGGCGATGTCTGGAATTGGCCTTACCGACAAGCGCCGGTCTTCTGCATCGCGCATTAATGTGATGACAGACACAACCAACGCGCAAAATGAAATCAGTGCCGCTGTCAGTGCAATCCAATCAATCCGTGACCGCGAGCCAGTAGACACCGCTCAATCCTCCATCAGCGCCAGCAGCCCGCCCGCAATGCCAAACCGCTCCATCACCACGTCGAGCGACTTGCGGCAATGCTTCAGATCCTCCCGTGCGGTCTTGCGAATGGCGTTCAGCGCCAGCAGGCGGCGCGGCGCGGGAAACCAATTGTTTGTGTCAAATCCGAAGCCCGCCCGCGCCTCTGGCGACAGCGGTCGCAGGCCCATCAACGCATTGTAGTAGGCCAAAAGGAAGGTCGTCGCCGAAAACGCCGCCTTGTCCTTGGCCAAAAGCGCATCAAGGTCGACAAAATAAAGCCCCGCGTCCCGCATCTGCCCGGTCAGGAACAGGTTCGACAGGACAAAGCTCGACACTGAAGTCAGCAGATGGATCGCCTGCCGCGTGCCGATTGACAGGATCACGTCGTGGGGGGACAGCACGGGCCGGGCCGGAGTATCATCGGCAGCCAGCACGAGGCTGCTTTTGCAGTTCACAACCAGACTGCCCGGCTCTATCGCACGCGTGGCACCGCCTCGCAGATGCATCTGCGGCCCGTCCGGGCCGTCGGTGATGTCCTCCAGATAGTCCCAGACGGTTTCGCTCAGCGCGGCCGCCACGCGCTGCGCCTCATCGCCCGATTGAACGCCCCACACAAAGCTCTTGGCGCGGCTGTCATGCGGCGCGGCGTAATGGGACTGGAAATGCGCGCGCACCGCGTCCTCGTTGCGGCCGTCAAAGCGCATGACGCAGTCGCGCAGCATCGTGATCGAAACTGTTCCACCGAACCAACGCCGCAGTCCCGTGGGAAACAGCCTGTCCCGCGACATGAAGTAGGTGCCGCCGCCATTGATCAGCACGATGCGGCGCTGCGGGTTGTCCGCCGCGATGGCAAGGATCGTATCCATCCCTGTCTTCCCGCCGCCCACGACATAGGCTGGTGCAGCGGGATGCGCGGCGAGCGCAGGGCCAAGGGACTCGGGCGTTGCGGCATGCACTTGGCCCGAAGACAGCTCCAGCGGGCCAAGTGGGGCGTGATCAAACCCAGCGGCATCAATGACGCGGCGCGCGGTTACTGTACGCATCGCCCCCGGTACACCGGTAGGGTGCACATCAACCTCTGCGGCCCACACATCTTCGGTGTCCACCTCACGGATGTCTGACGCCACGTGCCCGAATTGCGTCTCCAGCGTGAGCAACTCGCCGATCTGGTCGAGGCAGGTGGCAAGATGCGCCTGCACCTCGTCCCCGCGCGGCAAGTAGTGCCCCGGCTGGCCCAAACCCCAAGGCAGGGCGCCGGGAGAAAAGAACGCGTGCGGCTGGTGCAGGCGGACATAGTCGTAGGTGTGGTTCCACATCCCGCCGGGCGCGTCCTTGGCATCGATCAGCAAAACACGAGCCCCGCGCCCCAGCTGCACCGCGGCGGCGTGCAGGGCGGTCAGCCCGGCAATCCCGGCCCCGACGATGATCAAGTCATACGACGTGTGTGGTTCTCTACCTTGCATCGGCGGCTCCTCCGGCTGGTGCGCTGACCATGCCCGCAAGGACGCCCCCGCGCCAAACGGAACGTTCCGTCGCTTTGCCAGGCGCGCCGCTTTATCCAGAGCGCGCCATCCGAACCGCTCCCGCCGCACCCCGGCGCGCAGCTGGATCGTGCGTCCTTGGCCATCAACGGTGAACCAGCGTGCGCCTGCCGCTTACGTCGTCCCATTTTCCGCTGTCCTGGGTGGCGACATACGTTTTGCTGACGCAAAGGGCCCGCTTTTGCCACTGCCATTGGCGGCGATGAATTTACTTGCGCGGGGCGGCTGCGGACAGATCGCGGAGAGTAACCGGAACGGTACCGGGGCTGGGTTTCCCGTTCGCACGGTAGACGCCGCCTTGCCAAATCGTCGGGAAAAGGGCCCGCAGTCCCCAGCTTTGGCCCTCGGAATTGCCCTTGATGAGCGCCTGTCCGGGGATCGGTTTCACAAATGTGTATCGGTGATAGGTGACCCACGTCTCTCGCCCGGCCTCTTCCCACCCGTGAGCCGTGCGTTTCAGAACGCGTTCCGTGTGAATTTCGAAGTAATGGGTGATGCCGTAAATCCTAGGCCGCTCGACCTCCCGCTCGATCAGGTAGGCCACGTTGACGGCGGCCATCGGCGCGTCGCTGGTGGAAAAGCCTTCCACCCATTCCGGATCCGTCGCGGCGGCCGTGTTGGCCTCCTGCAAACGCGCGCGCAAGGCCGCATACTGCGGATCATCTGCGGGCGCCGTACGGCGGATCAGCTCAAACCGATCGTCCGGCTCAATAGCGCCACCGCCGGGCAGCAACAGGACCCCATCAAATCCGCCCAGCAACAACCGCGGCACCGTTTTCGTCAGTCCAAAGCCCCCGTCGCGGAACAGCTGGGACTGGATGGCAATGACACCGCCGGGTTCCATCACGGAGAGGGGACGGTCATGGCGCTGGTGGTGAGCGGCGCGCGCATCTGCGGCCTTTGCGTGTACAAAGCGCGGGAGCGCGCCAAGCAGAACCGCCAGACCTGCGCCGAGCGCCCAGCCAAAAGGCAGACCTATCGCGGCAAAGCCCAGATGGGTGAGATACATCGCCCAACCCGCAACAGCCAATACAGGCGCGGCCATCGCAAGGCCTAGTAGCCCTGCGAAAATTGTCACGCCGCCAATTGCTCTGGCGCCATTGGCCAGTCCGGACCCCACAACGGCGCCCCCAAACATCAGCAAAGGCGAAAGGACCGCTAAGGCAGTCAAGAAGATCAGCACAGTCAAAACCACGGCACGCGCCTCCGGTCACAGGGAAAGACGCCCGTCATTTGCCTGGGGAATATGCCGTGGTCGCGCCTGAACCGCGATGATTTCAGGGCGCTACCGCGGCACCGGATTGGATGCCTTCGTGTAGGGCTGCCAGTCCGTGATCTCTGGGTAATACATCTCGCGCCACTGCTTGACGCGCCGGTTCATCACGCGGCGCCACAGGGGCGGGATCATCGCGGCGATTGTCATCACCGGGTAGCCATAGGGCAGCTGCGGCGCTTCGGCGGCAGAGTAGGTTTGCAGCACCGGAAAGCGGCGGTCGGGCTTGTAGTGGTGGTCCGAATGGCGCTGCAGATTGATCAGCAGCCAGTTGGACGCCCGGTGCGCCGCGTTCCAGCTGTGGTGCGGCTTGACGTGTTCGTATTTGCCATCGCCGAGGTGTTTGCGGGTCAGCCCGTAATGTTCGATGTAGTTGACCAGCTCAAGCTGCCAGATCGCAACGCTTGCCTGCATCAGGAACAGGCCCACACCGACCCAGCCGCCCAGCAGCAGCGCCAGCACAAGACAGCCCGCCTGCATCCCCCAATACATCCAGAAAGGGTTGCTCGAATGCGTCCAGGGCAAGTTCTTTTTGGCGAGCTGTGCTTTTTCGGCGTTGAAGGCAGACCAGAAGCATTGGTGCAGCACCCGCGGGTAGAACCGGAAAAAACTCTCGCCCATGCGCGCCGTGACCGGATCGCGCGGGGTCGCGACATAGCGGTGATGCACCAGCAGATGCTCGGACCGGAAATGCGAATAAAGCACCATGGCCAGCAGTATATCGGCCAGCCGCCGCTCCAGCTTGTTTTTCTGGTGCATCAGCTCGTGGCTGTAATTGATGCCCACCGTGCCAGTGATGACGCCAACGCCAAAGAAGATCACCAGTTTTTCGAAGGTGCTCAGATGCTCCGCCGGGGCGACATACCAGATCATCCCGAAAAGCGTCAGGAACTGCAGGGGCACCCAGGCGATGGTGATCGCGCGGTACCAGTAGAGATCATCATCTGATGCCTCCAGATCGCCATTGTCCTCGTCCAGGCCAACAGCGAAATCAAGCGCGCTGAAAAGGTACCACGTCACGACCGGAAGCAGGATCACTGTCCAGCCGCCATAGATTGCCGTAATCCACGCCAGTGGGATCAGCAGGATGGACATCGCGAACGGCAGGATACGCGACGCTTTGCGCATTTCCGGAATGGACAGGATCATCGGTGCCTCGGTGCTTTTGGTTTGGGCGCAGTCTATCTTTGGTCATGGGGGGCGACAAAGGCACAATGATGTCGCGGGGGGCGCGAATTTTTGAAAATTCGCGAGGGGGCCAGCCCCCTCGCCCTGTGGGCTCACCCCCGGAGTTTTATTGGCAAAGTGAAGGATGGATCAGCGCACCATGTCGAAAGCTTTGCGCATCAGGCTGGGCAGGTCGGTCGGGCGGAAGTCCTTTGTGAAGGTTCCGCGGGTGGGTTCGGCGTCCGTGGTGGCGGTTTTGAGGCGCAGGATCAAGTGGAAGTGGGTGAAGGTGTGGCGCACCTCGCCGTCGACGTCTTGCCAGTCCGCCTGTACCGGCGGCGTGCTTTCGGGCAGGGGAGCCGCGGCGTCGACCCAGTGGCTGCCGGGCCAGCCCAACGTGCCGCCCAGAAGACCCTTTTCCGGCCGCCGTTCCAGCAGCCATGCGCCATCGCGGCGCCGGGCGAGGTAGGCGATGCCGTGGCGGGTGGGTTTGGGCTTTTTAGGCGTTTTCTTGGGCAATTCGGGCGCCGTACCCGCGATGCGTGCCTTGCAGGGCGCGCGCCATGGGCAGATGCCGCAGGCGGGGCTGCGCGGGGTGCAGATCGTCGCGCCAAGGTCCATTACGGCCTGCGCATAGTCGCCCGGGCGCTTATCGGGCGTCAGAGCCTCGGCGTAGGCGTGAAAGGGTTTCTTCGCCTCGGGCAGGGGGGTGTGGTCGTCATGCAGGCGCGCCATCACCCGTTCCACATTGCCATCCAGCACGGTCAGCGGCAGGTCGAACGCGATCGCGCCGATCGCCGCCGCGGTGTAGGGGCCGATGCCGGGCAAAGCCAGAAGCGCCGCGTGATCGGCCGGAAACTGGCCGCCGTGCTGGTCCACGACCACCCGCGCGCATTTCAGCAGGTTACGAGCGCGCGCGTAGTACCCAAGCCCCGCCCATTCGGCCATCACGTCGGCATCATCCGCAGCCGCGAGGTGGTGCACTGTGGGCCAAATCGCCGTAAACCGTTCGAAATAGGCCTTTACGGCGGCCACGGTTGTCTGTTGCAGCATCACCTCGCTCAGCCACACCCGGTACGGGTCAGCACGCGCGCCCGCCCCCGGCGGCACACGCCACGGCATCACGCGGGCGTGGAGATCGTACCACGCCAGCAACTCCGTGCTCAGTTCACGCAAATTTAACCCCCGCTCTCTGGTGCCTCGCCCGCGCGGCGCTATGATGCGCGGCCAAGGGGAGACAATAGCCATGGCGCCGCGGCGTTCCACCACAAAAGGTTTCAAGCAGACGTCCAGCCTGCTGACCCAGCGCATTCGCGCCGGGGCCGAAAGCCGTGGTTTCGCCGAATCCCGCCTGCTGACCCGCTGGGACGAGATCGCCGGGGCCGACATGGCGGCGATCGCGCGACCCGTGGGCGTGTCCTATGCGCGGGGCGGGATGGGCGCGACGCTGACGCTGCTGACGACAGGGGCGCAGGCTCCGATGCTCGAGATGCAGAAGGAACAGTTGCGCGCCCGCGTGAACGCCATCTACGGCTACAACGCCATCAGCCGCATCCGCATCACCCAGACCGCGCCGACCGGCTTTGCCGAGGGGCAGGTGCAGTTTGCCGCCAAGATGCCAACCGGCCCAAAGGCCCCCGGCTCTGTGGCCAAAGCGCAGGGTGAAGCGTCCGCGCGCATGATCCACGATGACACCCTCCGCCGCGCGCTTGCGCAGCTTGGTGCCAACATTCACGCCAAAAACGCCTCGAAGGAGAGCTGAGACATGAACCGCCTGATCCTGCCCGCCGCGCTTGCCATCGTGCTTGCCATCGGTGCCTATTTTGCCCTCACGCCGCAGACCGTGACGCCCGCCAACCCGCTTGGCGCGGCCTCTGCGCAAGAAGCGGCGGATGTCGATACGTCGTCCATCGTTGAAATGCAGATTGGCAACGCGGACGCGGCAGTGACCGTCATCGAATATGCCAGCTATACCTGCCCGCATTGCGCGACCTTCCACGCCGGCCCCTACAAGCAGCTGAAGGCCGACTACATCGACACCGGCAAGATCAACTTTGTCTACCGCGAGGTCTATTTTGACCGCTTCGGTCTTTGGGCCAGCGCCATCGCGCGCTGCGCCGGGCCTGAGAAGTTCTTTGGCATTACTGACATGATCTATGCCGGCCAGTCCGACTGGGCCCGCCAGCAAGACCCGGCCAATATCATCGAGGGACTGCGCCGGATCGGTCGTCTGGCCGGGCTGGATAATGACACGCTCGAAGGATGCCTGCAGGACAATGACAAGCTGCGCACGCTTGTCGCCTGGTACCAGCAAAACGCCACCGCTGACGGGATCGATTCCACCCCCAGCTTTGTCATCAACGGGACGAAGTATAACAACATGTCCTATGACCGGATGACCCAGATCATCGACGAAGCGCTCGGCTCATGAGACCTGCGCCCCTCGCGGGGCTAAAAGTTGTCGAATTGGCGCGTGTTCTGGCTGGCCCATGGGCCGGTCAGACTTTCGCCGATCTGGGCGCCGACGTGATCAAGGTAGAGGCGGCGTGGGGCGATGACACGCGCCAGTGGGGGCCGCCTTTCGTGACGCGGGACGACGACGTGTCGTCCTCCTATTTTCACAGCGCGAACCGGGGCAAGGCCTCTGTCACCGCCGATCTGACCACCGCAGAGGGGCAGGCCAAGCTGCGCGGGCTGCTGGCGGATGCAGACGTGCTGATCGAGAATTTCAAGGTTGGTGGTCTGGCAAAGTACGGGCTGGATTACGACAGCCTGAAGGGCGATTTCCCCCGGCTGGTCTACTGCTCGATCACCGGCTTCGGGCAGACCGGGCCTTACGCCCACCGGGCCGGCTATGACTTTATCATCCAGGGCATCTCGGGCTTGATGAGCATCACCGGTGAGCCGGACCGCCAGCCGCAAAAGCATGGCATGGCGATCACCGATATCTTCACCGGGCTCTACTCCTGCACGGCGATCCTCGCCGCTCTGCGCCAGCGGGACGAGACAGGGCGCGGCCAGCATATCGACATGTCGCTTCTGGACTGCGCCGTGGCGATCACCGGCAATCAGGGCATGAACTACCTGACCACCGGCACGCCGCCCGGGCGGCTTGGCAATGCGCATCCCAACCTGACGCCCTACGAAGTGTTCGAGACCTCGGATGGCCACGCGATCATTGCCACGGGGAATGACGGGCAGTTCCAGCGCCTGTGCCGCCTGTTGGGGCTGGAGGACATGGCGGACGATCCGGACTACGCCTCGAACGCTGACCGGGTGGCGAACCGGCCCGAAATGAACCGCCGGATCGAAGGCGCCACGCGCGGCTTCACCCGCGACGCGCTGCTTGCGGTCTGCGAGGCGCAGAACGTACCGGCGGGTCCGATCAACCGGATGGACGATGTCTTTGCCGACCCGCAGGTACAGGCGCGCGGCATGCAGATCGAGCTCGACGGGGTGCCGGGCATCAATTCGCCGTTCAAGTTCTCGGACGCCGATCTGGCCCTGCACCGGCCCGCGCCCAAGCTGGGTGAGGATGAGTGATCTGGCCTAAGGCGCATGGCGCGGAATCAAGGCCGTAGGCCGCCGCGCCAGAGCGGGGCCCTCCCACGGCCCGGCTCTTTGGTGGCCGTTGGCGAGACCACAGAGTTACGATGACACGGCAACCATAAAGTGCCCGGGAAATGGCGTTCGTCACGCCGGTCCAGGGCCCGTCTCCGGCGCGGCTTTACGCTTACCTCACCACCTCACTCAAAACCCGGTCCAGCGCCGCAATCAGCGCCGCGTCATCCTCCCACCGCAAACGCACCGGCAGGGTCAGCACCTTGCTCCGCCAATCGGGCGGCAGGCGGGCGGCGTCTTTCTCTGTCGTGACAAGCTGCGCATCCAGCCGCCGCGCTTCGGTCTCCAGCCGCCCCAGTAGCGCGGTCGACAGCCGTTCATGATCCCCCAGCGGCTCGGCCCGCACGACCTCGGCCCCAAGCCCGCGCAACGTGGCAAAGAACTTCTCCGGCCGTCCGATCCCCGCAAAGGCCAGCACGCGCAGCCCGCCCCAGGGCATCCCGGTCTGCAGCGGCTCCAGCACGCCCCAGGCGCGGGGCAGATCAGCCTCGAACGGCCCGCCAAGGCTGACCAGCAGATCGGCGCGCGCAAGCCCCGTCGCCGCGGGTTCCCGCAGCGGCCCCGCAGGCAGGCAGAGGCCATTGCCAAAGCCGACCTCTGCATCCACCACGACAATCGACAGGTCCTGCACCAGCGCAGGGTTCTGAAACCCGTCATCAAGGATGATTGCGCCCGCGCCCGCAGCCTCTGCCGCGCGGCCCCCGGCGGCCCGATCCTTTGCCACCCACACTTCGGCGAATGCTGCCATCAAGAGCGCCTCGTCGCCCACCTGCTCCGCGCGGTGCCGCGCGGGATCGACGCGCACGGGTCCCTCCAGCGATCCGCCATAGCCCCGCGTAACGATATGCGGCTCGATGAACCGGTCCCGCACCATGCCTGCCACCGCGATACAGGTCGGAGTCTTGCCCGTCCCGCCCACGTTCACGCCGCCCACGCAGATCACCGGAACGCCCAGCCGCACCGGGCTGCCCCGCGCCAGCCGCCGGGCGGTGCCGCGCGCATAAAGCCAGCCCAGCGGGGCGAGAACACGGGCCTGCCAACTGCTTGGCCGATACCAGAAACCCGGCGCGCGCATCAGCTTGCGCCCTGCGCCGCGGCGTCCAGCTCGGCAAGGCTCAATTCGATGATCCGGTCCATGGCCGCCGCGCCCGTCGTCACCACGTCCCACCCGGCAAGCGCCATCCGCGCGCTTTGGTCCGGCGCGATCAGCCGGGTCACAGCCGTGCCCAGCGACGCGCCATCGCTGACGATCCGCGCGGCCCCGGCCTCTGCCAGGCGCCGATAGGCCTCAAGATGCGATCCTACGCCCGGCCCGTACAGAACCGCGGCCCCAAGCGCCGCCGCCGCCAGCGGGTCACGCCCGGCGCCGCCCCCGCTGAGCGAGCCGCCCATGAAGGCAAGTGGCGCCAGCCGAAACCACAGCCCTGCCTCATCGGGCAGATCCGCCAACAGGACCGAGGTCGCCTCGTCCGGCAGATCGCCGTCCGACCACCGCTGCAGCCTGTGGCCCTGCGCCGCGCATGCCTCCACCACCCGCGCGTCCGCTGCCTCATCCGCCGGAGCAATCACCAGAAGCAGCCGGTAGGATGCCCGTTGCGCTGCCCGCTGGGCCTCAAGCACATGCGCCACCTCTGCGCCGGTCACCCCGTCGGCATACCAGACCGGCCGCCCGGTCATCGCCGCGCTCAGCTCGTCAAGATCGCTTTGGGCCGCGGGCAAGACCTGTGCACCGGCCAGCAAGGGCGGGCAGGTCTCTACCCGGCCGGGCGGCACGCCAAATCGCAGCACCCGCGCCTGCGCGGCCTCCGACCGGACCAGCAGGCGGGTGAA
This sequence comes from Pseudomonadota bacterium, assembly GCA_038530575.1. Taxonomy (GTDB): domain Bacteria; phylum Pseudomonadota; class Alphaproteobacteria; order Rhodobacterales; family Rhodobacteraceae; genus JBCBCP01. The sequence continues at coordinate 34,217 of JBCBCP010000026.1, forward strand.
CCGGCTCAACACGGTGCGGCTCACCTCCGGCAGCCACCGCTCGCGCGCGCTGTCAAAGCCGTTCTGCCCGCCATCCACAAGGTAGAGAGGCACGCCCGTCTCCGCCGCCGCGATCAGGTGGTTGGGCCGCAACCCGCCCCAGCCCCACAGCACGAGATCGGGCCGCCAATAGGCCACGAAAGCCTGCGCATCGGGAAGGCGGTCGGCGTCCAGCACCTCGGTCGTGATCGCCGTGCCGGTCTTGGGCAGCGCGTCATCCGCAACCGTCAGCAGGATGCGCAGATCAGGGTCAGTTGCACACAAGCGCTGCGCCAGCTCGGCAAAGCGCGCGCCGCTTCCCGGCTCGCCCGCGTGCAGCCAGATCAGCGGGCCAGCGGGGCGCAATCTGCTTGGCGCATAAGGCAGCCCCGGGCTGCGTCCGCTCAGGGCACGGTAGGCCGCAAGGCCGATCCGCCCCCGCATCGCGCGCCGCCCCCCGCCTTGCGTCATGGGCGGTCTCAGCCCAGCTCTTCGGTCGCGGCAGCCGCGTTCTCTTCGTCCCGCAGACGGTGCAGATGGGCGATGAAATACCGCATATGCGCATTGTCGACCGTCCGCTGCGCCTCGGCCTTCCACGCGTTGTAGGCGCTGTCATAGTCGGGAAAGATACCGACAACGTGGATGTCGTCGACATTCTTGAACGCGCTTTTGGTCGGGTCGATCAGCTCGCCGCCAAAGACGAGGTGCAGGCGTTGGGTCATGGGGACGCTCCGTTGTGGCTTGCCATGTTGCTGGCCCATCGCGGCGCAGGGGTCAAGCGGTGGTGTGGGCCGCGGCTTCGTGACATAGGTTTGGGCGGTAGAGGCGGAGGCGCGCGATGGCATCGGGTCCCCTTGGGCCTGCCGGGCACCTATGGCTGCGTGGCGGCCTTGATGACGCGGCACTGGCCCCGCTCGATGCGCTCGGGTGGGACGGCAGTGCGGGCGCGCGACTTGGCGGTGGCCTGTCGCGGCTTCTGGCGCCGCTCAGCGCTGCGTTGACCCCTCACTTTGGGGCGGTCTGGCCGGTCCGCGTCGTTGCCTTCGACAAGCAGGTCAAGGCAAACTGGTCGGTCCCTTGGCACCGGGACGAGATCATCGCGGTTGCGGCGCTGGCAGACATGCCGGGCTTTGACGCCTGGAGCTGCAAGGGGGGCGTTTGGCACTGCCGCCCGCCAGAGGCGATCTTGCGCGAGATGCTGTTCTGCCGCCTGTTTCTGGATGATGTCGGCGCAGAGGATGGGGGCATGGAGTTTGCGCCGGGCTCCCACCTTGGCCCCCACAAAACAGGTGACGCCCCAAACGGGGCGCCTGAGCTCGAACGCGCAAGCCGTGGCGATATCCTCGTGCTTGATATGCGGACGGTTCACCGCTCGCGCCCGTCCACGCGCCCCGGTCGCCGGCGTGTCTTGCGCGTGGACATGGCGCGCGCGCCGCTGCCCGCCCCGCTGGCGTGGGCGCGGCCTTAGGCTTGGCCCAACGCCGCCATGGCGGCCCTGTGCACCCCGGGCGCGGCGGCAACCACGCCATTGAGGGCCGGGTGCGGGTTGTTGAAGCGCAGTGGTGCGCCGGTCTTGTCGGTGACGGTGCCGCCCGCTTCCTCCACGATCAGGCTGCCTGCGGCGATGTCCCATTCCCAGCTTGCCCGAAAGGTGAACATGCCGTCGAACCGCCCCTGCGCGACCAGCCCCAGCCGGTAGGCCAGCGACGGGCGGTGCTCGCGCTGTACTTGCGGCACGCCGCCCGGCCAGTGCTGCGCATCAAGCGTGTGTTTCACCGCCAGCACCGTCGCCCCGGACAGCGCGCCGTGCTCTGACACCCGCAACGCCGCGCCGTTCAGCCACGCCCCCTGTCCCCGCGCCGCGGCATACAACAGCCCCCGCGCCGGAAGGTAGACGACACCGGCGGTGACCACACCCCGCTCTACAATGCCGACTGAGATTGCCCAGGTCTTGTGGCCCGCGGCAAAGCTGCGGGTGCCGTCGATCGGGTCGATGATGAACACCGCATCGCGGCGCAGGCGGGCGGTGCCGTCTTCGGTTTCTTCGCTGAGCCAGCCATAGGCGGGGCGCGCCAGTTCCAGCTGCGTGCGCAAGAGGTCATTGACCGCGAGGTCGGCCTCGGTCACCGGCCCAGCGCCATCGGGTTTATCCCAGAGCCGCGCCAGATCGCCCCGGTAGGACGTGGCCACGCGGCCCGCGGCCCGGACCGCGTCGATCAGCAGGGGCAGATCAGCTGCCGGCAACGGTCATCCCCGGCACCAGCAGCGACGGCACCACACGGCTCAGATGCGGGCGGGCGTCATTGGCCGGCTGAATCGCCCGCAGCATGTCCTTGAGGTTGCCCGCGATGGTGCATTCGTTGACCGGATAGGCCGCCTCGCCATTCTCCACCCACATGCCAGCCGCGCCGCGGGAATAATCGCCGGTATTGGGGTTGATCGTGCTGCCGATCATGGAGGTTACCAGGAGGCCCGTGCCCATGTCGCGCATCAGGTCGGCGCGGCTGGCGTGCCCTTGGGTCAGGGCGATGTTCCAGTTGGTCGGTCCGGGGCCGGAACTCACACCGCGCGCGGCATTGGCGGTCGGGTCCATGCCCAGCTTGCGCGCCGCGCTCAGGTCCAGAACCCAGCCTGTCAGCACGCCGCCCTCCACGATCTTGCGCGGCTGCGTCGGCAAGCCTTCGGCGTCAAAGAGGCGCGAGCCGGCGGCGCGGAGACGGTGCGGATCTTCGATCAGGTCCAGCCCGTCGGGCAGAACCGCGGTGCCCAGATCCTCGCGCAGCCATGACGCGCCGCGCGCCACCGACTGCCCGTTGATGGCCGCCAGCAGGTGCCCGATCAGGCTGGATGCGACCCGCTCGTCGAACAGCACCGGAAAGGCCCCGGTCGGCGGTTTGCGGGCCCCAAGCCGTTCCACCGCCCGCGCCCCGGCGCGCGCGCCAATCTCTTCGGGACTGCGCAGATCGGCCAGATGCACGCGGCCATCGCTGTCGCCATCGCGCTCCATGCCAAGCCCGCTGCCCGCAATCGCCGTGCAATAGTGTCCGTGATCCGTGCGCGCATACCCCGCGGAAAAACCATTGGTCGCCGCGAGGAACACGTCCCGCTCGCCCACATAGGCGCTGGCGCCAGACACTTGGCTGACGCCGTCCACCTCAAGCGCGGCGGCCTCAGCCGCCAGCGCGCGGTCCTGCAGCGCGGCGGCACTGGGCTCCGGCGCGGGATCGGCCAGCTCCAGCCGGGTCATGTCCAGATCGCGGGCAAGCTGTTCGGGGCTGGCAAGGCCTGCATAGGGGTCTTCGGGCGCCTCGCGCGCCATGGCAATCGCGCGTTCGGCCATCATGCGCAGCGTGCCCGGTGACGCGTCAGAGCCGGACACGGTCGCCACCCGCTGACCCACAAAGACCCGCAGGCCGATGTCCACACCTTCGGACCGCTCCGCCTGCTCCAGCGCGCCGGCGCGCACGTCGACACTGACAGAAGTGCCGCGCAGCGCCATCGCATCGGCGGCATCCGCGCCCGCGCCGCGCGCCGCATCCAGCAGCGCATGGCTCAGGGTTTCAAGGGTCGGGGAAGGGTCGGACATGGCAATGGGGGCTCCGCAGCTATGCAGCGGACGTAGCCCCCACGCTTGGACCTTGCAAGGGCAGGCGCCTTACTGGATGCGCTGCCCGTTGGCCAGAATGTGACCGTCGGCGTTGATCTCGATGCTCGAGGTCAGCGTGTCCGGCCCATCGCCCGGACGGGCAAACAGGCCCAGCATCATCCGGGCGCCCATCGCCTGTTCTTCGGGCAACAGACCCATCGCGACCAGCGTGTCCATCAGCCCGTTGCCGCCCTCAAGCTGCAGGTCAACCTTGCCCACGGGCGTGCCAAGCGGGCCAAAGATCGGGGACATGCCCGGTGTGACGTCAAACGCGCCATTCCCGGTCAGGGCCGCGCCCGCGACGCGCAGAACCAGATTGCTGAGCGCGACGCTCTGCAGTTCGGCCGGCATCGCCCCGCTCGACACGATTGCCGACTGCTCTGCCGGGTCAAGGTAATCGAACAGCAGCTTGGCCATCCCATCAAGCGACACTTGCAGGGTTGCCGGATCGCGCGGCAACTGGCCCGCGGGGTCAATCATGCCCCACAGCGTGTCAGCCACAACCAGCTCGTTCAGCTCGATCGTCAGGCCAAAGCTTTGCGGATCGTCCGACTTCAGCACCGGCAGCCCCAGCTTGAACACGCTGGACGCCCACTCGGCGGTCACCGGGATCGGCAGGTCTGGCAGCAGCATGTTCAGCGACACGCCGCTGTTGCTGATGTCATAGACCAAACCGCTTTCGGCCCCCATAGCCACCCGCACGCCCGTCGTGGCGCTTGAAGTGTTGGAGGTGAAAGCATCTGGTCCGGTGATCGCCACTTGCGTCTGGGAATTGGTCAGCCCGAACGTGCCATCAAAATTAAACCCGGCCCGCAGTGCCTCGATCACCTCGTCTTGCCCCATTTCCGCAGGAATCGCGGAAACGCCAGCAAATGTCATGCCGCCCGCGGTCATTCTGATCTTGCCCGACTCGGCACCATCGGGCGCGGCGAAATCGAACGTTAGATTGAAGCCGCCGGCAGAGAACGACTGGTCATAGCTGCGCAAATCGCCGGTCTGCAGCGATGTCTCGCCGCTGATCTGTTGGAGCGCCATTTCGGCGGTGATCGCCTCGGGTGGGAGCGTTTCGCCATCAACCGTGAACGAGGTCAGGGCCATGGTCAGGCTGTCGGCTGAATAGACATATTTCACATTTTCCGGCTCGCCCGACGCGGTCATGCTGAACCCGGGCTGTTCATAGCTGATGACAGCGCGCACGGTCTCTGGCGCGCCGGGGGCGCTTTCAAACACGATTTCCGAGGCGCCGGGCATGCCAACGGTCACGCTTCCATCGCCATTTTCGGTAAAGGTCAGCGCGGGCATCGAAACAGTCATGATGCCAACGGGCTCGTCCTCTGTGCTCATGTCGATGGACATCGTGGCGGCCGAGACGGTCAGCGTGTCGCCGGCACGGCTTTCCGTGCCGGTCATCTCATAGCCGAAGGTCGACATGTACGCCTTCCAGTCACTCCAGATGTCATCAGCGGTGACGTCAGCAAATGCGGGGCTCGCCAGAGCCACAACGGCCAGAGAAGCAGTGCTCATTAGGCTAAATCGGGTCATAAATCAGGGGTCCCTGTGCAAATTTCTTTTGTGCGGGCCTGCCCGCGCCTAGGCGCATGGTGGTTCCAACTGGACCGAAGCGCAAGGGCGCACTACCCCTTGGTATGGAATACCATACGAAGGACATCACATGGACATGACAGGCAACACAGTGCTGATCACTGGGGCAAGCAGGGGCATCGGTGCCGCAGCTGCGCGCGCGTTTGCAGCGGCGGGTGCGAATGTGGCTCTTACTGCGCGCAGCGCGGACGCGTTGGCCACGCTGTCGGGCGAAATAGGTGATCGTGCCTTGGCGCTGCCCTGTGACGTGGCCGATTACGATGCGGTTGCGAGCGCGGTAGCGGCCACCGTGAAGCACTTTGGCGGTCTTGATGTCTTGATCAACAATGCCGGCGCGGTCGAGCCGATCGCCCATCTAGCCAACGCGGACCCTGCCGCATGGGGCCATGTGATCGACGTGAACCTCAAGGGGGTGTTCTACGGCATGCATGCGGCGCTGGGCGTTATGCAGGACACGGGCGGCACGATCATCACCATTTCGTCCGGCGCGGCCCATGGCCCGGTCGAGGCGTGGAGTCATTACTGCGCCTCGAAAGCTGGCGCCGCTATGCTGACCCGTTGCCTCGACAAGGAAGCCGGGAAAACTGTGCGGGCGATGGGCCTTAGCCCCGGCACGGTGGCCACGCAGATGCAGCGCGAAATCAAGGCCTCTGGCATCAACCCGGTCAGTCAGCTTGACTGGTCCGACCACATTCCGCCCGAGTGGGTCGCGGACACACTGATCTGGATGTGTGGCCCGGACGCCGCCGAATTTGCCGGACAGGAAGTCTCCCTGCGCGACGAGGCGATCCGCGCCCGGGTCGGTCTTGCATGATCCGGGTCGATGATACTGGCGATGTCTGGACGGTCACGCTTGCGCGCCCGGACAAGGCCAATTCGCTGACCGAAGCGATGCTGACCGATCTGCGCGACACGGCCCGGCGGGCATCGGGCGCCCGCGCGCTGATCCTGACCGGCGAGGGCAAGGTCTTTTCCGCCGGCGCGGATCTTCAGGCGGCCAAGGCTGGCCTCGCCGTCTCTCCGCTATGGGAAGAGCTGTCCAGCGCCATTGCCGCGCTGCCCGGCCTGACAATTGCGGCACTCAACGGCACGTTGGCAGGCGGCGCCGTGGGCATGGCGTTGGCCTGCGATCTGCGCATCGCGGTGCCAACGGCCAGGTTCTTCTACCCGGTGATGAAACTCGGCTTTCTGCCGCAGCCCTCTGATCCGGGCCGCATGGCGGCACTGATTGGTCCCGCGCGCACCAAGCTGATCCTGATGGGCGGGCAAAAGATCGACGCGGAAACCGCCTATGCCTACGGGCTGATCGACCGCATCGTCGCGCCTGACGCCCTGATGGCCGAGGCCCAGACGCTGACCGAGGACACGGTGGCGGCCAAGCCGGACATCGCGCTTGGCATCAAACGCATGTGCGCGCCGCGCGCTTGATGTCGCATAGCGTGTGTTCCTCCATGACAGATCAACCAATTCGTGATACGATCCCGTCATGGCGCGCGACACCACCCACCCCGGACGCATTCGCATTCCGCGCATTGAAAAGCCGGAACAGCGCAGCTTTGCAGCCTTGGCCGAAGACACCGTGCGCTCCGATATCTTGCGGAATATTGCA
>JBCBCP010000027.1:0-40843 GCA_038530575.1 Pseudomonadota bacterium
TTGTGGGGTTCGAGTACTCGAACCCGGCGACGATCATGACGGACCCGGGCCTTGCCGATGCAACATATATTGAACCCATCACCCCCGAAGTTGTCGCCAAGATCATCGAAAAGGAACGCCCCGACGCGCTGCTGCCCACCATGGGCGGACAGACGGGCCTCAACACCTCCCTCGCGCTGGAAGAAATGGGCGTGCTGGAAAAGTTTGGCGTTGAGATGATCGGCGCCAAGCGCGATGCCATCGAGATGGCCGAAGACCGCAAGCTCTTCCGCGAGGCGATGGACCGGCTGGGCATCGAAAACCCCAAGGCCGCCATCGTCACCGCCCCAACCGTGGACGGCAAGAAAGACCTCGAGGCCGGCGTGCAAGCCGCGCTCGACACGCTCGAAGAGGTTGGCCTGCCCGCGATCATCCGCCCCGCCTTTACCCTTGGCGGCACGGGCGGCGGCGTGGCCTATAACCGCGACGATTACATGGCGATCTGCCGCTCGGGGCTCGATGCCTCCCCGGTGGGCCAGATCCTCGTGGACGAGAGCCTTTTGGGCTGGAAGGAATACGAGATGGAAGTCGTGCGGGACACCGCCGACAACGCCATCATCGTCTGCTCCATCGAAAACGTGGACCCGATGGGCGTGCACACCGGCGATTCCATCACCGTGGCCCCGGCCCTCACGCTCACCGACAAGGAATACCAGATCATGCGCAATCACTCGATTGCCGTGCTCCGGGAAATTGGTGTGGAGACGGGCGGCTCCAACGTGCAATGGGCGATCAACCCCGATGATGGCCGCATGGTCGTGATCGAGATGAACCCGCGCGTCTCCCGCTCCTCCGCGCTGGCCTCCAAGGCCACCGGCTTCCCCATCGCCAAGATCGCGGCCAAGCTTGCAGTCGGCTACACGCTGGACGAGCTGGACAATGATATCACCAAGGTGACGCCCGCGTCCTTCGAGCCGACCATCGACTACGTCGTCACCAAGATCCCCCGCTTTGCCTTCGAGAAATTCGCAGGCTCCGAGCCGCACCTGACCACCGCGATGAAGTCGGTCGGCGAGGCGATGGCCATCGGGCGTACCATCCACGAGTCCCTGCAAAAGGCGCTGGCCTCGCTGGAGACGGGCCTCACCGGCTTTGACGAGATCAAGATCGAAGGCGCGGAAGACCCCGCAAATGGCCGCGCCGCGATCATCAAGGCGCTGAGCCAGCAAACCCCCGACCGCCTGCGCGTCATCGCGCAAGCCATGCGCGAGGGGCTGGACGACGACGACATCTTTGGCATCACCAAGTTCGACCCGTGGTTCCTGGCCCGCATCCGCGAGATCATCGATGCCGAGCAAGAGGTCGAAAGTGCGGGCCTGCCGGCGGACGCAGAGGGCCTGCGCCACCTCAAGATGATGGGCTTCACCGACGCGCGCCTTGCCCAGCTGACCGGCCAAGCTGAAGACAGCGTGCGCGCCGCGCGCGTTGCAGCCGGCGTTACGGCCGTGTTCAAGCGGATCGACACTTGCGCCGCCGAGTTCGAGGCACAGACACCGTACATGTATTCCACCTACGAGGCCCCGGCCTTTGGCGATGTGGAATGCGAGGCGCGCCCCTCGGATCGCAAGAAGGTTGTGATCCTCGGCGGCGGCCCCAACCGGATCGGCCAGGGAATCGAGTTCGACTATTGCTGTTGTCATGCGTGCTACGCGCTGTCGGACGCTGGCTTCGAGACGATCATGATCAACTGCAACCCCGAGACGGTCAGCACAGATTACGACACCTCCGACCGGCTCTACTTTGAGCCGCTAACCTTCGAACACGTCATGGAGATCCTGCGGGTGGAGCAGGAGAACGGCACCCTGCACGGCGTCATCGTCCAGTTCGGCGGCCAGACCCCGCTGAAGCTCGCCAACGCGCTGGAAGCCGCAGGCATCCCGATCCTTGGCACCACGCCCGACGCCATCGACCTCGCTGAAGACCGCGAACGCTTCCAGCAGCTTGTCCAGCTTCTCGGCCTCAAGCAGCCAAAGAATGCCATCGCCCATTCGGACGCCGAAGCGCTGGCAACAGCCGCTGACATCGGCTTCCCGCTGGTGATCCGCCCTTCCTACGTGCTGGGTGGCCGCGCGATGGAGATTGTCCGCGACCAGAGCCAGCTCGAGCGCTACATTTCGGAAGCCGTGGTGGTGTCCGGCGACAGCCCCGTGCTTCTAGACAGCTACCTTTCCGGCGCGGTCGAGCTGGACGTAGACGCCATTTGCGACGGGGCAGATGTGCACGTCGCCGGCATCATGCAGCATATCGAAGAGGCCGGCGTGCACAGCGGGGACAGCGCGTGCTGCCTGCCCCCCCACACCCTGCCTGCGGATATCCTAGCCCAGGTTGAAAAACAGACCGTCGCGCTGGCCAAAGGGTTGAACGTGGTGGGCCTGATGAACGTGCAGTTCGCGGTCAAGGATGGCGAGATCTACCTGATCGAGGTCAACCCGCGCGCCTCGCGCACTGTGCCCTTCGTCGCCAAAGCCACTGACTCGGCCATCGCCTCCATCGCCGCTCGCGTCATGGCAGGTGCCACATTGGCTGATTTCCCGCACCGCCCGGCCTACGACGCGGCCGCCAGCTATGACAGCACCCTGCCGCTGGCCGACCCAATGACCCTCGCCGATCCGAATATGCCGTGGTTCTCCGTCAAGGAAGCCGTGATGCCCTTCGCCCGCTTCCCAGGCGTCGACACGATCCTCGGGCCCGAGATGCGCAGCACAGGCGAGGTCATGGGCTGGGACCGCACCTTCGCCCGCGCCTTCCTCAAGGCCCAGATGGGCGCCGGCATGGTCCTGCCGAACGAAGGGTGCGCCTTTATCTCCATCAAGGACGCCGACAAGACGCCGGATATGCTCGAAGCCGCGCGCATCCTCACCGACCTCGGCTTCACCCTCGTCGCCACCCGCGGCACGGCCAAATGGCTGGAAGGCGAAAGCATCGCCTGCGGCACGGTCAACAAGGTCTATGAAGGCCGCCCCGACATCACCGACCAGATGCGTGACGGCGCCATCCAGCTTGTCTTTAACACCACCGAAGGCGCCCAAGCTGTGGAAGACAGCAAGTCGATCCGCGCCATCGCGCTGTATGACAAGATCCCCTACTTCACAACTGCCGCCGGCAGCCACGCCGCAGCCCTCGCCATTTGCGAACAGGCGGGCGGAGACGTGGGCGTGAAGGCCCTGCAGGCGTAGGGACTGTGATCACACAGAGGGATGTCCGTCGCCCTGGGTGGGATGGGCCAACGACAGTTCACCGTGGGTCGCAGTTGTGACTAACGCAGTTTGAAGCCGTTACGTCTAAAGAGACGATCCACGGCCAGCTTTCTGGGATCGGTCGCGCCCTGTGCCGCAACGCTCAAGGCCAGTTGATCACCGCGATCAAACACTCCGAAAACGTAGTGATAGCTGGAGCCATGGCGCGTTTTCTCCCGAATTACCCGAATCTCGTTCGAGAACTTGAATTTGCAGGACGAATGGCGCTGTGAGGTCCGATTGCGGCCTCCGCATATTGCGTTGTGTAGGCCCGCGCGCCCTTTCGGCGCAATCATACGCTGCATAATGACAAGCCCCATATCTATTTCGATTGCGAACTGCTTGTCAGTGAGGATCTCTTTGTCAGTCGACGCACAGCTAAACGGGCTTTCCGAAATCACGAAAATGGAAAGGCCGGTATCGCAAAGGCGTAAGCTGGTCCCGGGGAGCTTCAGCGCTGCTTTCAGCGTGCGCGTGGCCCGCGTGAATTGTGTGCCGGACACCGACGCTGAAGCCGATTGCCTTGGCTTAACGGCGCTACGCGCAACGAGGTATCGCCCGTGCGCCCAACCTGTCCGCCCCGTCTGGTGCCTGACCTTTAGCCACTTGCCGGACCTCGACAGCACTTTGGCCGACGTGCCGTGTTTCATTTCCATAATGATGGAATAAGAAGTAGCCGGACCTTTCCGCAGGTTGAGAAAGCCATCTCCTGGGCTGTTGATGTACCGCGTTTCAGCAAACGCGGCGCCGGCCAGAAAAACCAAAAAACAGACTAAGAACCTGAACATTTTCACACCAGACAAATTGCACACGCGACAACGCTCATTCGGTTTGACCAAAAACGCAAGAGATTATGTCGCGCCTTGAGCATGCTGGCCAGCGGGCAACCGACGATGTGCTGCATGCACCTGCGCCAAGCACTGATTTCGTTGTTACAGCGCTGTAGGTCAAAACGGGAAAAAATTGCGGCGCGCTGCTCTGCGTCGTGGCAAACAAGCCTGACACCGCCGAGGGCATACCCGTATTGTGGTTGAAACTGCGCACTTAGGCGCCGGCTTGGCTGTGCACCAAAGGTGGAACGATACCCTAGCGAAATCGAACCGCTCGATTTTCCCTTGATCCCTCCCTGCCGCTTCGCTATCTGCCCGCACTCAGAGCGCCGCTGTAGCTCAGATGGTAGAGCACGTCATTCGTAATGATGGGGTCGGGGGTTCGAGTCCCTTCAGCGGCACCAACAAAAATTCGGCTTTTCTAACGCTTTGTCTAAAGTGGCTTTCATTATGGAAGTGCTGTGGAAGAGGGCTTTGCAGGGCGGGATATCGTCAACCTGGGAATTGCCGAGGTCAAACCCGATAATCCCTCTTGAGTGACCAGTCTCTGTACCGCAATCCTTGGGTATCTGCGACGTCTACAAGTGCTGAGATCTTCGGTGCCCGTCCACGATCACGTACACCTGGCGCGCTGACATGTCTTGTATGGCATCGCCAAAATGTCCGGGCATCTTCTTGCTGCTTCCACGTCTTCGAAGGAAGCCGGCCAATGTTTTGCGTTAAACATGAGGTCCGGCGGCACGCAGACAACGATAGGGCAGTATTCCTAAGCTTGCGCACGATGCTCCACCAGATTTCCGACCCAGATCGGGAAAGCTTGATGGTCAAGCGCAGGGACATTCAAAGAACGCTGGCAACCGCGTTACAGTATGGGTTCATCTACGCGTCACCTGTCGACCTGTCATCTCCGCGCTCACGACACGGAGGCATTGCCAAATTGTCTATCTATTGATAGATAGACAACTTACCCGATGGTTGTGCTCTTTGCTGCGCAAGACCATCAAGGAGTAGATCCAACGCCAGCCAAACCAGGAGGCACTATGGAACTTAACGCAAACTTTGACGCGCGGGTGGTGATGCATTCGGAAGATCTTGAGTGGGTTGCGTCTCCTATGGTGGGCGTGGACCGGCGCATGCTGGACCGCATCGGCGACGAAGTCGCGCGCGCGACAACCATCGTTCGCTACGCGCCTGGCAGTCACTTTTCCGAGCACACCCACACCGGCGGAGAAGAATTCATCGTCCTAGACGGCATCTTTCAGGACGAACACGGTGACTTTCCGGCCGGAACCTACGTGCGCAATCCGCCCACGTCAGCCCACACGCCTCGTTCAGATAACGGCTGCACGATCTTTGTGAAACTTTGGCAATTCGAAATGGAAGACCGGAACCAGTTCCACAAATACATGGCCGAAGACCTCGGCGCACCGATAAACGGTGTCGCCACCGCACTTCTCCACAAGGATGCCCACGAAACGGTGACCTATAGCCATGTCGATCCCAGCAGGACCTTCGAAATCGACGACGCCGGCGGGATCGAACTCTTGGTCTTGTCCGGGAGCCTCACCGAAGGCGACGATGTCCTGCGCAAGGGTGGCTGGCTGCGGCTTCCCGCCGGGCAAAAGCTCTCTGCCACAGCGGGGGCCGAAGGCGCAAAAGTCTGGGTTAAAACCGGCCACCTCGTTCATGCCCGCGCACCAGTGGTCTGATGGCTGCTCGGAAACCACGCGTGATCGTCGCCGGTGCAGGTGCTGGCCTTGGTCAGGCGCTGCTCGCCCGCTGTCAAGCTGGTGGGTTCATCCCCGTCGGCCTGGGACGTAGCAAGCCCGACGCACCGGTCGGGGACTTCCATGCGCTCGATCTCTCTGACGAAGCCGCGATGCCCAAGACAATCGCCGGCATCATCAAACGGCACGGCGCACCCCGCGTTGTTATCCACAACGCAGCAGAGCTTGTGATCCGTCCCTTTGTGGATGCGGACCTAAGCGATTACCAGCGCACAAGGTCCTCCATGGTCCAATCGGCGATCCTGCTTGCACAGGCCACCATGCAACCCATGGTGCGCGCAGGTGGTGGCGCGTTCATCGTCTCAGGGGCGACCGCGTCCGTGCGCGGCGGTGCACGGTTTTCTGCCTTTGCCAGAGCGAAGTATGCCCTGCGCGGCCTGACCCAGTCGCTCGCGCGGGAGTCCAAACCCGCGAGCGTCCATGTGAGCCACGTTATCCTTGATGATATCATCGACACCGCCCGCTCGCGCGGGCTTCACAGCCTCGATCCTATGAAAATGATGCGACCCGACGACATTGCGGAAGTCTATTGGCACCTCGCCCATCAGCCCACATCCACCTGGACACAAGAACTGGACCTGCGTCCAGCTTCAGAAGGCTTCTGAGCTATGAAAACCTTGATTATCGGGGGCGGGCTATCCGGCCTGTATCTCGCGGAGCGCCTTGAGGACGCAGGGCAAGACTATCACTTGCTCGAGGCCCGTGATCGCTTTGGCGGGCGTATCATGACCCAAAGCGTGGGCGAAGGGACCTTCGATATGGGGCCTGCCTGGTTCTGGCCCGGTCAGCCGCGCATCGCGTCGTTGATCGCTCGACTGGGACCGAAGACATTCGACCAGTTTGCGAAGGGTGACCTGAGCTATGAGGACGAAGGTGGCCGCGTGCAGCGCAGCTACGGCTTTGCCTCCATGGAAGGGTCCTTGCGGCTCGAAGGTGGCCTGTCCCGTCTGACCGATGCGCTCGTGTCCCGGATCCCCGAAAGCCGCCGAAGCCTCAACGCCGAGGTCGCTAGCCTTGAGAGGGCCGGCGGGACGTGCCGGGCAACTTTGCACGATGGCACCGTGATCGAGGCTGCCCGCGTTGTGCTTGCCCTGCCCCCCCGCATCGCCGCCGGGCTCAATTTTGCGAGCGCACTGCCTACGCAGGCAATACAGGCCATGGCTAACGTACCCACCTGGATGGCAGGTCAGGCCAAGGCTGTTGCGGTCTATGACAGGCCGTTCTGGCGTGAAGCCGGGCTGTCCGGTGACGCCATGAGCCGCCGCGGTCCCATGGTCGAAATCCACGACGCCTCTCCGGCGGAGGGCGGTCCGTTCGCGCTCTTCGGGTTCATCGGCGTGCCGCCTGCGTCTCGTGCCGATGTTGCGCGCCTAAAACATGCGGTAAAGGAACAGCTCGTGCGCCTCTTTGGGTCCGAAGCAGCAACCCCGCGCGAGCTCTTTATCAAGGACTGGGCCTACGATCCGCTCACTGCGACGGCCGCGGACGCACAACCCCAATACAGCCACCCCGCTTACGGGTTGCCCATGGCCTTGCGCGGTCTCTGGGACGGCAACCTGATCTTTGCTGGAACCGAGGTGGCGCATCACTTTGGGGGCTATATCGAGGGCGCATTGGAGGCCGCCGAAGCTGCTCTCGCACACCTAACTCCGAAAAAAACCGCCAGCCTCTAACGGGCGGGATCGACACAGGGACCGAGACCACATTGACCCTTCAGCCACTTTCTATCTATCAGTAGGTAACTCCTGCTCAGGACTTAGGATTTTGCGATGTCTAACCGACGCGACGCCATTTTGGACGTGGCCGAAAGGCTCATCCGCACAAACGGGTACAGCGGGTTTTCCTTTCGTGAAGTCGCAAATGAAGTCGGCATCAAATCTGCAAGTGTTCACTATCACTTTCCGACCAAACCGGATCTCGCCGCTGCTGTGGCTAGAAGGTATCGGGAGCGTTTTGCGGACGCGCTTGAGGACGCGGAAAGGCACGGCGCCGGTCGTGTCCAAGCCTGGCGTGATCTATTTCACAAGGCGCTCAAACAAGATGGGCTGATGTGCTTGTGTGGGATATTGGCAGCGGAAGGTGATAGCCTGCCTGCAGATGTCGCAACGGAAGCGCATGCATTCCTTGAGTTCGGCATCGCTTCTTTGGATGAGGTCGCACCGGGTCGTGGCGTACAGATCTTGTCGCAACTCGAAGGAGCAATGCTGATCGCCCGCTCTGCCGGAAACCCCAGCGTTTTCGTAGCAGCGACGGGCGAACTTGCCACAAGCTAGACGCAGCCTGTATCGACGCACATTTGCTGCGGGACTTCGAATAAGCTCGCAGACGCGTGCGCTGCACGTCCGGCAGGTCATCACATGCATTTGGTGCTCCGAAGTCTATTCTGGGCGCAGAAACGGTTTGCAAAGATAAGGGGCACGTCACCACAAAAGAGTAACGAGCCACGCTGCAACAGTGCATCCGCGGAGCTCAATCCGTGGTTCTGGAACGTAAGGTCAGTCAAAGCGAAACGCGCAAGCATATCCAACCAGATCCGCACCATATGCCCAGGTCGAACGTATGTCTTGCCTTGGGTCACTGTCCGCAGGCGCGCCTGTCGCAGTGCCCGGACCGGCCAAGAACACGCACGCTTATATGCATAAAACAGACCGACCGTGCCGCCGGAGTGTTTTCTTAATGCTTTGGCGACGCAAACCCGACGAAGGGTTGCCGGTGCGCTCAATTCTTCTAGTCTCTCCCCGGTTTTATCACGTAGAGCCCCGAAATCCCGATGACCAAAAATGAAACCGTGGCCATCCTTGGCGCGGGTCTTCAAGGCGCTTTGTGTGCTCTTGAACTCGCCGAACGCGGCTGCAACATCGTGTTGTTTGATCAGAACGACACGGCGCTCTCCGAAGCGAGTCTGCACAACGAGGGGAAAGTTCACCTTGGCTACATTTATACCAATGACGACCTGAACCGCACAGCAAAGCTTATGGCGATGAATGCGACGTTGTTTACACCCTACCTGGCGCGCTGGATGCCTGAAGACGCGCTGACCACGTCCGCGTCTTCACCTTTTGTCTACCTCGTCATGAAGGACAGCCTGCTGGATCCGGACACGCTTGAGGCAAAATACGCGATTGTCGACGAGATGGTCGCGGACGGGTTGCGCCAGCCGGGTCATGCGTATTTTGGCGACACGGAGATCACGCGGACGCACCGGCTGCCAAAATCACAGTGGGAGGGTATCTACAACGAAGCGCTGGTTGCAGCCGCCTTCCAGACGCCGGAACGATCCGTGCATCTGCCCATCATGGCCGCCGGTATCCGCGCTGCGCTGCAAGATCATCCGCGCATCACCTGCCGCTGGAATGCCCGCATTACGGCCGTGTCGCGCGCGTCGACAGGCTACATAGTGCATCTGGAGGAGGGCGACGCAGAGCGTGGATTTGGCCACGTGATCAATGCCCTGTGGGGCAACCGGCTGAAGATCGACGAAACGCTGGGCATCCAGACGGACAGGCCGTTTCTGCTCCGCCGGAAGGTTGCCAGCTATGTAACAACTCCTGATCCGGCGCGCATTTTGCCGTCCGCAACAATGGTTTTGGGCGGGTTTGGTGACGTTGTCGGCTATCCCGACGGTCGACACTACCTCAGCTGGTATCCAACGGGCTGCATCGACCGCACCGATCGCATAGATGTGCCTGAAACGTGGTTCCATCCGCTTTGCGACGAAGAGGCTGCCGAGGTGTTCAACGCCTCCATCGATGCCTTGGACCAGCGGGTATTTGGCGTGCGCACAATGGTCGATGAGGCATCGACCCCGTCCATGAATCCGGGGATCATTTTTACCTGGGGCTGCGGCGACGTCGATGATCTTGACAGCGAGTTGCACCAGCGTTTCGACGTTGGCCCGAACACCCATTGGGGCAGTTACCATTCGGTAGACACCGGCAAGCTGTCATTGGCCCCGCATTTCGCCATCATGACCGCTGACAGGATCGCGCCGAAATGAGCGCGGATGTCACCATCTGCATTCCGGCCTACAAGTCAGCCGGCTTTGTCGGCAAAGCAATTGAAAGCGTTCTGGGGCAAAGCTACGGCGATCTGAAACTGCTGATTTCGGTTGAGCCGACAGATGACGGCACCGAGGATGTCTGCCGGGCCTATGAGCGTGACAAACGGGTGACGGTGCGGGTCAATCCGGAACGCCTCGGCTGGGTCGGCAATTCCAATGCCTGCCTTGACTGGGTCGACACGCCGTTCATGGCATTCTGTTTTCACGACGACTGGTATGCGCCGGACTACGTCAAGGAAACCCGCGCCGCGCTTCTTAGCGACCCGGGCGCTGCCAGCGCGTTCTGCCAGATGCAGATGCACGGCGAGCGAACCGATGTGATGCGGCTGGCCGATATCGAGGGCACCGCTTTCGAGCGCGCGCTATTCTTTCTGTGCACCCATCAGGCTTCGGTATCGCTCAAGGCCATGACCCGCATGAGTGGCGGCCCGGAACAAGTGCGCCTGCGCCCCATTGGCCCGATGGGGTACCAGGGAAACGTGATTGCATCGCTCGAGTTCAGTCTTTGTGGAACGACGCGGATCGTGGACAAGGTGCTGTATCACAAGATCGTTTCGGACGACACGCAAACCGCCGATTGGCGCCGCACCGGGGCGGAGGCCCTGGCCGTGCTGGACGCGCAGGCGCGCGCAGCGATGTTGAACATTATTGCCAAGGCAGACCTGAATAACGCCGAAAAGCTGACCCTGTCGCGGGTCATTCTGGCGCGGGCTCTGCTGGGTGGGCACGATGGTCCGGAAGCGTTGGAAACACTGGAAGAAGACGCTTTGAACAGCGCGGCGCTTACGGCGCTGGCTCAGGAAGGGGTCGTCGCTGAAGGCGCACCCGCACAGGACGAGGCCGGACTTGCAAACGCGCAGCTTGCCGATCTGTCGGCCAGACGCGCCCGTCAATACGTTCATGCGAAGGACGCGCACGGCGCCATGCTCTACGCGCGGCACTCTCTGCGTATGGACCCGGGCAACACAGACGCGCAGCTGGCAGAAGCAACGGCGCGGCTTCAACAGGCGCGGACCACGCCCGACGAGCACTTGCGCGCCGCAATGAAGTCAGCCCGGGTCGTGACAGATGCCGACCCGAGCAACGCGCGAGCGTGGTGGGTCATGGCTCAGGTCGCCCGGCGGCAGGGCAGGCCCGAGCCCGCATTGCGCTTTGCCCGCCGCGCACGGGCCGGCTGGTCAGGACAGACCGATCAGATCGACCGCTTCATTGCGGCGCTCGAACGCAGCGACGCTTAAGCCGCGCGTTACTTCATGTGGTTCAATCCTGACCGGACAAATGTCGTCATGTTGTTAAGCATCCGGTCGGTCCACATCTGGTGTCTTTGGGCATAGAGATAGCTGAGATTCACCATGTCCCCGGGCATCGCCCGACCGTCCACCACTTTTCCGATGTTCACTGTCATATTGGTTGAACAGTGCAAGTAGTTGAAACTCATCATCCCAAGCGATTGGTATATGATGTTTATGTAGCCTGCCGCGTCAGGCACCTCGGACGTGACCCAATCCTCGATGACCGACGCCTTTAACGCGGTCTGGCCAGGCGCCGTACCTGTACCCGCATCCACATAATCGAACCCTGCTTGCGAGACGAGTTCGCGCAGCCGGTTTTCGACGGCCAGCACCCTGTAGGAACATTTTGCATTGACCTTGTGGCCAATGAAAACGGCGATCTTTTCCTTTGCCGACGCAGCCTGCGCAACCGCCACGGTTGAAAGCGTCACACATATTGCCGCGATCAGCGATTTGCGTGCGAATGTCATATTTGGCCGTCCCCCAAGTCTCATGTTTCCGTAAAAGTAAACTCCAGACGGGGCCGTATTGAAAGCCTGTTTTGATTACCGATCATCCGGTGCGCCACCGGGGACCGCCCCGGCTTGTTCCTGCGCGGCTTGCGTTGCGGCAGCTGTGATTGCGGCGCGGTCTTCGTCCGTCAACTCGTCCCGCCCGGCCACATCGGGCAGCGCCACGCGGACTTCGCGGCGAGCAAAGTCAATCCCGGCCGCTTCGAACTCTGCCTTCACGCGATTAAAGATCTCTTTGCGGATCATGAACTGCTTGCCCGGCTTGGCCATGAACTTGCCGCGGATAACCATGCCGACCTCGTCGATTTCGAACACGCCCTGTGATTTGAAAGGCTGAAGGAAATCAGGGCCGAGTTCTTCGGTGGCGAGCAGATCCTGACCAATCTTCTTGAAGATCTTTTTGACCTTGTTGGGGTCCGTGTCGAAAGGCACCGTAAACTTCAGCTTCATGATCACCCAGTCGCGCGAATAGTTGGTGATCTTTGGCACTTCGCCATAGGGGATCGTGTGCACCGGCCCCTTGTGGTGGCGCAGCTGCAGCGACCGGATCGAGATTTTCTCGACCGTGCCCATCGTCCCGTCAATCTCGACATATTCGCCGGTGCGGAAGGCATCGTCGATCAGGAAGAAGACTCCCGACACCACGTCGGTCACCAGTTTCTGCGCGCCGAAACCGATGGCGAGGCCGACGATACCGGCACCCGCCAGAAGCGGCGTTGTATCCACCCCGACATTGCCCAGCGCCAGCAGCAGGAACACCACCACGATGGCCACACGCGTCACCATCAAGACCAGCGGCAGCACCGTCGACAGGCGCGAGCCCCCTGCCCCGCCACCATCGCCCCCGAAATCGGCATTGTCCGGGTCATAGCCCGAGGCGGTGAACTCCGCCGCCAGCTTGCGGTTGATGTAAAGCGAGGCAACCTCGTAGAGCAGATAGCCGAACGACAGCACGATCAGGAATTCGATGGCACGCGCCGCAAGACGCTCGCCCACCCCGGCCGCTGCCAGACCCGCCGGATCAAGGCCCCAGACCCGCGCCAGGACAATCACCACGATACCGAACACGATGATACGCCCAATGCGGATATAAGACCGCAAGGTCGCGTTATACGCCCGCTCGGCCACCGTACCTTCTCCGGTCATGGCCGGGACAAGGTGGCGGACAAGACCGCGAATGCCTGTGTCCATGGCCGGCGCAAAGCTGGCAAGAATAAGCGTGACGTAATGGGGCGCGCGCTGCAGCAGCTCAAAATTGCCGTAGCTGACCATGATATTCACCAGATACCAGGTGAAGACCGACACGAAGATCAGGAAATAGGGATAGGCCCGCGCCACAAACTCTTCGCCGCGGGTTACCGCGTGCCCGCCGCGCATCATGTCCGACATCGCGCCCCTATAACGCCACGCGAGGGCGGCAAGGTACACATGCACCGCGAGGTTCAGCCAGAAGCCCAGCCGCGTCTCTCCCATCGGCACGCCGTTCAGGGCATTGAATTGCACGATCACGGTCGAAAACCCGATCAGCACAGCGATGCATACGGAGTGAAACACGATGGCACGCGCATTTTCATTCGTGGCATAGACAATACGATATTCCGGGTTTTGCGGCGCCATGCAGAACCGCGATACGGCCCAGAGCATGCGTGGAAAGCCGATCAGCCACCAGCCTATCAGGCCAATATACACCTGCATTTCGGCCGGGAATATCACCAGCGACACGCCCCATGTTGTCAGGACGAAAACACCGACCGCCAGAACATCGACCAGAAGCCGACGAAACAAGGATTCAAGCGTCTTGCGCAGCGTCAACGCCTCGCCGAGGGGCAGCGCGCGCAGCGACCCTGTCATGCGACGGAACGCCCATTCCACAGCAAAACCGATCACCAGCGTCACCGCGAACAGCCCAAGGAAGGTCGTCAGCCCGGACGCGCCAAACGTGCCGAAAAAGGTCGCAAAGGCTTCTCCCTGCTTTTGCGCCAGCAGCGGGAGGCGCTCTACCGCCGTCGTCACGGAGCCAAACGCGCCGGACGTCGCGTGGTAGAGAAAGTCAGACACTTCGGTTTCCGCGGCCTCTTGCGCGTCTTGCGCCTTGAGCGCCATCTGCGCGAGCAAGACCTCGCGGACCTGCGCGTCTGACAGACGCGAGATCAGCGCGTTAGCCTGCTCTTCGGTCAGGGTCTCATCCAGCAGGGCCGAGGCATCGGGGCCATCGGGGGCCGCGTCCCCACCAACAAAAAGGCTTTGGGCCTGCACCGGCGCGGCAAGTAGCGCGAACAATGCAAAACAAGCCGCGATGATGCCGTGAAACATATGGCGCCCCGCGCCACGAGGTTGCAGCGAGTGTTTGATTTTGCGCATCTGTTCCTTGCCCGTCGTTGTGTCCCGCGGCCTTCGCGCCGGGTGCTGCGAAGTTTTGGCCGCAGAACCTGAGTGACGCAAATGTTTTATGCATGCGCGGTCAGGCAGGCCTGCGCCGCGCGGCACGGCCCCGGCCTGCGGACTTGCGCTTGAACTCCGCCTCGAAACCGAGGACGGTGCGCGCCGAGACGTCCCGCAGGAAAGAGCAGGGTGCGATGACCGGCAAAGTGACCATAGCGGCGATCGCGGGGGTGATCCTTGCGGCGCTGGCGGCCTTCGGGTTGACGCGCGGGCAAGGCGGGCTCGATCAGAGCCAGGCGTTTACCGCGCCGGGCCTCGATCCGATGACGCAAGCCGAGGCGCAGGCCGATTTCTGGCGCCTCACGCCCGCCCTGTTGCTGGTCGTCTATGAGGCCTTTGCCAAGACCGAAGAAGACGCGATCTACGACACGCTGGCCAGTGTGACCCATGGCGACGCGCTCGAATATCTGTACCTCGAACGGGTCGGCGCGATGAAGGGCGGCGGGCTCGAAGAGGCGGACCAGACCATTCACGAAATCAAGCTGCTGAGCACCCAAGTGGCGCAAACCCGCAGCGGGCTGGCCATCGATGCCTCTTGGCAGGTAATCGGGACGGTGGGCCATGCCGAACACCTGCACGTGCGCGGCAACACCTATAGCGCGGACCTGACCGTGTCGCCGGTGGAGGGCGCGTGGCGGATCACCGACTTCACCCTGCGCGAGGTCAGCCGCGACGCCGCCGGAGAGACCTTTTTGGCCCCGCCCGATGCGCCAGAGGCCGAATGATGGTCACGCTTGAGGATGTGCGCTTTGCCTATCCGGGCGGCTTTGCGCTGCATGTACCTAGCCTCGAGGTGCAGGATGGCGAGCGGGTGGCGATTGTCGGGCCGTCGGGGTCGGGCAAGACGACACTGCTGAACTTGATCGCGGGGCTAATTACGCCTGATGCCGGGCGTATCACCGTCGCCGGCACTGACGTGAGCGCCCTGAACGATGCCGGCCGCCGGCGTTTCAGGGCGGGCAGCATCGGGTTCGTGTTTCAGGACTTTGCCCTGCTGGACTATCTGAGCGCGCGGCAGAACGTCCTTTACCCCTACCGCATCACCCCCGCGCTCAAGCTGACTTCGGATGTCCGCGCCCGCGCCGACGCGCTGGCGGAGGCCTGCGGGATCGGCGGCAAGTTGGGGCGCCATCCCGCCGCGCTGAGCCAGGGCGAACAGCAGCGCGTCGCCATCTGCCGCGCGCTGATCACCCGGCCGCGCCTGATCCTGTCGGACGAGGCGACCGGCAACCTCGACCCCGGCGCCAAAGCGCGGATCATGGACCTCTTGTTCGAACAGGCCGCAGAGGCCGGGGCGGCGGTGCTGGCCGTCACCCATGATCACGAACTGCTGCCCCGCTTTGACCGCACACTAGACTTCGCGCAATTCCGCAGCGGGGCGCCCGCATGAACGCGGCTTTTCTTGCCTTTGCCTACCTGCGCTATCACTGGGCGCGCAGCCTTGTTCTGGTGCTGGTCACCGCGCTGATCCTCTTTGTGCCCGCCGCCACGCAATCGCTCCTGTCGGCCAGCGAACGGGCGCTGGTGGCGCGGGGCGAGGCGACGCCGCTTTTGCTGGGCAGTCGCGGCTCCCAGCTCGACCTGACCATGGCCGCGCTGTACTTCTCGGACGAGCGGCCCGGCCCGGTGCCGATGCAGGCGGTCGAAGACATCTGGGACAGCGGGCTTGCCACGCCCATCCCTGTGCACTCTGCCTTTTCCTCTTCGGGGTTTCGCATCGTCGGCACGACGCTCGATTACTTCGACTTTCGCGCGCTAGACGTGCAATACGGGCGCGGCCTGTCCCTGCTGGGCGATGCGGTGATCGGCGCGGACGTGGCCCGCGCCTTGGGCAAAAGAGTTGGCGACACGCTGGTGTCGGCCCCCGAAAACCTCTTTGACCTCGACGGGGTCTACCCGCTGGAAATGCCCATCGTAGGGGTTCTCGCCCCCACGGGCACGCCGGATGACGGCGCAATCTTTGTCGACATCAAGACGGCCTGGGTCATTCAGGGCATCGGCCACGGGCACGAGGACGTGGTCACAGCCGCCGATATCGCAGAGGGCACCGCGGCGCTGGCAGGTGCGGCGGTGGTTCAATACCAGCGCATCACCCCGGACAACATCGATAGCTTCCATTTTCACGGCGATCAGAACAACTTTCCCGCGACAGCCGTCATCGTCCTCCCCGAAAGCACCCGCGCCGCCACGATCCTCAAGGGCCGCTACCTCGACACGGACCAGCCCACGCAGCTGATCGAGCCCGCGGCCATCATCGCGGGGCTGGTCAGCCGAATCTTCCGGATCAAGGCGCTCCTCGATGCGGTCACCGCGATCATCGCCGTCGCCGCACTGGCCGCAGTGGGCCTGGCCGTCTTTCTCAGCTACCGGCTACGCGCGCGCGAGGTCGCAACGGCCGTGAAGCTGGGCGCGCGGCGGGGCATGGTCCTTCGGCTCTTGTCAGCCGAGACGGTTACCTTACTGTTAATCTCAGGCGGTATTGCTGCGGTCGCGGCCAGTGTCGTCGCGCGGAACTCGGAACGCTGGGTGGGCTGGTTGCTGGCCTTAGGCAGTTGAAACAAGGGGAGTCCTCATGACACGTTCACTCACCGCCGCCGCGCTTGCCGCGCTGATTGCTGCCGCCCCTGCCGCGGCGCATTACGGCATGATCATCCCGGACGACCCGATGATCAGCCAGGCCGACGGGCGCAGCGTGGCCCTGACCATGTCATTCTCCCACCCGTTCGAGCGGGACGGCATGATCCTAGAGACCCCTGCCGCCTTCACCGTGACCCACGAGGGTGCCACCACAGACCTGATGGGCGCGCTGCAGGGCGCATCGGTCATGGATCAGCCCGGCTTCACGCTCGACTACCCGCTTGACCGCCCCGGCACCTACATCTTCGCGATGGAGCCGAAGCCCTATTGGGAACCGGCGGAGGATGCGTTCATCATCCACTACACCAAGACCTACGTGACCGCCTTTGGCGATGATGAGGGCTGGGACACGGAACTGGGCCTCAAGACCGAAATTGTGCCCCTGACCAAGCCCTTTGGCCTGTGGGAACACAACGTCTTCCAGGGCATCGTCAAGATGGACGGCGCACCGGTCCCCTATGCCGAGGTCGAGGTGGAGTTCTACAACACCGTGGGCGCGACAGCCCCTGACGATCTGATGATCACCCAAACGGTCAAGGCAGATGCCGCGGGCGTCTTCACCTATGCGCCGCCCAGCCACGGCTGGTGGGGCTTTGCCGCGCTGAACACCGCCGATTACACGCTGCCCCAGGACGGCACGTACAAGGCGGTCGAGCTTGGCGCCGTCATCTGGGTGCATTTCGAGGAGTGGACCGGCCAGTGATGCGCGCCGCGGCCTTTGCGCTTCTGGTCGCTGCGGCCCCCGCTGCGGCGCACCAGCTGATCGTGTTTGCCTCGGTCGATTGCGAGGCCGTGACGGTCGAGGCCAAGTTCTCAAACGGGCGCGTGGCGCAGGCGGGTGAGGTGCGCATCAAGGACGGTGAAAACACGCTGCAGGCCACGCTGGGCCTGCAAAAGGACGGCACCGCGCGCGCTCTGCTGAACACGCTGGATCATTCCGGCGGCCTGCTGATCGAAGTCGACACGGGCGGCCACGACAATTACTGGATCGTCACACCAGAGGATATCGCCCGCGCATGTGGAAGCTGATCTGTGCCGCCCTCCTGCTGATCGCACCGGCTGCTCTCGCGCAGGAGAGCGTGCGGATAACAGCTGTTAACTACCCGCTGCAGTACCTGACCCAGCGGCTGGTGGGGGACGCCGGGGTGGTCGACTTCCCCGTTCCGGCAGGCACCGACCCCTCCTTCTGGCGGCCCAGCGTCGCTGATATCTCGGCCATTCAATCGTCGGACCTGATCGTGCTGAACGGCGCGGGCTTTGCCACCTGGACCGATCGGGTGTCGCTGCCCCGGGCGCGGGTGCTGAATACGTCTCGGCTGATGAAGCACAGGTATATCGAGACCGAAACCATCACCCACAGCCATGGCGATGGCGGCACGCATTCGCACGAGGGCATCGCGACCTATACCTGGCTGGACCCGACCTTTGCCCGTGCGCAGGCCGAGGCGATTGCGGCAAAGCTGACGGCCAAAGGCTTGGTGCCCGAAGACGTCGTCGCAGCGCGCCTCGCCGCTCTGCGCGATGAGCTGAACGCGCTTGATGCGCTCGCGGCGGGCGCCTTGGCCCCTGCGGCGGGCGTTCCGCTGATCGCGACGCACCCGCGCTACCAGTACCTCGCGGACCGGTATGACCTGCAGATCACCGCGCTGGAATGGGAGGCGGGCACAGCGCCAGATGCCGAAGAGCTGGCCGCGCTCGAGGACCTGGTGGCAACATCCGGCGCGCGCGTGCTGATCTGGGAGGCCGCGCCGCCGCAAGCGGCCATCGATCAGGCCGCCGCGCTGGGGCTGACAAGCGTTGTGTTCGAGCCGATGGCCCACGCGCCGCAAGATGGCACGTTCCTGTCCGCCTTCGCCTCCGCGATCGAGCGGCTGGCCAGCGCGACCCGGCAGAGCCTCGACAACTGAAGTTACGGCGCTGCGAAAAGCGGCGTTGAGGCTGCGATTGACCAGGCAAGGATGACCCCCAGCCCGAGCGCCGGCGCGCCCCACCCGGCCCGCGCCTCGACCCAGCGGGCCATGCTGCCATAGACGGCCCAGAACAGGACCAGCACCGGCAGGACGGTGAACAAAAGCCCCATCGTGCCCGCCTCCATCACCATCACGCCCAGCAGTGCCCCCAGCAAAGGCACCCTCAGAGCCGCGCGCGCCAGCGTCCCGCGCCCGGCCACCAGCGCCCGATCCGCCAGCGCAAAAAGCATCGCCGGGGCCAGCAGCCACTGCATCAGATCGAGCCGCGGGCCGGTCGGCACAAACGCCGCGCCATAGCGGTCGAGCGCCAGCGCAAAGACAAGCCCCCATACCAGCAGGGCCGCGCCTGCCCCCCAGCCCCGCCGCGGGTCACCCGGTTGCAGGATAATGAGCGCAACAAGGCCAAACGCGACCATGGCGAGCGCGAGCCCGCCAAACCCGGCAAGACCCAGCATGGGCAGCCCGCTCAGCCCTGCCGCACCCGCAGCGAGCGCGCCCGCAATCGCGGCGCCGATTGCCTGCCGCAGTCCGGGAGTGCTCTGCGGCGCAGCCTGTGGCAGAAACCCGGCCAAGGGCCAGAACGCAAGGACCAAAGCGCCCAGAAGCGCCGCGATCCACGGACCCGTGCGCACCGGCGCGGCCTCGGCGCCCAGCCACGCCGCGATCTCGGCGCTTGTCGTCCCGGACCACAGCACACCCACATGCCCGACCAAAGGCGCCACGACCACACGCCGCGCAATATCGCCTTGCGCAACCGTCTCGCCCTCTTGCATGGGGGCAACCTGCCGGCCCGCCTCAAGCGCCACAGCGCGGAGCCGCCCCTCTTGCGCGCCCGACACGATCAGAAGGCGCTGCGGAAAGCGTGGCGTCACCGCCTCGGAATACATGGAGATGACGGCCACGCCGCGCACATCTTCCAGCGCGGCCGCCGCGCGGATGGCCACATCTGTTGCCATCGAATGCCCGACCAGCGCCACCGGCCCGTCCGGCGCCAGCGCCAGCGTCTGATCCACAAGGTCTTGCGTCGTGCCCGTGATCCGCGTGACGTCCGGCGACAACAGCCCGGCGTGCCGCCCATGTCCCAGATAGTCAAACGCCACAACCCGGTGCCCGGCCCGCGCCAGGGTGAGCGAGATGGCCTCCATCATCTGGCGCGATCCGGCAAAACCGTGGGCGACCAGCACCGTCAGCCCGCTTGTCCCGTCGCCATAGACCGTCACCGGCGTGTCCCCGATCATGCCGCGCGCCAGCCCGCCTTCCGCGCGCAGCCGCTCCAACGCCGCCGCCGACAGCGCCGCGATGCCAAGGGCCAGACACAAAACGATAAGGCGCAAAGGGGTCATGCCCGGGATATGGCGCAAACCGCACGCGGGGCGACAGCAAAATCGCCTTTGCGCTGTGTCAAGGCAGCCGCCTCGCCGCGCGCCTAGGCTTAGGCCAAAAGGAGGCGCGCAGCATGACACTCAAACCCTTTGTAATCCTTGGCGCGGCAACGCTTGCGGCCTGCACCCTCGCCCCGGCAGAGCCGGACACTTCGGCGGCCTTTGGCGCCCGCGCCTTTCAGGACAAATGCGCTGTGTGCCACGGCGTGAATGGGACAGGCGCGGGCGTCGCCTCGCTCGGTCTTGGCGGGCCGCCGCCCGACCTGACTGGGCTGAGCGCGCGCAATGGCGGGACCTTTCCACGGACCGAAGTGATGAGCGTGATCGATGGGTTCAACCGCCGCAGCCACCCCGAAACGGCGATGCCCGAATTTGGCGCCGAGGGTCTGGGCCAGCCGGTGCAGGTCGAACAGGACGGCGTGTCGACCCCGATCCCGGCAGAACTTCTGGCGCTGGCCAACTACCTTGAGACAATCCAGCAATAGCGCACGCGCGGGCGGCATGCTTAAGTGACGCGGCCAGCAAAAGGTCCGCACCATGCCCCACCCCGTGTTCCCCGCAACCGCCGCCGCAAACGCCGCGCAAAGCCTGCCTGCCGCACAAGAGGCAGAGGCGCGGCGCGGCCACATCGCCCCGCTGCCACGCCCGGTCCTGCGCGCCGATGGCGGCGCCGCGTGGGATCCGGCCTGGTTCGACTTTCTGGACGGCCCCTGCCCCGCCAGCGTGCACCCGGCCCTGTGGCAACATGCGCAGCTGAACGCGATCCACGGCCTGTTCGAGGTGTGTCCGGGCGTTTGGCAGCTGCGCGGGTGCGATTATGCGAACATGACCCTGATCGAAGGGGCCACGGGCTGGATCGTCGTTGACCCGCTGATGACGGTGGAGACATCCGCGGCGGCGCTGCGGCTCGCCAATGAAACGCTAGGCGCGAGCCCGGTGTCGGCGGTGCTTGTCACGCATTGCCACCCCGACCACTTCGCGGGCATTCGTGGCGTCATCGGCGATGAGGACTGGCCGCCGATCTACGCGCCCGAACACTTCACCGCCTATGCCGCGTCCGAGGGCGTGCTGGGCGGCAATGCCATGGCCCGCCGGGCGACCTACCAGTTTGGGCTGGGCCTGCCCTGGGGGCCCGAGGGCCTGGTAGATGGCGGGATCGGCAAGACGCCGGGCCGCGGCACGCGCGGCTTTGCCCCGCCCTCCGAGACGATCCGCGAGACGGGCGAGCGGCGCGAGATTGACGGCGTGACAGTCGAATTCCTCATGGCCTCGGGCACCGAGGCGCCCGCAGAATTTGCCTTCTACCTGCCCGCCTTCCGCGTGCTGTGCATGGCGGAGGTTACTTGTCAGACGATGCACAACCTCCTGCCGCCTCGCGGCGCAGAGGTGCGCGATGCACGGGTCTGGGCGCGCTGCATCGATGAGGCAATCACGCGTTTTGCAGGCCGCACCGATATCCTGATCAACTGCCATAACTGGCCAGTCTGGGGGCAGGACGCCGCGCGCCAGATGCTCGAAGAGCAGCGGGACCTTTACAAGTACACCCACGACCAGACCCTGCGCCTTGCCAACCTTGGCCATG
This sequence comes from Pseudomonadota bacterium, assembly GCA_038530575.1. Classification (GTDB taxonomy): domain Bacteria; phylum Pseudomonadota; class Alphaproteobacteria; order Rhodobacterales; family Rhodobacteraceae; genus JBCBCP01. The sequence goes on from JBCBCP010000027.1 coordinate 21,770, forward strand.
GCCCAGACGCGATCGCGGCGCAGATCGCCCCGCCGAAATGGACCGAAACCACCGCCCACGGGCGCGGGTTTTACGGCGACCTGGCGTTCAATGCGCGGGCCACCTACCAGAAGTATTTCGGCGCCTATGACGGCAACCCGGTGCACCTTGGCACGCTTCCCCCGGACGAGCGCGCCGCGCGCACGGTCAAGGCGATGGGCGGGCCGGACGCGGTGCTGACCCTCGCGCAGGAGGCCATCGCCGAAGACGCCCTGCAATGGGCGGCCGAATTGCTGCACCATTTGATCCGCACGCCGGGCGCGCCCGAGGCGGCACAGGCCTTGCTGGCCGATGTGCACGCCAACCTTGGTTACCGCCAGCAATCGGGCATCTTTCGAAACGCGCATCTGCGCGCGGCGCAGGAGCTATCCGAAGGGATCAAGCCGCTACAGGCAGCTGGCGGGCGCAACGCGGAGCTTGCCGCGCACCTGACCCTGACCGACTGGTTCGACGCGATGGCGCTGCGGCTGAACCCGGACCGGGCAGAGGACATGGACCTGACCTTTGACGTGTCGGGACGCTGCGTGCACGTCTCCATCCAGCGCCAGACCGAATTTGCGCGCATAGGTGCCACCGAAGGCCCCGTGATCCCGGTGACGCAGCCCGAGCTGGAGGCGCTGGCCGCAGGCACTGCCGATCCCCATACCTTCCCGCATGGCGCTGAGCTCGCCCGTTACCTCGCCATGCATGACAGCTTCGACATGTGGTTCCCGCTGGCCACCGCTTGACGCCGCCCTGCACGCACGTTCAATAGGGCAGTCCACAGCACAGGCAGTTCCATGTTTACACCCGCGATCACCGGCACCGGCGTTTTCACACCCTCAGAGACCATCACCAACGCCGAGCTGGTCGCGGCCTTCAACGCCTATGCCGACAAGTTCAACGCGGAAAATGCAGACGCCATTGCCGCCGGGGACGTCGCGGCCAAGGACCATTCGTCCGAGGAGTTCATCTTCAAGGCCTCTGGCATCGAACGCCGCTTTGTCATGGACAAGACGGGTGTGCTGGACCCCGATGTGATGCACCCGCTGCTGCGCCAGCGCACCGATGACGAGCCGTCGATCATGGCCGAGATGGCACTGGACGCCGCAAACAAGGCGCTTGCGCAGGCGGGCAAGACGGCAGCGGATGTGGGCGCGGTGATCTGCGCAGCCTCCAATCTCGAACGCGCTTACCCCGCCGTTGCCATCGAAATACAGCAGCTTCTGGGCGTGCAGGGTTTTGCCTTTGACATGAATGTCGCGTGCTCATCGGCCACGTTCGGCCTGCAGGCCGCCGCCGACATGGTCCGCTCCGGCTCCATCCGCTCTGCCCTCGTCGTGAACCCCGAGATTTGCTCGGCCCACCTCGAATGGAGGGACCGGGACTGCCACTTCATCTTTGGCGACGTGGCCACCGCCACGCTGATTGAACGCGCTGAGGACGCGAGCGGACCCTATTTCGAAATCCTGTCGACCCGCTGCGCGACCGAGTTTTCCAACAACATCCGCAACAACAACGGCTTTCTGCGCCGCTCGCGCCCCGATGGCCTGAAGGACCGGCGCGACATGCAGTTCATGCAGAACGGGCGCAAGGTGTTCAAAGAGGTCGTGCCGATGGTCAGCGCACACATCGCGCAGCACATGGAAGACACCGGTATTGAGGCAGGCCAGCTCAAACGCATGTGGCTGCATCAGGCCAACAAGTCGATGAACGATTTAATCGGGCGCAAGGTGCTGGGCCGCACCCCGGAGCCGGGCGAGCAGCCCAACATCCTGCAGGACTACGCCAACACCTCGTCGGCTGGCTCCATCATCGCGTTTTCGAAATATTCGGACGATCTGAGCGAGGGCGACCACGCGCTGATCTGCAGCTTCGGCGCGGGGTACTCGGTGGGGTCAGTGATCGTGCAGCGGCATGGGTAGGGTGGGCGCAAACCCACCGCCCCCTTGGATGACGCGCATTTTGCTTAAACGGCGCGCGCGTTTCACTTCAGAATCAAGCGCGTTTCTCAGCCCATAGCCTGACATCACCAACCCATTGTGGCTTCCCCGCAAATTACAAGGGGCTAAGGTTTGGACAGCACCGACTGTTCCGCTAAAGCGCCAGACTTTAAACTTGAGACACAAAACACCCTGCCGCGCTGCGCGCTCTCGGGGCATTTTGGCCGTACGATGTTTCAAGAAAAAGTCGGGCGCTCTAAATCTTCGACACCCGCGCGTGAACCTCTGCCGCGCTTTCCACCCGTTCGGAATAGCGGTCCACGAGGTAATCCGACCGCCCGCGCACCATCCAGGTGAATTTCACCAGCTCTTCCATCACGTCGACGATCCGGCGGTAGAGCGGGCCTTCGGGCAGGCGGCCGTCCTTGAACTCCAGCCACGCCTTGGGGATCGATGACTGGTTCGGGATGGTCACCATGCGCATCCAGCGCCCCAGGATGCGCATCTGGTTGACCGCGTTGAAAGATTGCGAGCCGCCCGAGACCTGCATCACCGCCAGCGTCTTGCCCTGCGTGGGGCGGATGCCGCCCTGCAGAGACAGCGGCAGCCAGTCGATCTGCAGCTTCATGATGCCGGTCATCGCGCCGTGGCGCTCTGGGCTGGACCAGACCATGCCTTCCGCCCAGGTCGCCATCTCGCGCAGCTCGGCCACCTTGGGATGATCCGCGTCGGCATCATCCACCAGCGGCAGGCCGGAGGGATTGAACATGCGCGTCTCGCAGCCGAACAGCTCCAGCACCCGCGCGGCCTCTTCGGCGGCAAGGCGCGAATAGCTTGTCTCGCGCAGCGAGCCATAGAGCAGCAGGATCCGCGGCTTGTGGCCTGGATCGTCCGGCGCCTTCAGCATGTCCACGTCAATGCGCGGCAACGCCTCGGCAATCAATGCAGGCAGATCCTCAGCCACTTTCGGTCTCGAGATGCAGTTTCATGTCGATCAGCACCTGCTGCAAAAGCGTCGTCTCGCGCAAAAGCCGCTTGGCTTCGTTGACGGTGATCACGCCATCCTCGATCGACTGCTGGTATTCGAACATGAGCATCGCAAATCGCTGGCTCAGGGCGATGACGTCTGCATTCACGTTGCCCTTCGTATCCGCATTCGGTTTGCGATCATCAAAAGCGATCTGCCCGCCGAGGAGCTCCGCCAGCGCAGTCGTCACATGCGGGTAGGACGCGTGCCGCTCAAGATGTACCACCGCGTCGATTGGCATGAATCGGTCGGCATGTTCGTCATTGTCTGAATAATACCGTCCCAGCGTCGCCTTGGACTTGCCGGTCATCTCGCACGCCGGCTCGATTCCGACATCCTTGACCAAGGCTTCGGTGTGTTTTTTCAGATAGCTGCCAATCTCGGCGATACTCACGCGCGCTCTCCCGTCCAGATGTCCCCACCCCGGGGAATGCGAATAGCGTTTTCCCATTAATGGGATGGAAGGGAAATGTCATTTAGAAAACGTCCCACGGTTTTCGGGATAGTACGAGTGGCCGGTGTCCCCAGCATCGGTTCCAAGGTTGGGTTCGTTTTGCTCTGTCGGTGTGGGATCGGCGGGCCGGTTCTCCGGCAGTCGCAAGGCGAATCCGTTGTTCGGCGGCGGTCCCGCTCCCATCCCCAGGCCGGGCCATCCCTGATGGTTCGGATGCGGGCCGACCCGCCGGAGAACGGTGCGCTGATCCCGGGCCCGGTGGGGCTTTTGTGCAGCTGCGGACCCAACCTTCGCTCGCCCATCACTCACGGGGCCGGCGGGCAGGAGGCTATTGGTCGACTGTCCGCTTGCGCCTTGCGGGCGGGCCGCGCTACTCCCCGGTCATGGCCAAGCTGTACTTTCATTACTCGACCATGAACGCGGGCAAATCGACCGTGCTATTGCAGGCGGCGCACAACTATCGCGAACGGGGCATGGCGCCTTACCTGATCACCGCCCGCTTTGATGACCGCGCCGGGTCCGGGCGCATCGCCAGCCGCATCGGTATCGGCGATGACGCCGACACGTTTGGCTCGAACGAAGACCTCTTTGCCAAGCTCGAAACCCGCCTCGCCCAAGGCCCTGTCGCCTGCGTTTTCATCGACGAGGCCCAGTTTCTGAGCCGTGATCAGGTCTGGCAACTGGCCCGCGCTGTCGACGATTTGGGCGTGCCGGTGATGTGCTATGGCTTGCGGGTGGATTTCCGCGGAGAGCTTTTTCCGGGGTCTGCCACACTGCTCGCGCTGGCGGACGAGATGCGTGAGGTGCGCACCATCTGCTGGTGCGGCAAGAAGGCGACGATGGTGGTGCGGCAGGACGCGGATGGCAATGTCATCAGCGACGGCGCGCAGGTCCAGATCGGCGGGAATGAAACCTATGTTTCGCTCTGCCGTCGCCACTGGCGTGAAGCGATGGGAGACAGCGGATGAAGCGGTTCCTGCAGGGGGTTCTGACAGGGGTCGCGCTCTTTTCTGTGCTGATCCTGACCGGGATACCCGGCGTGATGCCAAACGTTCTCGCTCGGCTTGATCGCGCGGCGATGTCGGAATGGCGACTGGCGCGGCTTATGTTCCTGACCGATGTCGCTTTTCTGGCCTGCGCCACGCCGGACGATGTCCGCACCGCCGCCGAAGCCCGTGGTTGGGGCGTCGAGGTGGAAGTCCCACGCGAGGACGGGGTGAGCGCCGCGCTGCGTGTGCACACTCGCCCCATCGCACCTTTCGACAAAGAGCCCGGCGAGCTGTCGCGTTTTGACGATCGCGGATGCCTGATGCGCTAGGCCGGGAAACCGACACGGTTTCCCATTCCAAGCCGGACAAAAGTCTCTAAACAGGGTTCGGCGGAGCCTCTCCGGCCAGAACTGCGCGCAGGTTTTCAACCGCCATCAAGCCCATCGACACCCGCACCTCTTCCGCCGCTGTCCCCAAATGCGGGAGCAGAGTGACCGTCTCAAGCGCGCGCAGCGCGTCCGGCACGGCCGGCTCGAACTCGTAGACATCCAGACCCGCGCCCGCAATCGCACGCCTTTCGAGCGCATCGATCAGCGCCGCCTCGTCCACCACGTCCCCGCGCGCGATGTTCACCAAATGGGCATGCGGCTGCATCGCGCCCAGCACTTCTGCGTCGATCAGGTGATGCGTCTCGGCCCCGCCCGGAACCGCGACAACCAGCACATCGACACGGCCTGCCAGCTCTTTCAGCGACCTGACCTGCACCGCCCCCTCGACCGCCTTGTCGGAGCGGTTGTAGAAGAGAACCTGCATCCCAAAGCCCATCCGGCAGCGCTGCGCAATCGCTTGCCCGATGCGGCCCATGCCGATGAGTCCAACTGTCTTACCCGTCAAATGCAGGCCCAGCATCTGCGTCGGGTGCCAGCCGCCCCATGCGCCTGACCGTACCAGCCGCTCTCCTTCGCCGGCACGCCGCGCGCTCATCAGCATCAGCGTCAGCGCGATGTCCGCCGTTGCATCCGTGACCGCCCCCGGCGTGTTGGTCACGACCAGCCCCGCCGCCTGTGCTGCCGCAGCATCGATGTGGTTATATCCCACGCCGAAATTGGCCAGCACCCGCGCCCGCGGTGATGCCACATCCCCGAAGACCGCTGCCGAAAACGCATCACCCAATGTTGGCATCACGCCGTTATAGTCACGCAAGGCCGTGCGCAATTCATCCGCCGTCAAGGGCTCGACCGACGCGCGCAACTCGACGTCAAAGTGCGCGCGCGCGGCCTCCAGTACCGCATCGGGCATCGGCCGTGTGATCAGAACCCGCCCTAGCACATCCGTGCTCCGTTCGGTGTCGCGTGGTCGGGCGCCAACAGCACAACCGCGCCGCCCGCATCCATTACGCCGAGGACAAGGACTTCGGACATGAATGGCCCGATCTGGCGCGGCGGAAAGTTCACCACACCCATCACCTGTCGTCCGACAAGGCCGTCTTCGGTATAGTGCTCCGTCACCTGGGCCGAGCTTTTGCGCTCCCCGATCTCCGGGCCAAAGTCGATCCACATCTTGATCGCGGGCTTGCGCGCCTCCGGAAAGGCCTCCGTCCGTAGAACAGTGCCGACCCGGATATCGACCTTCATGAAATCATCAAAGGAAATCTCAGCCATTCTTCAACTCCCGCGACCTTTCTGTCGCCGCCTTTACCGCCCGCGGCAGCAACGCTGGAAAGCCCGTCTGCTCATCCATCAAAACCTCTAGCGCGGCCTGGGTGGTCCCTCCTGGCGAGGTCACATTCACCCGAAGTTGCCCGGGGTCCTCGTCCGACGCTTCTGCCAGCGCGCCCGCCCCCGCCACCGTAGCCTTGGCAAGCTGCAAGGCCAATGCCGGCGGGAGGCCCTGCGCCACACCACCTGCTGCCAGTGTTTCGATCATGTGAAAGACGTAGGCTGGCCCAGACCCACTGACCGCTGTCACCGCGTCGATCTGATCTTCGTGTGCCAAACGCACAACCTGGCCCACAGCGCAAAGCAGCAGCTCCGCTCGATCCAGCCCGTCCGCACCAGCCGCCGTGTTGCCAACAATCGCCGTAATGCCTCGGCCAACCGCCGCGGGTGTGTTGGGCATTGCGCGGACCACGGGCGTGCCTGCCCCGAGCACCTGCTCAAAGTAAGCAATGGGCGTGCCGGCCGCGACCGAGACAAACAGCGTCCCGCCATCGCCCCATGTTTGCAAGGTCGGTAGCGCCTCGGCCATCATTTGCGGCTTCACCGCCACAATGACCAGCCCTGGCGCAGCCTCTGGCAGCCCCAGCTTTACGCCAGTGCTCCGAAGCCAATCAGATGGTGCCGGATCCACCACGGACACGGCCGAAGGGGACAAACCGCGCTCTAGCCAACCGGCCAGCATCGCTGATCCCATCTTGCCGCAGCCCAAAAGCATGACGCCCCGGGCTGCAATGTCGTTCATGTCCATATTTGCCCCCTGCCTTCCGCAGGGGTGAGGTTAGGCCCGCCCGTACGCCTCCGCAATGGCGACCTGCAACGCATCCTTGGGCGACCGGCCACCCCAGATCAGCATCTGAAGGGCCGGGTAGTACCGCTCGGCGCTCATGACCGCAGCGCCGATCATCGTGTCGATCTGATCGGCGCAAGCAACCTGCCCGCCCGCCAGAACGAGGCCATAGCGGTACACCATCAGCTTTTGCTCGGCCCAATAGGTGAAGGCCCCCGCCCAGCACTGATCGTTCACGTGGTTCAGCAGCTCGTAAAGTCCCGGCAGCGTCTCTTCGGGCGGGTCCATATCGAACGTGCAGACCATGCGCAGTGTCTCGTCATAGCCGGACCAGGCGAGGGTGAGCGAATAGGTCCGCCACTGCCCCTCGACCGCCATCGCGATCTGATCATCTGCAATCCGGTCGAAATCCCACTCATGATGGGCCGCGATGCCTTCGACGATGTCGATGGGATGAATCTCGTCTTCCAGGATGTGCTCGGAAAGGGCCATTGGTGCCACCTCATTTGTTGTAGCGAGGGGGCTGGCAGCGCCCCCAAGCGCTAGGTGCCTGCTCGAGAACTCGGAGCGATCCTCCGCGCCTCTACAACATATGGTGCAGGGGCAAAGCCCATCTGGCAAGCCTTTATCTGGGGATAACCGCAATAAGTTGGGGATGACCGATACGGCGCCGCAAAATGACGCGCGCAGCCAAACGGCAAAACCCGGCTTGATCCGAGACGTCACGTCTGGGCCACGGGTGCGGGCAAAGAAAGCGCGCGCAGCTGATCGCCAGACAGATGGCGCAGTCTGCCATCTCCGCAGCACCGCTTGCGTCGGGAACGGGCTCCACAAACCGGTTCTGGCACACTTTGAAACGAAGCTGGGGATACGATGTGAGACGAACCGCGCCGCGCACAGCGCCGCGACCAATGCAAAAAAGCGCCCCGCCAGACACGGAGCGCCCACAAAAGATGGCGTGGCGCGTCAGCGCCTCATTTGGATCACTTGCCTTCGAGCGCGTCCAGGCGAGCCTTCAGCGCCTCGTTCTCCTCACGGGCCTTCTGGGCCATCGCGCGCACCGCGTCGAACTCTTCGCGGGTCACGAAATCGCGGTCCGCCAGCCAGCGGTCCACCAGCGACTTCATCGCGGTCTCCGCCTCTTCGCGGGCGCCCTGGGCCACGCCCATCGCGTTTGTCATCAACTGAGAGATGTCGTCGAAAATCTTGCCACGGGCCTGCATTGCAATCTCCTTGTCATGCACGCTGTCTATATGGCGCCTCAACGCCCAGACGCAAGGTTGACCCGCCGATGCGCCCCCGGCACTAAAGCGCCATGAAACTTGCCCTGCCTTTCCCGAACATCTCGCCCGAGATCTTTACGATCACCTTGTTCGGGATGGATTTTGCCCTGCGCTGGTATGCCTTGGCCTACATCGTGGGCATCGTGATCGGCTGGCGGATCGTGGTGATTGCGGTCAAACGGCCCGCCCTGTGGCCAAATCGCACCCCCGTCATGACCCCGCCGCAAATCGAGGACCTGCTGACTTGGGTGATTATTGGCGTCATTCTTGGCGGGCGGCTGGGCTACGTGCTCTTCTACCAACCGGCCTATTACCTGCAGAACCCCGGCGAGATATTCATGATTTGGCAGGGCGGCATGGCCTTTCACGGCGGGCTTCTGGGCGTTGTTCTGGCGGCGTGGATCTACACGCTCCGCCGCGACATCCGCAAGCTGAGTGCGGCAGACACCATCGTTCTGGGGGTTCCCCCGGGCCTGCTGCTTGGCAGGGTGGCCAATTTCATCAATGCCGAGCTGTGGGGCCGACCGACGGAAGTGCCTTGGGGCGTGGTGTTTCCCGGTCAGGCCGCGCAGGCCTGCGGACAGCTCAGCGGGCTGTGCGCGCGGCACCCTTCACAGCTCTACGAAGCGGCGCTTGAAGGGCTCATCCTCGGCGCGGTCCTTGTCTGGATGGTTTGGCGGCGCGGCTCCCTCAAACGGCCCGGGCTGGTCGCCGGCACGTTCTTTATAGGCTACGGGGCCGCGCGCTTTGCCGTGGAATTTGTCCGCCAGCCCGACGCGCAGTTCATCACGCCCGGCAACCCGCTGGGCCTTGCGTGGCACGTGGGCGGCTATGGGTTGACTATGGGGCAGCTCCTTTGCCTGCCCATGATCGCGCTTGGTCTTTATCTGATCGCCCGCGCACGGCGCGCCCCAGCGCCCGCGTGAGCCTCGGCGACCTCCTCAAGGCCCGCATCGCGCAGACCGGCCCCATGACGGTTGCTGAGTATATGGCCGAGGCGTTGCTGCACCCCGCGCATGGCTACTACACAACTCGCGATCCGCTCGGGGCCGACTTCACCACAGCGCCGGAAATCAGCCAGATGTTTGGCGAACTCATAGGCCTCACCCTCGCACAAACATGGCTGGATCAAGGGCAGCCTGCGCCCTTCACCCTGGCCGAGCTTGGCCCAGGGCGCGGCACACTGATGGCCGACGCCCTGCGCGCGGCCGCCCGCGTGCCCGGCTTTGTCGAGGCGTCTCGGGTGCACCTGGTCGAGGCCTCGCCAACCCTGCGTGCGGTGCAGGCCAAAACGCTGGCCGCCCACGCGGCGCACTGGCACGACACTGCGGATCAGCTTCCCGACCGGCCGCTCTTTGCCATCGCAAATGAATTTTTCGACGCCTTGCCCATTCGCCAGTTCCTGCGCGACGGCAGCCGCTGGCGCGAACGGGTGATCGGGCTGTCCGGTGATGCTTTGCATTTCGGCCTCGCACAGGCACAGCCGCAACCGGCTCTCGCCCACCGGTTGGAGGACACGGCAGAGGGTGATCTTGTCGAAGACTGCCCGTCCGCCGCGCCCATCGTGCAAGCTCTCGCCACGCGCATTGCGGCCAAGGGCGGCGCCGCGCTGATTATCGATTACGGCGACTGGCGCAGCCTGGGCGATACGCTGCAGGCGGTCCGCGCGAACACAAAGGTGGACCCGCTGGACACCCCCGGCACCGCCGACCTGACGGCTCATGTGGACTTCGAGGCGCTGGCCCGCGCCGCCGCCCCCGCCACGCACAGCCGTTTGATCCCGCAGGGCGTCTTTCTAGAACGGCTTGGAATCACGGCGCGGGCGCAGGCCTTGGCAACGCGCCTGACCGGCAGCGCGCAGGAGGCGCACATCGCCGCACATCGGCGGTTGACGCACCCGGACGAAATGGGGAACCTCTTTAAAGTCCTGGCGCTGCACCCCCCCGGCACGGCGCCGCCTCCGGGATGTACCGCATGAGCCTCGATATCATTACCGCAGACGCCCTTTCGCCCGTACGCCATGGGTTTTTCGGACGTGCGGGGGGCGCGTCATCTGGTGTGTTTGAGGGGCTCAACTGCGGCACAGGTAGTTCTGATCAGGCCGAGATCGTCGCGATCAACCGCGCCCGCGTTGCGAGCGCGATGGGTGTAGCTGCGGATGCACTGACTGGCGTGCATCAGATCCATTCGGCGACGGCTTTACATGTTGTCAAATCTTTCGACACCAAGCCCAAAGCCGACGCAATCGTCACTTCGACCCCGGGCCTCGCCCTGTCGATCCTGACTGCGGACTGCATGCCGGTGCTCTTTTCAGATCCGGGCGCAGGGGTGATTGGTGCGGCACATGCGGGCTGGCGCGGCACGCTGGACGGCGTGCTGGAAGCTACAGTCGACGCGATGGAGACGCAGGGCGCAAAGGCGGCAAATATCACCGCGGTGATCGGCCCCGCGATCAGCCAGCGCGCCTATGAAGTCGGTCCGGAGTTCTTTGAGACTCACGCCGCGGCCGACCCGGAGACCGAGCGCTTTTTCGCGGGCGGAACCGGCGATCGAATGTTGTACGATCTGGCGGGTTATGGGCTGGCCCGCTTGCGTGCGCGAGGCGTCCGCCACGCGGAATGGACACGCCACTGCACCTATTCGGACCCGGCGCGGTTTTTCTCTTACCGCCGGTCGGTTCACGCGCAAGAGGCCGACTACGGCCGTCTGATCGCGGCGATTACGCTGTAAACAATTGCGGCAGACCTGCCGCATTTGTTCCAAATTCGCCCTACTCTTTCATCCAATTGGCCCGGACGTGCCCTGATCGCGCCCGATTGCCCGGCCAGTTTGTGATCAACAAACTAATCAACGGGCAGACAGGCATCATGAAAACCAAGTTCATCAAATCAGCGATCCGGACCGCGTCCGAAACGCAGACGCAGCTTCCATGGACCCGGGGCAGCCGCCGGGCCGCCTTCATCGCAAAGCGCGCAGCCAAGGACCTCCGCAAGTCCGCCTGATTAAAGGGCCGATTCGCGCGCACTTGCAGGCAAATGTGGCGGTGTGTGCAAAGCGCCGTCAACAATGACACAAACCAAGGCGCATTGACGCCGGGCAGGATGCCAATGTTCATCCTTTTTTGACAATAAGAGCCAAGGGCAGGCATTTCGGTTTTAGACGAGATGACGAAACCCGTTTTTGTGCACGTATCGGTGGGGGCCGATGTGCAAGGACGCTGCCAGAAGGTTCTTTTGATGCTGCCCTCACCAAACCTGCGCGCGCGCCCCGGCTCGCTCGCCGCCTCTCTTGTTCTTGAAATCGCCGCACTGCGGATGGATGGATCGCGCCTGATCACGCAAAACAAGGTTCCCGCCCTACCCCTTTTTGAAAACGCATTCTCCGCCTTTGGACGCGGCACCGTGCTTGAAGGTCGCGAGGGACCGATCGCCATCGAAGATCTGCAGCCCGGTGATTGGCTGCGCACCAGCCAGGGCGACACGGCGCAAGTCGTCTGGCTCGCGGCGTCCAGCTTTGTACCTGCCGACGCCGGGCGCCGCATGCCGCTGATCCGCATCATGGCCGACAGCTTTGGCATGAACCGTCCCGGCTCTTACCTGACGCTTGGCCCTTCGGCCCGCGTGCTGCAGACACCGCATCGCCTCGCCGGAGCGGCAGCAGGTCAGCGAATGCTGACGCCGATCGGCGAATTTGTCGACGGTGTAAACGTGATCGAGGTTGTGCCGCCCACGCCGGTGCGCCTGTTCCATCTGTGCCTGACACGGCACGCCGCCGTCATCGCCGACGGGCTTGAAGTGGAAACCCTGCACCCCGGCACCGCTGCGCTGCGGCAGGTTCCGCACCATATCCGGGACCTTTACCTGTCCCTCTTTCCGCGTATCGCCCATGCAACCGACTTCGGCCCGCTGGCACATCCACGGGCTCCGGAAATGGCCGACATGAACGCGGCCTAGGCGCTGCGCTCCAGCCGTTCTTCGAGCACGTCGAACGGCACGCCGGGTTCATCCTTGGCACCGCGGATCACCAATGAGGTCTTGACGCTGGCCACATTGGGCGTGGTCAGCAGCGCGCCTGTCAAGAAGGACTGAAACGAGCTGAGGTCGGGCGCCACGCATTTGATGATGAAATCCACCTCGCCATTGAGCATGTGGCACTCGCGCACCAGCGGCCAGGACCGGCACATGTCTTCAAACGCGCTCAGGTCAGCCTCCGCCTGACTGGCCAGGCCCACCATGGCGAAGACCTGCACCTCAAAGCCGAGCTCGCGCGCGTCAACCTCTGCGTGGTAGCCCTTAATCAGCCCCGCCTCTTCGAGGCTGCGCACCCGGCGCAGACAGGGCGGGGCGGAAATGCCCACGCGCTTGGCCAGCTCTACATTGGTCATGCGGCCATCGGCCTGCAATTCGGCCAGGATTTTCCTGTCGATTGGATCGAGTCGCGTACTTGCCAACGCTGCCTCCCTGATTTGCGTTTCTTATAGCAGCGCCGCCGCCGCGCGCAATAATATTTCGCGTGAGCGACATTATCTTTCGCTGCAACCGCAAAAACATCGAGCAATCCCGGTATGCAAAGCTGTGAACGCTCGGGGGTTTCGGGCGCGCGGCGGGCGGTCTATATCGGACATGCTGCAACGCCAAAGGGGGCCAAACCCATGTCCGACACAAAGCGCACCAAAGTCCTGATCATCGGCTCCGGCCCCGCGGGCTACACCGCCGGCGTCTATGCCAGCCGCGCCATGCTGAACCCGATCCTTGTGCAAGGGATCGAACCGGGCGGGCAGCTGACCACCACCACAGAGGTCGAAAACTGGCCCGGTGACACCGAAGTGCAGGGCCCCGACCTGATGATCCGCATGCAGGACCATGCAAAGGCGATGGGCACCGAGATCATCGGCGACATCATCACCTCCGTCGATTGGACGAAGCGCCCCTTCGTCGCGCAATCGGACAGCGGTACGGTCTATATCGCCGACAGCGTCATTCTTGCCACCGGTGCGCGGGCCAAGTGGCTGGGCCTGGCCTCCGAAGAGAAGTTCAAGGGTTTTGGCGTGTCGGCCTGCGCGACTTGCGACGGCTTTTTCTACCGCGGTCAGGAAATCGTTGTGATCGGCGGCGGCAACACCGCCGTGGAAGAGGCGCTGTTCCTGACCAACTTCGCCTCCAAGGTCACGCTGATCCATCGCCGGGACGAGCTGCGCGCGGAAAAGATCCTGCAGGACCGGCTGTTCAAGCACCCCAAGATCGAAACGCTGTGGTTCCACCAGCTTGAGGAAGTATATGGCACCGACAGCCCGCTGGGCGTCGAAGGCGTGAAGGTCAAGCACACCAAGACCGGCGAGATCACCGATATCCCGGCCAAAGGCGTCTTTGTCGCCATCGGCCACGCGCCCGCGAACGAGCTGGTCAAGGACACGCTTGAGACCCACATGGGCGGCTACGTGGTGACCAAACCGGACAGCACCGAAACCTCCATCCCGGGCGTGTTTGCCGCAGGCGACATTACCGACTGGCAGTACCGCCAGGCGATCACCTCGGCGGGCATGGGGTGTCAGGCCGCGCTGGAGGCTGAACGCTTCCTCGCCGAGCACGAGATCGAAGCCGCACCCGCCGCGGCAGAGTGATCAGGGACGTAGAGCGCTATCGCCATCTGACGGGCCGCGTCATGCCGGACATGGCCCGCGCCCGCGGCTGGCCCGTTGTCAACGACCATTGCTTTCAGCGCATCGTGCTCGACCATGTGGCCGGCGGTGTCTGGTACGACCATATCGCGCGGCCGGCCTACAAGCATCTGACAGAGGATCAGGCCGCCCGCGCGGTGGCGCTGTCCGAAGATATCATCGCGGCGCGCGCCGACCTGGCCGCCCTGAACCGGCAGTCGCTGCGATGGCGCGGCAAGGCACGGTGACCCTCCGGCGCGGGCGATCCTTTGAAGGATCGCGGCCCGTCAATCCTTCAAGGATTGACCCCGCCCGGCCCGCGCGGCACGCTTTTACCACAAAAGCGGAGGTTTCATGAGCGAACTTTGGCGCGGCGATTGGACCACGCGTTTGCGCGTTGTGTCGGGCCTTGTTCTGATGGTCTATGCAGCCGCGCACTTTCTCAACATTGCCGCGGGAATCCACTCCGGCGCAGCAATGCAGGCGGCACAGGACGCGCGGCTTGCCGTGACCCGGTCGGGTGTTGGTACGGCCCTGCTTTACGGCGCACTTGCGATGCATGCGGCGCTCGCCCTTGCGCGGCTGATCCAGCGGCGCAGCCTCAAAATGCCGGCAGGTGAAGCGCTTCAATACGTGCTCGGATTCACGATCCCGGTGCTGCTTGCAACGCACATCATTTATACACGCGGATCGCACGAGCAGTTCGCAACAAACGACACCATGGCCTATATTGTGAATCTGATATGGGGTACGCGGGACGGCTGGCTGCAAGCAGCGCTCTTGCTGATCGTTTGGGGTCACGGATGCCTCGGCTTGCACTACTGGTTGCGGGGTCAGCGCTGGTACCGCCGCGCCGCGCCAGCCCTGTTGGGCGCAGCTGTCCTTGTACCAGCCCTAGCCTTGGCGGGGTTCGAGGCAGCAGGCCAGCGGCTCGCCGCCGCCTACACCGACCCCAGCGTGCGGGCCGCGCATTTTGAGACCGCCAACTTTCCTGGGGCAGACGCCTTTGCCGCACTGGCCATGTTGGACCGCACCGCGCTTTATATCTTTCTGGGTGTGCTGGGAACCGCGCTGCTGCTTCATGTCATGCGGCGCGTGGCGGCCGCCCAGTCGACCGTGTCTATCGTGTTCGAAGACGGCCCACAGATCAGCGCGCCGCGCGGCATGACCCTGCTGGAGATGTCGCGCACCGCGGGCGTGCCGCACACGTCGCTGTGCGGCGGGCGCGGACGCTGCACGACATGCCGGGTGCGCATCCATGCTGGTGCCCACACCCTGCCCGAGCCAGATGCGACAGAAGCCAAAAGCCTTGAGGCTGTCGGCGCCGCGCCTGGGCAACGCCTCGCCTGCCAGATCAAGCCCGACGCGCCAATCACGGTCTCCCGCGTATTTCTGCCGGGTCAGGGCAAGTCGCGGGCCCATGCCAGCCAAGGCATGGAACGCAGCCTTGCGATCCTCTTTCTCGACATGCGGGGGTTCACGGCCCGTACCGCGGGGCAATTGCCGTACGATGTTGTTTTCCTGCTCAATCGCTTTTTCGACGCGATTGTACCCGCCATCACCGCCCAGGGCGGCACAGTCGACAAGTACCTCGGCGACGGGCTGCTCGCCGTGTTTGAGACCGAAGACACCAAAAGCAGCGCGCGCGCGGGACTGTCCGCTGCCCGCGCGATTGGAGAGGCGCTCGCCCGCTTCAACGACAGCCTTGCGGCAGAGGGCGGCGCGCCGGTGGGCATCGGCATCGGCCTGCACCTTGGCGACGTTGTGCTGGGCGAGATAGGCGCACAAGGCAACGCCCCCCGGACGCTGATTGGCGACGCCGTGAACACCGCCAGCCGACTGGAGGGCCAGACCAAGCCGATGGGGGTCGAACTGATCACCTCCGCCGCAGTTCTCGAGGCCGCGGGCATCGACCTTGACGACCTCAATCTCACAGCGCTGGAACTGCGCGGCGTGGCGGAGCCGCTTCGAGCCCTGCCTGTTCGTCGGGCCACAGACGCACCCATCCCGGCATGACCGCGCTGGCGCATGTCCCGCACCTGCCAACCAAGCCGCTGGTGGGCCATACGCTCGACTTTCTGCGTGACCCTTACGGGTTGCACCAACGGTCTCGAGCGCAGCTGGGGGCCGTCTATAAAGTAAACTTGCTGGGGGCATGGCGGGTTACGCTTGGCGGAGCCGATGCGCTCGAATTCATTCTTGGCGACACCAGCGGTCTTTTTTCCAGCTACAACGGCTGGGATATGCTGCACGGCCTTTTTCCGGGGGGCCTAATGCTGCGCGACGGCGCCGACCACCGCACCCACCGGCGCATCATGCAGACCGCCTTTCGCAAGCCTGCACTCGACGCGTACCGCGTGTCGATGGAGGCAGCGCTGGAGCAGTTGCTGCACGCCTGGCCCCTGAACCAGCCTTTTGCCTTCTTTCCGGCGATCAAGCGCCTGACCCTGCAGATGGGCGCGCAAGTCTTTATGGGCCTGCCGCTGGACGATCCGCGCAGCGCGCCCCTGAACGCGGCCTTCGCCGCCGAGGTCGCCGCGTCCATCGCCCCCATCCGCCGCCCCTTGCCCGGCACGGCGATGCGGCGGGGGCTGAACGCGCGGCGCTACCTGATAGAAACCTTTGCCGCGATGATCCCCGAGCGCAAAGCCAACCCCGGCCCGGACTTCTTTTCCCAGATGTGCGTGGCCGAGGATGAGGACGGCCGCGGCTGGACCCCGGAAGAGATCACCGACCACTTCAACTTTCTGATGATGGCCGCCCACGACACGACCGCCTCCAGCCTGACCAAAGTGGCCTGGGCGCTTGCCACCTACCCCGAATGGCAAGAGGCGGTGCGCGCGGAGGTCGACGCGCTTGGCGCCGGGCGCTTGGACGACGCGGCACTGGCGCGGCTGGAGGTGACGGACCGCGTCTTTCGCGAGGCCCTGCGCCTGCTGCCGCCCCTTGCCTTTATCCCGCGCCGTGCGACCCGGGCGTTCGACTGGCAGGGCCACAGCTTTCCCGCGGGCACACAAGTCAGCGCCCTGCCCGGTCTGGTGCAGATCGATCCGGCCCATTGGACCGCCCCGGACCGCTTTGACCCGGACCGCTTCGCGCCCGGCCGGCACGAGGACCGGAGCCACAAATATGCCTGGGCGCCCTTTGGCGGCGGCGCGCACAAGTGCATCGGCCTGCATTTTGCGACGCTTCAGGTCAAACTGTTCACCGCGTTGCTCATGCGCCGGTCGCGACTGTCCCTGGCGTCGGACCGTCCCGTGACATGGGCCCGGGTGCCGATTGCGCAGCCCAAAGGCGGGCTTCCGGTGGTGCTGCACGGGCGTTAACAGAGCGCTAACCGGTCGCTATCCGGGCACATCAACCGCGATCTGGAACAGCGCATCGCCCCGCCGGGCCTGCGCCATCGCGCGCGCGGCCAGCACAATGCCGTCATAAGGCGACAGCACATCCTCCGCAGCGCGGCCCGGTGTTTCTGGATGGTGGAGCCGGCCGACGCGTGCCCCGGCGGAGGCAGGTGCGCCAATCCCGACAAGCGGTTCGAACAGGCCCGCATCGGGCGCTGCGATCAGACCGGCAGCGTGCAGCATCCGGGTGCCCCGCGCGGCATCCGGCACATAATCCGGCAACATGCCCAGCGCGTGCAGGATGCGGCGCAGCCCGCGGCGCGTCATCTCCAGAATATCCGGTGTGACCCGGTTGCCGCCCCCCAGCTCGGCCATGACATTCACCACGCCCTTGCGGTTTGCGGCCCCCATCGCCGTGTGCGCGGTGCTGCCCCGCCCCCCGCCGCCTGTAAAGAGCCAAGCATAGGGCAGGTCAAAAGCCTCCGTCAGCAGGCGCAGCCCCGCCTCTTCGCCGGGTGAGTGCCCCGGCCCCCGTAGCAGGGTCGCCGGGTAGTCAAGCGATGTCCCCCCCGAGTGCAGATCCACTGCGTAATCAGCCAGCGGCAAGATCACCTCCTCATGATAATGCGCAATGACCTCAGAGGGGCCGCCGCGGGCATCACCAGGGTAAAGCCGGTTGAGGTTCCCACCATCGAGCGGCGACACCCGCTGCCCCGCCTCTGCTGCGGGAAAGTTGACCATGGGAAGCAGGATAAGGCGGCCCCGGATGTCCTCAGGGCGCAGCGATGCGGCCAGCTCAGACACCGCGATCTGCCCTTCGTATTCGTCCCCATGGACCCCGGCCGTTATCACCAGTGTGGGTCCGGGTGCGCCTGAAATCACCGTGATCGGAATGGGCAGCCAGCCATAGGCAGATCGGGTCACCGAATGGTGCAGCCGCAGATAGCCCGCCTGCTTGCCTCGCGCGTCGTAATCAATGTCGGTATCCATGGGCGTCATTGGGGCAGTATTGCGCCGGTGCTACGGCTTGGCCAGCGCGGCAAAGCCTGCGACACTGTGTTTCCAAATATGTTCTAGACTGAACATACATCCAAACCTATATGTTCATCCGTGAACAAATAGATGACGGACCCGTGACAGCCCTACCCGCAACCCCAGCCCTGCCAGAGGATGGCGATCTGTTTCGCCTGCTTCGTCAGGTCGACCGTGATCTAGGCGCATCCCAGCGCACGATGGCAGCGGCGCTTGGGATCTCGCTTGGGCGGCTGAATGGCTACTTGCGCGGCGCGCAGATGGCGGGCCTCATCACCCAGACCGACCGCGCAGGCCCGGACCGCCGCAGCCGCGTCGCCTATGCCCTCACCCCGGAAGGGCGCGCAGCCCATGATCGGCTGATCGACACCTTCCTTTCCGCAAAATTCGCAGAATACGCGGCGCTGCACGCAGAGCTGACAGGCTCGGTCGGCGACCTCGTCCCCCTCAAGTACAGGAGTTCCCTCATGCAAAATAACCTCGCGCCGATCCCCGAGCTGTATGTCAGCTACGACAGCGCCCAAAAGCTCAAGGTCGAGGCGGCGGACCTCGTCAGCCACGACCTGACCCCGCGCCAGATCTGCGATCTGGAGCTGCTGATGAACGGCGGCTTCAACCCGCTCAAGGGCTTCCTGACCGAGGAAGACTATAACGGCGTGGTCGAGAACATGCGCTTGTCGACGGGTGAGCTGTGGCCCATGCCCATCACGCTGGACGTCTCCGAAGAGTTCGCAAACAGCCTCGAGATCGGCCAGGACATTGCCCTGCGCGACCAGGAAGGCGTGATCCTCGGCACCATGACCGTCACCGACCGTTGGGAGCC
>JBCBCP010000028.1:0-40019 GCA_038530575.1 Pseudomonadota bacterium
ACCGATGGCGAGGACGCGCTGTACGATCAGGCCGTGGCCATCGTGATCAATGACCGCAAATGTTCCACCTCCTACATCCAGCGCAAACTTGCGATCGGCTACAACAAGGCCGCGCGATTGGTCGAACAGATGGAGGATCAGGGCGTGGTCAGCCCTGCCAACCATGTGGGCAAGCGTGACGTGCTGGTGCCCGAGCCGCAGTAACGGCGAAGATGGAAGGTCGTGCTGCAGTGACGGCTAAAGTGGCAAGGCGCGCCGCGGTAACACTACTGTCGTAAGCGGCGCGCCGCTGGCCGCTATCGCATATCAGTTGCGCTGCGCTTATGTGTCGGGCGATCGCAATACGTGGAACGAGGTACATGCGCGCATTCCTGAGCTCTTTGGCACTGGCCGTAACGCTGGCGGCTCCGGCTGCAGCCGACAAGCTGCCGTTGGCCGATATCTCCGCTTATCTGAATGATATGAAAACCGCCGAGGGAACCTTTACCCAAATCAACGGTGACGGATCCATCAGCAACGGGCGGATCTATATCAAGCGACCCGGACGCGTCCGTTTTGAATATGACGGACCGGACAGCCCCTTGGTGGTTGCTGGCAGCAACACTGTTGTCATTGTTGATCCAAAATCCAACGAGCCGCCAGAGAGCTACCCGCTGCGCCGCACGCCGCTGTCAATCATATTGGCGGAACGTGTCGATCTGGGCCGCGCGCGCATGGTGACGGGGCATGAATTTGACGGCACGGCTACGGTTGTGACCGCACAGGACCCGGACAACCCGGAATACGGCAACATCCAGATGAAGTTCACCGGAAATCCGGTGCAATTGCGCCAGTGGGTGATCAGCGATTCCGGCGGTGGACAGTCTACCGTTGTTCTCCGCGATCTTGAGACAGGCGGGAGCCTGCCAAACCGGTTGTTCGACGTCGGCTCGCCCGCGCAGGGGCCTTCGCGGTAATCGGCGGCCTTCGGCGCGGAATCAAGCCGAAGGCACCGCGCCAGAGCCGGGCCCTCCCACGGCCCGGCTCTTTGGTTGCCGCACGCGCAACCGCCGAGCGACGAGGACACAGCAGCCATAAAGTGCCTAGGGAACGGCGTCCGGCACGCCGATCCACGGCCCGGCTCTTGCGCGGCTTGGAGCCCTACAACCCCCGTACCCGGCACCCGCTCAGCTGCCGCGCATACATGGCCGAACGGGCGTCGACCTCTCCGGCCACGCGTAACAGCCACGCTTTGCGTTTGTAGGTCCCGCGCGCATAGCCGGTGTGCCCGTCGTGATAGGCTAGGTACTGGTTGCGCGCGTCTGACAGGGGGATGCCGTTCTTGGCGCGGCTCTTGTTCATGTACCAGCCCATAAAGTCGGTCGCGTTGCGGATGTTGTCCCGCCGTCCGCGGGCGCCGGTTTCGGCCTGGTATTCCTCCCACGTGCCGTCCAGCGCCTGCGAATAGCCAAACGCGCTGGATTGCCGGCCCATCGGGATCACGCCCGCCACATAGCGGAACGGCGTGCGCGCATCGGATACGAACCGGCTTTCCTGGTAGATCGTGGCCATCTGCACATGCACGGGCACGCCCCACCGCCGTTCGGTCGCCTTGAAGGCGCGGACATATTCGGGGCGCTCGCGCAGCAGGCTGCACGCATTGTCTAGATTGCGCGGCGCTGATCCGTGCCCGCCGCCACAGGACGCCAGCACCAACAACAAGATCAGGGCGCGAAGGGGTCTGCTCATCTGCCTCACTCGCTTTTGTTTTTTCTGCACGTTACCCTGATTTTCCGGTCAGTGGAATCACGATTGCGCGCACGCTATTGCGATGCTGGCAATGCCCCGCTTATTTTCGTCGAATGCGCGTGGTTTACAGACTGTTTCCGACCCGCGAGTCGACAATTGGGCATTGAACACGTTACACACCGCCGGTAGGGGCGAAAAACGATGATGAAGCAACGCGCAAAATACAACCTTGGTCAGGTGGTACGACACCGCAAGCACCCGTTTCGGGGCGTCATTTTTGACGTCGACCCGGAGTTTGCGAACACCGAAGAATGGTACGAGGCGATTCCCGAAGAGGCGCGCCCGGCCAAGGAGCAGCCCTTTTATCACCTGCTCGCCGAGAATGATCAGAGCTATTATGTGGCCTATGTGTCAGAGCAGAACCTGATCGCCGACTACTCGGGCGAGCCGGTCGATCACCCGGATATCCCCGATCTTTTCGGCGCGTTCGAAGACGGGTCCTACCCGCTGCATTTCCAACTGAACTAGTAGCCCAGCGCGCAGCCGTCCTTGCGCGGGTCCGACGCGCCTTCCAGCACGCCATCCTTGCGAATGCGGATCGCCTGCGCGCCGCCAATCGCGGTGTCCGGCACCTCGACCTTGTGCCCCCGCGCCGCGAGGTCCGCGCGCACGGCGTCCGAATAGCCGCGTTCGACCTTCAGCACTCCCGCGTCGGAAAACGCGCGCGGGGCATCCAGCGCGGCCTGCAGCCCCATGTCGAAATCGACAAGGTTGGAGGCAAACCGCGCGTGGCCGGTGCACTGATAGGCGCCGCCCATCACGCCAAAGGGAATCGTCGGAACGCCCGCCTCGCGCACCATTCCGGGAATGATCGTATGCATCGGGCGCTTGCCCGGTCCGGCCTCGTTCGGGTGGCCCGGCGTCAGGGTAAAGCCCGCGCCGCGGTTCTGGAACAGGATGCCGAATTTGTCCGATGCAATGCCTGATCCGAAACCGTGAAAGATCGAGTAGATCAATGACACAGCCATGCCATCTTTATCCACGCAGGTGATATAGATCGTGTCCTTGTGCACCGCTTCAGACAGCGCTGCCGGGCTCGGCATGGCTTTGGCCGGATCGATCAGCGCGGCGAGGCGCGCTGCGGTCTCATCGCTCAGCATATGGTCAAGCCGCGCGGTGTGATCCGGATCCGCTAGAAAACGGTCACGCGCATCATAGGCCAGTTTGGTGGCTTCGGCTTCGATATGCACGCGGTCAGCCCCCAAAGGATCCATTGCAGCAATGTCGAAGTGCTTGAGAATGTTGAGCAGAAGCAGTGCGGCTGCGCCTTGGCCGTTCGGCGGATGCTCGACAATGTCGGCTGATTTGTAGCTGCCGGAAATTGGTGTCGTATCGGTGCACTTCGTCGCGGCAAAGTCGCCCAGCGTGTGCGTGCCGCCGAGGGCCTGCAGCGCGCGGACCATGTCTTCGGCCACTTCCCCGGTGTAGAACGCGTCCCGCCCGTCTTTTGCAACGCGCCGAAGAACCTCAGCTTGTCCCGGCGCTGCAAAGACCTCCCCGGTGCGGAGCGCTTTGCCGTCTTTCAGGAACAGGTCGCGGGCACCACCTTGCAGGGTCCCGGCGTCATTTACCCAGTCAAAGGCGACGCGCGGCGCAACCGGTACGCCAGCATCGGCATAGTGTATCGCCGGTGCAAGTATCGCATCTAGGCCGAGCCGACCGTAGCGTTCCGACAGGGTGCAGAACGCATCAATCGCACCCGGGACGGTCACCGCGTGCGGGTGGTGCAACGGCATCTTGTCAAAGCCTGCGGCCCTGATCGCCTCTGCATCAAGCCCCGCAGGCGCACGCCCTGACCCGTTAAGTGCCAAGATTTCATTGCTACCTGCAGGAGAGATCAGCGCAAAAAGATCCCCTCCGATCCCGGTCATCTGCGGCTCGCAAATACCCAAGAGCACGGCTCCTGCGATAGCTGCATCCATTGCGCTGCCCCCCCGGCGCATCATATCGACCGCAGTCGATGCGGCCAAAGGGTGGGAGGTCGCGCACATTCCGTTGGTTGCGTAGGTCGCCGAACGGCCAGGCAAATGAAAGTCGCGCATGTTGGTGTCCTCCCCTAATGTGGCCATGGCAGATAGACCGGAGGGGACGGGGTGTCCATCCGCACGGCGCGTTCAGGCAGTTGCGCGAGCGGGACGACGTGGTCGAAACCAATATGAACGAGAGGGAGCCATCAGGCCATTGGACTGAGCTTTGCCGTTTGACGGTGGCGAAGATCCTCGGTGCCGCGCACTGGGTGGGGGCAAATTAACGCGGCACCGAGGGAAGCCATTAGCAGCTACAGGGCAGGGTATGCTGGCCAATCAAGGCAAGACTGTGGAGCATGCGCGGCGGTTTGGTGATTTCGTCGCGCGTCGTAGGAGTGCTGCCTCATACAACGCTCAACCCGCGCATCATCGCTGACCATCGCGCTGCTTTTTTGGGCGCATCCGGGTATCTGCTACGCGGCGGGATGCAGGCCGACGGCCACGCGCAAGCTCAGGTGATTGCGCGGCCCCTTGCGTTCGTACTGGATGTCCTTGGCCAGATCGCGGATCAGGAACCAGCCAAAGCCACCTTCGGGAAGGTCTTCCATGTCTGTGTCCACATTGGCTGGCATGCCTAGCGGTGTCTTGCCGTCCGGCATTGGATTGCCCTCATCTTCGATCGCGATGTGAAGACCATCAGCGCCGTGTCTGCACAATATGTCGATCGGGCCAACCCGTTCCTTGCCGGAATACGCGTGTTCACAGATATTGTTGAGCGCCTCAGCGACGACAAGCTCAAGCGTTCCGGCTTCTTCGACGTCAAGCTTCAAGGCGCTGAGATCTTCAAGAAGCTGGCTCAGCGCAGTCCGGGGCGCGTCGAGGCCACTTTGCACGGAGACCCGGACTGGGGGTAAATAGGTGTCGCGTTCCATATCGATAACCCTCATCCTCATCAGCTCGCTACGTCGAACTTGGCCAGATCTACGGTTTCGTAAATGTCGAAAACGGTATCCATGCGCGTCAGTTTGAACACCTTGGCGACAGTCGGCGTCATGGCCGCAAGTGCAAGCGAGCGTTCCCCGTTCAGCATCTTCATGCTGGCGACAATCGCGCCAAGACCGCTGGAGTCGATGAAGTTCACATGCCCCAGATCAAGGACAAGCCTTTCGGGCGCATCTTCGATCATGCCGCGCATGGCATCCTTGAATTCAATTGCGACTGCGGCATCAATGCGTGCGTCGGGCACGGTGATGATACGCATCCCCTCGCTCGTGTGGCTGGACAATTCCATCACTCTGCTTCCCTTTATGGCGCTGTTTGCGTCATGATTACGCCGCAAGAGTTACCAAGACGTTGCCGAAATGCAGGAAAGGAATAGCCATGAAAGAGGTCATCATCGCGGGCGCGGTCCGCACGCCAATGGGCGGGTTTCAGGGGGCGTTGTCGGGCATGACGGCGGCAGAGCTGGGCGGCGCGGCAATTGGTGAGGCCTTGGCGCGTGCAGGCACCCAAACGGTGGACGAGGTGCTGATGGGCTGTGTGCTGCCTGCAGGGCAGGGCCAGGCGCCCGCACGGCAGGCCGGTTTTGCCGCAGGTCTGGGCGAGGACGTCCCGGCGACCACGCTGAACAAGATGTGCGGATCGGGCATGAAGGCGGCGATGATGGCCTTTGACCAGATCGCGCTGGGCCATGCGGAGACGATGGTCGCTGGCGGCATGGAAAGCATGTCGGGTGCGCCGTACTTGCTGCCCAACATGCGCGGCGGCGCGCGGCTGGGCCACAGCGCAGCGGTCGATCACATGTTCCTCGACGGGCTTGAAGACGCCTACGACAAGGGGCGCCTCATGGGCACCTTTGCCGAAGACTGCGCCGAAGCGTTCCAGTTCACCCGCGAGGCGCAGGATGCCTACGCGCTCGAATCGCTGTCCCGGGCGCAGCGGGCTGAGAGCGACGCGTCCTTCGATCAGGAGATCGTGCCGATCGAGATCGCAGCGCGCAAAGGGCCCGTCACGGTCGCGGTCGATGAACAACCCGGCAATGCGCGCCCTGACAAGATCCCGCAGCTAAAGCCGGCCTTTCGCAAGGATGGCACCGTAACAGCCGCAAATTCCTCGTCCATCTCTGACGGTGCGGCCGCGCTCGTCCTCGCCAGTGCAGAGGCCGCCGAGGCGCAGGGCCTGACCGTGCGCGCCCGTATTGTCGGCCATGCCAGCCACGCGCAGGCGCCGGGCCTGTTCACCACGGCCCCCGTGCCCGCCACGCAAAAGGTGCTGGACCGGATCGGGTGGACAAAAGAAGACGTCGACCTGTGGGAGGTGAACGAGGCCTTCGCTGTCGTTCCTATGGCCTTCATGCACGAGATGGGGCTGGGCCATGACGTGGTGAACGTGAACGGTGGGGCCTGTGCGCTTGGGCACCCGATTGGGGCGTCTGGCGCGCGCATCATGGTGACGTTGCTAAACGCGCTGGAAAAACGTGGGCTGCGGCGCGGCGTTGCGGCAATCTGCATCGGCGGCGGGGAGGGCACCGCCATCGCGATCGAGCGCGTCTGAGCCGTCATGCGAGGGCTGTGGCGGTTTGTCACAGCGTCGTGCGGCATTCCGTCGAAGCGCCTAACGCTCTGGTAAAAGGCCATAAATCTGCCTGCTGACAGTGCAGCACTCAAACTTCGGTCGTATACCGAAGAATACCGCACGGTTTCGATCATCTATTCGCACGCCCTGTGCGTAGTCCTACTGATCAGTGCGCGTGATCCCTCAGGTATTGGAGCCAAACATGACTGCAATCGACACACTTGAAACATACACAAAACGCACGCCCGGATTCCCCGCGGCAGATTGGGTGATCCGCATTCCGCTCGCGATCATCATCCTGCAGCAAGGCTGGATGAAAATTCCCGGCTTTGCCGAGCAAGCCGAAAGCTACGGCCTGCCGCTGGTGCTCTTCGGCCTAGCAACCTTCGCCGAGCTTGCGGGCGGTGCCGCGATTCTCATCGGCGGGCTGATCCGCAACTGGATGGGCGATCTTCTGACCCGTCTGGGCGGACTAGCTATCGCAACCGTGGTCGCGGGCGTGATCGTCATGATTTACTTTGGCCCGTTCATCGGCTGGCAGTTGCAAGGCCTGTTGCTTGCGGGCGGCCTCTTCCTGTTCCTGCGCGGCAATGGCGAGCCGGGCTGGATCCGCTTCCGCAAGGGCTAAGCAGATGATAGAGGGCGGTGCATGGACTGGACCGCCCTCGATCAAACCATCGACGCCCTCACGGCAGGCGAAGATGATGAAATCGCCCTCATGGCCACGGTCGCCTGCGAGGTGCACCACGCCGATGACCGCTTTGACTGGACCGGTTTTTACCGTGTCGTCGCGCCGCAACTTCTGAAAATCGGGCCCTACCAGGGCGGGCATGGGTGCCTCGTGATTCCGTTCGACCGCGGTGTGTGCGGCGCTGCCGCGCGGACGGGCGAGGTGCAGCTGGTGCCGGATGTGGAGGCGTTTCCGGGCCACATCGCCTGCGCCTCTTCAACCCGGTCAGAGCTGGTCTTGCCGGTTTGGAACGGCGCGGGGCGGCTCTTGGGCGTGTTTGACATCGACAGTGACCAGCCAGACGCGTTCACGCAGGAAGACGCGCGCCGCCTGAGCGCGATGCTCCAGCGCGTTTTCAGCGCGGTTGGTGAAAAACAGGCTTGATTTTTCACGCCGCTGTGGCACCGTGAAAATCTGACGCTGATTTTCACGGGTGCATGCGTGCTGCAAACCGACCTTCAGGAGCCAAAGACGCTGGGTGCCGACCTGCGCGCCCTGCGCAAAGGGCGTGGCCTGACGCTTGCCGGGATGGCAGAAAGCCTTGGCCGGTCGGTCGGCTGGCTCAGTCAGGTAGAGCGTGACCTGAGCGAGCCCTCGATCAGCGACCTGCGCCAGATTGCCGGGCTGCTGGGCGTTCCGATCTCCATGCTGTTTCGCCACGACGCCGCGCCTGCGGACGAGGCGGGCTATGTGGTGCGCACGGGCGCGCGGCGCCCCATCGGCGCACGGGCGCAGGGGCTGGTCGAAGAGCTGCTATCGCCTGATCTGACCGATGATTTCGAAATGGTGCACTCCACCTTTGCGCCCGGCGCGCACCTGCAGGAGACCGTGGCACGCCCAACCCAGGAGGTCGGCGTCGTTCTGTCTGGCAAGCTGGACCTGACCATCGGCGCGCGGCACTACACGATTCACCCGGGCGACAGTTTCCGTATCCGTGGTGAACCGTTCCGCTGGGCCAACCCGTATGCTGAAACCTGCGTGGCGATCTGGGTGATCGCGCCGCCGGTCTATTGAGGCTGGGTGATGACGGGGCTGGCGATAATCCTGATGGTGAAGGTTGCCGTCTCGACCCTGACTTTGGTGGTGCCTTTCCTGGCACTGCCGGCCGATATGCTGAGCACCCTGATGGGGGCCGAGGTCTCGGCACCGATGGCACGGCTCTATGGTGTAGCGATTGCTGCGCTTCTGGTCGGGTATGGCTTTGGACTGCGCCAGCACTGGCACGGCGACTGGCCCGTGGGCGTGATCTGGATGGGCGTTGTGTCGAACGGGGGCGGCGCGCTGATTGCCGCCAGCCTGTTGGACGGTTTGCCGCGCCTAATGGGCGCGGGATTTTTCGGGAGCATCGCCCTTGGCCTGATCGCCTGCCTTCTCTGGCCGGGCGCAATGGGTCGTACGGAATGAACATAACGAAACACACAGGTGCCAAGACGCCTGAAAGGAAAAGGGAGAGAACATGAGCGATTTTCCAAGCACGGCCCGCGTGGTCATCATTGGCGGCGGCGTCGTTGGCGCGTCGAGCTTGTATCACTTGGCAAAAGCAGGCTGGACCGACTGCGTCCTGCTGGAAAAGAACGAACTGACCGCAGGCAGCACCTGGCACGCGGCGGGCAACTGCCCGTCATTCAGCACCTCCTGGGCCGTGATGAACATGCAGCGCTATTCGCTGTCGCTCTATGCCGGGCTGGCGGATGCGGTCGATTACCCGATGAACTACCACGTCACCGGCTCCATCCGGCTTGCGCATTCCAAGGAACGGATGATGGAGTTCGAGCGGGCCGTGAGCATGGGCCGCTATCAGGGCATGGACCTGCACATGATGACCAATGCCGAGATGAAGGAAGCCTACCCCTTCATGGAAACGCACGAGCTTGCGGGCGGCATGTGGGATCCGGACGATGGCGACATCGACCCGGCGCAGCTGACTCAGGCGCTGGCCAAAGGCGCGCGCGACATGGGTGCACGCATCGAACGGTTCTGCCCTGCCACGGGCGTCAGCCGCGAGAATGGCGAGTGGATCGTGCACACGCCCAAGGGCGACATCCGCTGCGAAAAGGTGGTGAACGCTGCCGGTTACTACGCGCAGCGCGTCGGCGAATGGTTCAAGCCCTATGGCGGGCGCACGGTGCCGATGGCGGTGATGAGCCACCAGTATTTCCTGACCGAAGAGATCCCGGCGCTGGCCGAGTGGACGAAGGAAAACGGCCGCAAGATCCCGCTGCTGCGCGACGTCGACAGCTCCTACTACCTGCGCCAGGACAAGAACGGCCTGAACCTCGGCCCGTACGAGCGGAACTGCAAGGCGCATTGGGTGACCCCGGATGATCCGATGCCGGAAGACTTCAGCTTCCAGCTTTACCCCGACGATCTGGACCGGCTGGAATGGTACATAGAGGACGCGATGGCCCGTGTGCCGATCCTGGGCGAGGGCGGCGTGGGCCGCAACATCAACGGCCCGATCCCATACGCCCCCGACGGGCTGCCGCTGGTCGGGCCCATGCCGGGCGTGCCGAATGCCTACGAGGCCTGCGTGTTCACCTTTGGCATCACGCAGGGCGGCGGTGCGGGTAAGGTGCTGGCCGAATGGATCACCGAAGGCCAGACCGAGTGGGACATGTGGGCCGTCGATCCGCGCCGCTACACCGACTACACCGATCAGGACTACTGCAACCGCAAGGCGATGGAGGTCTACGGCCACGAATACGCCATGCACTTCCCGCACCACGAATGGCCCGCCGCGCGGGACCGCAAGCTGTCGCCGGTTGATGAGACGATCCGCGGCCTTGGCGGTGTCATGGGCGCCTATAACGGCTGGGAACGCGCCAACTGGTTCGCAAAGCCCGGCGACGACACCTCCGAAGAAGCAACGCTGACCTGGGACCGCGAAGGCCCGTGGCGCATCCGCGTGCAGGAAGAATGCGAAGCCGTGCGAGACGGCGTTGGCGTGCTGGACCTGCCCGGCTTTTCGCGTTTTGCGCTCTCGGGCTTTGGCGCTGCGGAATACCTGCGCGGCAAGATCACGGGCGCGCTGCCCAAGATCGGCCGCATGAACCTGGCCTATTTCGCCGACCCGCTGGGGCGTATCCTGACAGAGATGTCCGTGATCCGGCACGGCGAGGACGACTTCACCCTGATCACGGCCGCCAGTGCCCAGTGGCACGACCATGACGTGCTGCGGGACGGCCTGCCGTCCGGCCTCAGCCTCACAGACCATACGACAGAGTATGATACGCTGATCGTGACCGGGCCCGAGGCGCGCACCCTGCTCAACCAGATCGGCACGGACGGCGATCTGACCCTTCCGTGGCTGTCGCACCAGCAGGCGGAGGTCGCCGGCAAGCCGGTCATGCTGGCCCGCGTTTCCTTTGCTGGCGAGCTGGGCTGGGAAATCCACGCCCGCAACGAAGAGATGCCGGCGATCTACGGCGCCGTGCTGGCGGCAGGTGCCAAACCCTTCGGCATGTACGCCTTGAACGCGCTGCGGATCGAAAAGGGCTACCGCGCGTGGAAGGGCGATCTGAGCACCGACTACACCCTGCTTGAAGGGGGCCTTGACCGCTTCATCAAGTTCGACAAGCCGCAGGAATTCCCGGGCAAGGCCGCTTTGATGAACGAAAAGCAGCAGGGTTCCAAAAAGCGTTTCGTGACCATGATCGTCGATGCCGGAGATCAGGACGCGCCTTACATGTCGACGCTCTGGCATGACGGGCAGATCGTGGGCGAGACGACCTCGGGCGCGTGGGGCTACCGCGTGAACGCGTCCGTGGCGCTGGGGATGCTGCGCCCTGATCTGGCCACCCCGGGTACCGAGCTTGAGGTCAACATCTTTGGCCAGATGTACAAGGCAACCGTCCAGCCCGACGGCCCGCTTTGGGATCCGGCCAATGAACGGCTGCGTGCATGAGCCAACTGGCTGAACCCCTGCGCCAAGGGCTGCCATTTGCCTTTGGCGCATATGTGCTGGTGGCACTGGCCCTGCACATGGCCTTGCCAGAGGTCTGGCTGTGGCACATCGCCTATGCGGCCCTGATTGGCATGCTGTTCACCTATCCCGCCCACGCGGCGGTGGCAGGGGAGCATCTGGGGCTGGAGGGCGCGATTTCTGCCGGGTTCGCCATTGTCGGCCTGGTCGGACTGCTCTTCGCACCGATCCTGCTGGTGGCTGCGATTGCGGGCCATGGGCTTCTGGATCTTGCAAAGCACCGCGGCCTTGGGGTCGCCGTGCCTGTCTGGTACCTGATCGGCTGCGCGGTGTTCGATCTCGGCTACGCCGCGTTCCTTTTTACCAGACTCTGAGGCACGACAAGATGAACATCACGCTCCTTGATGGCGGCATGGGCCAGGAACTGATCGCCCGCTCCGGCAAACCCGCGGCGCCGCGCTGGTCCACGCAGGTCATGCTGGATCATCCCGGCCTCGTGGCCGAGGTGCACAGCGCCTATGCCGACGCAGGGGCAACCGTCGCCACGACCAACAGCTATGCCATCCACCGCGACCGCTTGCGCGGCGGCGACACCAACCACTACGCCGATACCGGCTTTGCGCTGCCCGATATCGAGCACCAATTGCCGGACCTGCTGAAGATGTCGCTGGATGAGACGGAGGCCGTGCGGAAGCGCAGCCGTGTGGCCGGCTCAATCGGACCGCTTGGGGCCAGCTACCGATCCGACCTGCATCCGGACGTAGAGGCCTCAATCCCGCTTTATGCCGAAGTGGTTGGCCATCTGGCCGCGCGGGTTGACATCATGCTGTTTGAAACCGTCGCGTCGCTGGACGCCGCGCGCGCCTGTCTGGTAGCGGGGCGGCACGCGGACAAACCCGTTTGGCTGTCTTTCACAGTGTCCGACGAAGATGGCACGCGCCTGCGCTCTGGCGAGCCGCTGGCCGAGGCTGCTGCCATTGCAGCCGACGCGGACGCGGCGCTCGTCAATTGTTCGGTCCCCGAGGTCATCCCGCCCGCCCTCGACAGCCTCGCGCGGTCTGGTGTCCCTACCGGAGCCTACGCCAACGGCTTCGCCAAGATTGCGCAGGCTTTCATCGACGGGGGCACGACAGCCGATGGCCTGACCGCGCGCCAGGACCTTGGCCCCGACATCTACGCCGATCACGCAATGCGCTGGCTGGACCACGGCGCGACGATCCTCGGCGGCTGCTGCGAGGTTGGCCCGGCCCATATCGCTGAACTCCACCGGCGTCTGACGGGCGCTGGGCACACGATCGTATGACCTTCTTCGGGTCTCAAATATCCCGGGGGTGTGGGGGCCCTCTCGCGTGGCACAGCCACGCTGCCGAATGCCCCCCACGCCGCCGCCAGCCAAGGGAACCACATCATGCCTAACCTGCCTGAACATGCCCAAGTCGTCATCATCGGTGGCGGCGTCATCGGGTGCAGCGTTGCCTATCACCTGACCAAAGCGGGCTGGACCGACGTTGTGCTGCTGGAACGCAAGCAGCTGACCTCGGGCACAACTTGGCACGCGGCAGGTCTGATCGCGCAGCTGCGCGCGACGGCAAACATGACCAAGCTGGCGAAATACTCCCAAGAGCTCTACGGCAATCTCGAGGACGAAACCGGGGTCGCCACAGGGTTCAAGCGCGTGGGCTCCATCACCGCCGCGCTGACCGGCGAGCGTCTGGAAGAGCTGCACCGCCAGGCTGCGATGGCCCGCGCTTTTGGCGTCGAGGTCGAGGAGATTGGCCCGAACGAGGTCAAGTCCCGCTACGAACACCTGAACATCGAGGGCGTGACCGGCGGCGTGTACCTGCCGCTCGACGGTCAGGGCGATCCGGCCAACATCGCGCTGGCTCTGGCCAAGGGCGCGCGGCAGCGCGGTGCGGTGGTGCAAGAGCGGGTCAAAGCCACCGGCGTCACACGCGACGGACGGCAATTAACAGCTGTTAACTGGGCTGGTGAGGACGGATCGACCGGCACGATCAAGGCCGATCACGTGGTGAACTGCGCCGGCATGTGGGGCCGCGAAGTGGGTCAGATGCTGAACACCAACGTGCCCCTGCAGGCGTGCGAGCATTTCTACATCGTCTCCGAGCCGATCAGCGGCCTGACCCAACTGCCGGTCCTGCGGGTGCCGGATGAATGCGCCTACTACAAGGAAGACGCGGGCAAGATGATGCTGGGCGCGTTCGAGCCGGTCTCCAAGCCATGGGGTCCGATCCCGCAGGAGTTCGAGTTCGACCAGATCCCCGAGGATTTCGATCATTTCGAGCCCATCCTGGAGATGGCCGTGACCCGGATGCCTATGCTGGGCGAGGCGGGGATCCACACCTTCTTCAATGGGCCCGAAAGCTTTACGCCGGACGACGCCTACCACCTCGGCCTCTGCCCCGAGATGGACAATGTCTGGGTCGCGGCGGGCTTCAACTCAATCGGCATCCAGTCGGCGGGCGGCGCGGGGATGGCGCTGGCGCAGTGGATGACCGACAAGGCCAAGCCCTTCGATCTGGGTGACGTGGACATTGGCCGGATGCAGCCCTTCCAGGGCAACAAGACCTACCTGATGGACCGCGCGTCCGAAACGCTGGGCCTGCTTTACGCGGACCACTTCCCCTATCGGCAAAAGGCCACCGCCCGCGGCGTGCGGCGCACCCCCTTCCACAGCCATCTGCTCGAGCGCGGCGCGGTCATGGGAGAGTTGGCAGGCTGGGAGCGCGCGAACTGGTTTGCCCGCAACGGACAAGCGCCGGACTACGAATATTCGTGGAAGCGGCAGAACTTTTTTGGCAACGTCGCCGAAGAGCACATGGCCGTCCGGGAAAATGTCGGCATGTACGACATGTCCAGCTTTGGCAAAATCAGGGTCGAGGGGCCGGACGCCTGCGCGTTCCTGAACTACGTCGCGGGCGGTCAGTACGATGTGCCGGTGGGCAAGATCGTCTACACCCAGTTCCTGAACGAGCGCGCCGGGATCGAGGCGGACGTGACCGTCACGCGCCTGTCGGAAGTCGCCTATCTGGTCGTGACCCCCGCCGCGACGCGGCTGGCGGATCAGACCTGGATGCAGCGCCACGTGGGCGATTTCCGCGTTGTGCTGACGGACGTGACCGCGGGCGAGGGCGTTCTGGCCGTGATGGGCCCGAACGCGCGCAAGCTGCTTCAGGCCGTCTCGCCCAATGACTTCACCAACGCCGCCAACCCCTTTGGAACCGCGCAAGAGATCGAGATCGGCATGGGCCTCGCCCGTGTGCACCGGGTCACCTATGTGGGCGAGCTGGGCTGGGAAGTCTACGTGAGCGCCGATATGGCAGGCCACGTCTTCGAGACGCTGTACGAGGCGGGCCAGGACATGGGCCTGATGCTGTGCGGGATGCACATGATGGACACCTGCCGGATCGAAAAGGGCTTCCGGCATTTCGGCCACGACATAACCTGCGAGGATCACGTGCTTGAGGCGGGGCTGGGCTTTGCGGTGAAGACGGACAAGCCCGATTTCATCGGCCGCGACGCGGTGCTGCGCAAGAAGGACGAGGGGTTGAGCAATCGGCTTTTGCAGTTCAAGCTTACCGATCCCGAGCCGCTGCTGTACCACAATGAGCCTGTAATCCGCGACGGCGAGATCGTCGGCTATCTCAGTTCGGGGGCGTATGGCCACGCGCTGGGCGCTGCCGTTGGGATGGGGTACGTGCCATGTGCAGGTGAAAGCGCCACGGACGTGCTGGCGTCCAGCTACGAGATCGACGTGGCGGGCACGCGCGTGAAGGCGGAAGCATCGCTGAAGCCGCTATATGATCCGAAGTCCGAGCGGGTTAAGGTCTGACGGGAAACCGACGCGGTTTCCCGCCGAGGCCAGCGGTCTGGCCCCTGGCGCGTTTTCCGCGTGCGGAAAACGCATCTTGACCGCGCAAGCTGAACCTGCGCGGGTGGCGGCATGAGTGCGCGCGACGAAGACACCCCTGCCGGTCTGGCCTTTGCCGTCTCGGCCTACGTGCTGTGGGGGTTTCTGCCGCTTTATCTCAAACTTCTGGATCACCTCCCGGCGATGGAAGTTGTTGCGCACCGCATCATCTGGTCAGTGCCTATCGCCGCCGCGGTGCTGATCGCGCTGGGGCGCACGCGCGACGTTTGGACGGCGCTGCGCAGCCCGCGGATGCTGGCCATGGGCGCGCTGACGGCGGGGCTGATCACGATCAACTGGGGCGTCTATGTCTGGGCCATCGCGGCAGAGCGGGCACTAGACGCAGCGCTCGGCTATTACATCAACCCGCTGTTCAGCGTGGCGCTGGGGGCTGTGCTGCTGGGGGAGCGGCCCTCGCCGCTGCAGTTGGTTGCCATCGCTCTGGCGGTCCTTGCCGTAATCGTCCTGACGGTCGCGCAGGGCGCGCTGCCGTGGCCGGCCGTGGTCCTATTCGTCAGCTTCGGGTTCTACGCCTACTGCAAGAAACAGCTGCCCATCGGCCCGAACCAGGGGTTTCTGCTTGAGGTGCTGATCCTGCTGCCCTTCGCACTGGGCTACGCGCTGTGGCTCGGGCCTTCGGGGGCGTTTGGAGGGGTGGACACGTGGCTGCTGCTGGGCTGCGGCGCGGTGACGGCGATCCCGCTGATCCTGTATGCCAATGGGGCCAAGGGGCTGCGCCTGACGACCATCGCGATCCTGCAATACATCGCGCCCACGATGATCTTTCTGTGCGCGGTGTTCATCTTTGACGAACCGATGGGCCTCGCCCGCCAGATTGCCTTCCCGCTGATCTGGGCGGCGCTGATCCTTTATTCCTGGACGCTGTTGCGGGGGCTGCGCAAGGCACGGGCGTAGGCCTGCGCTTGAATTCCACCGGCTGATGCCGCACATCGGCGGCGATGGACACGCTCTATGCCCCCCCGGACACGCCGCTGGCCGTGCTGCACGAAGATGCCGACCTGCTGGCCGTGGACAAGCCGGCGGGCCTGCTCAGCGTTCCGGGCAAGGGCGAACATCTGGCCGACTGTCTGCTGACCCGTGTGCAGCGCGCCTACCCGCATGCGCTGCTGGTCCACCGGCTGGACCGGGACACAAGCGGCGTGATGGTCTTTGCCCTCAGCCCCCATGCCCAGCGGCACCTCGGCCTGCAGTTCGAAAAGCGGCAGACGAAAAAGACCTACATCGCCCGTGTCTGGGGCGTGCCCGCGCAAAAAGGGGGGACGGTGAACCTGCCGCTGATCGTGGACTGGCCAAACCGGCCGCTGCAGAAGGTCTGTCATGAGACGGGCAAGGAAGCGATCACCGACTGGCGCCTGATGCGCGATGAAGGGGGTACGGCGCGGCTGCGCCTGATGCCGCAAACCGGGCGGTCGCACCAGCTTCGGGTGCACTGCCTTGCGATGGGCCACCCCATCCTGGGCGATCCGTTCTACGCGACGGGCGCGGCGCTTGAGGCCCCCCGGATGATGCTGCACGCCGAAGAGCTGCGGGTGCGCCATCCGATCGGCGGGCAGGGGACGCGGTTTCGCGCGAAGGTGCCGTTTTGACGGGCTGGGACGGGCTGGAAGCCGAGCTGGCGCAGTGGGACACGCCGCCGACCCTTTGGTGGAGGGATGACGATGCGCAAAAGCCGACCGCGGCGCTGGACCGGCTGAGCGATCAGGCCGCGCGGCACGGCGCGCCGCTGCATCTTGCGGTGATCCCCGAGGGCATGTCGCCCGATCTGGCCCCGTGGCTGGCGGCGCGGCCGCATATCTGGGCCCTGCAACACGGTCTGCGTCACCAGAACCACGAACCTAAGGGCCTGCGCCCGTCAGAGGTCGGCATCAGCCGCGATCTGGCCTTGCAAGAGGCTGACCTGCGGGAAGGCTGGGCGCTGCTGCAGGGGTTGCCAAACCTGCTGCCGGTCTTTGTCCCGCCCTGGACGCGTATCGGCGCCGCCACCGAGCGGGCGCTGCCGGGCTGGGGCTTTCCGGTGCTGTCCAACGGCGGCAACCGGTCGGAGCTTGAGGTGGTGGCGGGTTTGCAGCGGCTGAACATCCATTTCGACCCGATCCTGTGGAAGGGCGGCGCGCGCTTTCGCGGTGTGGACCGGACGTTGAAATCTCTGATCGCGCATCTGGCGCACCGCCGCGCTCACGACCCGGACGAGCCGACCGGCATGGTGACCCATCACCTCGACACGGATGAGGACACCTGGGCCTTTCAGGAGGCGCTGCTGGAGCGCCTGAAGGACAGGGTGCGCTGGATCGCACTGAAGGACATCCTATGATCGACGTCGCCTTTGCCACGCCCGAAGAGCGTGAAGAGATCGCGCAGTTCATGGTCACCGCCTTTCCCCGCGCCAAGTGGGACATCACCGGCTGGCGCAAGCTGCTCGCCAACCGCTGGGGTGCGCCCGAAGACCCCTTTGCCCTGCGCGTGCGCGACAGTGGCCGGATCGTTGGTTGCCTCGGCCTCGTATCGGCCCGTCGCCCGACCGAAGCAGGCGAGGCGCATACCTGCGGCATGTCGAGCTGGTACATGCTGCACGATTATCGCGGCACGGGCGCGGGCAAGGAAATGCTGACCCTCGCCGTAGAGCAGCCCGGCGTGACCGTGGTGAACTTTGCCAGCTCGGTCAAAGCCGCCCCGGTGGTAGAGGCGGCGGGGCTGGTGCCGCTGGAAACGCATCGTCACATCTGGGTGCCGGGGGAGGGGCCGCGGGCCGAGTTGTGCGATGACCTGAGCCTACTGAACGCGCGCGACACGCGTGTGCTGAAGGACCATACGGGCCTGAATGTGCGCCCCTTTGCGGTGCAGGGACCGGAGGGGCCGTTCCTGATCCTGCTGTCCCCAATGAAAAAGCACGACGACTACACCAATCACGAGCTGTTCTATTGCGGCAACCGGGCCGCATTCTCGGCACAGGTCCGCGAAATCGCCAATGCGGCCGTGCCTTCAGATGGCGTGCTGGCCGTCGACAGCCGATTTGTAAGCGGCGATGTGGACCCCGACCGGACGGAGCCGCTCTCTCTGCCGCGGTTCTATACGCCGGGGTATATGGCGCCCGAACATGTCGATCACATCTATTCGGAAAACATCCTGCTGGGGATCAAGATTCAT
Organism: Pseudomonadota bacterium; assembly: GCA_038530575.1. Taxonomy (GTDB): domain Bacteria; phylum Pseudomonadota; class Alphaproteobacteria; order Rhodobacterales; family Rhodobacteraceae; genus JBCBCP01. The sequence continues at coordinate 18,075 of JBCBCP010000028.1, forward strand.
TAAGCTCAGATGGCGATCCAGCGCTTTGGCAGGATGTCGGGGTTTTGCGGCTTGCCCGGCGCGAACCATTGCTTTGGCCCCGCGATGCGGCTCTGCGGTCCTTCGCCCAGCCATGCGCCCCACCAGCTGAAGGACGAATTGGCGATCACGTTCGCGTCGCACAGGCCCATCAGGCGCAGGTCTTCGAAATCGCCTTCGGGGCCGTTGAGGTCGACCACGACCTTGTCGAACGGGACCTCCAGATTGTCCCGCGCCCAGTCTGGATCATCCGAAAAGACGTAGACCGTGGGCCGCGCCATGCCTTTCGTCACCGCGGCCAGGGCGGCGTCATAGTAGCCTTGATCGCAGACGGCCATCGCGCCGGTGTCCACATAGTCGCCGCGCCGGACGTGCAGGCTGACCGAAGGACCAGAGGCGATGCGCGCAGCCATCTCCGCATTGGCGGCGCTGGGCGGGGTGCGAAAGGTGAAGGCGGCGCGGATCTGCGCGACGATGTCTTCGAAATAGCGTTCGGACTGCCAGTAGCCGTGCAGGTAGCTGCCGTCAGGCCACAGCGGGAAGGTCGGGTCATAGCCAAGACCATCCTCCCGCTTGTAGGTCCGCGAGGTCATCCGCGCCCAGGCATAGGCCAGCGGGCGCGCACGTTTGTCGGGGGGCAGGTCCACCGCTTCAGCGACAGGCAGGTCAAAAACACGGCGCAGATCGCCGTCGGCCTTTGCCTCTGCCGTGCGGGTGTCCAGCGCGACATCCGTGCCGCGCCGTGCCGCCAAAGCCCGCGCGGCGGCATATTGGAACATCTGGTTGCCCAGGCGCCCGTGCAGCCGCGCGGTGATGGTCATGTCACTCGGCCGCGACGTCCGAGGCCCATCCACTGACGGATTTGACTTCGAGGAAGTCCTCGATGCCCCAAACGCCGCCTTCGCGCCCGTTGCCGGACTGCTTCATGCCGCCAAACGGGGCACCTGCGGCGCGACCCTGGCCGTTCATCTCGACCATGCCGGAGCGCAGCTGGCCCGCCAGCCGGTTGGCCCGCGCGCCGTCTTGCGTCTGGACATAGTTGGTCAGGCCGTAAGGCGTGTCATTGGCGATAGCGACAGCCTCTTCTTCGGTGTCGAAGGGGATGATCGACAGGACCGGGCCAAAGATTTCCTCCCGCGCGATGGTCATGTCGTTGTTCACGTCCGCAAAGACCGTGGGGCGCACGTAAAAGCCTTTGTTCAGCCCGTCGGGGCGGCCCGTGCCACCCGCGACCAGCCGCGCGCCCTCGTCGATGCCCTTCTGGATCAGATCCTGGATCTTGCCCCACTGCACCTCGTTCACCACGGGGCCGATGTGCCGGCCCGACTCGGCTGCCGGACCCACGGAGACCTTTTCGGCAACCGCCGCGGCCTCTTCAACCGCCGCGTCGTAGCGGCCGCGCTGGACCAGCATGCGGGACGGCGCGTTGCAGGACTGGCCGGTGTTGTTCATCATGTGCAGCACACCGCGCTTCACAGCCTTGTCATCGGCATCGTCAAAGATCAGGTTCGCGCCCTTGCCGCCCAGCTCCAGATGCACGCGCTTGAGCGTGTCGGCGGCGTTCTTGGAAATCGCCGTGCCCGCGCGGGTCGATCCGGTAAAGCTGACCATGTCGACGTCCTTGTGACCCGACAGCTGCGTGCCGACGCCCACACCGTCGCCGTTCACCAGGTTGAAGACACCGGCGGGAAAGCCCGCCTCGTCCATCATCTCGGCAAAGATCATCGCGTTCAGGGGCGATTCCTCGGACGGCTTCAGGATCATCGTACAGCCCGCAATGGCCGCCGCGCCCACCTTCAGCGTCACCTGGTTCATCGGCCAGTTCCACGGCGTGATCAGGGCGCAGACGCCGATGGGCTCGTGAATGATCCGGTCGTTCGGGGCGTGATCCCCAAGGGGGCGCTCGAACTTGAACTCCTTGGCCGCCTTCAGAAAATTCTCAAGATGGTAGCTGCCCGCGCCCGCCTGGCTGGAGCGGGACATGTCGATCGGCGCGCCCATCTCAAGGCTCATCGCCTCGGCCAGGTCGTCCGACCGGCGCTTGTAGACCTCGACCAGCTTTTCAACCAGCGCAATCCGCTCTGCGGGCGGCGTGGCCATCCATGCCGGGAACGCCGCCTTTGCCGCAGCAACCGCCGCATCCGTATCGGCCGCACCGCCGAGCGAGATCACCGCGCAGGGCTCTTCGGTCGAGGGGTTGATGACATGGTGGTCCGTGCCGGCCTGCGGGGCCACCCACGCACCGTTGATGTAGAAATCACGTTTCTCGATCATGCGAGTCTCCTCCGTTTGGCGAGACATTTGCACCCGCACCGCGCCGGGGCAAGGGAGGGGGATGCAACTCTCCCTGCATTCACCTATGTAGGCCGCGACGTAAACTCTCACCGAAAGGCCGCCACATGTCTTTGCGTATCAACGACACCATCCCCGATCTGACCGTAGAAACCGACCACGGCACGATCTCGCTGCACGACTGGATTGGCGACAGCTGGGCGATCCTGTTTTCGCACCCCAAGGATTTTACCCCGGTTTGCACCACCGAGTTTGGCGCGGTCGCACAGTTGGCGGATGAGTGGGAAAAGCGCGGCACCAAGGTGATCGGCGTCAGCGTCGACGGGGTCGAGGACCACAAGAAGTGGAAAGGTGACATCGAGAAGGTCGCGGGCACTGCCGCGGGCTTCCCGATCATCGCCGATAGCGGGCTGGAGGTCTCCAAGGCGTTCGACATGCTGCCCGCCGAAGCCTACTTGCCCGACGGCCGCACCCCCGCAGACAGCGCCACGGTGCGGAGCGTGTTCATCATCGGGCCGGACAAGCAGCTGAAGCTGTCGATGACCTACCCCATGACCGTGGGCCGCAACTTTGCCGAGGTGCTGCGCGCCCTCGACGGCTTGCAGACAAGCACCGGCAAAGGCGTGGCAACTCCGGCAAACTGGAACGTGGGCGACGACGTGATCATCCCTGCGACCGTGTCGGACGAGGATGCAAAGGCCAAGTTCGGCGAATTCACGACCGTCCTGCCTTACCTGCGCACCACCAAAGCGCCTGGCTAAGTGGCCTCGTTCAAACGCTGGCTCGAAGCGCGGCGCCACCCCTGGAAACGGGTGGCGCTGGACGCCGTTGCGCAGTTCAAGCGCGATGGGGCGCGGGATGGCAAACTCTATCGCTATGAGGACCTGCCGGAGGCACCCGTTGTCTGGGATGTCGGCGGGTTCGAGGGCACGTGGACAGACCACATCCTGTCCGTGCGCCCCGCCGCGCAGGTCCATGTGTTCGAGCCGCACCCCCGTTTTGCGGATGCGCTGACGTCCAAATTTGCCGCAGCGCCCGGGGTTCACGTGCATGGCTTCGCGGTGGGCGGCGCTGATGGCACGCTCGCGCTTGATGACACGGGCGATGCGTCCTCTGCCTTTGGCCATACCGAAGGCACGCTGGAAGGCTCCGTGCGGGACGTGGCCGCGTTTTGGCACCAGACGGGCCTTGAGCGTGTCGATCTGGTCAAGATGAACATCGAGGGCGGGGAGTACGACCTGCTGCCAGCGATGCTGGATGCGGGGCTGATGCAACGGGTGTACCGCCTACAGGTGCAGTTTCACCTCTTTGACCCCTCGCTGCTGCAGGCGCGCGATGCGATCCGCGCGCGGCTTGCAGAAACTCATATTTGCGCCTGGGATTACCCCTTTGTCTGGGAAGAGTGGCGGACGCGGTAGGCCCTGACCGGCTCGGAGCTTAAGTTAAGGTCTACCTTGCGGCTGCCGCGCCACCGCGCGCCGATAGACAAACCGCCGCCACTCGCGGCCAAGCGATGCTCGGCTTTTCTTCTGAATGGTCGAGCCGCCCAATGCCTGCGTCAGCTCAGTAACGCCATTCGGCAGGATGGTGTGGATCGTCTGGCCATGCACCCAATGCATCTGCAGGAATGTGTCGACCGGCCGGTCAATTGTGCCACTTGCCCTAAGCAACCGGGCGGCAGCGTCCCGCCCGACATATTGGAACACGGTTTGCAGGCCGATCACACGCGGCAGAAACAGATTCGCCGCCCCGTGGCGCGCCACCTCCGGGCCGGTCTCGCGGTCTTTCGCGGGAAGCCGGATAAAGCGATCTTCGCGTGCCTCGCCCTGAACCAGCGCCAGCGCATCAGACCAAGCGGCACCAAGGCTCAGATCGTCTTCGGCGATCAGCGCGCCGGGCAGGTTCCGGTCCACAATCGCCTGCCAGCAGGCTCGATGTGACAGGAAACACCCAATCTCCCCTGGCTCCATCGCAAACGGGTAACGCGGCGCGTGTACGTCGCCAGGCCGTGCAACATGGCCCGCACCCCGTGCGGCCTCCATCACCTCCGCTCCCGGCAGCGCGCCCATGAGTTTGTCCACGTTGGGACGTCGCGCTGTGGCGGTGGACATGTGAACGATAAAGCTGCGCATGGGCGCGTTCATGCCTTGGACACGGCTACAAGGGAAGCTCGGTTGTCGATTTCAGTTCCTTCAACACAAAGGACGACTGGACTTCCCGCACGAACTTGCTGCGCAAGAGCGTGAGGGTCATGAACGCCTCGTAGGCCTCAACGTCCCTGACCCGGACCTTCAGTTGATAATCCGCACTGCCTGCGGTTGCGAGGCATTCGACGATCTCGGGCCGCCCGCCAATGAGCCGCGCAAATCCGGCCACGGTTTCTTCGGCGTGGTCCGCCAGCGTGATCGAGGCAAGGACAGTCAGCTTGCAGCCAACCTTGCCCGGATCCAAAAGCGCGACGCGGCCACGTATCACACCAGCGGCCTCCAGCTCCTGAAGCTTGCGCCAGACCGTACTTTGCGCCATGGCGCAGCGTTCAGCAAGTTGTGCCAGAGACTGCGCACTATCGCGTTGAATTTCTTGGAGTAGTTGAGTTTCGGCATAAGAAAATTCCATAATTGGAGATTTACCGGCAAAAGATCTCAAATGCGAGAGGCGACGCGACAAGACTGAGAAACTCTCTCGGCGGCGCAGGTGCATACCTTATGCAGGGAGGATTACACATGCCGCTTAGCACCGACTACGTATCCAAGACGCCCGACGCCGAGGGCTTCTTTACCTACACCGCTGAAGAAACCGCCGTCTGGCGCGACCTGTTCGAGATGCAGATGAAAGGCCTGCGCATCCATGCCTGCCGCGCCTATCGTGACGGTCAGGACAAACTGGGCATGACGGGCGACGCCGTCCCGCAAGTGGCCGATATCGATGCACGGTTGGCGCAGATTTCTGGCGCTGGCGTCGCAGCGGTCGATGCACTGATCCCGCAGGATGAATTTTCGACCCTGCTGAAAAACCGCCGGTTTCCCGTGGCGACCTTCATCCGCAAGCGCGAGCATTTCGACTATATCGAAGAGCCGGACATCTTTCACGAATGCTTTGGCCACTGCCCGATGCTGACGGACGAGGCGTTCTGCCTCTTCATGGAACGCTTTGGCGCGCTGGCGCTGGAGCTAGGGAATGAGTGGTCTGAACGGCTGTTCCGCCTGTTCTGGTTCACGGTCGAATTTGGCCTGATCCGCGAGGATGGCGCGCTGAAGGCGTTTGGTGCGGGCATCATCTCCAGCCCCGAAGAGCTGACATGGGCGATGTCGGGCAAACCCGAGACGCGCCCTTTCGACCTCATCGAGGTGCTGCGCACGCCCTACCGGATCGACATCGTGCAGCCGGTCTATTTCGTGATCGACAGCTTTGAGCAGCTGGCCGAAAGCATCGACACGGACATGCTGGCCGCGCTGCAGGAAGCGAAAGCCAAGGGTGACTTGCCGGCGCGGTTTGATCAGGCGGCCTAGCGCGGCGGTGGGTTGCACCCACCCTACAAAAAAGGCCCCGGATTGCTCCGGGGCCTTTTGCGTTGCCGTGACGGGGAGGTTTACTCCTCCGCTTCGGCTTTCTCTTTCTTGATCTCTTCGCCGGTCTCCTGATCGACGACCTTCATCGACAGGCGAACCTTGCCGCGGTCGTCAAAGCCGAGGAGCTTGACCTTGACCTCCTGGCCTTCCTTCAGAACGTCGGAAGGGTGGTTCAGGCGGCGGTTTTCAATCTGGCTGACATGCACAAGGCCGTCGCGCTTGCCGAAGAAGTTCACGAAGGCGCCGAAATCGACGATCTTGACCACGGTGCCGGTGTAGATCGCGCCTTCCTCTGGCTCTGCCACGATCGCGTGGATCATGTCGTAGGCCTTCTGGATGGCCTCGCCGTTGGGCGATGCAATCTTGATCACGCCGTCGTCGTTGATATCGACCTTGGCGCCCGACACTTCCACGATCTCGCGGATGACCTTGCCGCCCGAGCCGATCACTTCGCGGATCTTGTCGGTGGGCACGTTCATCGTCTCGATCCGCGGCGCGTGGACGGAGAATTCGCCCGCGCCGGTCACGGTCTTGGCCATCTCGCCCAGGATGTGCATCCGGCCGTCCTTCGCCTGCGCCAGAGCCTTCTCCATGATCTCGGGCGTGATGCCCGCGACCTTGATGTCCATCTGCAGGGAGGTGATGCCGTTCTCGGTACCCGCGACCTTGAAGTCCATGTCGCCGAGGTGATCCTCGTCGCCAAGGATGTCCGTCAGGATCGCGTAGGAGCCGTCATCTTCGAGGATCAGACCCATCGCCACACCGGCCACGGCCGATTTCAGCGGCACGCCCGCGTCCATCATCGAGAGGGACCCGCCGCAGACCGACGCCATCGAGGACGAGCCGTTGGATTCGGTAATCTCGGACACCACGCGCACGGTGTAGGGGAAATCGGTGGGCGCGGGCAGAACGGCCTGAAGGGCGCGCCATGCCAGCTTGCCGTGGCCGATCTCACGGCGGCCTGGAGGGCCCACGCGGCCCGCTTCGCCGACCGAGTAGGGCGGGAAGTTGTAGTGCAGCAGGAAGTTCGATTTGAAGTTGCCGTGCAGTGCGTCGATGAACTGCTCATCATCGCCGGTGCCCAGCGTGGTGACCACGAGCCCTTGCGTTTCACCACGGGTGAACAGCGCGGAGCCATGGGTGCGTGGCAGAAGGCCCGTCTCGCAGACGATGTCGCGGACCTTGTCCAGCGCACGCCCGTCGATCCGCTTGCCGTCCCGAACCACCGAGCCGCGCAAGACGTTGGACTCCAGCTTCTTCAGCGCGGAGCCCAGGTTGGAATCTTCCTGCTGTTCCTCAGTCAGGCTTTCGATGATCGCCTGCTTGGCCGCGGCAACAGCGGCGGTGCGCTCTTGCTTGTCGAGAATGCCGTAGGCGTCCTTCATCTGGCTCTCGCCCGCGGCTTTCACGGCTTCGTACAGCTCGGAATAGTCCGGTGGCTGGAAGTCGAAGGGCTCTTTCGCCGCTTCTTCGGCGAGCGAGATGATCAGGTCGATGACCGGCTGGATCTGCTCGTGCGCGAAATTCACCGCGCCCAGCATTTCCTCTTCGGTCAGCTCGTAGGCTTCGGATTCGACCATCATGACCGCGTCCTTGGTGCCTGCGACGACGAGGTCGAGCCGCTGCTCGGGGTTCAGGCGCAGGTCCTGCATGTCGTCGACGGTCGGGTTCAGGACATACTCGCCATCCTCAAAACCCACGCGCGCGCCGGCGATCGGGCCCATGAAGGGCGCGCCGGAAATGGTCAGCGCCGCCGAGGCCGCGATCATCGCGACGATGTCCGGGTCGTTGACCAGATCGTGCGACAGCACGGTACACATCACCAGAACTTCGTGCTTGAAGCCGGAGACGAAGAGCGGGCGGATCGGGCGGTCGATCAGGCGCGCGGTGAGGGTTTCCTTTTCGGTGGGCCGCGCCTCACGCTTGAAGAAACCGCCGGGGACCTTGCCCGCGGCATAGTATTTTTCCTGGTAGTGGACGGTCAGCGGAAAGAAGTCCTGACCGGGCTTGGGCTGTTTGGCGAAGGTGACGTTGGCCATCACGCGCGTCTCGCCCAGGGTGGCAATCACGGAGCCGTCGGCTTGACGGGCGACCTTGCCGGTTTCGAGTGTGAGCGTTTCCTCGCCCCACTGCATGGATTTGGTGGTTACGTTGAACATCTACGTTCCTCTGTTGGCCCGGGTGGGCCTTTGCATAGGGGCCGAATTACCCCTGACTCCGGTATCTTCTATTCGGGCGCTGGAGTCCGGGCGCCGATCTCAGATGGGCAGCGCATACAGGGTTTCGGGGTCCGGGGAAAGGGGCCTGCGGTGCGGCGTCTGCGCCCTGTTATCCCCAGGGCTTTTGGGGTGCGTCGCGGTATTGGATTGGGGCGTCCGGGAACAGATCCTGCGTGCCCGCGTCCGGGTCCGCGCTGCCCCATTTTTGCATCCACCTTGTTGGCGGAGCAAGGGTGCCGCCCGCGTGCCACTCGAAATAACCCAGCGCCCCAGAGGCCGGAATGGGCGCGCAGGGCCGGGGGTCTGCAAGGGTCAGGCCCGCCTTGCCGCCAAACCATTCGCTGTCGCTTTGGGTGATGATGCCCGTGACCTCGACACAGCCGATGATCGCGCCGCGCGGCAGGTCCATGGGGTGCGGGCAGTGCACGCCGTGTTTTTCAAGCCGCCAGTAGAGGTAGCGGAATTCTTCCTCCTTCAGCCCCGCCGCTGCGTGCAAGGCGATGCGGCGGGGGTGCATTCTTCCGGCGCGGATTGAACCCAAGGAGCGGTTTTCGATGGGCTTGTGCCCCGCGATGATCGCCCAGGCCGACGGCTGGCGCACCGACAAGGCGATACGCGGCAGGTCGGCGGGTGCTCTGTTTGCTGGCGCAAATTCGCCCACCCGCCGACCCTCAGAGCGCCTTGATCATGTAGACGAGGCTATGGGGGCCGTCGTAATTGGGCACTTCGCCGAAGACGGCGTATCCCTGTGCCTCGTAAAGCCGCTGCGCTGCAGGGTTGCGCGTTTCGATCTGGATGCGCGTGCAGCCCTGGCTGCGCGCATGGGCATCGGCGCGGGCCAGAAGGTCGGTCGCGATGCCTTGGCCGCGCAAGCTTTCGTGCACCCAAAGCTCCGCCACATGGACGGTCTCAAACGCCACCTCGCCCTTCAGCCCGGCGGTGAGCGTGCCCGCCGCATCGGTGATCGCGAACATGAAGTCGGGCATCTGCGCGTCTGGCAAGGTCTGGCCAGCCGCCGCGAGGCTGTCGTGCAGCGCGCGTTTCAGCTCTTTGGGGGCGGGGATATGTGTCGTGATGTGCGTCATGCGGTGGAGCATAGACCAACTTTGCGCAAAGGGAACGCAACAGCCCGTTAAGTGCAAAGGTCTGCAAGATCGGGAAAAAATTGACGGGTTCCCGTTTTGCGGGCAGAGTTTTCATGTTGGTGCGAGTGTTCCCGGTGAGGGAGGAGGACGTATTGGCCCGCATTGCGCGCCTGAAATTGGAAGACAAACTCATGAAAAGACTCTTTCGGCTTATCGCCGCTGCTACCCTGTTTACGTGGGGGGCAACGCTCGCCTCTGCCTATTGTGTGCAGAACCAAACCGATGACTATGCAGTTGTTTTTCAGCTGCCGCTGACGTCGCAAAGCTTCAAACAGGTGCTGCGACCGGATCAAAAGAAATGCTGCAACTGGCGCAACTTTTCCTGCAACGCGCAGACCTATCCCGGTGCGGCCAACCGGTTTGGGTTCACCCCAATGGTCGTGGGACTTTACAGCAGCTATTCCAAGGCCAAAAGCAAGAAGGACGAGATTCAGACGGGCGCCGTTTTCAACGACATTTTCAAGACGGTGGCCATCGCTGCAGCCGCTTACAAAAGGTGTGTGAAATGCGCGAAGAAGGCAATCCTGTTGATTGATGATATTTCGGAGCAGATTTTCCGGCATCAGTACAAGTGCAGTGGATTGCTGCAGAATGGCGCGGGCCTTGGTATCTCGCGCAGCCGGTGCACGTCCTACGACATTATCCCGACTAATTTCTGGGGAATGACGATTGGCTCGGCTAAGAAAAGCGGAAAGCAGAAGAACCCGCGCGTCTTGTCAGACGAGCCCGAGGAGTACGTGTTCACCCGGGGGGTCACGATGCCCAAACTCAATGGCGACTCGTTCGAATGGTTGCCCTGGATCCGCTAAGGCGCGCACAAAAAAACGCCCGCGGTGTCGCGGGCGTTTCCTTGGGTCCTGAAGTCGCGATGTGGTTGATCGCGCGGGCGCTTCGCTTTAGCGGCGGATGCCCAGCTTTTTGATCAGGTCCTGGTAGCGCGCTTCTTCCTTGCCCTTCAGGTAGTCCAGCAGCTTGCGGCGCTGGGCAACCATCTTGAGCAGGCCGCGGCGGCCGTGATTGTCTTTCTTGTGGGTCTTGAAGTGCTCGGTCAGCGTGGTGATCCGGCTGGTCAGGATGGCTACCTGCACTTCGGGGGATCCGGTATCGCCTTCTTTGGTGGCGAATTCGGACATGACGCGCTGCTTTTCTTCGGCAGTGATCGACATCGGGGTCTCCTTTGGAAAAGAGGTTATGGCGCAGGCCGGGATGTCGTCCAGCACAGGCCCTTGGAGTGTTCACCGCCCGAAAGACTCGGTGCGGATGCGCGCAATTATGCGATCACTTCGAAGAAGACAAGTGTTTTAGGCCGCGCTTGCCGGCAAGAGGCCACTGCTGAGCGCCACACTGCGCGGCACCAAAGCGACATCCTCAATAAGCAGACCGCTGTCTGTAGGGACGTGCGCAACAATCACGCCGTCCATCAGCACTTCGGTCATTCCGGACGCTGTAGCAGATTCTTGTACCAAGATCTCAGGCGTGTTTCCGCCGTCCGTATCGTCCCAAAGCAGGACTATGTTATCGGCATCTGCGTCGAAGTCGATGATGTCGAGCGCACCACCGGTAGTCATATCGGCGGAGGTCACAATTGTGTCCGCGCCTTCGCCAGAGGTCACGACATCGCCGTGATCCCCGATGATAACATCATCACCGCCGCCACCATTCAGGAAATCGGATACGCCGGCATCACTGCCCTCGCGCCCGTCGATCAGGTCATCGTCCCAACCGCCAAAGAGCGAATCCGCGCCTGCGCCGCCTTGCAGAGTATCATTGCCCAGCCCGCCATGAACGGCGTCATCACCGTCGCCGCCATCGGCCACGTCGTCCCCGTCGCCGCCATGCAGGCTGTCGGCCTCAGCGCCACCGCGTAGCGTGTCGTCATCTTCGTAGCCATAGAGGGTATCTTCCCCATCCGCGCCAAAGAGAACGTCATTGTCCCCGCCGCCGCGCAGCGTGTCGTCGCCACCGCCGCCATCAAGCGAGTCGTCGCCGCCCATGCCAACCAGTTCGTCATCACCGCCTAATGCGAAAATCGTGTCCTCGCCATCATAGCCACCGATCCGGTCAATGCCGTCCGTGCCGGTGATGGTCTCATCCTGCTCGGTGCCTGAAATCACGTTGACGCCCGTATCGGAAGGCGTGTCCCGGGCGTCCTGGTCGAGCGTCTCGATTTCAGTGTCGTCGGCGGCATCAAGGTCCTTTTCCTGCACGCGGCGCGGCTCGACCTCTTCCTCGTCGGAGCTCGAAAAGTCGAGCATCCCGACAGCGCCCACCGCCATGGCTCCAATCAGACCTGCAAGCCACAACATGGCCGAATCCACTCTTGATGTACGTATTTCAACTCGCAGTAGGCCCTGAACCACGGCGTTGAAGCAAAGCCAAAGAGGTTAACCGGTTAATGGAAGCCTAAGGCTGCCAGGGCTCAGGCTGCTGCGTGTAGGGCAGATACAATGGGTGGCGCGGATGGCCTGCCTTGCTGAGACCAAGGTGAAAAAGCGGCACGCCGGTTGTGGCCAGCAGGTCGGCAACATAGGCGCCGCGCTCCAAATGTGCGCCATGCGTGCCCCATGCAGCAATCACATGGTCGGCCCAAGCCGCCGCGTCCTTGATCGCTGCGTCATTTGCTGGCCCGATCGGGTCAGCCGCGGCGCGCATGGCGCGAGGATCAGTGTCGCGCCAGGCGAAAATGTTCGTGACCCGGAATGCACCATACCCCAGCGTCCGGGCGCGGCGTTCGCACCGTTCGACCGTTGGGTCGTTCTGGACCTCGGTCGCGGTCGACGGGTTGAGCATAACGAAGGTGACCCGCGTCCCGGTCTCGTCCCAGGTGCGGGTCAGGCTGTAGCGGTAGCGTTCGCAGTCTGAATAGACGGCCACAGACGGCGCATCGCCTTTTGTATGGGTGCGGGTGATCATGGGGCGCGTCCTGCCAAGGCGCGCCCCGTTCGTCAATCTTAGGCCGCGGCGGGGATCCGGCGGGCTATATCCAGTACCGCGCTGCGCGCCTCCATGACCCATGCAGCAACCAGCGCGTAGACGATATGGCCCCACAGCGCGACCCAAGTGATGCCCGTCCAGCCGAGGAACGGTTTGTTACCGGTGACAAGGTGCGCCATCACGTAGAGGGCAAAGACCCAGAGCGCGACGCCGTAGACAATAGCGGTGACCGACCAGTGCAGGCCCGGCAGGATGGCGCGCTGGACCGGGCGGGCGATGGCGAAATAGCCGAACGCATAGAACACCAGCCCCGTCAGCATGTGCAGCAGATATGCCGCGCCCGCCGGGTTCGCGCCGAACACAGCCTTGAGCGAAGCGCCGGCCAATCCAACGGGGGCCAGCTTGGCATAGCCAAAGAGCGGGGAAAGCGCCTGACCGAAGGTGTCGAAGGCAACGGTAGCCAGAGCGCCTGCAGCGAGGACGGAAAAGGCGGTGGAGCGGGTGATCATGGTGGTATCCTTTCGGTGTGCGATTGTATGCTGATCGAAAGATCGGGATGTTGGCAGCCGATTGCGACGCTCTTCACGCGGGCCTGATCGGGCTGCGTGTGCCTGTAACATTTCTTGAAACAAACGGCGCGCTGCGGCCACGGGCGCGTGAGCCGGTGAAGTAATTCGCGGTTACTGTGACAGTGCGTCTAGCCAACCCGGTCTCTCGCCCGCGCAGCGCAAATCGGAGGCGGCTTTGTGCAGGTTGTAGTGATTTAAGAAAAACACGTGTAGAATTGCGCAGTCGTCGTTTTTTTTGACGATCTTTGTGCGAAATCACTGGTCGAGCAGAGGCGTGATGCGCCGCCCGTCCACGAAGGGTAGTCCTGAGGCGCCCGCCCGCGCGCTTTACAGGTTGAACACCCGCACAGGGTGCAACTCACCCGCCTTGTAGCGGCCGACCGCCAACGCGCGGCCCTGATAGGACGCCCAGGCTTCCGTTCCATAGTCCACGTCAGAGGCCCGAACCATGCCAGGGTTGCCGTTGCGTAGGCGTACGGCCCCCTGATCGGTCGCAATAAGTTCGGACAGGTCGGCCAGCCCCTCTTCGAGCGGGCGGATATGATCGTCCAGCGCCGGATCGCGGGCCAGCCGTTCGATCTCGTCCCAAGTGATTCCGTCCTCCGCGTCGAACGGACCTGACCAGATGCGCCGCAGCTCACGTACGTGGCCATGACAGCCCAGCGCCGCGCCGAGATCGCGTGCAATGGCGCGCACGTACCCACCCTTGCCACATGTCATTTCAAGCGTGACATGATCGGCATCGGGTCGGCCCGTCATCACCAGCTCTTCTACCCAAAGCGGGCGCGGCTCAATCGTCACGTCTTCGCCGCTGCGCGCCAACTTGTAGGCCCGCTCGCCGTCGATCTTCACCGCAGAGAATTTCGGCGGGATCTGCTGAATGTCCCCGACAAACTGGCCCAATGCGTCTTTGATTGCGTCATCGGACGGGCGCACATCTGATGTGGAAATCACCTCGCCCTCGGCGTCATCGGTGTTGGTGGCCTGCCCAAGCCGAACGGTAAAGCTGTAGGCTTTCAGCGCATCGGTTATGTAGGGTACTGTTTTGGTCGCCTCGCCAAGCGCCACGGCCAGAACGCCGGTCGCCTCGGGGTCCAGCGTGCCGGCATGGCCCGCCTTGCGCGCGTTCAGTGCCCAACGGACCTTGTTCACCACGGCGGTCGAGGTTGGCCCGGCAGGCTTGTCCACGATCAGCCAGCCGGAAATGTCGCGTCCCTTTTGTCTGCGGGCCATAATGCTCTCCTAGCCTTGCGGCGCGGGGGTTAGGCCGGTTCGGGCCGCGTGTCAAACCAGCGGCGCAGAACGGACAGGTCAATCAGACCGCACGCCTGACAAGCGACCAGTGCCGCCGCCGCGCCGAAGAGGTTGGCGATCAGCGTGGCGGCTAGCACGCCGGTATAGCCCACGACCATCACGCCGAGCCACGCCAGCGGGATGTAAACCAACGCAATCCGTGCCGCGCTCACGCCCATCGACCAGATCGCGCGGTCGCGGGCATTCATCGCGGCGTTTGCCGTCACGAGGATGCCGTAGCCGAACATGCCGAAACTGACGAGACGCAGTTATTGCGTTGCCGCCTCTGCCTGCGCGCTGGTTGATGTCATCCACCCGGCGATCAGACCGCTCGCCGACCAAGTCAGCACGACAAGCAAGAGCCCGTATCCCAGACAGAAGAGCACGGTGAGGCGCATCGCCTCGCGGGCGCGGGCCTGATTCCCGGCGCCCCAGGCCTGCCCGACGACCGGGCCGATCCCCGATGACAGGGCCAGCATCGGCACGAAGATCAGCGATTGCACCCGCGTTGCCGCACCAAACCCGCCGACGGCCGCGTCGCCCGCCACCGCCACCGCAGCCGTCACCGCCGCCATGCCGCCGGGGTTGATCGCATTGGACAGCGACGCCGGGGCCGCCACCCGAGCGACTTTGCGCGCCGAAGCGCCGAGACCGGCAAAGATGCGCGTGTCACGGCACAGAACACCTTTGTGCAACGCGTATGCGACAACTGCCGCGCCCGCAATTGCGCGCGCGATGAACGTCGCCATACCGGCCCCCTCCGCGCCCAGTTCGGGGATCGGACCAAAGCCAAAAATCAGCACTGGCGTGAAGCCGACATTCAGTGCCGCCTGACCGACCATTACTGTCGCGGCCACGCCGCTTTGCCCCGCCGCACGAAAGACGGAGTTCAGCGACATTGACATCGCGAGGATCGGAAAGCTGAGACACCACCACGGGATGTACGCCAGCACGGCCTCCAGCACTGCGCCGCGCGCACCCATAAAGGAAAACAGCCATGGCCCGGCCAGCCAGAATGCGAACGCCACGACGCTTGCCGCGGCAAAGCCCATCAGCATCACGTGCCCGGTCAGGCGCTGCATCCCGTCGTCGCCCCCGGCGCCCAGCGCGTTGCTGACGACTGCGGACGTGCCTGCCGAAAGACCAATGGACAGCGATGTCAGGGTTACGATCACAGGGTAGATGAACCCGACCGCCGTCAGAGCCGGCTCGGAATACCGCGCGAGGAAAAACGCATCGGCCAGCCCAACCATCAGCACGCCAAGGATGCCAAGCGACATAGGCGCGCTAACGCGCAGCAATGCGCGCCAGACGGGGCCTTGGGTCAGATCGGTATCATTCGCCATAACGCCCAACCCGGGGGTGGGCAATCAGGTTCCCGGCTTGGTGTCTATGTCAAACGACAGGATCGCGGGGCTTGGTCCGCCGCCGCCGTCGATGGGCGTCACCGCGCGGGTCACCGTGCCAAAGCCCGCCGTACGCAGGGTATCGGCAAAGCTGGGCCCTGCACCCAGCCCCCGCGTCACCGGCACCGAAGGCTGCGCGAGAAACCGAAGGTCCTGCACCGGGGTCTGCGGCTCGACCGGTGAAAGGATGACGATCACGCGGTCGCGGCCGAAATATTCGTCCGTGATGCGGAAGAGGCCTTTCTTCAGCTCATCCCCGGGCTGCAGTCGTTCGTAGTGGAAATGGGTGATGGCGTATTTCGAACTGATGTGCAGGACGTTCACGTCGACCGGGAAATCTTCGGTATTCTTAGCGTAGACGTGGACCTGATCGTTCGGAACCATGACCGGCACCGAGGAAGTGTCCAGATCGCGCAGATCGCGCTGTTGGCGGTTGCGGGTGCGCAGGGTCAGATCGACCGCCAGCTCGGTCTGGTCATACTGCCCGCCTATGCGCAGCAGGTTGATCGCGCGCGCCATGGCGGTCAGGTTCGCGCCCATCGCCGCGGCCACCTCGGCCCCGCTGCGCCCTTCAAGGATGACCGACGGCGTCTGATCGGCCTGTTCGGGCAGGAAATACCCCGTACCGGGCAGCATCCAGACATTGCCGGGGTGCGGGCTGTCCGGGATCATGGCAAGGCGGATGTCGGCCTCTGCGCCGGTCTCCACCAGTTGGATCCGGCCTGACATGTCGGCCTCAAGCTGCGCCAGCGCCTCTGTGAGCTGCGCCGGAACGTCGCCCTCTGGCCGGGCCACGCGCAAGGTGAAGTCGACCGCCTTTTCCAGCTGCCGCGCGAAGGTGCCGCGCGGGATGTCATAGGGGTCGAGCGCGGCAAGACCGCTCCGCTCCACCGGCTCCAGCTCTGCGCTGAACGTGTCGGAATAGGTGACCTCGGCATAGCCTATGGCGTCCTCAAGACTGCTCGCGGCCGTGGGCAGCAGGGCCATGACCGTCCCGTCCACAAGGCCCTGCAGGTGCCCGGCGCGCACGGTCAGGCCAAATTCGCCCTCGCGCACGGGCCATTGCTGGACCGCCTCGCCTGCCTCGCCGGAAAACACGAAAGCATCCAGATCACCTTCAAACATCGGGGTCGAGAGGGCCAGGTTCTGCACGGCATAGCGGCGCAGCACCTCTTGGCCCAACTGGCGGTAGGTGATGCCGGGGTTCTGTGCCAGCGTTTCAAAGATGGTGAAGGTAAAAACGCCTTGAGACTTACGGCCCGGCAAACCGCGGGGCAGGCGCTTTTCGGGTGTTGTCTCGGTTGTCTGCGCCGCGAAGAACGCGACAAAGCCGCCCGTCCCATCGCCAACCTCGACAGGCGACGGTGGGCGCTGGCGTGGGTCTGGCAGGGCGCGGTTGGTCGCGGCGGCGGCATCGGCCAGCGCATCATCTGGCACGCCAAGCGCGGCAGGCTCCAGCTTGCGCAGCCGCACCTCTTCGCCGCCTGAAGGGGCGGCGCGGGTCACGGTGCCGGAATGGCATGCGTCAAAGACGGCCCAAACCGTGGCCCCCTTGGCCCGCAGCGCACCGATCAGCACGCCGATCTCGTCATCGACCAGCCCGTTTTCGACCGCGCCGACGGTGTCGTTCCACGGCCCGATATCGGTGGGCAGAAACATCTCGTCCAGCCCGTCGACCTCGGTGCCCGGATCCAGCGCGGGCGCCTGCGTGCCGTGGCCGGAGAAGTGCAGGTAGACAAAATCGCCCGGCCCCACGCGCGCGGTAAGGTCCGCAAAGCCGTTCCGAATGCCTTGCAGGGTTGGATCGCCAGCCCCCTCGACACCGTCGGCCAGAAGCAGCACGTTTTCCGGCGCAAAGGGCACGGGCGCGGCGCCCGTCAGATAGTCGCGCACCAGCGTGACATCATTGGCGGGGCCAGTCAGCCAATAGCGCTCATCAAGGTTGGGATATGTGCTGGCCCCAATGAGGAGTGCGAAATTGTCAGCCAGCGCGGGCAGGGGCGTCAGCAGGCTTGCCGATACCAAAAGATGACGCAGCATGTCCCGGCCCTCAGTTGGTGATCAGGTTATACGTCACGGTGCGGCCCGTAGCGTTTTCCACGGCGATCGTGAAATTGCCCGAGCTGCGTGGCTGCCACCCGCAATAGGCGATGGCGCTAGAATCGGTGTCCGAGCAAACGAGCCGGTTCTGCGCGTCAAAGACCTTCAGGTTCAGGTCGCTGCTGTCGCGCGCCTCCACATAGATTTCGGCATATTTGCCGCCATCAAATGGCACCGCGCGGTAAGTGTCGGTACGGCCGCCGCCAATCTGCGCGATGTTGTAGACTGGACCGTTTGTGACGCCTTTGGTCCGCTCTGCGCGGATATCCTCGATCAGCCCTTCCATCAGCGGATCACCGGCGGCCAGCTTTTCCGCGGTGTCCAGCATTGCGGCAGCGTCAAAGGGCCCGTCCCCGGCCGTTCCGCCCTCGGCCACGCGGTCTGTCTGTTCGATCCCCAGACCGCGCCGCAGTTTGGCCGCTGCAATCACCAGCAGCGGATCGCGCGCTTCAACCCCTGCATCGTAAAGCTGGCGGCTCACCTCCGCGAGTTTCAGGGGCGTTTCGGCAAGCACAGTGCTGCTGGTGCCAATGAGAGCAACGATCAGCGCGAGGGAAAGAGAGGGCAGTCGGAACATCACAAAGGTCCTTTCAAATCGAATTGACAGGGAGATTAGGCAGCGCAGCGGGCCCTGCCAAGCGCCGGGATTTAGATGACAGGATTTTTCACATGAATGCTGCGCGCGCGCGCTTTAAGCTGGATCTGCCAACATGAGAATATTGATATGCGACTGGTTTTTCTTGCCTTTTTTATAACGCTTGGCGCCTTGGTGCGCCCCGCGGCGGCGACTGTCCCGCCAGAGGTTGCGGCCCGCGTCGTTGCGGCGACGCTGACGGTCCGGGCTGCGGACGGCCGTGCCGGGTTTCTGGGTTCGGCCTTCCTTTTCGGAGCGCCCGACCGGGCCATCACGAACGCGCACGTTGTGGAGCGAGCCCGCACCGTGACGGTCGTGACCCAGAGCGGCCGTACGGTGCGCGCAGTTGTAATTGCCGTAGACCCTGCCCGTGATCTTGCCCTGCTGGCTTTGGAAGAGCCGCTTGGCGCGCCCTTGCTGCCGGGCGGAAAGACGGCTCCGGGGCAAACGGTTTTGGCGGCGGGCGCGCCACTTGAGGCAGGGTTTTCGCTGACAGCGGGCATTGTTTCTGCGCTGGACCGCCAGATCGATCCGACTCAGGCGGTGCGCTATGTCCAGCATGCGGCGCCCGTGAACCCCGGCTCCAGCGGCGGGCCGCTTGTCAACGTGACGGGGCAGGTGGTGGGTGTGAATGCTCGCATCGCGGACGGGTCGCGCTTTTTTGTGGGGATCGCTTATGCGGTGCCTGTCGCTGACCTTGCCGCTTTCGTTGCAAACGGCCCCTTGCCAAAGCGGGCGGCAACCGGCCTGCACCTGCGCCCCATCGGCCCGCGCATTCGTGCAGCTCTTGGCCACAGCGGTCCTGGCGTGCTGGTCGAACAGGTCCGCGCGGGAAGTCCGGCGGCCGAGGCAGGGTTGCAAGCTGGCGATATCCTGACCCGCGTGGGCGCGCAGGTGATGCACGATCCGGGCGCACTGGCCTTCGCGCTGGCCGAGCCGGACGCGCTGCTGCGTGCCGAAATCGTGCGCGGCGGCGTAGCGTCCCGCGTCACGCTTGATCTATCGCCGCTGCCCGGTGCAGGTGTTGCGGCAGGCGGCACGCCGCAGCGCCGTGGCAGTTACAAGCTGACCGATATGGGGCTGGTGCTGGATCCGGACGGTACGATCCGCGCGGTTGTTTCCGAGGGTGCGGGCTTTTTTGCCGGTCTCAGCGGCGGGGATGTCATCGAGGCGGTAGACGGCACTCTGATTGTTGATCTGGGTTTTGATTGGATCACGGAATTTACCTTCGCCGCGCCGATCCTGCTGCGCATCGCGCTGGCCCAGGGCGGCACGCGCCATTATGTGCTTGACCCTTGGGAGGACCCCGTCGGTGTGCGCCTCGCAAGCGGTGCTAATATGGTGGACAGGGACGTGGTGGTGTTCGATGGCCAGTGAAGATGAAGCGCAAGAGCGTATCCTCGTCGTTGAGGATGACGCAGACATGGCCGCCGCCTTGTCGAACGCCTGCGCCGAGCTTGGGTTCGAGCCGGTGCTTGCTGCCAGCATGGCGGAGGGCATCGCGTTTGCCGCCCGCCAGCCTTTCGCGCTCGCGATCCTTGACCGGATGCTGCCCGATGGAGACAGCGCCGATACAATTGCCAGATTGCGGGCGACCGGCAGCGTGCCGCATGTTCTGATGGTGTCTGCGCTGGCGCATGCAGGCCACCGCGTGCACGGGCTGGACCGCGGTGCAGACGACTACCTTGCCAAGCCCTTTGCCCCCGAAGAGCTGCGCGCGCGGATCCGGGCGCTCGTGCGGCGCGGGCGGCAAGGGCAGGGCGACACGGACTTTCTGGTGTTCGATGGCCTGCAGATTCACGTCAAGGCCCGCACGGTGCACCATGACGCGGACCACATCGCGCTGTCGCCCAAGGAGTTCGACCTGATCCTCTATTTCGCGCGCAACGCGGGCACGCCGCTGAGCCGGATGCAGCTTCTGGAGCATGTCTGGAACCTGCATTTCGACCCGCAGACAAATGTTGTGGACGTGCATGTGGGCCGCCTGCGCCGCAAGCTGCAAAGCCAGACCGGGCGCGCCTGGATCCACACCGCGCGCGGGGCGGGCTACTGGTTTGGGCCAGAGGATGCGCTCGGATGAGCGGCACCTTTCGCACCGCCCTTCTGGTGGGATTGGCTCCTCTGGTTTTTGCGGTTGTTGGCGTGGTCATCGTCGATGCGCAACTGCGCGGCCAATTGCAGGCAGCGGCACAGGATCGCCTCGCGGCTGAGCTTCAGGGCTTTGGCGCCCTCTATGATCAGCGCCGTATCGTCGCCCTGCGCGAGGCCATTGCCTATCGCGCCGCCGTGGGTGATCCGGCGGGCAGCCACTATGTGTTGACCGATCGGCAGGGCGGGCTCCTTGCCGGAACACTAGAGGCGTGGCCGGACGGCCTTGTGCCGGGCGAAACGGAGCATCTTTCCATCGGCGGTGTGCGCTATCTCGGGCAAGCTGAGACCCTGCGCGGTGGGTTTGACCTTGGTGTCGCCGTGTCGCTTGAACGGGACGGACAAACGCAAAAGACAATGCGCGGCGTCTTCGCCGCTTTCGGGGCGCTCATGCTGGGCGGCGCGCTCTTGGCGGCATGGCTCATGGCGCTGCAGGCACGGGCGCGCACCGCCCGGTTGAATGCGGCGTTGGGCCGGGTCGGGGGGCCAGGAGGGATGGCACAGCGGATGCCGCGCGAGGACCCGCCAGGCACCGAGCACGCCGCGCTGGCGCGCAATATCGATGCCATGCTCGACCGGATTGCCCACCTCTTTGACGCGCACCAGCGGCTTGGCAATGCGGTCGCCCATGAAATGCGCACCCCGCTGGCCCGCATCCGAGCTCGGCTCGACAGCCTCGATCTGGAGGATGCCGCGCGCGCCGGCCTTGATGAAGAAATCCGCACCACCATTCGGCTTTTTGATTCGCTCCTGTCGATCGCGCAGATGGATGTCGAGGCCGGGAACACCGCGGGCCTTGTCCCGGTCGACCTGTCGGCGCTCTGCGAAGGGCTGATCGAACTTTACGCCCCCGTGGCCGAGGATGCAGGTCAAACCGTGACGGGCAATCTGGGCGCAGACGCGACGATCTTGGGGGACGCGCAGCTGCTGTCGCAGATGGTGTCCAACCTGATCGAAAACGGCCTGAAATACACCGGACCGGGCGACGTGATCACCGTGAACGTGCAGCGTAAGGGCGTAAAGGTCCTCCTGCGCGTGTCGGACACCGGCCCGGGGATTGACGCAGCCCTGCGCGCGCGCCTCTTTGCCCCCTTTGCCCGGGGCGAGGCGACGAGGGCCAAACCGGGCCATGGCCTCGGCCTGTCACTGGTGCGGGCCATTGCGCTGCGCCACGGGGCCACGGCCCGCGCGCCCGAGACCGAAAAAGGGTTTGCAATCGAGGTGGAGGCCCTGCATTTTTCCGCGCGATATCAATAGCGCGGCAAATCTGGGGGCCCGCTGATGCTGCTTCGACCGCTGGCCACCTTGTTGGCCTGTTTCGCTATTTTTGGCTGTGGTGGCGCGTGGAACGCCCCGCTGAACACATTTGTCGCCGATCCCGGCGCGGTGCAGGAGCCCGATTTTGGCGGCGCTGGGCAGGGGCAGGACGACGTGTTCATCGCGCTGGCCTTTTCGGGCGGCGGCACCCGCGCGTCGGCCTTCAGCCACGGCATGCTGACGGCGCTGCGCGACGCGACAGCCAGCGAGGCCAATCCGCACGGGCTGCTGCGCGACGTTGGCATGGTCACCGGGGTGTCGGGCGGGTCGGTCACGGCGGCCTATTTCGGCCTGCACGGGC
>JBCBCP010000029.1:0-39542 GCA_038530575.1 Pseudomonadota bacterium
GCAGAAGACGAAAATCTCTGTCGCGTCCGAAAACCCCCAGCGGGCGGGGATCCACGAGGTCAAAAAATTGCCCGGCGTGTGGGCGATCAGGATGATGAACATCGCGATGCCGCGAAAGAAGTCGAGCCGAAGGTCGCGCACCCGGGCCGGATTGGCGGGCAACGGCTTGGCAGTGGTGCCAGCGGCGGTTGGGTCGGCGTAGGTCATGACCGGTCTTTACGTCCTTGGGGCAGCGCTGCCCACCTTACTCCGCCGCAATCGCGCGGGCATTGGCAATGGCCTCGGCCCGTGTCGCCGCAAACCGGTCTTGCTTGCCGGCCCGCAGCGCGGTGCGTTCGGCAAGGATGGCTTCGGTCCGGTCAAGCCGTCCGGCGCGCAGGCCTGCATCGATGGTCATCCGTTCAAACACGTCTCGCTGGGCGTGGCTGCCGCCGATGGTCTGCATGTAGGGGCGGGCGGATGCGAGGTTCTGGAACGCCTGATCCCAGCGGTTTTCGGCAAAGGCCTCGAGCCCCGCCATGGCGCAGAGCCCGGGGCGCTGCTTGATCGCGTTCATCTCTCCGGGCCGCGTGGCGTCGGTGGCGGTGCGCAGCACGATGGCCTCGCGGTCGGTGTCCCGGCCCGCACCCGATAGGGCGAGCATGTAGTGCAGATCGGCAAAGACCAGACAGCCATCATCCACTCGGTTTGCGGCAAGCGCGGCCAACTCTTCCCAGCGGGCGCCGACATCGCGGCCTTCCAGCTCAAGCCGCATCAGCAGGGACGTGGCGTTGGCGATATCGCGGTAATCGTCGGTCTTGTCCGCGCGGATCTCGTCATCATAGAGGGCCAGCGCGGTGTCCACCTCGCCCCGGTCCAAATGCAGCAGCGCCTTGTGCCACCAGACATGGGTGCGGAAGTTGTTGCAGTGATCCCAGGCCGCGCAGTTCTCTTCGATGAGCGCGATACCCATCCCGGGCCGTGCCGTCATGTCGAACACATGGGCGACGGCGTGCAGGCCCCAGGCGTCATCGGGTGCAAGAGCCAGACCCTCACGGCCAGCGCGCTCGGCGGCATCGTAGTCGCCGGTTTCCTCGAGCGTGAAGGCGTGACAGCCCAGAAGGTAACCGCGCAGTGCGTGGCCCTCATGCGCGGGCATCACCGCCTCGATGCTGGCGCGCATGCCGCGCGCATCGCCCAGGATGAAGCGGATCGCGTGGCTGACCTTGGCGCTAAGTGTGTCGGTCGGGTGGCGGGCCAAGACCTCTTCCATTGCGGCGATAGCGCCTTTGGGGGAGCCGCCAAGCCAAGCCTCGAGCGCGCGTACCCAGAGCGCCGTGCGCTGGTCGGGGTGCGGGGCGTTGCGGGCAGAGGCCAGCGCCGCGCGTGCGGGCGCAATCAGCTCAGCCCGGCCCATCATCAACGAAAACAGGCCCTTGGCGGCGTGGCCCAGCGCAAAATCCGGCGCTGCCTCAAGCACCTCACCCAGATGCACCGGCGTCTGCGTGCCGTGGCTGAGAAACCCGTGGATCACACCATCCCAATGCGCAACCGCGTCGGCAGAGGGCAAATGGACCGGGCAGCCTGTCACGTCGTGATGTGTCACCAATGTCACCTTTCAAAGCGTTGCGTGGGGCGTTGGCACCTACTTAACTGCAAAGGTCGCGTTTGAGTCGGTGCCACACGAACGTGTGAAGCAGACTGGTCATTCCGTGATCCGGTCGCCCGCAAAACAGGCGGTTTGGCGGTTATTCGCCCGATTGCGCGTCGCTGCGCTGCAACATTTCGACGATCTCCGCGTCATGCTCCCCGCAGCGCGGCGGTGGATAACGATAGGTTACCGGCGTGCGGGAGAGTTTGAGCGGATTGCCCAGAAGGCGCAGATCGGCGCTGCCATTGGTCATTTCCACCACCGCGCCGCGGGCTTGTGCCTGATCGGACCCGAGCGCTTCGGCAACGTCGTGGATTGGCCCGACCGGGACCTTGACGCTCTGCAGCCTGGTCAAAACATTCGCCTTGGGAATCTGGCGCAAGGCGGGGCGCAGATGTTGCATCAGCGCGTCCCGATGCTCGATGCGCCCGACATTGGTGGTAAAACGCGCATCCGCGGCGGTTTCGGCCAGCCCCAACACATCGCAAAACCGCCGGAATTGCGCGTCGTTGCCGACCGCGACGAGTATATGGCCGTCGCTGCATTCGAACGCGTCATAAGGCACGATGTTGGGGTGCGCGTTGCCGCGCCGTTCAGGCACTTTGCCGGAAGTCAGGTAATTTGTGCCCTCGTTGATCAGCCAGGCCATCGACGCGTCAACGAGGCTCAGGTCGATATGCTGGCCTTCCCCGGTCTGGTCGCGGTGCCGCAGCGCGGCGAGGATGCCGATGGTCGCGTACATACCGCACATCACGTCCGCGATGCCGACGCCCACCTTTGTCGGCGCGCCTTCGGGATCGCCCGTCAGGGACATGATCCCGCCATAGCCTTGCGCCATCAGGTCATAGCCCGGCTGGTCCCGGTTCGGACCAGTTTGTCCAAATCCGCTGATCGAACAGTAAACAAGGCCCGGATGCAGCCTGAGGAGCGTCTCGTGGTCCAAACCGAATTTGGACAGGCCGCCAGGCTTGTAGTTTTCGATCACGACGTCGGCGCGGGCGGCGAGCGCACGCACGGTCTGCTGCCCTTCTTGGGTGGACAGGTCTACCGCAATCGATCGCTTGTTCCGGTTGGCGGCCATGAAATAGGCGCTCAGGTCGGTCGGGGTCCCGTCCGCCTCGCGCGCGTAATTCGGCCCCCAGCCGCGCGTGTCATCGCCGCCCGTGTTCGGGTTTTCAACCTTGATCACCGTCGCGCCCAGATCGCCCAGCAGCTGGGTGCAGGTCGGTCCGGCAAGGATGCGGGACAGGTCGAGGACAAAGAGGCCATCAAGGGCGCCGGCGCTCATTTGTAGGCACCCGCCCGGTGGGAACCACCGGGCAGCCCCCGACCCGCCCCCCACGGGGCGGGGGCTTCACCCCCACCCCGCCGGGACGGGGGCTGCCCTCTGTGCATTTCCCGAGGATTTGCCTCAAATCCGCCCATCATACGCCCCCCGCTCGATATGCGCGGCGATCAGGGTAAAGGTATCGGCGGCAAGCGCCTCTTCAATCGCCCCGCGCAACTCCGCGCGCGCGCGGACATCCACCCCGCGCCCGCCCATCGCGCGGCCCAGCGCGGCAAAGTCATGGGCCACAAAATCCACGCCGTTATTGGCCATTTGTCTCTGCCGCTGCTTCAATTCGATCAGCGCAAGCGACGCATCGACAAACACCACAAAGACGCAAGCCAACCCCAGCTCTGCCGCTGTTGACAGCTCTCCGGCGACCATCAACATCCCGGCATCCCCTGAAAAGCTGACAACCGGGCGTTCGGGGTCCGCCAGCTTGGCACCCATCGCCAGCGGTACCGCGCAGCCCATCGTGCAAAGCGCCGAGGACTGCATGAGCCCCCGCGCCTCGTCGCAGCGCCACATCTGGCTGAGGAGGATCCGGTGCGCGCCGCTATCAGCTGTTGCCAGTGTCCCAGGCGGAAAGGCCGCCCGCGCTTCGGCCATAACGGCGGCTGGCCCCCAGGCATCATCCTCTGGAAAGGCTGCAGCAAGTGCCGATTTCGCCTCGGGGATAAGGGCGCCCCAGTCGGACGCGCCGGGTGTCGCGGCGGCGCGCAGCGCTTCGACCGTGGCGTAGACCGACCCGACAAGGTTGGTCGTCGCCTGGTGCATGTAGTGGGTGTTCGGCGCGGCCGAGATATCGATGACCTGCACCTTGCCCGGGTTCCAGATCTCCTGCCAGCCTGGCCGCATCTCGATCGGATCATAGCCGATGCAGAGGATCAAATCGGCCTGCTGGACAAGGGGCACCAGGGTGCGATCGGCCAAGGGCGACAACCCCGCAGCGCCCAGCGACAGCGGATGGGATTCGTCCAGCATACCTTTGGCCTTGTAGGTGGTGACGACCGGAATGCGAAACTCTTGCGCAAAGTCGGCGACCTCAGCCCCCTCGTTCAGCGCGTCGACCCCGGCGATGATCAGCGGGCGGCGGGCGCCGGTCAAAACGGTTGCAACGCTGGTCAGACCGACGCCCCAGGGCGACATCGGCAACGTGTCAGGCCGGCGGGGCGGTATGGCGTCCGGAACGGGCGCGTCAGCGACGCTGACCGGTACGTCGATAAAGACAGGCCCGGGCTGCCCCTGCGTTGCAATGGCGACGGCCTTGTCCGCGATCAGATGCGCGGCGGCCGCGCTCAGCGTGAAAGCCGCCTTGGTTACTGGCGCGAACACCGCCTTCTGATCCAGCACCTGGTGGGTATAGCTCTGCGCCTCGGCCGCATCGACACAGCCCGCCAGTACGATCAGCGGTACCCGGTCCTGCAACGCATTGGCTACGGTGTTGACCGCGTTCAGAACCCCGGGGCCCACCGTGCCAACCAGAATACCCGGTGCGCCGGTGCGGTGCCACGCGCCTTCGGCCATGAAGCCCGCGGCGTTTTCGTGTTTGCACAGGATGAAACGGATGCCTGCGGCCTCCAGCGCATCCACCAGCGTAAGCACTTCGCCGCCCGGCATGCCAAAGGCGTACTTGCACCCTTGCTCGGAAAGCCGTTTTGCAATCGCGTCCGCTGCGCGCATGGTCTTCTCCTGCGTTGTTTCCCCCCGCCTAGCAGCCCGCCATGGGACGCGCAAATCACGCTGGCTTGACGTTTGCGCGCCCACAGCCCTTATGGAGACGGAGATGACACGTGAATTCCAGATCACCGGACTGCATTGCGCGTCCTGCGTGGGCCGGGCCGAAGCGGCGCTGGGCGCAATCCCCGGCGCGCATGCGGTGCAGGTCAACCTGGCCAATCACATGGGCCGGGTACAGGGGGCGTCCGCGACAGATGTGGAGGCGGCGTTGGCCGGTGCGGGCTACCCCGCGCGGCGCGTCACCGCGCGGCTAGATGTGCCAGACATGCATTGCGGCAGCTGTGTTGCCCGGGTTGAGGCCGCAGCCGCGGATGTTCCGGGCGTGCTAGAGGCGCGCGCGAACCTGGCAGACCGCACGCTGAGCCTGACAACGCTGGCCGGTGACGTCGCCGCGCAGACAGGCGCAGAAACTGCGCTTGGCGCCGCAGGGTTTCCGGTGGCTCATGCGGATCAAGAGCCTGACGCGCCGGATGAGGCCCATGCGGCGCTTGTGCGCTTTGAGTGGGCTGCGGCGCTGACCCTGCCCGTGTTCGTGCTTGAGATGGGCGCGCACATGATCCCGGCCTTTCACCACCTGATTATGCAGACGATCGGGACGGCGGCCTCTCACCTGATCCAGATGGTGCTGACCGCGGTGGTTCTGGCGTGGCCGGGTGCCGAATTCTTCCGCCGCGGCGTGCCGGGGCTGGTGCGTGCGCGGCCTGACATGGACGCGCTTGTGGCGCTGGGGACCGGTGCGGCATTTGGGTTTTCCGCGGTGTCTGTGCTGGCCCCGACCCTGCTGCCAGCGGGCAGTGCGGCGGTCTATTTCGAGGCGGCCGCGGTCATTGTCACGCTGATTTTGCTGGGCCGTTGGTTGGAAGCGCGGGCACGGGCGCGCACTGGAGACGCTCTTCGTGCGCTTATGACACTTGCACCTGATACCGCGCTGCTTTTGCGCGATGGGGCACCCGTGGAGGTGCCTGCCGGGCAGATCGCCGTGGGTGACCGGCTGCTGCTGCGTCCCGGTGCGCGGGTGCCGGTCGATGGCGTCGTCGACAAGGGCGCCGGAGATGTTGACGAGGCGATGCTAACCGGCGAGCCGATCCCCGTGCACAAAGCCCCTGGCGACACCGTGCGGGCGGGTTGCGTGAACGGCAGCGCCAGCCTTGAGGTTGTCGCAACCGGTGTGGGCGCGGACACGGCGCTGGCCCGCATCGTGGCGATGACCCGGGACGCGCAGGCCGCCAAGCTGCCCGTGCAGGCGCTGATCAACCGGATCACAGCAGTTTTCGTGCCTGCGGTTATCGCCTTTGCTGCGGTCACCTTTGCGCTGTGGCTCCTGCTAGGCCCCGGCCTGGGTGAGGCCGTTGTCGCCGCGGTTTCCGTGCTAATCATTGCTTGCCCCTGTGCGATGGGGCTGGCCACACCTGTGTCGATCATGGTCGGTACGGGGCGCGCGGCGCAACTGGGCGTTCTATTCCGCGGCGGCACCGCGCTGCAGCGGCTTGGAGAGCTGGACTGGATCGCCTTTGACAAAACCGGCACGCTGACCATGGGCCGCCCGTCCCTGACGCATCACGCCTTTGCCCAAGGGCAGGACGCGGGGCAGGTCCTTAGTCCCGTTGCCGCGCTCGAGGCGCAGTCCGAACACCCCATCGCTCGGGCGCTGGCCGAAGCTGCACCGCCCAAGGGCGATGTGCGCGATTTTCGCGCCACGCCAGGGCAAGGGGCTGAAGCGCGCGTAGACGGACGCATTTTGCGCGTCGGAAACGCCGCCTTCACGTCAGCCGCAGACTTTGGCCCGCTCGCCGACCAGGCTGCCACATGGGCAAGCAGCGGCGCGACCCCGGTCTATGTCACCATGGACGGTGCCGCCGCTGCGGTGCTCGCTGTTTCCGACCCCATCCGCCCCGGTGCACGCGATGCACTGGACACGCTGAGGGACATGGGCCTGGGTGTCGCGCTGATGTCGGGGGATGTCGCCCCCGCCGCGCGCCACGTGGCCGCGCAACTCGGGATCACCGAGGTGCGCGCGGGCCTCGCCCCCGGTGATAAACAGAAGGCGCTGCGCGCCCTGCCGGGCCCCGCCGCCTTTGTCGGCGACGGCATCAACGACGCTCCGGTGCTCGCCGCGGCAGAGGTTGGCCTTTCCGTCGCAGGCGCGACCGATGTTGCGTCCGAAGCGGCAGGCGTGGTGCTAATGGCCCCGGGGCCTGCGCCCGTGGTCCGCGCCGTCAGGATCAGCCGGGCAACCATGCGCAATATCCGCCAGAACCTCGGTTGGGCGTTTGGCTATAACGTGCTGCTGATCCCCGTCGCTGCCGGGGTGCTGGTGCCCTTTGGCGGACCACAATTATCCCCGGCGCTGGCCGCTGGAGCCATGGCGCTCAGTTCTGTTGCAGTGGTGACAAACGCCTTGCGCCTGCGCCGCGAAGGCTAGACTGGAGCAAAAGAAAAAGGCCGGACAATCGCCCGGCCGTTTCACAGACACATACGCCTTTTAGCGTCGGCGATCCCGCCGCGCGCTCATAGGCTGGAATGCGACGCCCACATGCGCCTCGCAATAGGGCTTGCCCTGCTGCACGGGCAGGCCGCAGAACCAGAAATCATCCGTTGCCGGATCGCCAACCGGCCACTTGCACGTCCGCTCGGTCAGCTCCATCAGCGTCAGCTTCTTGGCCTTCTTCTCGATCTCGCTCACCTTGGCGAGCGCCTCTGGGCTGATCTCGTTTGCCGAAGGTTGCGGCGGCAGGGGCTGGCCCGCCGGGATGATCTGCTTGCGCGGGGGCAGGGGGGCTGGCCGCGTCTCTGCCGGTGCGGGCTGCGCCTCGGGCTCCGGCGCCGGTTCGGCCGCTTTGGGTGCGGGTTTTGCCTTGGGCTCGGCCTTGGGCGCTGGTTTGGCTTTGGCCTCCGCCTTGGCGGTGCCGCCCGATCCTGCGCGGTTCGACAGGCCAAGGCGGTGCACCTTGCCGATCACCGCATTGCGCGTCACACCGCCCAGTTCTTTAGCAATCTGAGAAGCCGACTGCCCCTCGCCCCACATCTTTTTGAGCAGTTCCACACGCTCGTCAGTCCAGGACATTCATGCCCCCTTCTATAAATTCAGACGGCGGCCACGCAGGGGCCGCCGGGAAAGCTGTGCATATACTAAGCACGCAAGCAGGCAGGGGCAAGGCGATCAACGCGCGCGGACCCGCCCTTCTCGCCATGCGAGCAGCAGCGCCCCTGCCACGATGATGGCCGCGCCCGTCACCGTCACCCAATCGGGGATCACGCCGTAGAACAGGGCATCATAGAGCGCCGCAAAAATCAGCGTGCCATAGCTGAACGGCGCGACAAAGCTCGCATCAGCCCGCGCCATGCCGTTGATAAAGCACGCCTGCGCCACGCCCATCATCAGCCCCAGCGCCACCATCATCGCCCATTGCGGCCCGGTCGGCATCTTCCAGACCCACAGCACGATCACCGACGCCAACGCCACACCAAGCGCGTTGTTCACGATCAGGATCGAAAACGGGTTCTCCCGCCGGGTGAGCAGCTTGATGATGTTCAGCTCGAACCCGAGGATCACCGCCGCCCCCAGCGCCAGCAGCGCGGCGGGCTGGAAACTCGAAGGCGTGGGGCGCAGCAGGATCAGCATACCGCTCAGCGCAATCGCTGCCGCCAGCCAGCGCCACTTGCCCACCCGCTCACCAAGAAGGACAATCGCAAAGAACATCCCGAAGACCGGGTTCAGAAAGCTGATCGCCGTCGCATCCGCCAACGGGATGAAATTCACGGCGGCAAACATCAGGACCAGCCCGCCAAAGCCCCCCGACGTGCGCAGCACATGCAGCCCAAGATGCGGACGCTGCATCGCGGGCCGTAAGATCGCATAGGCCACCGCAAAGCCCAGAAAGGCAAACACGAACCGCCCCCAGACGATCTGCACCGGGTGCACCGGCGCGCCGAAGGCATCGGACCCGAGCGCCTTGGCCAGCAGCGTGGTGCCTGCGATGAACGCCGTCGCGACGGACACAAGTACGGCGGCCAAAGCGTTGTTCTGGGATTTCGCGGCATACATGCGCGAGCCTTGCGCCCCGCGGGCGCAGACTTCAAGAGGGCCAGCCCGCCCCGCGCAAACTTCAAGTGGACAAGCCCGCGCCGCCCCGCTAAACGCCCCGTCATGGCAATGACCGCACATATCACACTCCGACGACGCGCCGCTTAACGCTGCCCGCCGCGCCATTCGTGCGCCCCTGCCATCCATTCCAAACCTGTTGACCGCACCCCCTCGCCACGTGCACCAAGGGCGGGTGCTTTTGCCCAAAGGGAAGATCCGATGATCAGCTCCGTTCTGCCGACCTATAACCGTGCGCCCCTCTCCTTTGTGAAGGGTGAAGGCTCCTGGCTGATTGAGGCGGATGGGCGACGCTTCCTCGACCTTGGCGCGGGCATCGCGGTGAACGCTCTGGGACATGCGCACCCTGCGCTGACCGCGGCGCTGACCGAGCAAGCCGGGGCGCTCTGGCACACGTCAAACCTGTACGAAATCCCCCAGCAAAAAGCTCTTGCGGACAAGCTGGTTGCGGCGACCTTTGCCGACACGGTGTTCTTTACGAACTCCGGTACAGAGTCCTGCGAGCTCGCGGTGAAAATGGCCCGCAAGTACTGGTTCGAAAAAGGCGCTCCTGACAAGACAGATATCATCACGTTCTCGGGCAGTTTCCACGGCCGATCTTCCGCCGGGATCGCAGCCGCGGGTTCGGAGAAGATGACCAAGGGCTTCGGCCCGCTCCTGCCAGGTTTCGTGCACCTGCCCTTTGGCGATCATGACGCCCTGCAAGCGGCGATCACCGACACCACCGGCGCCATCCTGATCGAACCTGTGCAGGGCGAGGGCGGTATCGTGCCCGTCCCAGACCAGTGCCTCAAGGGTTTGCGCGATCTGTGCGATGAACGCGGTCTTCTCCTTATATTCGACGAAGTACAATGCGGGGTAGGACGCACCGGCAAACTCTTCGCTCATGAATGGGCTGGCATCGCGCCCGACATCATGATGGTCGCCAAGGGGATCGGCGGCGGTTTCCCCCTCGGCGCGGTCCTCGCCACCGAAGAGGCCGCCAGCGGGATGACGGCCGGCACTCACGGCTCGACCTATGGCGGAAACCCTCTTGGTTGCGCTGTCGGCTGCGCGGTCATGGACATCGTCGATGATCCGGCTTTCCTCGCCGAAGTTGCGCGCAAATCCGCCTTGTTGCGCCAGAAACTCGAAGGGCTGATCGCCGCGTATGGGGACGTTTTCGAAAGCGTCCGCGGTGCGGGCTTGATGCTTGGCATCAAGTGCAAAGCCGCCAACACCGACATCGTCGCCGAAGGCTACGCGGCAGAAGTTCTGACCGTGCCCGCCGCCGACAACGTGATCCGGCTCCTCCCGTCGCTGACCATCACAGACGAAGAAATCAACGAAGCCATCGCCCGTCTCGACCAGGCTGCGTCCCAAGTCGCCGCGTAGATCTTCTTCGGGCAGAAATATGCCGGGGTCTGGGGCAGAGCCCCCGTCCGGCAGAGAGCAAAAGCATCAAAAAATGAACCATTTTCTCGACATCCACACCACAGCCCCCAATGAGCTGCGCAAGATCATCGACACGGCTCGCATCATCAAGAAGGCGCGCAAGGGAAAACCCAAAGGCACGCCCGACGCCGAGCAGCCTTTGGCGGGCCACATGGTCGCGTTGATCTTCGAAAAACCGTCGACCCGTACCCGCGTCAGCTTTGATGTCGGTGTACGCCAGATGGGCGGCGAAACAATGGTTCTGTCCGGGGCAGACATGCAGCTCGGCCACGGCGAGACCATCGCCGACACCGCTCGCGTCTTGTCGCGCTATGTCGACATGATCATGATCCGCACATTCGAAGAGGCGACATTGCTGGAGATGGCCGAACACGCGACGGTGCCGGTTATCAACGGCCTGACCAACCGCACGCACCCCTGCCAGATCATGGCCGACGTGATGACCTTCGAAGAGCATGCAGGCCCCATCAAGGGCCGCAAAGTTGTGTGGTCGGGTGACGGCAACAATGTTTTTGCGTCCTTCGCCCATGCTGCCAAGCAGTTTGATTTCGATTTGGTGTTCACGGGTCCAGAGCCGCTGGACCCGGAGCCAGCGCTCGCCGGTCTTTACAAGACAGAGCGAGACCCCGCAAAGGCTGTGCAAGGCGCCGATCTCGTGGTGACCGATACGTGGGTTTCCATGCACGATCCTCAATCCGCACGCGAACGCCGGCACAATCAATTGCGCGGCTATCAGGTCAATTCAGAACTGATGGCGCAGGCCAAGCCGGACGCCCTGTTCATGCATTGCCTACCGGCCCATCGCGATGATGAGGCGACATCCGAAGTCATGGACGGCCCGCACTCTGTCATCTTCGACGAGGCGGAGAACCGCCTGCATGCGCAAAAGGCAATCATGCGTTGGTGCCTAAATAAATGAGAACCTGCATATGACGCGCATCGCAGTTGCTGGCGCAGGGGCCATCGGCTGTTTTGTCGGCGGACTTCTGGCCGCACAGGGCCACGACGTGCGCTTTATGGCGCGTGGGGCAACGCTTGACGATCTGCAGCGCGGCCCGTTGCACCTGACCGATTACGCGGGGCTAGACGCGCATGTCCCAGTGACAGAGGCCAGCGACGATCCGGCCATTCTCGAGGGTGCAGAGGTTGTGCTGGTCACCTGCAAAACCGCAGCCACCGCCCAGATTGCTGCGGACATTAAACGCTTTGCACCGGTGTCGGCGCCCATCCTGAGCCTGCAAAACGGGCTGGAGGCGGTGGACGCGCTGCGCACCGCGCTTGCAGATCGCGACGTGCGGGCCGCGATGGTGCCCTTCAACGTGGTGCGCCCGGGCCCGAATCACTTTCACCGCGCGACGTCGGGCGACATCCTTGTTCAAGACGGCCCGATGCCGGATCTCGCCGCTAAGGCGCTGATCTTTGAGACCCATCCCGACATACGCGGCGTGCAATACGGCAAGCTGCTGATAAACCTCAACAATGCGCCCAATGCTTTGGCGGATATACCCATCCTTGACCAATTGCAGGACCGTGCCTGGCGCCGTCTGCTCGCGGATCAGATGGCCGAGGCGCTGCGCGTGCTGAACGCCGCCGGTATCACGCCCGCGAAGACCACTGCGGCGCCGCCTGCCCTTATCCCGCACATCTTGCGCCTGCCCACGCCGCTCTTTCGCCGTGTCGCTGCGCAGATGCTCACCATCGATCCATCGGCGCGGGCGTCCATGTGGGACGACCTGACCCAGCGCCGCATGACGGAGATCGGTGCGCTTCAGGGCCACATCATTGCGCTGGGCGCGGCCCACGGCGTGCCCACGCCGATCAACAGCGCCATTGCCGCCGCAGTTGCTGCCGCGGAAGCGGCGGCGGGCGGCCCGCCTGGCCTTGGACCAGAGGACTTGCGGCCCTGAGCCTGCCCGCTAGGGTGGCCGAAAGACCTGCAGTCAGGAAGACACGTATGAGCACAGCGGATATCGGCGTCTACGGTCTAGGCACCATGGGCAGCGCGCTGGCGCTGAACCTTGCGGAAAAGGGTTCTGCCGTGGCCGTCTCCAACCGCGAGGCGGATTGGATCGCCACCTTCGAGGCCGAGGCGCAGGGTGTTGGTGCGGTGACGGGGTACGCTGATCTGCGGGCTTTTGTGCAGGCCATCGCAAAGCCGCGCACCATCCTGATGATGATTCCCTCGGGACAGCCAGTCGACGATATGATTGCCAAGCTGCGCCCGTATCTTGAGGACGGGGACACGATCATCGATGGCGGCAATTCGGACTTCAACGACACGCGCCGCCGATCAGCCGACCTGAGGGATACTGGGTTGCATTTTGTCGGCATGGGGGTGTCGGGGGGCGAGGCGGGCGCGCGGCATGGCCCCTCCATGATGGTTGGCGGTACCGCGCATAGTTGGGACCAGATGCGGCCCATGGCCGAGGCCATCGCCGCCCATCACGACGGCAGCCCCTGCGTCGCTCATCTTGGCCCCGACGGTGCGGGTCATTTCGTCAAGACGGTGCACAATGGCATCGAATACGCGGACATGCAGATGATTGCGGAAGTCTATGGCGTTTTGCGCGAACAATTCTGCCTGTCTGCCGGAGATATCGGCAAGGTGTTCGAAGGCTGGCGCAGCGGCCCGCTTGCCTCGTACCTGATTGACGTCACTGCCCTTGCGCTCCACTCAACCGATAGCAAAACGGGCAAGCCGATGGTCGATGTGATCGCGGACAAGGCGGGCCAGAAAGGGACCGGCCGCTGGACCCTGATCGAAGCGCTCAAGATGGGTCAAAGCGCCTCCACAATCGAGGCTGCCGTCGGCGCGCGCAGCTGGTCCTCGGAAAAGGAGACGCGCCGCGCTAGGCTTTTGAACCCGGCAGAACTGGAAGCCGCGCTCCCGAGCGTCGAAGATCTCGAAAACGCCTTGCTCGCCGGGCGCATCCTTGGCCACGGTCAGGGCTTTCGCATCCTGTCGGCGGCCTCGGAGGAGTTTGGTTGGGATCTGGACCTCGCCCGCATCGCGGAGATCTGGCGCGCGGGCTGTATCATCCGCTCTGCTTTGCTCGACGACATTGCGGGGGCGGTTCGGGGCGGGCTGCCGCACGGCCACTTGATCCTGTCCGAGCCGATGCGCAAAAGACTGGCGCGCGCCATTCCCGGCCTGCGCCGCACTGTTGCATCCTGCGCGACGCTCGGCCAGCCAGTTCCGGCGCTGGCGGCTGCCTTGTCCTGGCACGATACGATGGCGATGGGGCGGGGCACCGCCAACATGATCCAGGCGCAGCGTGATTTCTTCGGCAACCACGGGTTTGCGCGCTGGGATATGGACGGAAAGCATCACGGCGACTGGCAACGCGATCCTTGAAGGATCGCCGCCCGTCAAATCTTCAAGATTTGACATCCGCCAATCCTTCAAGGATTGGGCGTTCCCCGCCGCTTGGCACGCAGGGTCGGGTCGGCCTCGGTTGGGTCTTCAGGCCAGGGGTGCTTAGGATACTGCGCGCGCATGTCCTTGCGCACCTCTGCATAAGAACCGGACCAGAAACCCGGCAGGTCCATCGTGATCTGGATTGGGCGCTGCGCCGGTGACAGCAGCGTGATCTTGAGCGGCGCGCCCGCAGCTTGCGGATGCCGCGTGACGCCGAACATCTCTTGCAGGCGCACCGCGATTTTCGGGACTTCGCCAGCGTAGTCGATTGCGACCTTTCGCCCCAAAGGCGTGGTGAAGGTGCCAGGCGCCTCCCGGTCCAGCACCTGCATTCCGTCCCAGCCGAGCCGCGCCTCGAGCGCGGGGGTGAGATCAAACGCCTTCCAATCTGCCGCCGACCGCACGTTGGTCAGAAAGGGCAGCAGCCAGTCCTCCGCGGCCTCCAACAGCGCGGCGTCATCCCAGCCGTCATGCATAAGCCGAATGCGGGCCAGCAGCCGCGCAGCGCGGGCATCGGGCAGCAGGCCGAGCTGCCGCACGCCGTCCAGCATTGCGCGGGCCACAACATCCGCCGGAGCGTGCTTCCACGCGCGGTCCGCAAGGATCAGGGCGCCGAAACGCTCTTGCTGGCGGGCTTGCACGCGACCTTCGCGCCGGGACCACGTACAGACATTTGCCCAGCCGATCTGGTCGGAAAACAGCGCACGCAAATCACTTTCCGACAGCTCAGCCGCTTGCCGCACCCGCGCCTCGCGCGGGTTGCCGTCGAGGTCTGTCGCCACGATGAGCCGCGCGCCTGCCAGCGCGTCGCCCTCCGGCATCACGGCCCCCTTACCGCCGGAGAGCACATAGCGCGGCGCGTCCCCGGCGCGGCGCAGGCCCACCCGGTCTGGATAGGCAAGCGCGGCAAGCGCACCGAGGCTGTTAAGGCCGCGCCCTTCGTGCCGGGTCAGCCTCTTTGCCTCTTGCCGGACCCGCTCCAGCGCGCCGCGATGCACCGCGCCGCCAAATCGTCCCGGATCGCGCAGTGCCTCAAGCCGCAGCCGCAGGTCAACGCCCACCCCGCGCAGCACGTCCCGTTCGGCCAGCAGCGCCGCGAGCCGCGCCCCACCGCTCCCGCCCCGCCTCAGCATATGGGCCAACCGCGGGTGCAGGGGCAGGGCGGCCAGCGCCCGGCCATGCGGCGTGATCCGCCCGGCGCCGTTCAGCGCGCCCAGCATCGAAAGCAGCGCTTGCGCCTCGGCCAGCCGGGCCGCATGCGGCGGCGTCACAAAGGCCAGCTCCTCCGCCGCCGCGCCCCACAGCGCGAGTTCGAGCGCGAGCCCGGCCAGATCGCCCGCTTCGACCTCGGGCGGCGGAAAGGCGGCGAGCGCGCCATCCTCGCCCCGTGTCCACAGCTTATAGCCGTGACCCGCCGCTACGCGCCCTGCACGGCCTGCGCGTTGGGTCGCTTCGGCTCGCGTCACCCGCTCCGTCACCAGCCGCGACATGCCGGAGGCCGGATCGAACAGCGCTCGCCGCGACCGGCCGCCGTCGATTACGATGCGAATGTCTGGCAGGGTCAGAGAGGTCTCTGCAATCGAGGTGGCCAGCACGATGCGGCGTTTCCCCGTGGCAGTGACGGCCTTGCGCTGCGCCGCGGGATCGAGCGCGCCATAGAGCGGCAGGACAGGGTAGGGAAGATCGCGCAAAAGGGCCTCTACCCGCCGGATCTCGCGCTCGCCGGGCAGAAAGACGAGGGCCGAGCCATCCTGTTCGCGCAGCGCTTGTCGTGTCAGCGCGGCCACGGCGTCCTCGAAACGCGCCTTGCCCAGCGGGCGCTCAAGCCAGTGCGGCGTGACGTCGAAACTGCGCCCCTCGGCCCGAAGGCGCGGCGCACTCAGCATTTCGGCTACAGGTGCGGCATCCAGCGTTGCGGACATGACGACAAGCCGCAGATCATCCCGCAAAGCGCCCGCGACCTCGGCGCAAAGCGCCAGGCCCAGATCGGCATTCAGGGAGCGCTCGTGAAATTCGTCGAAGATGACCGTGGCCACGCCCGGCAGGTCCGGCGCGTCCTGAAGCATGCGGGTCAAAATGCCTTCGGTGACCACTTCGATCTGTGTCGCCTTGGATGTCGCACTGTCCCCACGTACCCGGTAGCCTACTGTCTGGCCCACCGGCTCTCCCAACGTCTGCGCCATGCGTTCGGCTGCCGCCCGCGCGGCCAGCCGGCGCGGCTCCAACATGATAATCCGGCCTGTCGCCCCGGCCTGAAGCAGCGCCAGAGGCACGCGCGTTGTCTTACCCGCTCCGGGCGGCGCCTCAAGCACCAGACGGCCCGCGCGGGCCAAGGTGGCACAAATCTCTGGCAGCAACGGGTCAATCGGCAGATCCATGGCGCCTCAATGCCAGTGCGGGCGCCAAAGGCCAAGCTGGACATTCGGGCCGGCACGCCGGACAAGACGCACATGATGATTGACGCCGAAAAACTCCAGACCGGTGACCGCCGCCACCTCGCACGGGCCATCACACTGGTCGAAAGCACACGGGCCGACCACCGCGCCGCCGCTGCCGACCTGCTGGCCGCGCTACCGGCGAGCAAGCAGGCCCTGCGGATTGGCCTGTCGGGCACGCCGGGGGTCGGCAAGAGCACCTTTATCGAAGCCTTCGGCATGATGCTGACGGCGATGGGCAAACGGGTGGCCGTTCTGGCGGTAGACCCATCCTCGTCGCGCTCGGGCGGGTCGATCCTGGGCGACAAGACGCGGATGGACCGGCTGAGCCGTGATCCGAACGCCTTTATCCGGCCGAGCCCCAGCCAGAGCCATCTTGGCGGCGTGGCGCAGCGATCGCGCGAGGCCGTCCGGCTTTGCGAGGCAGCGGGCTTTGACGTGGTGCTGATCGAGACGGTTGGCGTTGGCCAGTCCGAAACCGTGGTCGCGCAGATGGCGGATCTGTTCATCCTTCTGCTGGCGCCAGCGGGCGGTGACGAACTGCAAGGGGTGAAGCGCGGGATCATGGAGATGGCCGATCTGATCCTTGTGAACAAGGCTGATGGCGATCTGAAACCTGCGGCCACCCGCACCTGTGCCGACTATGCCGGCGCGCTGCGGCTTTTGCGTAAACGCCCGCAGGATCCGCAGGGCTTTCCGGCGGCCATGATGGTGTCTGCACTGTCCGAAACGGGCCTGTCAGAGGCATGGGAGGCGATGACGGCGCTGATCGACTGGCGGCGCACAAACGGATTTTTTGACGGCACCCGCGCCGCGCAGGCGCAGTACTGGTTCGAAGAGGACGTGCGCACGGCCCTGCTGGCACAACTAAAAACCCCGCACGTGCGCGCTGCGATGCAAGACCTTGGCTCCCGCGTTGCGCGGGGCGAGATGGAGCCAACCGCCGCATCCGCCCAGATGCTGGGGATGCTCGGGCGCTAGCCTATGCTCAATAGATAGCCTTCTGCCGGGTCCATTTGCCCGGCGAGCATCCTGGCATAGCGCGATTGTACGGCCTCCGGTCCCGTCTCTTCCACCACGCGTAGCCAGTCGTCGGCGCCCGCGATGAACGCGCCCCACGCCTCAGCAAGGCGTGCCTGTAGCCCTGCAGGTCCCCACTCGGCGATGCGCTCTTCGGCATAGGTGGGGGCAAAGAAAAAGTAGGGCTTTGGTCCGCCTTCGAGCCCATCGACCCGGTTTGCCGTGTCCTGCCAGTGAGTCAGCCCAACACGGCAGGACGTGACGAGCGCGTCTGCAAAATGCGCATGCACTGTCCGCAAAAGTTCAGCCGATCCGGCCATGTCGACGAAGGCGGTCTTGTCGCGCGCCATGCTCGCCACCGCATCATAGGTTGTTACCGCGTCGTAGACGCCCAGAGTCTTGCAAAAGGCGACGTTCCCGGGTGAGGTCAGCCCGACCGTACGAACCCCGGCCCGGTGTAACAGGAAGGCCAGCCCGAGCGCGGTTTTCGACGACGCCGACGACAGAACAACTTGCGCGGCTCCGAACATATCGGCGCGGCGGAGCATATCATCCAGCAGGAATGAGGTCGTGAACAGCGGCCGGAAAAGGGCGATGACCCCCTCGCGGTCCGGCGTGTAGGCCGGGTCAGCGGTCATGTCGGCGTATTGGTTGTAGATCTTGGCCATCTCCTGCCGGTGCGGTGCGGCGTCGGTAAAGCCGTGGGGGCGGATCTTGCCAGGCTGTACGATCAGGTGCGAGGACATGGGGAAATAGCCATAAAGCCGCGTGCCTTCCGCCAGATCGCAGCGCGAGGCGACAACATCGCCAAAGCCCCAGACGGGCACACGTCCCCAGCCCTCGCGCTGGGCGGGAAAGAACCGCCAATAGCCGATCTGGTCCGGTGCCACGGCATAGGTGATATTGTTTGCGGTCAGCGCGAAGCGGTCGATCCGGATCAGGGCCTCGCCCGTCGCAGGCTCTGGCACTGGGCTGGTTTGCACCTCGGTTTCGGACAGGTTGGCGCGGTTGACGATCAGGTCTTTGGCGTGCATGGTGCCCTCTGTTTGGCTGTGTGCTATCCTGCTATGCGCGGGGCGCGCCGCCAAGCGTGACCTTGCGGCCATTGATTGTGCCAAGCCGACTTGACCGTGCGCGCGATTCGACCTATTGCCCGCAGACGATTTCACAGGCGCCGCCACCGGGCGGCGTTTGGCGCTTCAAAGAGGCCCCCGCCTCGGCGTCTTACTCGAGAGGACAAGCCCATGTCGCGTGTGTGCGAACTGACCGGAAAAGGCCCGATGTCTGGCAACAATGTCAGCCACGCCAACAACAAAACCAAGCGGCGCTTCCTGCCGAACCTGAACGACGTGTCGCTGCAGTCCGAAGCGCTGGGTCGCGCGATCAAGCTGCGCATCTCGGCGCACGCGCTGCGCAGCGTGGATCACCGCGGTGGCCTCGATGCGTACCTGGCCAAGGCCAAGGACAGCGAGCTGAGCCCCCGCGCGCTCAAGGTCAAGAAAGAGATCGCAAAGTCCACCGGCACCGCTGTCGACGCAGCGACCTGACCTAACATTTGTCACAGATGAAGACAAAGGCCCCGCCCGCGGGGCCTTTTGCGTTGTGGGTTTTGAAGGGTTTTGGCGCGCCGCGCACCTGTGCCGAGACATAAAAGTGATGCATCAGGCCCGCCCTTGGTGCGGGCACCGTGCAGGCGGAAGCGCCACTTGGCCTGCGCCGCGGCAACGGCTAGGCTGCCGCAAACCCCGGAGCGCATGATGCACATAGAACCCTTTAAGGTTGAACAGTGGATGAATGCGTGGGAAACCCGCTGTACCTACAACCTCGCCGAAACTTGTGTTGCGTCCATCAGCGTCGAAGAGCTGATGCGGCTTGCAGGGCATAGCCGGGGGGATCTGTCCGAGCTTTTGCCCATGCGCCTGACCTACGGGGCTATTGAAGGCTCTGATCGGCTGCGTGCTGCCATCGCGGGCCATTACGATACCGCCCAGCCCGAGCGCATCACGGTCACCCACGGCACCATCGCGGCTAACATGCTGGTGCACAAAGCGTTGGTCAGGGCGGGCGATCATATTGTGTCGATCGTGCCGACCTATCAGCAGCACCATTCGATCCCCGCCAGTATCGGGGCAGACGTCCAGACCCTTCGGCTGCGCGCCGAGGACGGATTTCTGCCTGATCTGGACGCGCTGCGGGGCATGGTCACATCGCGCACGCGGCTTATCGCGCTGACCAACCCGAACAACCCCACAGGCGCGCTGATCCCGCGCGATATGCTGCAAGACATAGCGCAGATCGCCGAAGACGCGGGCGCCTACGTGCTATGCGACGAGGTCTACCGGGGCACGGGGCAGGCGGGGGACGGGATGTCGCCCTCTATCGCGGATATCAGCCCGCGCGGGATCAGCACGGCAGGCCTGTCGAAGGCGTTTTCGCTCGCCGGGCTGCGCATTGGATGGATCGTCGCCCCGTCCGAAGTAACCGAGGCTGTCTTGATCCACCGCGATTACGACACGATCTCTGTCGGGATGATCAACGACCACCTTGGCGCCATCGCGCTTGAAGCGCGAGCGGCCATACTTGCCCGGTCGCGAAACATCACCCGGGGCAACCTGAAGCTTTTGTCGGACTGGGTGGATACGCAGCCGCGCATCACATGGGTCAAACCGCAGGCCGGGACTACGGCGATGCTGCGGATTGATGGCATGTGCGCGTCACAAGCATTCTGCGTGGATCTCGTTAAACAGACCGGCGTGATGCTGACCCCAGGCAGCGCGTTTGACATGGAGGCGTATGTGCGCATCGGCTTTGCCAATCCGCCAGATGTCTTTGCGAAAGGGCTGGAGGCGTTGGCTGACCACTTGGCCAACTGACGCATTTGCC
Organism: Pseudomonadota bacterium; assembly: GCA_038530575.1. Classification (GTDB taxonomy): domain Bacteria; phylum Pseudomonadota; class Alphaproteobacteria; order Rhodobacterales; family Rhodobacteraceae; genus JBCBCP01. The sequence continues at coordinate 19,990 of JBCBCP010000029.1, forward strand.
GCACTCGCCAAGGCGTCACCTGATGTTTAATTGCGCAGGTATGCGCATGCTGCTGCATATCCTGTCTGCCCTGCTGATCGTCGTGACCTCGCAGGCCTATGCGTCTGCCCGAATGGCGGAGGAGCCAGCTGGGCAAATGGTGATATGCGTTGGCAATACCATCATCGTCACGCTGATCGATGCGGACGGCAATCCGATGGATGTGCCGCATGTTTGCCCGGAAGCGACACTGTTGGCCGCAGCGGTCCCCGCGCCATCGATGGCGGTGCATCCGGGCCACCTGGTCCTACTGGACCCGCCAACTGTGCGCCTGATGGCTCATCCGACGCCCCAGATTGCCGCAACGGCCCGTGCGCCCCCTGTTCTTGTCTGACCCCTCCCTTTTTCTCAGACACAACAGGATATCCCGATGAAACGGACCCTTTTCGCGGCCCTTCTGGCCACACTTCCCGCTGTCGCCTATGCCGAAAGCAAGATCGAAATCCACGACCCCTATGCCCGTGTCTCCCGGCCGGGCGCACCGACTGGTGCGGCCTTCATGGTGATCCACAACCACGGCACGACCGCGGATGTGCTGCTGTCCGCGCGTTCGGACGTTGCCGCAATGGTCGAACTACACACCCATATCGAGACCGGCGACGGCATCATGCAAATGACCGAGATCGAAGGGGGCATACCCCTGCCTGCGGACGGCGAGCACATCATGGCGCGCGGCGGGGATCACGTCATGTTCATGGGACTGACCGAGCCACTTGTTCAGGGCCAAGAGATCACCGTCACGCTGGTCTTTGAGCAGGCCGGAGAAGTGGAGGTCGTCATTCCCGTCGATAACGAGCGCATGGACAAACACGGCGGGCACGGCCATGGCCATGGCCATGGACACAGCCATTCCGACTAAGCGCGGGATCTATCCACGTAGCACCTGATCAACCCAGGCCGGCACGACCTCGGTTGCAGGCCCGACATGTCGCTCGGCAAAGACCGATCCTTGCGTGGGTTCCATGTTCAGCTCGACGGTATGCAACCCATAGGCCTGCGCCGCCTGCACAAATCCGGCCGCCGGATAGACATTGCCGGAGGTGCCAATGGACACGAAGATGCTGGCCTCGGACAGGGCGCGTTCGATCCGGGCCATATGGTGTGGGATCTCTCCGAACCATACTATGTCAGGCCGCGTTGTCGGCTGACGGCAGGCGGGGCAGGGATCGTCGGGCGCCATCACCAGCGGCGCGTCGAAATGATGATCGCAGGATGTGCAAAACGCGCGATCAAGGCGCCCGTGCATGTGCAGGACACCCTCTGCACCGCCACGGCGGTGCAGATCATCGACATTCTGCGTCACGATCAGGACGTCGCGTGCGGCTTGCAGTTTTGCCAAAGCCAAATGTGCGGCATTCGGTGCTGCCTCCCGTGCCTGCGCCCTGCGCGCGTTGTAAAAGTCGGTAACCAGCTGCGGATTGCGCGCAAACCCTTCGGGCGTGGCGACATCCTCGATCCGGTGTTGCGCCCATAGTCCGCCTTCGTCGCGAAACGTGCCAAGGCCGCTTTCAGCGCTGATTCCCGCGCCGGTCAGGATTACGATCTCTGTCATGTGCCGGTGTCCTTTCTAGTCATCAAGCACCCGAAGATCCCCTTCCAGCCAAGGCAGCCGGGCCAGCGCCGGGTCGATCATTTGCGCCCTGATCAGACGGCGCATTGTCTGGCCTACGTCGCGGGGCACGTCTCCCGCCCATTCGGACGCGGCAAACAGCGAGATTGTGCGCGAGAATGGCGCAAAAGGCAGGGGCAATGCGTCAACCTCATCGTGAAAGCGGGCCGCACGCATGTAGCCCAGCGGGGTTGTGACGGCCCAACCAACCCGGCGCGCGACAAGGGCGATCAGGGCCAGGTGGCTGCCAATCTCGAAGCGTTCGGCATAATCGAGCTTCTGACGGGCGAGATGGCCTTCGATCTGTTGGCTGATCAGTTGCGCTTTTTCGTATCTTAACAGGGGTATATCGCTGAGCTGGGCCATCACGTCCCCGCCGTCGTGCACGGCACCTTTGGGCACAACGAGGATGAACGGATCGCGCGCAAGGGGATATTCCAGCACGCCCGGGCTCAATTTTCCGGTGCTGGCAGAAATGGCGATGTGCAGACGCTTAGCTTCGATCGCGTCGGAGATTTCGTGGCTTGGAGCCGTGACCAGTTTGAATTTGCACCTGGTCAGGCTGCCTGCAAGGATCGTCACAAGGCGGGGCGTCAGGTCGTTGTCGAAGTCGTCGATCATCCCGATGCTCAGGGCGGTCAGGTCTGCAAGGTCCATTACCGCAAGTTCGGACTGCGCTAGCCGCAGTTGCGATAGTGCTGTCTCTGCCCGGGTCAGGAAACTCTCGCCGGCGGGCGTGAGGCGCATAGGGCGTTTGCCGTGGTCCACCAACTCTGACGCCAGTGCCTTTTCGAGGTTACGCAGCTGCTGGCTAACCGCTGGCTGGCTTAACCCAGTTGCCTCCGCGGCCCGCGCTACAGAGCCCGTGCGAGCAAGTGCCTCGAACACCTCGAGCCCCCGCAGCGTCACACCCTTGTTCAGCACTTGTGCCTCCGACAGTTTCACCCTTTGTGAAACTCCACCCCCATCCCGTCAACCGCCCATGCATGCGAAAAAGCCACTCCTGCCCTCCGTCGGCTTGGCCATCTTGGGTCAGCGCGGCACTTGCGCTGATCTTGCCCTCGCCGCACAAGGGTGGGCATGAAGATTGCCACTGCTGCTTACCCTCTCGACGTGCTGACATCCTGGGCGCAGTACGAGGACAAGATCGCCGCGTGGGTACATCGTGCCGACGCAGATCTGCTGGTGTTTCCGGAATACGCGGCGATGGAACTGGCAACGCTGGCGGGCCTTGATGTTGCGGGAGACCTCGAAGCCTCGCTGCACGCGGTGTCAGAGCGCATCCCGGAAGCAGATGCGGTGCATCAAACGCTCGCGCGTGAGACAGGCAAGCATGTCCTTTCTGGCTCGGCGCCTGTCATCCTTGCACCGGACAGGCGCCCGGTGAACCGTGCCCGCCTGCATACGCCTATGGGGCAGATCGGCATACAGGACAAACAGATCATGACCCGCTTTGAGGCTGAAGTGTGGGATGTCGTGCCGGGAGACCCTTTGCAGTTGTTTGATACCGCATTGGGGCGGATCGGTATCCTGATCTGTTACGATAGCGAATTTCCACTGCTGGCCCGGGCGCTTAAAGACGCTGATATCTTGCTTGTCCCATCTGTCACCGAAGCCATTAGCGGGCACACACGCGTAAAGATCGGGGCACGTGCACGGGCGCTGGAGAACCAATGCATCACCGCGATGGCGTCTGTCGTAGGGGCAGCCGACTGGTCCGAAGCCGTGGACTTCAGTGTTGGCGCCGGAGGCGTCTATGGCCCGCCGGACACCGGTTTTCCGGAAAACGGCGTTCTTGCGCAAGGTGGATTGAACACCCCCGGCTGGACGGTTGCCGAAATCGACACGGCCGCTGTCACCCGTGCGCGTAGGGACGGCACCGTGCTTAACCGCCGCGACTGGAATGCGCAGATCGGCCGTGACGCTCTGGCACCGATCACGACCTTGCGCTGATAAAACCCTTGAAAACCGGCTTTTCCCGGCGCATATCGTGGCGCGTCCCCAAACAGGGGGACTTTAGCAAGGAGATGACATGGCCAAGGAAGATACGCTCGAATTCCCCGGTGTCGTGAAAGAACTCCTGCCCAATGCGACGTTCCGGGTCGAGCTTGAAAACGGCCATGAAATCATCGCACATACGGCAGGCAAGATGCGCAAGAACCGTATCCGCGTTCTGGCTGGCGACAAGGTTCAGGTGGAGATGACCCCCTACGATCTGACCAAAGGGCGCATTAACTATCGCTTCAAATAGTGTGGGTGCACATCCGCCGCGCTTGATACTCGGCTCCGGCTCGCCGCGCCGGCTGGAACTGCTAGGTCAACTAGGCGTCACCCCGGCTGCCGTGCGCCCGCCCGATATCAATGAGGACCCGAACAGGGGCGAACTGCCGCGGCCCTACTGCATCCGTATCGCCGCCGAAAAGGCCGTGGCGGTCGATGCCGAAGCGGGTGACGTCGTCCTGTGTGCTGACACAACGGTCGCGCTTGGTCGCCGCATTCTAGGCAAACCTGCCGATGCCGACGAGGCGCGCGCGTTCCTTGAGATTCTGTCGGGCCGCCGACATCGTGTGATCACTGCCGTGGCCGTCAAGAAGGGTGACCGCACGTGGCAGCGCGATGTCGTAAGCAGTGTCCGTATGAAACGCCTTTCTGAGCCAGAGATTGCAGGCTACCTCGCCACTGGTGACTGGCGGGGCAAGGCGGGTGGCTACGCGATCCAAGGGCCTGCAGGGGCGCTGATCCCATGGATTTCGGGAAGCTTTACCGGTATCGTAGGCCTTCCGCTTGCCGAAACGGCGGCGCTGCTGTCCGCTGCTGGGTTGCCTGTCTGGAGGGACACATGAGCCGGACGATCCTGCTTGACCATATTGGCGAGGTCGAGGTCGCCGCCCTGATGGACAACGGCGTTCTAATTGATTTGCTTTTCGACACGACCGCCCCTCGGCCGGGTACGATCTACCGCGCGATCGCCGATCGACCGGTTAAAGGACAAGGCGGTATGTTTCTGAAAACGCCCGATGGCGCGGCCTTTCTGCGCGCGGCGAAGGGATTTGCCCCGGGTCAGCCACTTTTCGTGCAAGTGTCCGGTTACGCGGAGCAGGGCAAAGCAATACCGGTAACGCAGAAGCTCCTGTTCAAATCGCGCTACGCGATTGTGACCCCCGACGCACCGGGGCTGAACATCTCGCGCGCTGTGAAGGACGAAGACATTCGTGACCGCTTGCTTGAGGTTGCACACGAAGAGATGGCCGGCAGCTTGATGGGGCTCATCCTGCGCTCTGACGCGGCGCAGGCAGACCCGGGCGAGGTGGCCGATGACATTGGCGCGATGCGCAGCCTGGCCGAGCAGGTGATGAACGATAGCGGCACTGGCCCAGAGACCCTGAGTGAAGGCGATGGCCCGCACGTTTTGGCCTGGCGCGAGTGGACTGCGCCGGCGGAGGTAGTGACGGCGCAGGGGTGTTTCAGAGCATTTGACGTTTTGGAGGCCATTGACGCAGCGCGGGGTGCAGAAGTGCCGTTGAAACCTGGCGTGATGTTCGTTGAGCCGACCCGCGCGCTTGTCGCTGTTGACGTCAACACCGGCGCCGACACGTCGCCCGCGGCAGGTTTGAAGGCTAATATCGCAGCTGCCAGGGCTCTCCCTGCCGCTTTGCGGGTACGCGGGCTTGGCGGTCAGATTGTTCTGGACCTCGCGCCGATGCCCAAGAAGGACCGCCGCACATTTGAACAGACGCTGCGTGCCGCGCTTCGGGCAGATGATGTCGAGACAACCCTTGTCGGCTGGACCCCCCTTGGCCACATGGAGCTGCAGCGCAAACGTGCCCGCGCGCCATTGACGGAGTTGCCACAATGACCTGCCCGATCTGCAAAGCGCCGACCACTGCCAGATACCGCCCGTTTTGTTCACGCCGCTGTGCTGATGTTGACCTCGCGCGCTGGATGACCGGCTCTTACGCCGTGCCGAGCCAGGACCCCGAAGACCTGGAACGCGCCGCCGATGAGGCCAGCCAGACCAAGCCTCATTGATAGGCGTTTATGCTTGCGATCGCCGCTGCTTTGACCGTGTCCGCCGTTGCGCCTGGCGCATAGAGCGACGAGCCTAACCCGAAGCCTTCAACGCCCGCTGCGCGATAGGCAGCGAAGTCCTTGGGTCCAACGCCGCCCACCGCGCATATGGAAGTCTCAGGCGGCAGAGTTGCGCGGATTGCCTTGATCCCGGCTGGGCCAAGTTGCGAGGCTGGAAAGAACTTGAGCCCTGTCGCCCCGGCTCGTATCGCCGCATGCGCCTCTGTCGGGGTAAAGACCCCGGGAAAGCAGGCCATACCCCGTTGCCGTGCCGCAGCTACCACGGACGGGTCCATGTTGGGCGAGACGATCAGGTTGCCGCCCGCACTCGCGACGCGCGCGACGTCTTCCGCGTCCAGAACCGTCCCTGCCCCGATCAGACGTGCACTCATACCTTCGGTGCGGCGGACCGCAATCTCGATGGAGGTAAATGGATCCGGAGAATTCAAAGGCACCTCGACAGCGGGAAAGCCCGCCTGCAACAGGACGTCGGCAATAGCACCCACTTCGTCAGGCCGAACCCCGCGCAAAATTGCAATCAACTTTGATGGGGCCAGTCGCCACATTTCCGCTGTATCCATGCCTGTCCTCCTCCGCTGCACGATAGAGCTATACCAATCGGTCGCTGGCAGAAAATCCCTCTGGACACTTTTTGGCCAGCCCCCTAAAGACACGCTACCCAGATCGCCAGCGATCTCCTATGCCCGGGTAGCTCAGGGGTAGAGCAGTGGATTGAAAATCCTCGTGTCGGTGGTTCGATTCCGCCCCCGGGCACCATTCGTCCAGAATACAGACGGAACTCCGCCCCTAAAGGCTTGATTTTATTAGATGCAGTGTGATTCCGCGTCTGACTGGAATTGGCCTGTCTGGACAAATTCTGGACAAAAGGGATTCGCTTCGAATGTGGGGCACGCATCTCAAACAGAAGGGTCGTTGGTGGCACTATTACCGTGCCGTGCCACGTGAATTTCAGGACGTCGAGCGGCGAAAACTGATCAGCTTTTCGCTCAAGACAGGTGACTTTGTCGAAGCCCGAAGACGCGCGGCGGAAATCTCTGCCGAAATGGAACAAGACTGGCGAGATGCCAAAGCGCGGGGCGTTTCGCTGTGCGCACAGGATTCAGCCGAACGTTATCGCGCAGCAGTGGCCGTACAACGAACTTCGGGATTTGAACCCAAATGCGCACTGGACTTATCTGATGAGGCATTGATTGAGCGTCTGAGGGTGTTGCTTGGTCGCGATCAGACACCACCGGAACAAAAGGCCATTTTGGGACTGGTTGATGAACCTGAGTTTTCACTCGCTGACGCGTTCGACCGTTTTTGGGACTACATTAAAGACGAATGGACCTTGCTCAGCGCCGATCAGCAGCGGGTGAAACGCAACATCTACCTCAAAGCAATACGGAATTTCGAAGACGCGATTGGCGCGCTCTCGTTTCACAAAGTGGAGCGCGGTCACGCGGTGCGATTTCGAAGTTGGTGGGTCGACAGAGTTCAGGCCAAGGGATTGAAGCCGTACACCGCCAACCGAGAGATCAATTCACTGCGGCGGATGTTCTCGGTGAATTTTGATATCGATGGGTCTGCCAAGACCAACCCGTTTTCAGGTGTGCGGCTGAAAGAAGTAGCGGAGGTGTCGCGCATCCCGTTTGAAACTGCGCAGATTTCGCAGATGCTAAAGCCGGGGGCCTTCGGCAAACTCGATAGCAGTTTCGTTCTTTTGGTTCGTCTCTTGGTTAACACTGGCATGCGTCCGGTCGAAGCCATTGGCCTCGAATTGACGGATTTATTGCTGGACGAGGAAGTACCCCACATTCATGTGCGCAAGAATGCGGTACGTGGACTGAAGACCGACCATTCCGAACGGTTGCTACCGCTCTTGGGCGTGTCTTTGGACGCCGCGCAAAAGCTGGCAGCCATGGGTGGTTGGGGCAAGCGGTTGGGCAAGAACATGTACGCTACCAGTGTAATCAACCGCCATCTACGTGAAAGCGGTTTGGTAACCGATAAACGCCAAAGCCTCTACTCCTTGCGGCATTGGTTTCAGGATCAGCTTACGAAACGGGATGTCGTGGACCGTGCTCAAGCGCAGTTGATGGGCCACAAGTTCCAACGGCCCAAATACGGTTACGGGAAAGATTTGGCCGAGCTTCGTGACATTATCGCGCCGTTTGCGATTGAAGCGTCATGAGGCGGGATCGGGATGCGTTCAGATCGGACTGGGCGTCGTAGATCGTCTCGAGCTTGTTGTGAAGCGCTAGCAGTGCGGCCTCTTCTGCCGGATCGCAGTGAGGCAAAAGAGCTGCCATCAAACGCTCCATCTGAGCGTATTCGTTGGGTGATATTGGTGCCATGAAGCCACCATCCCTGATATTTGGCGGGCATTTCAGGGGCGGAGTTCCGTCTGATCTTCGCTCGCCCAAGCTCGTCCCAATTCGCGGACGAGCTCATCTGATAAAGTGAGTGCGGGCGCAACATCGGTGCGTTGGTCGTTTAATTCGGAAAGCGACAGGTTCAGTTTCAGAGCTTGGGCGTAGACGGTTTGAAGTGGGTCCATAAATGTTGATTAGGCAGGGCAATCATAAGGTTGCTTTTTTCAAAAGCGAACCTTTCAAGCCCCTGTTTCTTCATGTTTTCTTCATCTTGCATCATCGAGCGCCCCTTGGCGAAGCCACATTAAGCCTCTGAAATACTGGATTAAAATGTTATAATACGTTCGCTTTTGAAAGAAGCGAACATCTAACCTCCAAACCTCATGACGGCCTCAAAAAAACGCCGCAATGGCGCGGGCTGGAACAAGGACAGAGCTCAGGGCCCCAAGAGCCATTTCACGCGCGCGCAAGTGCAGGAACTGATTGTGCAACTCTCGCGTTCCCAAAACTGGCACGATCTGGCGCTATTGCTGTTCGCTTTGGACACAGCACTACGCGCCAGCGACCTGCTAACGTTGCGCGTTGTGGATGTAAGTTATTCGGACGGGCGGCTGCGGCAAAAGCTGGCGCGCAAGCAGAAGAAGACGGGCAAACTGGTCGAGCCGGTGATCACGCCTTCGACGCAACGGGCTTTGGCGCGTTGGATCAGGTCATCCGGCAAGGGCAAGCAGGACTTCCTTTTCACTCGGACAAAGTCAGCCATTTCAGCCGATCCGATCACACGCGTGCATCTGAGCCGCCTTATCAAGCAATGGGCCGAGCAATTGGGGAAGCCGCCGGACGACTTCGCCTGCCATTCGTTGCGCCGAACCAAAGGGGTGTTGATGTATCAAGCGGGCGAACGGGTGGCGGATATCTCCAGGATGTATGGGCATGCGTCCGAGGCCTCCACGCTGCATTATCTCGGCATCACCCAAATGCGCGTGACCGAGATGTGCCTGCGCTACGATTTGGGCGAAGGATTGCTATCTTAGCCTTAGTGGGGAGCAGTCAATTGGCGGCTGCAGAAACTGCGTTAGAGGCAGATCTTGCCGAAATCATGCGGACCTTTGAGGTCTGTCTGGATGACGCAAGAGATCGCACGACGGCCGTGAGCAACGAAGGGTTGAGGCCGAGGTTTTTTGACGCAAAGGCTGATGCATGCGCGCGTATCCGCGACGCAAATCTCAGTTCCGCTTATTTTAGGGCAGGCATCGCAGCCACTCAGCGGGAGCGTCTTGCGATCGAAGCGGATATGGCTGCTATGACCAATGCGCTTCTTGCTGACGCGCGTGCTGACCTAGGACTTCTCGAGACAAACTGAATTTGGCGCGATGTCGACAATCAGTATGATGTTTGGGAATGATCGCAGAACTTCCTGATCGGCGGCCGGAGCAATCAAAATCTATCGAGAGAAGTACGGATCGATCACAGCCCACTATCGAGGCGATAGACGAAGACCGCTCAGATCAGCGGGTGCGTTTGGCTGAATTGGAACGGCCAGAAAATCGTCGCGCAACATTGGCAGCGCTGGTGCTCGACAATTGGAGCGAAGCGGATGGATCAACCACTTGCTTCGGCATCGAGGTTGATCCTGCGATGGTTCCTGAAAAGCTCGTCGATCTGCTGCATCAGGTTGAGACGGACTTTGGCTTTGATTTGGTCAACGATGGTTTAGAGCCGGCCGACATCGGAAATTTGCTGCAGGGTCAGTTGGAGGCTTCACAAGCAGAGGCCGCAGCAGAACAGAACGCGATGGTGTTGGCGCAAGAGACCGCGCGGACAGATCAAGCCGCAGAGCAAAGGGACGCCTACAAAGACCTTATTGAAGAACAGGTGTCATCCGGCGAATCGAACGCGGAAATCATTCTTGCTTTGGCCCAAGACCCGCGTGTTCCGGCGACGGAACGGGTTAAACTAGCCCAATTCGCAACAATCATCGAAGTCGCTCAAGAGATCCCTGCCGACGCAGAGATCATTCTGGCAAGGGTAGAAACTGTCGACCTTTCGAGTGGTGTCCCGGATCCCAAACGGTTCGCGCAGGCGTTCATATTCGACACCCCCGGCAGCGCTCTGCCATCAGGCGTTTCTGAAGCCACACAAATCGCCGTCGCCGAAGTGTTGGGCATTGAAAGGCCTGAGCTGGATGTCGTGACCGGTACGGAGATGATCGAAGTTTTTGAAAAAGGCATTGGTACCCGTAGGGTGCGTGATCCCGAGACGGGTGAATTGCGTGAAGAGCCGATTATGCTCGAGCCTGGTCAGTTCGAAGAAATCCGCGACGGCCAGTCGATTGGCCTGACCGATACTGGCGCGCGCGCCATGCGCTTTGATGAAGAGGTTGGCGATTTCACCGTGCTCTTGCCTGAAACGGCAACTTCGGAAGATATGGTGATGTACGGTCTCGCCGGACAAATGATGAGCCAACTGCACGGGGTCAACATGGCCGAAACCATCTTCCCAGGGCGCAATGTGATGGAACGCGGCGGCGGTACTTTAGACATCCGGATGCCGGAGGATTTCAACCGAACGCAGCGGCTGTGCCAGATCTTTTTTGGCGGGTTTGCGGGCCATGACGGCGAACTACTCAGCCAGTCAGACCTAAATCGCATCCCCTATCTGATTCAGTTTCAAAGCGCCAAAGGCGATGCTGTCATCGGTGACATCAATCCCGAACAGATGCGGGCCGACTATCGGCGGCAGGGCATCATTGACGAAGATGGCAACTTTGATTGGGACTTGTTCGCGTCCATGGTCGAGGCAAACCGCCTTGCTTTGTGGACAGGCGAAGAGCATTTCGGACGCGCGGCAGCTTAGCAACGAACCTTCGGCCGACCCGATGAAAAGACACTTTGTCTGCGCCACAAAGTTTTGCCTTGGCCTGCATATTCCTGTATATTGATGACAAGGAGTGTTTCTTAATGTCCAAAACCATGAACCTATCCGTTCGGCTAACAGAACCATTGACCGAGTTCGTCTCGGGGCGTGTCGGAGTGCAAGGCGATTATGACAACGCCAGCGAATATGTGCGCGACCTGATCCGCCGAGACCGGGAAAGACAGGAACAGCGGGCGTTTGAAGCGCTAAAAGCGACGCTTCAAGAGGCCTTTGACCAGCCTGATGAAGCGGCTGTCGCGATGGATTTCGAAGCCTTCAAGGCACGTCATAAACCCATCGCTTCATGAGGCAGACAAGATACATGCCAGCGGCGCTGGCGGCCTTGGATGACATCTATGCCTACACTTTGGAGCAGTTCGGGACAGATAAATCAGATCAATATATCGGCGGATTGTTTGCGGCCTGTGAAAACGTTGCGGACGCTCCGATCCGCAAAATTCCGGAAGCCTTCCAGGTGGAAGGCAACTTTCGCGCCTATCAAGAGCATTTCATCTATTGGCGTCTGGCAAAGAACGACGATGTGATCATCGTCGCGATCCTGCACCAAAGCCAAAACCTGCCCTTGCGTTTGGTCGAAGCAGAAGAGCAGAACGGTTAGTCCCGCTGGAACCGCTGATGAGCTTCCCATACCATCTTGGCATCGACCGACTTTGCTTTCGCCCGTTTCAAAGCGCGCCACGGCGACATGGTTTCAAAATGTTGGCGCAGGCGCATAAGCGAGCGCGTTGCGTCTTCGATTTCCTCATAGACTTTTTCTGTATCCTCGTCCGGTCTTTTGCCGCACAGGGCGCTGATTTCCTCTTGGGAGCGATAGAGCGCACCTTCGGCATCCATCAGTATCTGATACTCGCGGGGTTGTTTGGCCGTCTCTCCAACAGCGTCGAATTTTGTGATGGCATCCGGCAGCGGTCCCGAAAATAGCTCAATCGGATCGTCTGTTCTGAAACTAGGCTTGTGGATCGTCAGCTTGACCAGGGTAGATACCCCTTCCCGCAGGGGCTCTACGTAGTAGCAATAGGAGCGGTCCCCATGGGCTTCGGCGTCTTCCGTCAGATAGGTGGATCCGCCTCGGTCTTTCAGCACCGCGATGATCGCTGCCGCAAAATCCGCCGCTTCGAAGCGGGGCAGATCCCACGCGAGGCGCTGTGCCATCGCGATGTGGCGCACCAAACCGTGCGGCCCTTCGGGATACCCGTCGTGGTGCTGATAGATGTCGAAATGGTCGTTGTCGTCGGAGACGGTGATGGTCGCACGGGTGGACATTAATTCTTGGGGTTAGTGGCATTCTTCGAACGCTTCGATGAAACTGGCTGCGACTTGTGGCACGATCGCGTTGCCATAGGCGCGCAATCGTCCCACGCGGTTGGATACCCCATGAGCCAGCGGGCGAAGGCCGGGTTCAACCGGTCGCCAACGACCGTCCCGGCACCAGATCCACTCCGGCTCTTGCCATGGGCAGCGGTCCAGACTTGCCGCCCCAAGAGCCCGTTGATCGGCACCAGGCTTTCGCGCCCGTCTTTGTGATCGCGCGCCGTGGGCGTTGCCCAGCCCGACATCATCGCTTGGTCTTGCAGGTTGATTTGCCGATGCGCTTTGTGTCGCTTGTGGAATTGTCGCGGTGTCCGGCAACTTGCCGTCGCCGAATGCGCCATCGGCGTGCGCCAGCCGGCGCGTGGCCCCGAACCAGAGACGTTGACGGATATGCGGCGCGGCAAGGCCCGCAGCGCAGAGATCTGCCGCCCCGACGGCGTAACCCGCGTCTTCCAAGTCAGCCGATATAAGGTCGAACCAGTCGAGGGCAGCTTTCGCCGCAACTTGCTCTCCAAAGAGCGTTGCAGGTTTGAGGGCTTTGATAAGCTCGAACCAGACCGGCCAGAGGTGGCGGTAGTCATCGAAGGCCTTTTGCTGCCCCGAGTTCGAGAATGGCTGACACGGGCAAGAACCCGTCCAGACGGGCCTGTCATCCGACCAGCCCGCGGCACGGAGCGCGAGGCTCCAGCCGCCGATCCCGGCGAAGAAATGGAATTGGGTGTATTGTGTGAGGTCATCAGGAGAAATGTCACAGATATCGCGGGTATCGACCACGCCGGGCGCAATGTGGCCCTCGTCGATCAGGTTTTGCAGCCAACTTGCGGCATAGAGGTCGGTGTCGTTGTACCAAGCGACCATTAATATTCGGAGGCGAGAAGGATCGTCATGACCCGCCGCGTCACCTCCGGGTCTGCCGGATTGGGCGAGCCGTATTCCATGTTCTCGTCATAGGCGTCGATTTTGAAGAACACCGTCTCGCCTGCGACTTGCACTGATCCGAATTCGTGGGTGCCGTATGGGTCATTATCCTCGGTGAAATCGTCGAAGTCGCGGATGGCCAGCAGCACCTGCGCGAGCGTATTGCCCGCCAGCGCATTCACCCCTTGGGTCATCAGCACTTGCCCACCTTCAAAGCTGCGGCGGAGCTTATCGTTGAGGTGGCGGATCGCGGCGGTTTCGTCTTTGAGATCGTCTGGGCATTCTTTCATGCATCGGTGGGTTAGTGTCATATTCAGATTATCGGCGTTCCAAAATCTCGCCAACTTTGCACAACCGTTCTGAGTGGCACTGGGCCTTTGTCATGGGTTTGCGCCAGATCAGACACTCCGAAGTCTGCCGCGCCCTGTCTGTCTTCAAGGATTTGCCCCTGCGGGTTCCTCCTTGACGCCAGCCTCGTTGGGCGCAGCGCATCTTTGGTGTCTTTGTTCTTTAACCCAAACAGACATGACCACATCACGCGACCAGCTTCATCAAAACTGTCTTGCCATCGCTTATGTATTGGAAAGCAATACCGAAAATGCCATTTCTGATTTTCTCGACGATGCCTTGAGCATCGAATACACCGTGGACGGACGCAAGAAATTCCTCGGCGCTGAAATTCTTGTCGCCTTTGGTGGTCCAACGATCTGGGTCAACACGCAAACCGACACGATAGAAGGCTCTTGGGGCGATACAACAGTCAACATGCGGTACTACGACGCGCAAGACCTGCACGCATACTGCCAAGATCTCTTTGACGCCAGTTCAGGGCATTGACCGCCGGCGACCAAGCAGCAGAGCTGGGCCAAAGAGCGCGCCCAGCTCGAGGCTGATCGCCAGAAACAAAGGCAGCAGGATTTCGCGGCCTTGGCCAAAGACCCCAAGCCGTTCGAAGGTCACCACCATCCGCGCCAACAAATCAGACGCGCCTTGGGTGGCGTCCGTCAGGTCTTCGATCCGTTCCAAAACCGCCTGAGCTTCGGCCTGCGCGTTCAGGAAGGCAACCTCAATCTCAGCCGCCAAAGGCCCACAACCACCCCGGTCGCATTCGGTGCGCCACGCATCATTCAAACGCTCAGCCTCTGCCAAACGCCGCGTGTGTTCGCCGCGCAGTGTCTCCAACGTCGCGGTTTGCACACGTTCATCGGCGTTCATCTCAGCCCCGAGCAAGAAGGACGATGACAAAATCGCCGTCGACGACAGCACGGACACCGGCGACAGCAGGAACGCCACCGCAAAGCCCATTAACGCTTTCGCAAAACGCCGCCGCGCCAGCAGCGCAAAGCCGGCCGCTACCAAAAACGGCCGCATCAAATCAAGCGCCATCAAACCCACGACAAAGGCTGCGCGAAACTGATCCGCCTCACGCCCAAGCTCCCACGCGAAACTCGCGTTGAGAGTGATCAACGCCGCGATCAATCCAATACAGGTCAGGGTTTGCATCATGCCGGTCGCTGCATTCTGGAATTTGTCCAATGCATGATACTGAACGGGCTGCGCAACATGTGGCGTTAAAAGCGGTAGTGTTTTCAGCGGCTCCGCAAGAGGCGCAAATCTCTGCGCGGGAGGTTTCGCGGTCATGCGCCACAGCTGCGCATCCTTGTCGAAGGCTATCACGCCTTTGCGCTTGATAGACTGCAAAACCCGGTGCGCCATTTCTGGTGAGACCTGGGTTTGAAGCACGACGCACAAAGCATCGGCGAAGTCTGATTTAGCGAATGTAGGCGACATTGCGGACAAAGCGGCGTTCACATCGGAATGGGACAAGACCATGCCCATGACGGTTTGGCTAAAGTCAGTTTGGTTGGTCACAGCAGCCTCCTTTGGCGCATCCATTGAAGTTGTTCGGTGGAGAAATCGGCGAGGTCTTGGACCGAAGTGGGCAGATACACATCGCCTTGGCGATTGCGCCCAACGGGCGCGTCCCAATCGAAGATTTCCGCTTCAAGCCCAGCTTTACGCAAGGTTTGCGCGGCCTTTTCGGCTCCGGTGCGACCGGCGTCATCACGATCAAATGCGATGCGCACTCGCTTCGCGCCACGCGCATCTGCCATGGTTTTCAACTTGTCGGCTTGAGCGTCGGAAAGGCTAGCGCCAAAGCTGCCGACAACGTTGCGCAAACCAGCCTCGACGGCCTTGGCTACATCGAAAGGACCCTCTGTCAGTATGATCGTGCCGGTCTCTTGGATCTGATCTGCAGCGTCTTCATGTAGCCAGATCAGTTCTTGTGCGTAGAGCTCGTCAGATTTGTGAAAACCCTGGTAGAAAAGATACTTGGGTTCGGCGTCATCAATGGAACGGCCAAGATGGCTGAGAATTGCCCTGCTTCGACCTTCGTCGTCTTGTGACCCAGCACGTGCATCTGCCACCTGAAACACGATCCGGCCTTTCAGAGGCGACCGCCCTTGCGGCAGGAAGCCGATCCTGAGCAAATCGCAGGTTTCCTCAGAGATCCCGCGCGCTGCGATCGTGTCGTGATAGGCGCACATCTTGAGCAAGTCCTGCCGGATCGGCGCATTGCGTGGCGCACCGCCGGCGCAGTCCGGCGCAACCGCATGCGCGGCCCGTGCTTGGGTGCGCTGGCGAGTCTGTGTGACAGGCTGCGCTAGGTCAATTGGTGCAGTGGCCCAGCGGCGTTCGAGGATTATGCGTCCTGCTTCGTAGCAGTTTCCACCTTCGATGCGCTGGATCAGCTCAATCGGTCCTCCGCCTTCACCAATCGAAAAATCATACCAAAGCCCACCAGGACCCATGTGAAAACTTGGGGTCCTCTCATCGTGAAACGGCGAGTAGGCCCACCAATCGTTCTGCTTGCTCTTTTTCTCGCATTTGCGCAGGCCGAGCGCGGCAAACATGGCTTGCCAGTCGATGGATGCACGTATCTCATCGAGGTGACAGGCTTCGAGCCGGGGCGGTTGCGGGTTCACTTTGTTCATGAGGCAGGCTTGGAGGAAGAGACCGATCCAACATAGGGACGGAACTCCGCCTTCCGGTGGCTCTCATGCTAAGCGATCCCTAAACGCGGCCAAGGAAAACAACTACTTGTGCAGTGCTTTACACCTTAGGCCAATTGAGAATCGAAGGGGCAAAGCCCCACTCACGCTGCGTAGCGGCAAAGCCGATTTTCTTCCTCAAAGCGGAACGCGATGTTTATCTGGCAGAGCCACAGCGGCGGCGCTTTTGCGCCGCGCAAGTTTGCATGTCTGCACAAACAGCTCGGTCGCAGAGCGAACCGTAGCCGTTTGATGCGACATGCAACTTGCCAAGGGAGCGCCCTTGGAACCCCGAAATTGAGCGGTCAATGCGAACGCGGCGAATGGAGCATAGGCGGCAAGCGGGAGTTCGCTGTGACGCATCGCCAGCCTTCGGGCTACTAAGAAAATGGACTTACAGTTGGAACCCACCTTGGTGACATTATCTTTCAGCCTTGGAGCGTTTAGATGGTCGTCCGCCCCTGCACCACGAGACTTGACCCCTCTTGATCCAAAAATGGCATCCGCACTCGTTCTTCTGATGGACCGACGGATGTATTGTTGGTCGCAACCAGAAGTCTTCTGAGACGCGCCAGCGTGGCCGCTGATTGGGATTGAGCGACAGATTGATGACTTCCCCACAGCCGCCGGGGCACCTCAGGCATGCCCACTTCTTGATGTCACCATTCTCCACAAGCGTGAGCTTATCAGGCGCCATCAATGATTGGTCCGGCAGTTTTGAGGCGCGGTCTGTAAGAAAGTCGAAACGCAGAAGGTGCAGCCATTGCAAGAGCTTTGAAGCGGTGTGTTTCATATCAGTTCACCATGTCCAGAAACGGGTGCATATCTCCCCGACCCAGCGTTCCCGCCTGGTTGCAGCAGGGGCAGTCGGGTTGTGGTTCGATCAACGGCCTCCGCTCATCTCTCGCGTGAAAGCGCCGCATGCGCGTAGGCACCATACCGGCTTCTCCAGCAAGGCCTGTTACGCCCGCCAGCCACTCATTGACCGCCATTGATGCCGCTTCGGTCGTGAACGTGACCACTGCCGGCGATGGATCACCTTCACCCAAGACGTAGGCTTCTTCTTTCAGTCTGTCATAAGCTTCCGGATCGTCGCGCTTCATAGCTTCCTCGCGTGCTCGCCGGGGATCAACGTAACCGCCGCAGAGCAAGCAGGGGTGTCCTGGCACAAGCGTCGAAACGCGTGCGAAGAGATCATAGGCTGTTTCCGTCCGTCGCTGCATCGCGAGCCCCACATCGATCACAGGGATGCCGTAGAACCGGGCAAACCGATTGAGAAACAGCCGCCCGGCATGATCGTCTGTACAGCAAAAGATCACGTCGCAGGATTTCAGCGCATCCCACGTTGCCGGATGTCCAGCCCAGGCATCCATGCTCACCAACATCATGTCGAGGCCGGATTCCTCGACCGTTCGCTTATGGATGGCGATTTTGGCCATTTTCGCATCGACGTCCGAGCGTCGCGCACCATGAAGTCGGTTGAGATTTGTCTTGTCCACAATGTCTTTGTCGAACTGGACAGCCTTTTGAACCCCAAGCCGCAGGAGCAGTGGCAAAACGGCGCTGCCTGTCGCACCCCCACCAGCGATGCCACAGCGAAAGCCAGCCACCTGACGTGAGGCTTCTTTGCCGAAGAGCCGGACCTGACGATCCAGAAAATCTGCCGGCGTTCCCTTTAACCCCGAAATACGCAGCCGCGGACCGGAATGCAGGATCCGACTGATATCCTCGGCTTTGCCTTTCTGTGTCCAAAGTCGTGCAGCGATATCGCCATTCCCGGCAATGACTACACTGATGAACCCTGGCAAGCCTTTCAGGAGGGCGGTGCGGGCAAGTTCTGCTTCGTTGCTGTCGTCCTGCTCGGAGAACTTGGCCTTACCCCTCGGATGGGTATGAAAGAGGGCAGGAACGAGGCCGATGGTCTTGGCCTCGTTCAAGAGTCGCATGAAGCCATCGGTTTGCCATGTCACATGCCGCGCCGATGCTGATACAAGTTCGTCACCCGTAATTGGCTGGAAACGATGTGACACGAGCCTCCGTCGCGGCTCACTAGTCCAAGGGTCGATTTCGATATCGGCGATCCCAAAGAGCATATAGGCAGAGCGCTCCTCTCCGGCCCCTGCCGTCAGCAGGGACCGAATTTGTGCCTCGTGCGGGTCCAAGAGGATGAGATCCAGTGCACCCATTACGCCCGGGCCTCCGCCAACGCTGTCTGAACGCGGGCGACCATGGTCCGAAGCCCATCAACGCCTGGACGCCAGGCGTTGTTGTGCCGTGACCACCGCTGCCATACTCGACCGCCGAAGCGGTGCTCAACGGTACAGGCTTTTGGCATTTGCCCGGTACCTGCCAAAGTCAGCTTCGGCGAGACGTAGAACATGTCCGGCGGGCAGTCGGGATATCCCTTGGGAAGCAGGATCAGAACATCTACAGCCACGTGGTTGAACTTACCCCCCGGCAGTAGAAGGTCCTTCAGGATAATTCCGGTGTTGCCGCCTTCTGCCACCACTTCAAATTCGTAGCCGTGTGCGGAAAGGTAGGTTTGATCTTTTGACGGGAGGGCGTCCCCTTCCGTCGTTTGATCGATCAGCGAAACGAACCGCTCAACACCGGCATCGGCCAGGTTGATCACATCCGTATCAACGATCTTTTTGTCATGCTGGCCCGGGATTTCCTGCCAAAGGTTGTAGTTGGGTGGCAATTTCGCGAGCTTGCGCAGCACGAAGCCACTGACGCAGGCACGCGGCCATTCGAGATCGGCGTCATCGATCTTGAACTTGAAGCTGCGATCCGAACGGGCGACAAGCACCTTCTCGACACCGCGACCGCGCAGATCGTAACTTTCGTCGAGCCGGATGTCTTCAAAATCGCCATTGGGCAAGATCGCAATGGCCACATGCTCATCGACGGGGCGACCACCAGCCGCTTCGATCAATTGACGTCCCAGCACTTTGGGATCGTCGAAGACATTTTTTTTGAAGTTGAGGTCCTCATCGGCGATGAGAACAGGGAAGCGAGGATCATTTCCTTGCGGTTTCATAGCGTTAGTCCTTATGCATTTAGAGGTCGCAGACACCATGTCTGCGCCTTCACAAGGACAATCGCGGTGTCAGAAAGAATCCGGTAAGTCTGATCCGATTTTTTTTCTGAGCGTCCCGGATGGTGGCGTGTTGCAGATGAAAAAGTAGGGACAACGCGCACATCGGTCGCTGCGGTTAGGTGGAAAGCGTCCCTCTATGATCG
>JBCBCP010000030.1:0-39397 GCA_038530575.1 Pseudomonadota bacterium
GGCGACAAGGTCATAAAGCTCTCCGGCGCCCGAGATCAGATCAACCGTCAGCTTGTGCGTACGCGTGCGCACGGTGCGCAGCGACAGGGCAACCCCCGCCCGTGTCGGCAACAGCTGCCATTCGTTCATTGCAAAATCCCGCGTCCCTTCGCCCTGCAAAAGCGGGACAAGGCTTGCCCCGTGCTGCGGCAGATGTGGGCGTGCGCCGCCCCATTCACAGAACGTCGCGGCCAGATCAAGGGTCGACACCGGATCATCCACCACGCGCCCTTCGGGCACGCCGGGCCCACGCACAATCATGGGCACCCGCAGCAGCCCCTCGTAATGCATCGGCCCTTTCAGGATCAGCCCGTGATCACCCAGCCAATCCCCGTGATCCGAGACGTAGATGACATAGGTGTTCTCGGCCAGACCCGCTTCTTCCAGCGCAATCAGCAGACGGCCCACGTTGTGATCAATCAGCGCGATCTGCCCATATGTGTTGGCGATGATTTCGCGCAGTTGCTCGTCGGTCTGCTCAGGGATGCGGCTATACTGCTTGCGGACCTCTGCATTCTCCTTGGGGCCGGCAGGCTCTTTGGTCAGAACGGCCTCGTGCCACCACGGACGCCCCTCAAAGGACCTCGTGCGGTGTGCTGGCAGATCGACCTCGGCAGGGTCGTGCAGGCGCGACCAAGGCTCTGGCGCGTCGAACGGGTGGTGCGGGTCGGGAAAGCTAACCCAGGCGCAAAACGGATCATCCCCGCGCCCGTGTTTCAGCCAATCGATCGCACGATCTGCGGTCCAGGTCGAATTGTGCCAAGCCGGGGGCAGCTGCGAATGCCATGTCTGCGCCGCGCCCTTGGTGTCACCGCCGTTCTCGGCGTAAAGGCGGTTCTTCTCGTCGCCCTGACCGTCGGCGTGAAACCATCGTTCGTAATGCTGGCCAGCGGGAGGTTTTTCGGGCGGGAACCAGTTGTGCCCCACCAGCATCAACTCAACATGATCAAAGCCCATGTAAGGGCCAAACCAGTCGCTCGCGTATGCTGCGGAAGAGCGCAGACATTCGGGCGAGCCCGTCGGCGCAAAGGTGTGGTAGGTCGAAAAATGCGCCTTGCCGAAATAAGCAGTGTTATAACCATCTGCGGCCAGCGTTCCGGCAAAACCCTTGGCCCCGATCTCAGGGTCAAGGTCGATGCCGTTGTCATGCACCCCGTGGGTGCGGCACAGCTGCCCCGTCAGGATCGACGCGCGCGCCGGCTGACAGACCACGCAAGGCGTGATGCAGGCGGAGAACCGGGTGGACTGGGCCGCAAGCGCATCGAGATGAGGCGTTTTAACCTTGCGCCCTTCAAAGCCAAAACAGTCTGCGCGCTGCTGATCGGCGGAGATCAGCAGGATATTCGGACGGGTCATGCGCGCGCGCTCCGCTTGTTGATGAAGGATAGAACGACGATCAGAACCGCGAGCGCCATGAAGCTGGCAGCGACCGGGCTGGAAAACAGGAACCACGGATTGCCCCCGGTCGCTTCAAACGACTGCCGTGCGGTATCTTCGAACCGGCTGCCGAGGATAAACGCGATCACGAAAGGCAATGGTGACATGTCAATCCGCCGCATGGCGTACCCGACAACACCAAAGCCGATGGCGATCCAGATCGCGGACATCTTTGGATCACCGACATAGATGGACGTCAGTGTCAGCAGCAGCACAACCGGCAGCAGGATCGCCCGCGGAATACGCACCATAACGCCAACAAGGCGCATAAAAACGCCGCCCACGGTCCAGTTGAGCAGGTTGGCGAACATCATCGCCGTGAAAAGCCCAAAGGCAATCACAAGCTCGGGGTTCACACCATCCGCGCTAAAGCGAAAAACCGACGGGCCCGGGTTGAACCCGCCAATCGACTCCATTGCAAGGATCAGGAAAACCGCCGCCGCATTGCCCGGAATCCCAAGGCTCAGCACCGGGATCAGGTTGGCGCCGGAAACGCTCGAATTTGCCGCCTCTGTCGCCGCGATGCCTTCGGGTGCGCCGCTGCCAAATTCTGGCTGGGTGTCACGGCGCGAATGGGTGGCGCGAGCGGATGAATATCCCAACGTTGCGGCGAGGGTGGAACCGACACCGGGCAAAGCCCCCACAATCGTGCCGATAACGGAAGAGCGCGCGATATATGGCAGGATACGGCGCAGGTCGCCGGCAGCCAACCCTTGCGGCCCCTCCATCCGCGGAGCTTGCAGCCCCTGACCGGAGCGCTGCGCGCGGGCGTAATCCTCGATCCCTTTGAACACCTCGCCAATGATCAGAACCCCCAGCACGGCAGAGGTCACCGAAAAGCCCGTCGCGAGCGCCGGCATGTCCATGCTGAGGCGCGGATAGAAATCCTCGCCCGTACCAATACTAACGGCAAAAAGGCCGAGGCCGAGCGAGATGAGGCCCTTGCCCACCGACCGACCGATGACCGTCGCGATGAACGCCAAAGACAGGATGAGGAGCGCGGTCTTTTCCGGCAGGTCGAGGTAGCGCTCTACCATGATCGCAAGAAACGGCGCGCACAGGATCAGTACGAGGTCTGAAAACGTGTCGCCGGTCGCAGACGACACATGGGCGATGCGCAGCGCGCGCCCGGGTTGTCCGGCCCGCGCCATCGGATAACCGTCAAGCGTTGTCATGTAGGCGTCCGGCGTGCCCGGCGTGTTAAACAGGATTGCGGGGACTGAACCGCCCAAGGTTGCCCCCTTCATGATCCCGATCATAAAGCCCAGAACCGGCAAGAGCGCATCCGGCGTATAGCCGAAGACCGAGATCAGGATTGGCAATGACACCGCCATCGCCATTGGGCCTGCAAGGCCCGGCGTTGCCCCGACCACAATACCGAGAAAAAAGCCCGCGAGGATCATAAACGGCGTGATCGGCACGCCGGGCATCAGTTCCGGTCCGGAAAAAACCGCTGATATACCAAGCCCGATATACCCGATCAGGTCCATCACACATCACCATTCGGCGGCAGGAGCAAATCGTCGAAAGGCAGATCGTAAAGCGCGATCAAACAGACCGACGCGACAAAACCGACAAGGACCGTGCGACCGGAAAAGCGTCCTTCCATGACTGTCATGATCCCCGCCACCAACCCTGTGCCACCGAGTACAAAGCCTAGGTATTTCCAAGGCCGCTCATCCCGCAAATTCCGGTACGTGTCCTCCGCGCCAAAGAGGTCGACAGCAAACGGTCCCGCCCAGCGCATGACAAGCAAAGATGCCGCAAGGACTAAGCCGAGCGCGAACAGGTAGCGGACATGTGCAAGGGTCAGTTGCGGCGCATCGCGTTGCGGTGCGAAGAGGCAAAGAACGGCGCCGAAAATCACAAAGGCCAGCGACAGGACTGGCATCATGCTGTCCCCGATGCGAACTTGCCGGCGCACCTTCTCGATCAGCCCGGTTTCGATGTCGTTAGGCACCCAAAGGACCAGAACCGCCACCGAGACTGCAACGAACAACAGGCCGAGCAGCCGATCTGGATTAAGACTTGGCATCTCCGTCAGCGCCTTCTTGGCGGGCCCGCGCAGGTTCACGCGGGCCGCGCCCTACTTATTCTGCAGAGGCTTCGAGAAGCCCGCCCGCCTGCGTGAAACTGTCGGAAATCAGCGTGGTCAGTGCGTCGCCCTGGATCATCTTGACGCCGCCAAAGCCCTTCGTGATAAATCCGGCGGCTTCAGAGCCGTCCGCACTCAGCGCCTTGGAAAAGGCCGCTGCAATTGCATCGCGCGCTGCGGGATCCATGCCTGCCGGACCGGCAATCAGGAACATCGTATCGTTCGTGAAGGACACGTTATACGCGGTCAGCTCGGGAGCCTCCGGCGTGCCCGCAAGCGGACCGGACTTTGCCGAGGCAAGTTCGACCATATCGCCGGCGGCCACGGCCCGCGCCTGGATACCGGCACCAAACCCGATATCCATATCGCCTGCATTCAGGCCGTTCATGACAGCCTTGCCGCCCCGCACGGAGATTATGTTGAAGTCGACGCCGTTTTCCTTGCCGATGACATAGGCAAGGTAAGCCAGCGCTGGCGACATTACACCAAAACGGATGTCTGCGCCGCCCTTGGCTGCTTCGATCACGTCGCCAAGCGTCTTGTACCCGGAGCTGCTGAGCGCGACGACGGCCATTTCAGTCCCCGCGGTTGTGGTGATTGGGGTCGCAGAACCCGGCCCATCCAGACCCGCAGCAGCCGCGTTATAGCCCAGTGTTTCGGTCACGATCATCGCGATTGCGCTGCCGTCTGTAGGTTCTGCGTTCAGTGCCTTGACCGCGTTCAGGCCGCCTTTGCCCGTAGCCTGCTCGGGAATGATCTTCCAGCCTGTTGCGGCTTCAATCTCGGACGCGATCATGCGGGCCTGCGTATCCGCGCCGCCACCGGCACCAAAGGCGATGAGCATCTTGATCGGGCCTGGGGGCGCCCAGTCTTCTGCGAATGCCGCGGCGCCAGACAGCGCGAGCGCGGCGGCAGCCAGGGTCGTTGTAAACAGGTTCTTCATGGTATCCTCCCTCTGTTGACTTCAGGAGGCCACATTCCTGTTGACGGGTCAATTAAAAAGTTGACGGGGCAACAGGAAGCGGTGATGCTCGCCTCATGCGGGACGATAACTTTTCAAATGCCGAAGATGAACTGCCGCTGCTTCAGTTCCTGACCTACCGGATCTCGCGGGTTCACGCGAAGCTGAATGCACAGGCCAGTACGTTGTTGTCCGATCATTCCGGACTGACCTTATCGCGCTGGCGTATCCTAGCCCTTGTCGGGGCGGCTGGCCAAACGCGCTTATCCGATCTCGCCCGCGCGGCCGCACTGGACAAAGGTCTGTTGTCGCGGAACCTGAAGGTCATGGTCGCTGACGGTCTGATCGATGCACAGCAAGACGACATAGACCAGCGGGTTCATCTGTTAAGCCTGACGCAAGCCGGTCGTTCCTTGTTCGAAAGCACGTTGCCGCGCATGCAGGAACGGCAGGCCAAACTACGCGCCAGCCTCGCGCCTGATGAGCTGACCACGCTTTACGCTGCGCTTGAAAAACTTGAAGCCGCCGCGGACTGGCGAGGAGACAGCGCATGACATCCAACCTGCTTGTGATCATGTCGGACGAACATCAGGCCCGCGCCATGGGCTGCGCAGGCCACCCGTTTGTGCAGACGCCGCACCTTGATGGCCTCGCGGCGCGAGGAACGCGGTTCACGGATGCCTATACACCCTCACCAATTTGCGTGCCCGCACGCGCAGCCTTTGCAACGGGCCAGCCGGTGCATGTGAACCGGCTGTGGGACAATGCGATGCCGTATGTCGGTGCGCCGCGCGGCTGGGGACACGCGCTGCAAGACGGCGCTATAACCGTCGAAAGCATCGGTAAGCTGCACTACCGCGACGCAGCGGACAACACCGGCTTTGATGTACAGCACATCCCGATGCAGGTCGCCGGCGGCGTCGGCATGGTTTGGGGCTCGATCCGACAAGAACAAGAGCGGCTTGCCATGCCAGGCCGCATGCTTGGCAAGTATATCGGAGCGGGCACAAGCCCCTACACCGAATATGACGCAGCCGTTGTGACCCGTACCGCCGACTGGCTCGAACAGCGCGCCGCTACGGGCGACAGCAGCCCCTGGTGCCTTTATGTCGGCCTTGTGGCCCCACATTTCCCGCTTGTTGTGCTGCAGGAATACCTAGACCTCTATCCAGTGGACTCGCTGCCCGAAGTCAAGCTGCACCCCAACACAGGCTATACACGGCATCCATGGGTAGAAAAGCAGAACGCTGTGGCAAACAGCGAGGAGGCCTTCCACAGCCCCGAAGAACGGCTCACCGCCATGGCCGCCTATTACGGCCTGACAACGTGGATGGACCACAACGTCGGGCGCATCCTCGCCGCGCTGGAGAACGCTGGCTTCGGCCATGACACGACAGTGATCTATACGTCTGATCACGGCGACAATGTCGGGGCGCGTGGCCTTTGGGGTAAGTCGAACCTCTACCAGGAAAGCGTTGCCGTCCCCATGATCATGGCCGGCCCGGGCGTACCGCAAGGGACCTGCGATACGCCCGTCAGCTTGCTGGATTTGTCCGCGACCATCCCGGCACATTTTGGACAGCCATTCACTTGCGACGGCACGCCCCTGCCCGAGATCGCCGCCGCACCGACCAATCCAGACCGCACCATCCTCAGCCAGTATCACGCCATCGGCGCGGTGTCGGGCGCCTACATGCTGCGGTCCGGAAAGTGGAAGCTCAATCACTATGTCGGCTTCCCTTCCGAGCTGTTTGATCTGGAGGCAGACCCCGAAGAGCTGCACGATCTGGCAGCTGACCCAGCCCACGCGGACACGCTGGCCCGGCTTGAGTTGCAACTTGCGGGCCTCGTGGACCCGGCAGAGGCGAACAGGCAGGCCTTTGCAGATCAGGCGGCTCTGATTGCCCACCACGGCGGGCGAGAGAAAGCCATTACGCTCGGCGCTCCGGCAGCGACCCCGCCGCCCAAGGTCACGCCGTGAAAGTCACCGTACTAGGCTCTGGCTCGCCAGAGGCTTATGCGCCCCGTGCCTCTGCCGGTCACCTTGTCGAAATCGGAGACACGCGCATTTTGCTCGATTGTGGTGGCGGCGTGTTTGACAGGTTGCTGCAGGCAGGATTCAAGCCTTCGGAAATCGACGTTATCTGCTTCACGCACCTGCATTCCGATCACATGATGGACTATGCGCGTCTGATCCATGCCGCGTGGGACGAGGGCGGCGCGCCCGTGCACGTTTATGGCCCCGCCCCAATTGGCGCGATTACGGACAAATTGTTCGGCGCGGACGGCGTGTTTGCTCACGATCTTGCGGCCCGCACCGAACATAGCGCCAGCCAAGACGTTTGGCAGGCCCGGGGCGGCACCCTGCCCCGCCCATGGCCCGCGCCTATCGTCACTGAAATCACACCCGGCTTTGCGCACAGTTCGGGCGCATGGCGCCTTGCCAGCTGCGAGGTGCCACACGCCCAGCCGCATCTCACTTGCATGGCCTTCGCGTTGAGTGCGGGTGGAAAGAAGCTCGTCTACTCCGGGGATGCCGGCATGTGCAACGCGCTGGAGAAGCTGGCGGTCGGTGCGGACCTTTTGCTGCATTGGTGTTACCGAATGTCAGATCAACAAGACGTTCCAGCATTTTTCAAAATGGCGTGCCCCACTCCTCCCGAGATCGCGGCGATGGCCCAGCGGACTGGGGCGCGCCGACTGGTCTTGACCCATATGCGGGAGATGAACGACACCGCTGAGAAGCAGGCCCGTGCGCTGGCAGAAATGAAAGCCGCCTTTGACGGCCCGTCTTCTATCGCCGAAGACCTGGACGTTTTCGTTCTTTAAGCTGCGGGTGGTGAGCAAGCCCGGGGCTGATCCCCGGGCTGTTCTTTGACTTAGTGCGCGCTGAAATGGGCCGCGATCACATCAGCCGCCCGCACGACGTCCTCGGGGTTGTCGTAGAAGTCGAATTGCGTGACCTCTTCCAGCATCTTCAGCGTCGCTGCACCGGAATATCCCGCAAGAAAATCGCGCACTCCCTGCGGAATGGCCGCCGCCTCTGAATGCACGACGGCCAGCGGTTGCGTCAGGCCGGCGGCGTTGTCAGCGGGGTGGTAGCGCAGCCAACCTTCCCAGCCCGCATTGTTCCACTTGTTATCATAGGCCGGGATCGCTCCCCGGTCAGGGTCAAAGTAATATCCGCCAATTGGCATCAGCACACCTTCGGCCCCTTCAGCGCCCGCAGCGGGTATAATCTGCCCCCCCGAGGCTTCGGCCGCACGGCTCATCTCGATCAAACCGGAAACGCCTTCCGCACCGCCATAGACCGCTTCGACCAGCGCCTCGTTCTGCAGCCAGGGCGCCACAAGGCCGACGCGCTGCACCAGGTTATTTCCCGATGCGGCATCCACCATGTAGCCAGCCGACGCACATATCCCGAGGCCAAAGAGGTGCGCCGCGTCGACTTCGGGCAGCGATGCGATGGACGCGAATGCCGCTCGAATATCGGATGTCTTTGCAGCCGGGCTTTCCACGTAACGGACGCTTTGCGGCAAATCCCCCGACTTGCCCCAGCCGCGGAAATCGAAGGTGAAGGCGGCAAACCCGCGCTCCACCATGTGTTCGGCATAGACGCGGGGCATCTGCTCTTCGACGGACGTCCAAGCGCCGGTGACGACAACGGTGGGCAGGGCGCCACCACCATATCCTTCGGGGAGGTACAACGTTCCGCTCAGCGTTTCGCCTTCGTTGGTAAAGGTGATCGTGCGTGTTTCGACCTGCGCAAGGGCCGAAGTAGAGGCCAAGAGTGCCCCCGCGACAGTCGTGGTGAGAGCTTTAGTCATCGGTATCTCCTTGTGTCTGTGCATCGGGCCGTGTGCCCTATGCCGACCGAGATACCCCGTCACCGCCCCATTTAATTGAAGCGTCCTGCTTGGCTTTTGAAAGATCGTGCTTTGCAGTCTAACCCGCCTGTTCAGACCGGTAGGCCCGCGGAGTCTGACCCGTGACTTTCTTGAAACAGCGCGAAAAATGCGCCTGATCCGCAAATCCGCAATCCAGGGCAATTGCGCCAAGAGCGCGCGTGGGGTCCTGCATCAGCTTGATTGCTTGTTCGATCCGGTAGGCCATCACGTACTGCATCGGTGTCGCGCCAACGGTTTCCTTGAAAACACGACTAAAATGGGACGGTGACATGTGTGCCTCGCGGGACAAATCATCCACGGTGATTGTTGCGGCCAAGTTGGCGCGAATGAAGGCCAACACCCGTTCGTAATGCCGGGATGTAAACCGCGCGCTCAGCGCAATCTGTTCAGGGCGCCGCTTGCCATAGCGCTGCAAAAGCTTGACCAGCAACACCCGACTCATCGCTTCGAACATGACGCCAGACGTGATCGCATCGCCTTCGAGCGCGTCGCGAAGCATGACCCCTGCTGCGCACAAGTCTGCATCCTCGAAAAGGGGTGTGTCGTGAAGCTGCTGCGCGTCAAGCAACATGGACAGCTCGGTTTCCGCAAACCGCGCGACCCTGTCTGGATCCAGCGTAATGACAATCACATCAGAGCGGTCAAACCACCGCCAGCCCGACCGCATCCCGGCTGGCGTGACGACAATCTGGTCCTTGTGGAATATGAAGTCATGCATTGTGCCGTCGCGCATGTTCTGCACGCGGTGTGGAACGGGTTGCAGGTTTAAAAGCACGTGATGTTCGGCAAATACATCTTCGGGCATAAGGTCTGCTTCTGCCTGAAAGTAGCGCAACGACATCAACGCTGACGCCGAAATATGCTCTCGCGCATCACTGCTGAGCAGCGGAAGCGATGGATAGATATCTTGGTACCGGCGCGGCATGGGCTCTCCTGCAGCACAGGTAGTGCTGCGGCTGCGCAAGATAAATCAGGAAAGCGCGATCAGCGGTAAGACCACCCGATTTCCCAAGTGTCCCCTTTTTTTGCAGGCATGTCGTAAATTGTCGATATGCGCGGAATGCTTCTGCTATGGTTCACGTGTAAGGTGCCGCTCTGAAAAGAGCGGAGAATTGGGAAGCTGGTGAAAGTCCGGCACTGCCCCCGCAACGGTAACGGTGTTGCAAAGGGCGCGGCAAAGACCACTGGGGTTCGCCTCGGGAAGGTGCCGCGCCTTGGCCCTAAAGGGCCGCGCCGAAGTCCGGAAACCAGCCTTGCAAGACGTCAAACCGCGGGCGGCGGTGCGGGCGCTGTGCTGGGCCTGATCGTAACGCCAAGGTCCAACTGGCCGTCTCGCTGCGCTTGCCTGCCCTATATCGCCGCGGGGTGCGGCAGGAGGCAGAAATGAAACCGTGCGCTTGGGCACATCACAATTCGTACAGCGCAAAGTGCGCAGCCATTATCCGGGGCGCACCATGTTGCTGAACCGGACAATCAGCCAGTTGGCCATCGGTCACGTGCCACAAGAACAAGCCGATGCGATGGGCCACCTTGGCTACATGCAATGGCTCGGCGCCTTGAACGGCAATGCCAGCTATAGCGCACAGGCAAAGCAGGCTTACGCTCGCGCGCAGCCGTTCATTCACACCTGCCCTGCTGTCGCGGTGTTCTGCGAGCTTCTGTTGCGCTCCACCCGCACGCCTTTGACGCCACTCAAGCTGAAGCTTCCGCAAAAACGGCGCCGGGGCGGCGCGAAGGCGCGGCGTGGCGCATTATAACCGGTCGGTTGCGGTCTACTTCGAACGGGGCCTTACGCGTCCGGAACGTTGATTGCAAAGTTCCGGGCCCAAGGCAGATCGTAGCGCCGCACGGGGACTGCCGTCGGGTTTGGACACTGGCTCATGGGCTGCTACCCCGAAAGTGGGTCGATACCCGGGGTGAACCGCTGCTCAGATAGTGCAAATGGCCCGCTTTTTTGGAAGGCGGGCCATCTGGCTTGGTGTTTTTGCTGGCTCTGCAGCGCATGTGACGAAGCAGGGCGCGTAATGCCGACGCTAGAGCCGTGCGACCTCTACGCGGCGGTTCTCCTGACGGCCCGCCGCTGTAGCGTTGGACTTTACGGGCCGCGTTTCCCCGTAACCGCGGATTGAAATACGCCCAGGGTCTATGCCTCTCTCAACCAGCGCCCGCTTCACGGAAGCCGCCCGCGCAGTTGACAACTTTAGGTTATATTCCGGTGCGCCTTTCGAGTCGGTGTGGCCGCCGACCTTGATACGCATGCCGGGATCCGCGCGCATAGCCTGTGCGATGGCCCTGATGCGCGGGTAGGCCGCCGGCTTCAGCGCTGCGCTGTCAAAGGCGAATAGAACGCCATCAAAGCGGATCACGCGCCCTTTGGTCAAATCCCGGCCCATCGGCGTTTCCGCCTTTGTTTTGGTGGTTGGGCGAGGTGTGACAGTTGCCGGCAGAGGCTTGCGCTCTGCCGCGGTAAGGTCACGCGATCGGTTACCGGCGCCTAGTTTGCGGTTGGGCTTTGCAGCAGCGGCCTTTGGCGGCGTAACCACTGGGCCTGTGCTAAGTACAGGGCGCTTAGACGCTTGGCCTGACGTGGTCAGATCAAGCGCGAAAACATGGCCCGGCGCAGTCAGCGCGATTGCCAGCGCAAAGCAGGAGGCACGGGAGGCAAGACGGATAAGCATAGTGATTTCCTTTCGAGGTGTTGTTTGCACAATTGACAGGGTGGGATACGGGCGCCGCCTGGGAGGACGCCGCCCGCGATGTCATCGCCAGTGGCGCGCCAGCCAGGCCCAGCTGAAAAGGCCTGCGACAACGTAGAAAGCGATCATCACGCCCAACAGAGCGGCGGTGACCTCTTCGATACTGCTAAGCTCAAGCGCATCGGCGATCAGCCGTGCATCGGACGGGCGTTCCGGGTCCCCACCGATATACTCCACAGACGCGTAGCTGGCCGAACGGACGACAGCGTGGGTGATAGCTGCGGCGACCATACCGACCAGCCCGGCCTTGAGCGGACCCGGCATAGGCACCAGTCCCGTCACAAACAGACCCGCCGCCACGCCGTACAGGGCAAGCTTGACCGCGGGTTCGCCATCCACGAACAAGTAGGTCAACGCACCGGTCAGCCCCGCCAGAACGATCGGGACTACATCGAGACCGCAGCGGGTCAACGCGGTGGCCATCAAGAGCGCGCCTATCAAGGCCGGCAATGCCAGCCCTGCGCCGTAGACAAGGACCCCATGCGCGCCCCCACCATGTGCGACGTGCGCCAGACCGCTACCATCTGCACGAACGGTCAGACGGTGAATATGTCCATCGCCCACCCAAGCCAAAAGCCCGTGCCCCGCCTCATGGATGAAAATGACCGTCATTTCCGTACAGAAGGCAAAGGTCACCGGAACCGTAAGCACGAGCACGGCCACAAAACTCGCAGCAATGGCGATGGCGGCCAGCAATTGCCAAACCAGCGGCGCAAACGGGTTCCAATGCGGCGGCGGCGCTGGATTGCGCGGCCGCCAGGGACGGGCGTCAATGACGCTCGACATTGGACGCTCCAAGGGCAAGGGCCAGGTCGTGGAACAGTGCGGGCCCGGTTGTGCCAAAGCCCTTGTTGGGCTCGGGATCATCGACCCACAGGCCGATATAATGAACCGTTCCGCACAAAGGCGCCACATCAGGCACATTGCTCAGGTTGAACTTGCCATTATCGAAGTGGCCAACTTCACGACCATTGGTCAGAATAATGACATTCACGTCCGCGGCGCAGTCAATCTGACCCGCCAAATCACGCAGGCGCGACATTAAGTCGGACGCTCCATGTGCCGGGTAGCTGCCATAGCGGCTCAGGACGGTGCGCAGATAGCTGGAAACATCCCCAGGCCGCGCCGCACGCCCGCCAAGTGGAATGGTCCGGTTCAGCTCCTCGAGCCCCAGATGGGCCAACTGACCCGGCTGGCCAAAGGTCATCAGCGTCAGACTGTCGCCAGAGGCCAGGCCCACATCGTCCAGAACCTTGGACAGCTTGTCTCCCGCAACTCGGGCGTAGCCTGCGTTGCGAAAGATGTCGCCACCTTTGCCCAGATCCATGAGCACATAGGCTTCTTTTGACGGCTCGGCCGCCGCGGGCGTGATGAAGGGCACAGCGGCCAGGCAAGCCACTGCAATCAACTTGGTCAGGTTACGCATTTTCAAACTCCGCGTTGGGCATTTTCAGGGCAGTCAGGATGGTGTCGAAATGGGCGCGCTCGCGTAGCCAGCGCACATGGCCGATCAGTTCTGTACGGGCGGCAGCCGGCAGCAGTGCCGCAGAGCTGGGCAAGGAGGTCAGCGGGATCAGCACCTCGCCAAGCCGATGCTGCACCAGCTTGGCGACGCGCGGATCCTCGGGTGTGCTATCGGGCGTGAGCACCTTGGCAAGCTCGCTCTCCCACTCCGCATCGGTGGGAAAGAAAGCGCCCCGTGGCTCAACATAGCGGCTTAGCTGATCTGCATGGGCCAGCATGCCATCGGCCAGAGAGCGTGCTGCCTGTGCCGCCAGATCCGCGTTATAGGCCTGCGCCTCGAGGCGCATCATGCGCATGGCGGAGCGGGTATCGTGGATCGTATCGATGCTGCGCGCCGACTTGCGCGCATCACCGCTTGCCACAAAGCAATTCGCCATGCCGTGCAGCCCGTACCAGGCCAAGTGAACGCCCATCGACGCGACCACTGCACCCAGAGCAATGGCGGCAATACGGCCCATCCAGCCAAAGCCGGACAGCCAAGGGCCCCAAGCGCTGCTGTCGGCACTCGGGTCAAGGCTGTTGCCGCTCATCAGCAGTGCGTCCACCATCACAAGGAACGGGTTCAGCAGAATGATCGCCATGGTCATTACGAAGATCAGCGTCCACCAATTGGGGTTGGCCATGCGCATCATCCAGCCAACCGGGAAGTGCAGCAGCACAAGCGAGATCAGGCAGAAAATCGCAGAGACCAAACCGATGCTGCGCTGCTCGGTTGGCGAAAGCTCGCCATCGTAACCCGCGGCGATGATCTCGCCGGAATGTTTGGTGACGAGCCATTCCGGGTAGATCGCTGTAAGAAAGAGCAGGCCAAGGAGCAGGGCACCAAGGTACCACGGGAACAGCCGCGCCTTGTGCAGGTTGTCGAAGTAGCTGGTGGAGAAACGGTGGACAAGATCAGTCATAGGGGGCCTCGTTGATAAGCTGAGCCTTAGGGGTCACGACGGAGAGACCGTCGCGCATGATTGTCGTATCGCGCTCGCGCAGCGCCTTAAGACGCGGCAGAAACTTCTGAACGGTGAGGGTTTTGATCACTTCGCGCTCATGGGCGAAGCTGGTGTCGCGCTGCGCGCGCGCGACAATTGACGCCACATGACGCGCCAGGTTGTCCTGGCTTTCCGCGTGGTTCGCCTCCGCGACCTTCTGGTCGGGCACGGTCTCCCGCATCATTGCGTCCCAATCGATCAGGGCGTCGCGATTTGGCTCATTGGGGGTCTCGTCTGACATGCTTTTTCCTCTCTGGTTTAACCAGATCAGGATGGCAGCACAGGCCTCGCCAAACAGAGCTTAGCGATCTACAAGGTCAAAAAATGTCGAAGTTTCACACAGGTACGTATGGATTCCATCAAAGTTAATGGAATACAAACACCCGTTAATGTAATCCACCTGCGTTGGTGGACGTCCGGAACTGGAAGGCTTCAGGGGGAATCGCCACAAGGCGGGGTCGTTGTGTCTTACGCACTTCTGGGGGGGAGGGCAAACACATGAGTGGAACGGCGTTCTTCGCCCGCGAGACGTTGCAGGAACGCCTCAATTCCATTGATGGCTACGACAAGTCCAAAGACCCAGTGACCGGCAAAGTGCGAAAACTTGCAATTCACGGCGCGGTGACCAACCCCAGAGTGTTGGCCGCTGATCCCGATGGGGGCGATCCGCTCGCCACGTTGGCGCGGATTCACAACAAAGTTTACCTCGAATGGGAGCGCGACGCCGAAGGCAAGGCCACCGATAGCGTCAAACGCATCGGGTATTGGGGGCAGTGTCTGGCTTTGGTGGTTCTGTGGTCGCTGGTGCGCGAACGCACGGACCCCCAGATCAAATCGGTCGGAGCGCTGGCGGATGCGATCCTGGAATCCAGCAACCTAGAGCCCAGCAAACCGCTCAATGACCGAACGTGCCACGAGTTTGCGCCGGGCGATCCCGGGCGCAGTAAGCCGGACGATTGGCAGGCTTTGCTCAAGCCGAAAACGGACAAAACCAAGCCCGCTATTCCTGTCGATTTGCGCGACCTGCTACAGCGGCTTCTGTACGGCCGGACCAATCACGTGATGATCCCGCCCATAAAATGGTCGAAGCGATTGCGTGATGCGACGGCAGAATTTGTGATCGACCGGCTCAGGTCGTCAAAGCGCTTTGGCGGGCACTACAGAGAAATCGGGGATTGGTTCGATGGTGAGGACCATGACTGTCCTACTCGCTGTTTCTGGGCGCTAACTAGACTCCTAAACATCGATGATGAGGTTATGGCCATCCTCCATGCTCGGGTCCCGGATCAGATCGGCCCGTCATGGATGGAAAGCCAGCTTTACACCTACGTGATGGCCGACAAGGACCCTTTGCGCAGCGATGGGGTCGACGATCTGGGAAAGCACGTCAATGACGCCCATTTCTATCTTTGCCAGGCAGGCGCGGATCAAAGAAGTCCGATCACGATGCTTACCGGCCAGCGGCACAATGGCAAGAAAGCGATCGTGGGCGATCTGCTGCGCAAGCTGGCGCAAGAGGGTAAAAAGAGTGATGTCAGGCTCACACTCCGGCCGGAGGGCCGCGAGGTAAAACTCCCGGTCTTCTGCATCACCGCGACTGCTTCCCAAGAAGCTTACGACGAGATTGACCTCTCGTTGAACGTACTGATCTTTTTGGAACGTTTAGCGCAGGAGCCAAACGCCGTCCCTTCGGCGCAGCAGACTGAAGCGGTGGCGCGGCGGCGTGCGGATATGGAACGGCTTGGCACCACGCCCAGTCTACGTCCCTTGCTGGACGAAATCGCTCGGCTGCATGCCAATCACCCGGCCCTGTTCGTATTTAACGATGCCAACGAACACGAGACCACCGATATTCACCTGCTTATCCGTCGCGTTTCTGTACGGGCTTTGCTTGAAACGCTGCTGGAGTCGAACCAGAGCGGAAGCCGATTTCTTTTGACCAACAACGACGTCAGCGCCTGGCTCAAGGACTACACGCCCAACCAGATCAAAGTGACAAAGCCGAACCTGCGTCGGCTCGCATGGTATATCGGCAAGGACAACTGGACGCGCGTGCGCCGCGCGGTGGAGGAGGAAAAAGGCGACGCCTTCTTAAACAAGGGAACGTCTGGCGACTCGCTCATGTTGCTGGGCGCGCTGCACGGTCAGCCTGATCTCGGGACCAAGGGGTTGGCCCGTAAAATCCCAAAGTGGTTCGGCAAAAAAACGAAATCGGATATCCGAAAGGCGCTCACTGACGCACTGCTGGACAGCTGGCAGGCAGAGGGCTTTTTGCCTGTCATTGCCCTGTTGCTGGCGGCAGATGACGGGCTGATGCCTTCAACAATCGAAGCCTGTCTCAAAACCTGGCGTATGGCGGAGCCCAACCGCCCCCTGCCATCGACAGACCAGGTGAATGCGAGGCTTTGGCAGATACACAATCTCTGCAATGAGTTTTTTCTGACGTGGTCGCGCCCAACGACAGCCGTGCGCGAGGAGGCTCGGTTTGATGAAATTGGCCTCGGCGGTGCGCAGGACGACCCAAAGTGGCGCGTCTACGCCTTTGACCCACGTGTTGCCGAGCAGCTTACAGAAAGGATGTGGCAGCGCTCTTCCTTCAAGACACTGATGCGCCGCGCCTACCGCCTGATCGCTGATCAGGCCCAGTCCCGCGCACGCTACCGTTTGCTGCGCGGGGGCGGATCAGTGCGCCCCAAAGGGGGCGATTTGCCCGAGCGCTCGGTCCAGGCTTTAGTCCGGCTTTTGCTCTCGCTGGAACCCGATTGGCAAAAGCCTGCCGGTAGAAAAGAGCCGTCTGTGCCACTGAGCACGGCTGCGCCAAGGGTGTTCAGCATCCGCAAGGACGCAGATCGCACGTCGGGCGCACAAGGCGCGATCTACGACCAGCATCTGGCGATCAAATACGCCTACCATGTCCTTCTGAGAGGCGAAGCCGACAAGGACCATCGGATGTCCATGTCGCTGGACTCGGACTTGCTGCGCCTTGGCCTTTACACACTGCTGGTGACCGATCCGGGGCGCGCGGATATTTGGGATCCACGGGCGCTGCGCCGCAATCGCGACACGCTGCCCAAGGGGCTGCAAGCGGCCACGCTGGCGCATTTGTCGATCCTCTCCGTCAAGGACCGGGCGCATATCCTTACGTCCCTTGGGTTGTCGGCATTTTATACGCAGCACCGCTGGATCCTGCGGTGGGCGGAGGTAAAACTGTGGCAGCTCTGGAATATGGACGTTGGCAACCCAGATGTGCGCGATGGGTTGTCACGCGTAATCGCAGCGCGGGTAGACTACGAAGTCAATCTGCTTCGGCCCTTGACACCGAAGCCCAAGGCCAAGACCC
This sequence comes from Pseudomonadota bacterium, assembly GCA_038530575.1. Lineage (GTDB taxonomy): Bacteria > Pseudomonadota > Alphaproteobacteria > Rhodobacterales > Rhodobacteraceae > JBCBCP01. The sequence continues at coordinate 17,044 of JBCBCP010000030.1, forward strand.
CGCGCGAGGATGAGGACATCGTCCTCAAACCCGCAGTCCGGGTTTTTTCGGATGTACTTGAACGGCTGAACGCCGATCTGAGGCTGCTTTGCCCGAAATACTGCGTGGACCGCAACGCGGCACTGGCCGCGCGTGGCGACGGGTCCGAAGCGGCTGCAGCGTTGCGTCTTGAGGTGCGTTTACTACATGTGCGCAGTCTTCTGGATGCAGAGTACGCCGCCACCGAGCAATGGGACGAGCTGCGTCTCACAGAGAACGCGCTACGCGAGGCGAAAGACATCAGCCGTCCCATGATTACCCACGGCCGCAGCGGGAGAACTCTATTCCGCGCGCTGAGCGGCGACTTTCCTATCCTTCACCCCAAGTCGGGCACGCAATGGTGCCAGTCGTTCCCGATGCCCAAGAACTTCAACCTGCGGACCTTTATCCACGCCAATGTCTCCCGGCTCGATACGTACTCGGGCGCCGAGCGGGTCATGTCGCTAATCGATCACGCGCAGCGGCACGTCTTTCTCGGCGAGTTGGCAATTGCGGTCTCCGCAGCGACGGAAGCACGGCGCATCTGCTACATTGGTACGGCAAGCGATCATGTCCGGCTCAATGTCCTGTGCTGTGACGCCATTGTTCATATGGCACTGCTGGAGTGTCACTTCGAGGAGGGGCGGGATCCGGATAGTCTGCGCGCGCGCCTCGACCCGGTCAGGATCCGGCTTAACCACATTCACGACATTGCCGATGCGCACGAATTCCGGCTTTATTTGGCTTATCAACACAGCCTTGTCGCGCGGTTCCAGCGCTTGTCACACGCGCTGCACGCGGCGATGACAACCGGGGAGCAACCTCCAGACGCGGGGCAAGCAGACGCCAAATTGATGCCTCGCATCGCTCCGCAGGACCGTAAATTGCCAAAGGGCCTCAAGCGCAGGATCGATTTGGTTGAACAGGAACTCTCGCGACCGTTGTCCCTGCCGTAACGCGACGTACCCGGGGGATATGGACCAGTTCAGCAACCGCGACCTACCTGATGGGGATTTGAGCCCATCAATATAAACAGCACGGAGCAGCCGGGCGAAGTAATTGCGGCATTGCCTCGCGCAAGCCCTACCCGACGACTGCGAGCGCGTGGTGTCATAACGATTCCGTATTTTGGAAGCCGCAGTGAATACCGTTGCTGGCTCCCTTAGCGAAGCCACTCGCAATCAGCTTAGTCATTGGTTTTGCAGTGGTGAGCCGTGCAGGGTTCGAACCTGCGACCCACTGATTAAAAGTCAGTTGCTCTACCAACTGAGCTAACGGCCCACTAGGCGGCCTATCTAGAAAGCTGGTGGCGGGGGGTCAAGCCAAATCTGAGCGCTTTATCCGGCAAGGGCATGCGACATTTGTGAAGCAGTCTGGAAAGAGCCGTGTCGCTTGCGTATATCCCCCGCCATGCAGCGGACACTTCCATCAGACGTGCACTTCATGAAGATGCACGGAGCAGGCAACGACTTTGTCGTGATCGATACCCGCGCGCGCGTTGTGGATGTCACGCCAAGGCTGGTACGTGCGCTGGCCGACCGGAATCGTGGCGTGGGTTTTGACCAACTTGCGGTTATTGGCGACGGGGACGATCTTGCACTGACGTTCTACAATGCTGATGGGACTCAATCGGCAGCCTGCGGGAACGCAACACGCTGCATTGCCGTACGCGAAATGGATCTCAAGGCCCTCGACCACCTGAATATTTCTGTCACCGGCCGTGGCAGCTTGTCTGCGCAGCGCCAAGGCTCGGGTCAGGTTGCGGTCAACATGGGGCAACCGCAAACCTCATGGAAAGACATCCCGCTCGCGTCAGAGATGGACAGCTTGCACCTGCCGCTAGAGGGCGATCCGGTGGGAACAGGCATGGGTAATCCGCATTGCACATTTTTCGTCGCCGATGCGGAGGCTGTCGACCTGGCAAAAATCGGGCCAAGTATCGAAAATCATTCGCTTTTCCCAGAGCGAACAAATGTGCAATTCGCCACGGTTCAAGACCGCGAGACCATTCGGATGCGTGTCTGGGAACGTGGGACGGGGATCACGCTTGCTTCGGGCTCGTCATCCTGCGCGACACTTGTGGCAGCAGCGCGGCGGGGCCTGACGGAAAAACGGGCTAAGTTATTGTTAGATGGCGGAAATCTGGAGATCGACTGGCGCGATGATGGCGTTTGGATGTCCGGGCCAACGGCACATGTTTTCGATGGTGTTCTGACGTCTGATTTTCTGGCAAGCCTATGACTGATAACGTTTTTTCCAATCACGGATGCAGACTAAACCAGTATGAGCTGGAGGCGATGAAGGAGCTCGCTGATGTCGCCGGGATTCAAGATGTTGTGGTCGTGAATACCTGCGCTGTGACGCAAGAAGCCGTCCGCAAGGCCCGTCAGGACATCCGCAAACTGCGCCGCACGCATCCCGGCAAACGGGTCATCGTGACCGGCTGTGCCGCGCAGACGGACCCGGACAGCTTTGCCGCGATGGACGAGGTCGACGCGGTGATCGGCAACACTGAAAAAATGCAGCAAAACACCTGGCTTGGGCTGCACGGGGCAGAGACCACGGAGCCGGTGCAGGTCGACGATATCATGTCAGTGACCGAAACTGCGGGCCACCTGATTGACGGGTTCGGCACGCGCAGCAGGGCCTATGTTCAGGTGCAGAACGGATGCGATCACCGCTGCACCTTTTGCATCATTCCCTATGGCCGGGGCAATTCGCGGTCGGTTCCCGCGGGCGTTGTCGTGGATCAGATCAAGCGGCTGGTGGATCGCGGATACCTCGAAGTTGTGCTAACCGGCGTTGATCTGACCTCGTGGGGCGGTGACCTGCCCGGTGCGCCGAAGCTGGGCAACCTGGTCCTGCGGATCCTCAAGCTGGTGCCGGACTTGCCCCGCCTGCGCATCTCGTCCATCGACTCGATCGAGGTGGATGAGGACCTATTGCAGGCGATTGCGACCGAGCCGCGGCTGATGCCGCACCTGCATCTGAGCCTTCAGCATGGCGACGACCTGATCCTGAAACGGATGAAGCGCCGCCACTTGCGCGATGACGCCATCCGGTTTTGCGAGGACGCGCAAAAGCTGAGGCCGGACATGACATTTGGCGCGGACATCATCGCGGGGTTTCCGACAGAAGATGACGCAGCGTTTGAAAACGCGCTGCGGCTGGTCGACGAATGCCGCCTGACCTGGCTGCACGTGTTCCCCTATTCGCCACGTCCCAGCACACCAGCCGCGCGGATGCCGCAAGTGGACGGACGCACCATCAAGGCGCGCGCGGCACGGCTGCGCGCAGCGGGCGATCTGCGCGTGGACCGATATCTGCAAGACCGCGTCGGAGAGACGCATGATATCCTGATGGAAAGCCGACGCATGGGACGCACCCCTCATTTTGCGGAGGTTGTATTCGATCAGGATCAAGACGTTGGAAAGATCGTGTGCGCCACGGTGCGTGCGTCCGAGGGCAAACGCCTAATCGCCTGATCACCCCGAAAACGAAAAAGCCCCGCAACCATCGGTGCGGGGCTTCGTCATTAATATAGCTGACGCTTACTTGTTCTTGTAGCGCGCCTTGACAGGCGCCCACAGACGTTTGTTGGTCAGGTACAGCAGCACCGACAGCACCGTCAGGAACAGCACGCCGACGAAGCCGGCCTGCTTGCGGGCAATCAGCTTGGGCTCTGCCGTCCACATCAGGAAAGCGGACACGTCCATCGCAATGCTCTCGATATCGGTGTCGGACCCATCGGCAAAGACAACGTCGTCGCCGTAAAGCGGCGGCGCCATGCCGATCCAGCCGCCCGGATAGGCGGTGTTCTCATAGAGGATCGTCCCCGCCTCTTCCTTTTCCTTGCCGGTGTAGCCAGTCATCAGGGAGGCGATGTATTCCGCGCCGCCCATACCCTGGAAGAACTGGTTGATACCCAGGCCGTAGGGGCCGTGGAAACCGGCGCGCGCCTTGGCCATCAGGCTCAGGTCGGGCGCGTTTTCAAGGTTGGACGCCGGAAAATGGTCCTGCGGCGTGGCCGGGCGGAAATCGTCCAGCGCGGCGTCGAACACTTCGTAGTTTTCAGCCGCGTACTGGCGCACCTGATCGGCAGGCAGCTCGGGGCCGCCCGCGTCAGACAGCGTGCGGATCGGCACGAACTTCAGGCCGTGGCAGGCCGCGCAGACCTGCGTGTAAACCTGAAGGCCGCGCTGCAGCTGGTTCCGGTCAAAGGTGCCCAGCGGCCCTTCGAAGGTGAAGTCATAGTCGACCGTCTTGCCGGCCTTGCCAGCGGCGAGGGCGCCAGTGGCAAGGGTGATGGCGAGACCAGCCGTGATGAGCAGTTTCTTGATCATACTCGGGTCCTTTTACTCAGCCGGCTGGACGGCAGGCGAGGCATCGCCACCCTTGCCGCGCATCTTGGCTGCGAAGTCCTCTTCGATTGTGGCAGGCTGCGCGAGCGGCTTTTCGATCACACCCAGCAGCGGCAGGATCACCAGGAAGTAGGCGAACCAGTAGACCGAGAAGATCAGCGACAGCGTCGCGTAGGGCTCTTCGGCCGGCATGGCGCCAAGCCACATCAGGACGATGAAGTCCACGACCAGCAGCCAGAACCACCACTTGAACATCGGGCGATACTTCCCCGAGCGGACCGACGAGGTGTCGAGCCACGGGGCCAGCGCCATGACGGCGATCGCACCAAACATCGCAAGCACGCCGAAGAAGGCTGCGTCGATGATGCCGCCGGTGATCCAGCTGGCGAACATGACGATCCAGACATCCGCGGTAAAGGCGCGCAGGATCGCGTAGAACGGCAGGAAGTACCATTCGGGCACGATGTGCGACGGCGTCACCAGCGGGTTGCCTTCGACGTAGTTGTCCGGGTGGCCAAGGTAGTTCGGCATGAAGCCGACAACCGCGAAGAAGATCGCCAGGATCACCGCGAGGGCGAACAGATCCTTGATCACGAAGTAGGGCCAGAAGGGCAGCGTGTCTTTCTCTGCGTCTTCCTTGGACGTGCGGCGGACCTCAACACCCGTGGGGTTGTTGTTGCCGGTCGTGTGGAACGCCCAGATGTGCACGATCACGAGGCCCGCAATGATGAAGGGCAGCAGATAGTGCAGCGAGAAGAAGCGGTTCAAAGCCGGCTGACCCACCGAGCTTGCACCCAGCAGCCATGTCTGCAGCGCCTCCCCGATGAACGGGATGGTGCCGAAGAGGCCGGTGATCACCGCGGTGCCGTGGAACGACATCTGACCCCAGGGCAGAACGTAGCCCATGAAGGCAGTGCCCATCATCAACAGGTAGATCAGCATGCCGATGATCCACGTGACCTCGCGCGGCGCCTTGTAGGAGCCGTAGTAGAGGCCGCGGAAAATGTGCAGGTAGACCGCAAAGAAAAACAACGAGGCGCCGTTCATGTGCAGGTAGCGGATCATGTGCCCGCCTTCGACGTTGCGCATGATGTGCTCGACGCTGGCAAAGGCCATGTCCACGTGCGGCACATAGTGCATCACCAGCACGACGCCGGTGATGATCTGCAGCGCGAGACAGAAGGTCAGGACAATGCCCCAGATCCACATCCAGTTGAGGTTCTTGGGCGTGGGGATCATGACGGTATCATAGAGCAGGCCGATGATCGGCAGCCGCTTGTGCATCCCCTTTTCGAAGTTCGATTTCGGTTCGTAATGGTCGTGCGGAATTCCAGCCATGTGGTCTCTCCCTTAACCAAGCAGGATTGTTACGTCGTCAACGAATGCGGCGGGTGGAACCGCCAGATTTTCGGGCGCGGGGCCGCGGCGAATGCGGCCTGCGCTGTCGTAGTGCGAGCCGTGGCAGGGGCAGAACCAGCCGCCAAAGTCTCCAGCGCCATCGCCCAGCGGCACACAGCCCAAGTGGGTGCAGACACCCATCTGGACCAGCCACTCCCCTTCGACAGAGCCCTCCGGGCCTGCAGTGAAACGGTTGGCATCTGTCGCCTCAGCATCCGCGCCAAGATTGTCATTGCGCGCGCTCGGGTCCGGCAGGGTGGACACGTCCACGTCCTGTGCCGCCGCGATTTCTTCGGCGGTGCGGCGGCGAATGAACACCGGCTTGCCCTGCCAAAGCACGGTCATTTGCGATCCTTCGGCCAGCGAAGACACATCGACCCGCTTGGTCGCTTGTGCCCGCACATCCGCCGAGGGGTTCATCTGGTTTACGAGCGGCCAGACGGCCGCACCGGCCACGACTGCACCCGCGCCTGCGGTGGCGTAGTACAGAAAGTCGCGGCGTTCACCATCGTGTTCGTCAGCTGTCGACACTGGCTTCCTCCAAGGTTTCTGGCCCAAGCTGGGGCCCAATAAAGGCAGTGGCCACGCAGAACTGCATGACCGATCGATGCGTAACTAGTTGGATGCCCGGGTGGCGTCCAGCGTTTGAATGTCGCAGTTGCCCTGCTTTTCGCGATTCTTTTGAGGGGCATGCGTCTTCATATTGTCGCGCCCCAACCCCTTGCACACCGCTGGCGTCAGAGGCCATCATTCCGCTTACGGTAGTTGGTACGGCGTATAGCCATAGGTGCGGCGCGCGTCGGTTGCAGGTGCGGCGCAGTGACATGTAACAGCGGGACGATGAGCGAGACACGCGAAGAACCCACCCTTCAGCCGAGGCTGCTGCGCGCGGTCTTGCAAGCGGCGCGTATCGGCACCTGGGAGGTCACCCAAGACAACCGCCTACTGTGGTCCGAAAACACCATGCGGCTTTTTGGAGTCGACCCGGGGTCCTTTCGCGGCACGATGCAGGAATTCTTTGATCTCGTGCACCACGATGACCTCGAACGGGTTCGGTTGGTGGGCGATTTTGACGGTGTGCGCAACGCCATCTTTGAAAACACGTTTCGTATCGTCCGCCCGGATGGCGTGGTGCGGCATATGCGGCAAACAGCCATTGTGCAGCGCGATGCGGCAGGCCGGTCTGCGGGTTTCAGCGGCATGATCCAGGATGTGACGGAGCAGGTCACCGCCGAAGCCCAGCTGCGCCAGGCCCAGAAGATGGAAGCCATCGGCCAGCTGAGCGGCGGCGTGGCCCATGATTTCAACAATATTCTTGCCGCAATCCTCAGCGCTGCCGAACTGATGGAGGCCGAAGGCGCCCTGGACCCTGAACTTGTCGGCAGCATCATCGCCTCGGCCAAGCGGGGCGGGGAGCTGACGCACCGCCTGCTGGCCTTTGCCCGGCGGCAGCCGCTGGCGACACAGCTTGTCGACGCCAGCACGCTGATCCGGGACATTGCGCCCATGCTCGACCGCGTCACGGGCCCTGACATCCGTCTGGCGGTCGAGATCGGCAGCGACCTCTGGCAGATCCAGGCGGATCCAAACCAGTTGCAGGACGCGCTTGTGAACCTCACGATGAATGCGCGCGATGCTATCACGGGCGCGGGCACAATCACCATTTTCGCCCGCAACACGGCCGCCGCAATGCCAAGCGGTGCCTTGCGTGAATTTGTCGATATCGGCGTGCGAGACACAGGCGCGGGCATGACCGAGGAAATCCGCCATCAGGCAAGCGTTCCCTTTTTCACCACAAAGGCGGTTGGCAAGGGCTCGGGCCTCGGGCTGTCGATGGTGGACGGCTATGTGCGGCAGCTCGGCGGCTTGCTCGAGATCAGCTCGATCCCCGGTGAAGGCACGCGCGTGTCTATGCTGATGCCACCCGCAGATGCGGACGCATTGCCCGAGCCAGAACAACCCGCCTTTGCCGCGCGGGGGTCGGGCGAGCGGGTCTTGGTCATCGAAGACAATGGCGAGCTCGGCGACATGGTAGTGCGGCAGCTTCAATCGCTTGGATACGATGCGCAGGCCTGCGTCGATATGGAGACCGCCCTTGAGGCCGCGGCGCAGGCGGGCGGTTTTGATATTGTGCTGTCGGATGTGCTGCTGTCGGACGGCGCCCGTGGGCCGGTTGTGGTCGACCACCTCAAGCGCCAGTACCCAGACATGCAGGCCGTCTTCATGACCGGCTACGCTCCTGACAGCGACGCCATATCCGGGATGATCGACGCGGCACGCTTTGTTCTCGCCAAACCTTTCAATGTCGAACAATTGGCCGAGGTGATGCGCCGCGCAGCTGCCGCGCGGCACCGATTTTAAGCGGGCTTAGCCGAGCCGCCATCTAGCCCATCGCCCGCGTTTGCAGCGGCTCAACCGACGGGCGCAGTATCCTGCATCGACGGACGGGCGGCAAAGCCTTCAAACCATGCGGCCAGGGCGCTGTGGCCCGCCCGCCAATCACGGTCCGCATGCCGGAAATCCAGATAGCCCAGCGCACAGCCCACCGCGATCTGGCCCACATCAAGCGGCCCGGCAAGATGTCCCATCCACCGCGCTTCCAAAACGCCCAACGTCCGCGACACCTTTTCCCACTGCGCGTTGATCCAGTCTTCCGAAACTTTGTCTTCGGGGCGAAAGCGGCGCTCATAGATGATCGCGACGGCCGCCTCCATCAGGCCGTGGCCTGTCGCCTCAAGCGTCAGCGTTGTCCAGGGATCGCGCGCGGGGTAAAGCCCTGCCCCCGCCCGGTCGTCAAGAAAGCGGCAGATCACGCGGCTGTCGTAAAGTGTGGGACCATCCGGGCGGACCAGCGCGGGGATCTTGCCCAGCGGGTTTGCGGCGGCCAGCTCGGGCGCGGTGCCACCGGGGGCCGCCACGACATTCACCAGTTCAACCGCATCGTTCTGCCCGGTTTCAGCCAGAAGAACGCGCACCATGCGCACGAAGGGCGAGGGCCCGGCCATCAGTAGTTTCATCGTCAATCCTCCGTGAGTGGGACGCGGCGCATCATCTCGGCCAGCGCATCGGTTTCAAAGCCTATCGCCTCCTCTTCGATTGCATCTGCGGCGGCGAGGCGGGCGGTGTCTGGCTTGTTCTGGTTCAGCTTCCAAGTGCTTTGCACGTCTTCGATGTGCAGCGTGTAGGGGACGATCTGGCGCATCATCCTTTCTGCGACCTCGGGCGTCATCTTGTCCATGGTCCAGGGGCGTTTGTTTTCGAGCTGACCCTCAAAGAAGGCCGACTGCGCCTCGAGCAATTCGCGCAGCTCCTCTGCCGGGCGCCGTTCCAGATGGCCGCGCGCATGCACGGCGACGTAGTTCCAGGTGGGTACCTGATCGTCCGCGCCATACCAGTCAGGCGAAATATACCCATCGGGCCCCGTAACGGCGAGCACGGCAGGGCCGTCGGGGAGCCGGGCAATTGGGTTGGACCGCACAAGGTGAAAGCGCGCGGCCTCGCGGTTTGGAGTCATCATGTAGGGGATATGGCTGAGCAGCGGGGCGCTCTCTCCATTCACACAGAGCGTGCCAAAGCCGCGATACCGCAGGATGTGGTTCGTGCGCCATTCCGGCGCATCGCGAAACGCGGGGTTGGGGTGCATGGGTCGGCTCCTCTATGCGGCGCACCCTTGCCTTTGGCACAGGAATTGGCAAGGTGGCGGTGTTCTCAGGGCGGGGTGGAATTCCCCACCGGTGGTATGCGGAGGTGATCCGTGAGCCCACGAGCGGCCTATCGTCTTCTTCAAGGGGCGAAAGGTGTCTAGCAGAGCTGGTGAGAGGCCAGCGCCGACGGTCACAGTCCGGATGAAAGAGAACGCGTTTGGCAGCCCCTTCTTGGGGCGGCCCCGCGTGTGCTGCCTTGGGTGACGTGTCGAGACCAAAGGAGAGTACACATGACACACACCCGTTTCGCTTTTGTTGCTGCGCGTTGGCATTCGGAGATCGTCGATCAGGCCCTGGTCGGGTTCTGCGAGGTCGTGCCGCGCGCGCAAGTGGACGTTTTTGAAGTGCCCGGGGCGTTCGAGATGCCCCTGATGGCAAAAGAGCTCGCTCTGACTGGGCGCTATGGGGCGGTGGCCTGCGCCGCGCTGGTCGTGGATGGCGGAATATACCGACATGACTTCGTGGCGAGCGCTGTGGTTGAGGGGCTGATGCAGGTAGGGCTGGAGACGCGCGTGCCAGTCCTGTCGGTGTCGCTGACGCCGCACCATTTTCAGGAGACCGATCATCACATGGCGATCTACAAGGCGCATTTCGTGGAGAAGGGGCGCGAGGCCGCACGGGCGGCTTTGGGGATTCTTGAGGCGCGAGCCCGGTTTTCCGGCGTGGAAAACCCAACAGTCAATACAGCCCGGGCGGCGTGGGAAGCCGCGGCGGCTTCCTAGACGCCCAGATATGCCCGCAAAGCCTCGGGCGGGTCCGCCATAAGTGCCTCTGCATCCTGCGGTGGGTGCGCGAGGCCATCATCGACAAAAACAACGTGGCCCCCGATCCGGGCCACGTCCCCCGGCGCATGGGTCACCATCAAGAGCGTCGCGCCCGTCTCGCCCGCCAGATCGGCGGTCAGGTCCAGCATCTCGTCCCGCAGCGCGGGGCCAAGGGCGGCAAACGGCTCATCAAGCAACAAGAGCGGTTTGTTTTGAACCAGGATGCGAGAGAGCGCAGCGCGCCCCTGCTGGCCGCCGGAGATGTCGCCGGGTTTGCGATCCTCCAGTCCAGCAAGGCCGGTACGCGCAAGGGCCTGCCGCGCGCGGTCCGCCTCTTGGGGCGACAGGCGCAATCGCGCGCGCATGCCGAGGCCCACGTTTTGCAATAGCGTGAGGTGCGGAAAGAGGTTGCCATCCTGAAACAGCATGGCGATCCCCCGGTCTGCGGGCGTGGCGGTCGTAACGTCTTGCCCGTTCAAGGTGATGCGGCCCTGATGGGGGGTAAACCCCGCAAGGGCATTGAGCAGCGTGGATTTGCCAGCGCCCGACGGCCCGATGACTGTCGCACGCGCGCGCGCCGGCAGGCTCCAGTTCGCGGTCAGGGTGAAATCGCCCAGTGCGATGCAGATGTTTTCAAGCTGAAGCACGGCCCCACCTGTCACAGAGCCAAAAGGCGGTAAAGGCGAGCGCCATCAGCAGGACCGCCGCGCCGGCTGCGGCCTCCATCCGGTAGGCGCCCATCAGGCGGGCCATCTGCAGGGGCAGCGTGGCCTGATCGGGCTCGGCGAATAGGGCCACGACACCGAGGTCACCGAGAGACAGCGCAGCGCAAAGACCTGCGGCAAAGCCAAGCTGTGGGCGTGCCAACGGCAAAGCGACCACCCGCCAATAGGCCAGACCTGTGAGACCCAAAGACGCCGCAAGACGCCCCTGCCCGGCAAGCGTTTCGCGAAAGGCCGGCACCAGCGCGCGCAGGGCAAAGGGCAGTGCCATCAGCGCGTTTACCGTGGCCGTCACCACAAGCGTCCACGCTGCAGGATCGGCGTAGGGATAGATTAGGATGAACCAGCCCGTGCCAATCGTCAGCGGTGAGGCGGCGAGGCCCAGAAGACCCACCGCTTCGGCCCGGCCAGAGCGCGCCGACGCAATCCAGCCCGCCATCGGCAGCGCAAGGGCCAGCATAAAAGCTGTACTCAGCGCGGCCACCTGAAGTGACGTGCCAGCCGACGCCCAGACGCTGGGCGGCAGGGACAGCAGCGCAGGCGCGCCACGGGTCAGCAAGGCGGCAATCGGCAGAAGCAGGAACGCCGCGCCCAGCGCGATCACTACGCCGTCCGCCACCCGCCGCCAGCCCTTTGGTGCATCGAACCGATTGGCGGTGCGGCCAAGACCCGGCGCACGGGGCAAGACGGGCACCAACCACAGCGCCAGCGCTGCGGCGCCCGCGGCAAGGGTCAACTGGATCAGCGACAGCGCGGCGGCGCGGGGCAAGTCGAATTCGAACCGGAACGCCTCGTAAATCGCCAGTTCAAGCGTCGTGGCCCGCGGCCCGCCGCCGAGGATCAGTGCAACGGCAAAGGAGGTCAGGCACACGGCAAAGATCAGCGCAAAGGCGCCCGGCACGATCCGGGTCAGGATCGGCCATTCAAGCACACGAAAAGCCGCCCATGGGCCAAGGCCGAGGCTGGCGCACAGGCGAAAGCGTTCGGCGGGCACCGCATCCCAGCCTTGCAGGATCAGCCGGGTGGCAAGCGGAAGGTTAAAGAACACATGTGCCAGCACGACGCCATGGGCTCCGTAGATCGACACCGGCGGCAGACCGAGCGCGCCAAGCCCCACATTGATCCAACCCGCACGGCCAAAGACAGCGATCAGGCCAAGCACAGCCACGATCACCGGCAGTATAAACGGCGCGCCCAGCAGCGTAACCAGAAGCGCGCGGCCCGGAAAGCTGCGCCGCGCCAGCGCACGGGCAATCGGGATGGCGAGCAGCACCGACAGCGCGGCAGACGCCAGCGCCTGCAACACCGTGAAGCGCAGCGCGGCCAGTCCGGCGGCGCCGAGCGACAGGTCTCCGCCGCCGCGCCAGAGCACGGCGGCGAAGGCGGCTCCGATCAGCCCCGCTACGAACATAGCCGCAGCGGGGCCGGACCATTCGCCTATTGCGACAGAGCGGTCAGCCATTCCTGCAGCGCCTCATCGCGGACCGCCGCGGCCTCTGCGGCAGGCAGGATCAGGGATGTTTCCGGGCGAGGCAGCGCCGCGTAGCCTTCGGGCAGGCCCGCGCTTGGCGTTACAGCGGGGTACATCCAGTTGGTCGTCGGGATCACCGACTGGAACCCATCAGACAGCATGAAGGCGAGGAAAGCGTCAGCCAGTTCGGGCTGGTCCGTGCTGGCCACTTTGCCCGCGACCTCAATCTGCATGTAGTGCCCTTCGCTGAAGGGGGCGAAGACCTTCGTCGGGTCTTCTTCGGCAATGGCATGGTAGGCTTGCGACGTGGTGTAGGACAGCACGGCGTCCGCCTCGCCCTCAAGGAACAGGCCGTAGGCTTCGGACCAGCCCTTGGTCACGGTGAGCACGTTGTCCGACAGGCCCGACCAGACAGACGGTGCATCGTCGCCATAGACCGTCTTGACCCACATCAGCAGGCCAAGGCCCGGCGTGGACGAGCGGGGGTCCTGAATGACGATCTTGAGATCAGAGGCGGCAAGCTCTTGCATGCTGGTGGGCTTGGCGGCATCCGCATTCATCATGAAGGCGAAATAGCCCCAGTCGAACGGCGCAAAGAGCGGATCGTCAAAGGCAACGGGCATGTCGTAGGCCACGTCCAGCCCATGCGGCGCAAAGAGGCCCGTCTCTGCCGCTGCCGCGGTCAGGTTGGTGTCGAGGCCCAGCACGATGTCGGCTTCGGTCCGCGGACCCTCAAGCCGCAGGCGTGATAGCAGTGCTGCCCCGTCGCCAGCGGCCACGAATTGCAGGTCGCACCCGCAGGTCGCCTCAAACGCGGCCTCCACCTGCGGGCCCGGGCCCCAGTCCGACACAAAGCTGTCGTAAGTATAGACTGTCAGCACGGGCGTGTCCGCCCATGCGCTTGTTGCCGCGAGCATCGCCGCGGCCGTGATCAGATGTTTCATCGCATCCTCCAGACATGAAGGCGGCGGGGAATCTGGATGTGGGGGTCCAAACCTTCCCTCCGCCGGTGTTAACCGGTTCAGGTTCAACGGGTTCGCGGAATTGCATCTCAGCCCTGTGCAGGGCACCCCGAGGTGTGTTTGGGTATAGGGCGGGAAAAAGGCGGCGGCAAGGGAGCACGGCATGGAGATTCGCGAGGCCGTCATGGCGGATGCGCCGCAGATGAGCGCTATCCTGAAGCATCTGACGGCGGCGGGTAAACGGATCAGCCCGGACGACGAGGCCTTTATACGCAAGCACTATATCAGCGATCCGGGGCGTATTCGCTGCTCTGTCGCGGTGCGTGAGGGGACCGTGGTCGGTTTCCAGTCGCTAAAGCGGGCGGAGCCGGGCAATGCCTATGGCGTAACGCCGGGCTGGGGGATCATTGGCACGCATATCGGCCCCGCAGCAGCGAGACAAGGCGTCGGGCGCGCGCTGTTCGAGGTGAGCCGCGCGGCAGCTTTGGACGCGGGTGTCACGCGGATTGATGCGCGCATCGCCGCGGACAACCCCGAGGCGCTGGCCTATTACAACGCCATGGGCTTCGTAACCTATCGCACGCCGGAAGGTCTGGTCTGCAAGGTCTGGAGCGGGTCAGTCTAGCTGCAGCTTCAGGTCTGCGGGATCAACCTCTTCGCCGTTTTCGTCGAGGAGCGCCACGCGCACAGGTTTGGCTTGACCCTTCGGCACAAAGCGGACCGTCGGAGGGGTCTCCTGGCCCATATCCCACCAGTCTTTCATGGCGAGGAAGGTTGTGGCGAGCGCAGCACCACGCTTTGTCAGACGGTAACCCTGCCGGGGGCGGGCGCCGTCTTCGGTATACTCGAACCGGGTGAGCAAGCCGGCATCGACCAGCTTCGCCAGACGGTTTGACAGAACCGAGCGGGGTACACCGGTGTCGGCCTGTATATCCGCAAACCGCACCACGCCGTAAATCGCCTCGCGCAGGATCAGGAGCGTCCAGCGGTCGCCAAGGATGTCCGACGCCCGCGCCATGCCGCACCGGTCCAGCGGCACAGGGGCGCGGGAACGGATACCTGAGTTTGACATATGAACTTAGCCTCGCTATGCGTATCTGAGTTTGAAATATAGACCGAGGGGCGCGCAATGGAAACCACACGGCAAGTTGATCAGGACGACGCGCTGGAGGATTTCGAGGCGCGCGCAGTCACTCTGCTCGACACCGCGCGCACGGTCTACGTCGCAGGCAGCGGCCCGGCGGTGATTGTCATGCACGAAATGCCGGGAATTTCGCCGCAAGTCGCCCGCTTTGCGCGCTGGGTGCGGGATGCGGGCTTCACCGTCTGGATGCCGTCCCTTTTCGGCCGCGATGGCGCGGTGCCGCTGGCAGATGAAGGGGCGGCAGTGTTCCAGCGGGTCTGCATCTCGCGCGAGTTTCGCGTGATGGCAGGCAAGGGGACCAGCCCTGTGGTGGACTGGTTGCGCGCGCTGGCGGCGCAGGCGCACGCGGACTGCGGCGGGCCCGGCGTGGGGGCCGTTGGCATGTGCCTGACCGGCAATTTTGCTCTATCCATGATGATCGAGCCAGCGCTACGCGCGCCCATCCTCTGCCAGCCGTCCTTGCCCCTCGACGCCCCGGGCGAGATCGATATGACAGAGCCGGAGGCGGCCGCCGTAAGCACCCGGATGGCCCAAGACGGCCTGACAGCACAGCTTTACCGTTTTGAAGGGGATCCCTTTTGCCGAGCCGAGCGGCTTGCACGCTACGTGGAGCGTTTCGGCGACCTGATTGAGGCGCGTAGCCTGCCGGACACGGCAGCAGGTACGCAGACATCGCCGTTCTTTGCCGCCCATGTGCCCGGTCCACATTCAGTCGTCACCCAGCACCTGATCGACGCGGAAGGCGCGCTCACACGGCAGGCGGTCACTGACATGATCGCTTTTCTCAGGCAGCGTCTGACGCCCTAGGCAACGCAGCTTTTGTTGCCCCGCGCGCGCGATCACTGCAAGATCACCCAAACGCAGCACATGAAGGGGGGCCGCGCCATGGTCACGGTGTATCAAGCCAAGAAAATCATCACGATGGACCACAACCGGCCGATTGCAACGCACGTGGCGGTCAGGGACGGGCTGATCGTGGGCGTCGGTGGCGCCGATTGCGGGGACGGGTGGGGGGAGGTCACGCATGACGACCGCTTTGCCGACAATGTGATGATGCCGGGCCTGATCGAAGCCCACGCCCATGTCTCTGCCGGGGGTATCTGGCGCTTTACCTATTGCGGCCATTACCAGCGCACTGACCCGGACGGACAGGACTGGCCCGGCCTGACGGACACTGACGCACTGATCGCACGGCTGCGCGAAATCGCCGCCCGGACACCGGAGGGTGAGCCGGTGGTGGGCTGGGGGTTTGACCCGGGCTTTGTCGCGGGCGATCGATTGAACCGCCAGCACCTTGACGCTGTGTCAGACAAACACCCAGTGGCGGTTACGCAGTCCAATGGCCATGTGTTGACGGCCAATTCCATGGCGCTGGCCCGCGCCGGCATTGGGCCGGACAGTAACATCGAAGGGGTCATGCGCGCGCCGGATGGCAGCCTGTCGGGCGAGCTGCACGAGTTCGCCGCGATGGGCCCGGTCATGGGCGTTGTGGGCTACGGCCTTGCCAAACTGTCGGATGCGGGTGGCGTCATGGCCTATGGCAAGGTCGCGCAGAACTGCGGTGTGACCACCGTGGCGGACCTGTTTTCCGACCTCGAAGACGCTGAGGTCACCATGCTGGAGCGTGTGACCAGCGATGCCGCATTCCCCGCCCGCTATGTGCCAATCATGAACGCGATGCGCGGCGCGCCCGAGATGGAAGCACAGCGCGCCATCGCCTTGCGCGCCCGATCGACGGACAAGCTGCATCTGGGGCGGGCCAAGCTGTTCACCGACGGGTCAATCCAGGCCGGCACGGCGAAACTGAAGGCGCCCGGCTATTTCGACATGGAAGACCACGGCATGTGGAACATGGAAGTCGACCATTTCCGCGCCGCCGTTCGCGCGCTGCACGGCGCAGGGGTCAAGACGCATATCCACACCAATGGCGATGCGGCCTCTGAACTGGCGATTGAGGCGATTGCCGACGCGATGCTGCACAGTCCAAACCCCGATCTGCGCCACACGCTGGAACACGTGCAGCTGGCCACGATTGACCAGTTCAAGCGGATGAAGGCACTGGGAATCACGGTGAACCTGTTTGGCAATCACCTGTACTACTTTGGCGACATTCACTGGACGCGCAGCATTGGCCCGGACCGCGCCGCACGCATGAACGCCTGCGCCGATGCGTGGGACGTCTTTGGCGGCGATTTTGCGATCCACTCAGACGCGCCTGTGACCCCGATGGGGCCGCTGATGACGGCCTGGTGTACGGTAAACCGGGTGACCGAGGGGGGCCGCGTTCTGGGCAACAGCCAGCAGATCAGCGTGGCGCGGGCGCTGCACAACATCACGCTGGGCGCGGCGTACGTGCTGAAGATGGATGATCAGGTCGGCTCGATCCAATGCGGCAAGCGGGCCGATTTCTGCGTGCTGGACCGCGACCCGACCGAGGTGGAGCCGATGGAGCTGCGCGATGTGCAGCCTGTAGCAACCGTATTGGGCGGCGCGGTGACGGCCTAACCGTCCCGCCAGGGGTCATCCATGTTGGCGGAAAAGATCGACAGCTTGTTGCCTTGCGGGTCGCGCAGGTAGCCGACGTAGAAATTGGCGCTGTAGGCCGCGCGAAAGCCCGGCGCGCCCTCATCCGTTCCGCCTGCCGCGACCGCGGCCGCGTGCAAGGCGCGAACCTGCGCCTGATCGCGGGCTTCGAACCCGACCATCGCGCCGTTGCCGTTCGACGCGGCCTGCCCGTTGTAGGGCGGCTTGACGTAGAAATCCGGGAACAGAACTGTCTGGCCCTCTTCAGGCGGGAGGACATAGGAAAGGCCCTCAGGCCCCTCGCTCAGCCCGTAGCCAAGCGCGGGAAGGATTGCGTTATAGAACGCTTTGGCCGCTGCGATGTCGTCGGCCCCGACGGAAACATAAGAGATCATGCCTCAACTCTAGCGCGCCCCGGTCAGGGCTGCCAGAGCGCGGTGCCCTCGTGAAACTGCGACCACGCGAACCAGAATGCCTCGTGGCTGGGCAGCGGTTTGCCAATGGCGTCGACAGCCCTGAGGCCCCCTGCAGCCTGCAGCAGTTGCACGCCGTCCTGCCGCACCTCTGCCCCGTTTGACAGCGCCACCAGCGCGGCACCGCGGGCAAAGGCGACGGGGCCTGCGGGGCCAACGACGCCGATCACGTCCTCATGCACCGACAGGCGCGGGTCCACATCGCCCACCGGAAAGATCGGACCGCGCGCATCGCGCCCCTCGCGGAAGTTAAAGTCGCGGCCCAGGGCGTAGCGCTCCAGCAGGACAGTGGTGTGCGGGTATTCGGCCTTCCACGTGCCCCAATCGGTGGTGATCACGGTGGCCTGTTCCAGTTGGATACCCTTTTGCGCCAGCGTGCCGGTGACGGCAGTGCCAAGGAACGTGTCAAAGACCGAAAACGTGTTGAGGTCGAACATGACCTTGTTCGAGCGGATCAGGAGACCACTGGTGCGCAGCACCGGGCGGTCCACCCCCGCTGGCAGCCGGTCGGTGAAATAAGCCTGCGCCGCGCCGCACAGCGTGCAGTAGGGAATACCCAGATCGCGCCCGCCCAGCGTGTCATTCACCATCTCGCGCACCTCCATGATGCGGCGGGGATAGGCGCGGGCTTCGCCGTTTATCTCGATACCAAACACCACGTCGCTGTCTTTGAGCCAGGTCGCCTCTGCCGCTGGCTGCACCTCCGGATTGTCGGCGGCGGGGATGCAGTTGCAGGGCTCGTCCGTGGTATCAAAGCGGCGCGCGTCCATCGGCACCCCGCCCCAGGACACCATACGCCAGTCTATCTTGCCCGGCACAAAAAGCGGCTTCCAAGACGGCTGAAACTGCGTGAAGATCGCGCGCTTGGTCCCAAGGTAGCCGGGGAAGGCGGGGATGTCCCAAGCGATCAGATAGTCGGTCAGCTCGCCCCAGCGCTGCGGCGTTTTCAGTTCGACTTGCAGCAAATGCGCTGCGGCATCCGCAAGCGCATCGTCGAACGTGGCCCGCCAGGTAAAGCGCATCATGTCCGTGATGATCCAGGCCAGGCGCGGGTCGTTCGACGCCTTGATCCGCGCCAGCGCGGCCTTTTGCGCGTCGCCCCAGACCGACTGTTCGAGGCTGTCGACAAAAACTGTCTTCAGATCCGTGTCCAGCGCGGCGCTGATGGGGCCCGATGGGATGTCCGCAGGCGGCGAGCCGTATTCGGCGGTCAAGTAATCCGGCAGTGCGGAGGTGCCTTCGGCGAGGGTGCAGGTGGCAAGCATCAGGCCAAGCAGAGCGGCCAGAGCGGTGCGAAAGGTCAAACGGGGCATGGGGCGGTCCTTTGGGCAGCTTTGAGCGCACCATACGCGGGCGCGCCGCGCGGGTGCGGTCACGTTGTCATGAGGACGCGTGAGGGGGCGCGTGCGTCTTGGCATCCCCCGCAGTGCAGCGTATGCCTGCGCCCAGCCAGATCGGAGCCATCCCATGTCGTTCAACACCTTCGGGCATATCTTTCGCGTCACCACCTGGGGGGAAAGCCACGGGCCCGCTCTGGGTGCGACTGTGGATGGTGTCCCACCCGGGGTGCCAGTGGACGAGGCGGCGTTGCAGGTCTGGATGGACAAGCGCAAGCCCGGCCAGAACAAGTACACGACCCAGCGGCGCGAGGCCGATGCGGTGCGTATCCTTTCGGGCACCTTCGAGGGGCAGACAACGGGGACGCCCGTCCAGCTGATGATCGAAAACACCGATCAACGGTCAAAGGATTATTCTGAGATCGCCGAAAAGTTCCGCCCCGGCCACGCCGACATCACCTATTGGCAAAAATACGGCATCCGCGACTATCGCGGTGGCGGGCGGTCTTCGGCTCGCGAAACGGCGGCACGCGTGGCTGCGGGCGGGCTGGCCCGCGCGGCGCTGGCGGAGCTGGCCCCGGGGATCGAGATCAAGGGCTACATGACCCGCATGGGCGTGCACACGGCCGAGGCGCGCGATTGGGACGTTGTGGATCAGAACCCATTCTGGTGCCCCGACGCCAAAGCCGCCGAAGCGTGGGCCGACTACCTGGATGATCTGCGCAAGAGCGGCAGCAGCGTTGGCGCCGTGATCGAGGTGGTCGCGCGCGGTGTGCCGGCGGGCCTTGGCGCGCCGATTTATGGCAAGCTGGACACCGATCTGGCCGCCGCGATGATGAGCATCAACGCCGTGAAGGGCGTGGAGATAGGCGAGGGCATGGCCGCCGCCGAACTGCGCGGCGAGGACAACGCGGACGAGATCACGATGGGGCCGGACGGGCCGGTCTATTCCTCGAACCATTCGGGCGGCGTTCTAGGCGGGATCAGCACCGGGCAGGACGTAGTCGTGCGCTTTGCGGTCAAGCCGACCTCGTCCATCCTCACCCCGCGCGGCACGATCACCAAAAGCGGGGAAGAGACAAGCATCGTGACCAAAGGCCGGCACGACCCCTGCGTCGGCATCCGCGCCGTACCGGTGGGCGAGGCGATGATGGCCTGCGTGATCCTTGACCATCTGCTGCTGCACCGCGGTCATGTCGGTGCCAACCGCGGACCGATCGGCTGAGCGCCGCAGTTCCCGGCTACCGCGCAAAGGCCGACGCGCTGCGGACATCATATGATGCGGTTGATCCCGGACAGGTCCTCGCTCCCGTTTTGGATCTGATCGGCACAAGCGCTTCGGTGCTCGATATTGGTGCGGGGACCGGCCGCATGGCGAAATGGCTGGCGCAGCGCGGGCATGATGTGCTGGCGGTTGATCCCGTGCCTGAATTGCGCACGTCCCATGATCGATGGCATACAGCGGCCTTGCCGGATCTGGCGGACGTCGATGGGCGTTATGATCTCCTCCTGCTGTGCGCCGTGTGGCATCATCTGCGGCCTGAGGACCGGGCGGCGGCATGGCCGCGACTGGCCGCACTATGCGCGGATAATGCGGTGGTCCTGATGTCCCTGCGCCACGGGCCTACGCCAGCGGATCGGCCGGGCTTTGCCGTGGACCCAAGCACTGAGGCCGCCCATGCCACGGCTTATGGGTTCACAGAAATTACGCGAAACCATCACGGTTCTATTCAGCGTGGCAATATCTCCGCGGGGGTGACCTGGACCTGGCTGGCCCTGCGCGCGGGTTGAAACAATCCGCACGGCCCCGTGCAAAAGCCTGATTTCCATGTGACCGGCCCTGCCCCCACCTTGGCTCCATATCAGATGGAGACCCAAGCCAATGCACCGCCGCACCTTTCTATTCGCCTCTGCCGCCCTTGGGGCTGGCCTTTTCTTCGGGCCGCAGACCGCAATCGCCAAAGGCCGCACGGGCCAATTCGTCGGCAAGACCGGGCATATCGCCAAGGGGAGCGGAACCCTGACCGATATGGGCGTGTCGCTGGCCAATGACTTCTGGTTTGACGGCGCACCTGACCCGCGCGTGGGGCTTGGGCGATCGGGCACATTCGATCCGGCCACCGACATGGGCGCGCTGCGGCGCAACGCGGGCGCGCAGCTATACGGACTACCCCGCCGCTTCGCGCCAGAAGACTATAATGAGATCTACGTCTGGTGCCGCCGGTTTTCCGTACCGTTGGCGGTGGCGCGCATCGCCTGACGGCTTGCGCTTTGCCGCGCGGGGGCGCATCAGGATCACGTGCCCCCAACGCTGACCCAGAACCGCCCCACCCGCGCCATCGCTCTGAAACTGGTCGCCGTGTTCCTTTTCATCGCGATGGGGGCCATGGTGAAAGTCGCTGTGGCAGAGGTGCCCGCTGGTCAAGCCGTTTTCTTCCGCTCTTTCTGCGCACTGCCCATCATCATGGGGTGGCTCTGGCAACGGGGCGAGCTGGCAACGGGCCTGAAAACAGCGCGGCCCATGGGCCATGTCTGGCGCGGCCTGTTCGGGACATCCGCGATGGCACTGACCTTCAGCGGGCTAGGCCTTCTGCCGCTGCCCGAGGTTACCGCGATTGGCTATGCCACCCCGATCTTTACGGTTGTTCTGGCGGCGGTGTTCCTCGGTGAGCGCATCCGCATCTTTCGCCTCTCCGCCGTAGGCCTTGGCCTTGTCGGCGTGATGATCGTCGTCTGGCCCCGCCTGACGCCGGACAGTTGGGCCGAGGGCGCGGCGCTGGGGGCCCTCATGATCCTGGCCGCGGCCTTGCTGCGGGCGCTGGTGCAGATCCACGTGCGGCGGCTGGTGCAGACCGAACATACCGCGGCCATCGTGTTCTACTTTTCGATCACCGCGACGCTGATGTCGCTGCTGACGGTGCCGCTGGGTTGGGTCTGGCCCAGCCCGCAGGTGTTGGCGCTGATGATCGGCACCGGGCTTCTGGGCGGGATTGCACAGATCCTCGTCACCTCGGCCTACCGCTATGGCGCGGCGTCGATGCTGGCACCGTTCGATTACGCGTCGCTGATTTTCGCGGCGGTGATCGGCTATGTTATATTCAGCGAGGTCGTAACCCTGACAATGGCGGTCGGTGCCGGGCTTGTCGTCGCGGGCGGCGCACTCATTATCTGGAGAGAACGGCACCTCGGGGCAGAGCGCGACAAGGCGCGGCCCGTCACGGACAGGAAGTTTTGAGACCATGAGCGACGATCACAAGGAACAGATGCAAAAGCTGCAGGCTGCGCAAAAGGCCAAGGTGGCAGAGGCAACAGACCCCGGGCGCGGGCTGGTGCTGGTGCATACGGGCAACGGAAAGGGCAAAAGCTCTTCGGCCTTTGGCGTGGCGATCCGCGCGCTCGGCTGGGGCCAGAGCGTGGGCGTCGTACAGTTCATCAAGGGCAAATGGATCACCGGTGAACGGCAATTTTTCTCCAAGC
>JBCBCP010000031.1:0-38038 GCA_038530575.1 Pseudomonadota bacterium
GGCGGGGCTGGTGGCCGAAGACCGTGCCTTGGATGACGTCGTGATGACGGATGTCTCGCCCTTCTCGGTTGGGATTGAGACGGCGACAAAGCTTGGTAGCGGGCAGGTCCTTGGCGGGTTTTTCCAGCCGATCATCGAACGCAATACGCCCCTTCCCGCCTCGCGCAGCCGCAGCTTTTCCACAATGGACGACGACCAGACAACGCTCCGCGTTGACGTCTATCAGGGCGAAGCGCCGAAGGTTGCAGACAACGTCCACCTTGGCGAGTTCAAGATCAATGTGCCCAAGGCAAAGGCCGGCAGGGAAGGTATGACCGTGCGAATTACCTACGACCCCTCGGGCCTGATCGATGTAGAGGCCACGGCCGAGTCCACCGGCAAACAGGCGGGCATCGTCATCCGTGAGAATGTCACGGGCCTTACGGACGAACAGATCGAGGCCCGGCTGCGCCACATGAAGTCGCTGAAATTGCACCCGCGGGAGGACGAGGAGAACCTTGCCTTTCTGGCCCGCATCCGTCGCCTTTACGAGATGGCGGCGGGCGACGACCGGTCGATGCTTCAGCGCATGCTGATGGAATTCGAAGGCGCGCTTGAAGGGCAGGATCCGGACACCATCAGCCGGATGCGCGGGGACATGGCTGGCACCCTCGATGCAATCGACGACTTTTATGTCAGCTAGGTGGCCGTGGTCGGAGCTTGGCCTCGACGGTCCTGTCGAGGAACGTGAGGTCAAACGCGCTTATGCTGCCCGCCTCAAGCAGATCGACCGCAGCGACCCGGAGGTGTTCGGCAATCTGCGGCGCGCGCTGGATGCAGCCAAGGCGCAGGCCAAAACTACGCCGGCCAAACGCCCCCGTATGGCCGACATCGCGCAGGGCGCGCCACGCTCTGCGCCCCCGGCAAGTCCTAATCCTTTGCCATTGGCTAACGCGCAACCGCCAAACCGGAAAGATTCACGCGATACCCATGAGATACCTGACGAACCAGTTGTTGTTGCTGAACCCGAGAAGCCAAAGCCCGCAAAGCGGCGCCAACCACCGGTGCCGCCAAAGCCAGCGGCGCGCCCCTGGGGTGCAGCGACCTCATCGCTCGACACTCTTCTCGAAGAGGATCCAATCGCAGCAGAGGATGCCTTCTGGGCCAAACTGCGCAAGGCAACTTCGATCTGGCCATGGGACGTTGCAACACTGGATACACTTCTGTCGCTTGATCTTGCACACGACCTCCAGCGGCGCCGGGACATCGAACACCAGCTTTATGATGGGCTTCGGTCCTCCATCACCAGCCCGGAAACCGGCTATGCCCAGTCAGTGGCGTCTTTGATTGAACGACAGTTTGGCTGGGCGGCGGATGGCGTCGGCCTCCGCCGTCGTCTCGGCTACAAGCCTTCTTTCGAGGTGATGATGCATGGCCACGCCCAAAGCCTGCCCAAAAAAGAAAGGCCGCGCGGGGCAACGGTGACAGAGCCCACGCATAAATGGACGTGGTACAAGGCTGGCGTGTTTGTACTCTTGTGGCTGGTATCCATGCGCGCGCAGCCGATCACGTCGGCAGGGGACCTGCTGATCCAGGTCACCGCGGTGGGGATTTTGCTGTGGTTTGCCAGCTGGATTACGAAGGGGCTGGTGATGATCGTCCGCGGGATCGGTCGGCTCACCCGCCTTGCCGGCCCAGCGCGCGGGCTCTTTGCCCGCGCCTTTCCTGAAACCGACCGCGCGCTCGACCGTAACGCGCAAGCACGCAGTTTTGCGATGTTTGTCCTTGCGGCGGTCCTGAGCGGTTTGCTGTTCCTCGCCAGATAGCGCGGACTACTCGGCGGCTACACGCGCCTCTGCCGCCTCGACCCGTACGGCGGAGTACTTGAATTCCGGGATTTTCCCATAAGGGTCCACAGCCGGATTTGTCAGGATATTCGCCGCTGCCTCAACATAGGCAAAGGGCAGGAACACCATATCGGGCGCGACAGCTCTGTCTTCTCGCGCCATGATCTCGATGCTGCCGCGTTTGGTCGACAAGCGCACCATGTCGCCCGGCTGGATACCGAGACGCCGGATCGTGGACGGGTGGAGCGAGCAGTTCGCCTCGGGCTCTACCGCGTCCAGCACCTTTGCGCGCCGCGTCATGGACCCGGTATGCCAGTGTTCAAGCTGGCGGCCCGTTGTCAGGATCATC
Source organism: Pseudomonadota bacterium (assembly GCA_038530575.1). Taxonomy (GTDB): domain Bacteria; phylum Pseudomonadota; class Alphaproteobacteria; order Rhodobacterales; family Rhodobacteraceae; genus JBCBCP01. The sequence continues at coordinate 2,176 of JBCBCP010000031.1, forward strand.
GGATAGTCCGCATCGGGCATATCGTCCGGCGGAATGACCGAGGCAGGGGTGAACCGCGCGCGCCCATCGGGACGGGGGAAGCCGTCGCCAAAGACCACCGCTTGCCCCGGATCGTCCTCGGAAAGCGACGGGTACGTGACCGCCTGCCCCTCAAGCCGTTCCCACGTAATGTTGTCGAGACTGCGCATGTTGTGCTTCATCTCGGCAAAGATCTCGGACGGGTGGGTGTAGCGCCAGTCCAGTCCGCAGCGCTTGGCCAGTTCCACCTCGATCCACCAATCCTCGCGGGCCTCTCCCGGGGGCGCCACCGCGGGGCGCACCATCTGAACCTGCCGGTTGGTGTTCGAGACCGTGCCCGACTTTTCGTAAATCGCCGAGGCGGGCAGGATCACGTCGGCATAGTTGGCCGTCTCGGTGATAAAGATGTCCTGCACCACCAAATGATCCAGCTTTGCGAGCGCGTCGCGCGCATGCTCCACATCCGGGTCCGACATCGCCGGGTTCTCGCCCAGGATATACATCGCCTTGATGTCGCCCTCGTGCACCGCGTCCATGATCTCGGTCACGGTAAGGCCCTTTTCGTTCGAAAAGTCACCCGAGCCCCAAACCTCGGTAAAGGCCGAGCGCACCCCGTCGTCCATCACGCTTTGGTAATCGGGCAGGAACATCGGGATCAGGCCCGCATCCGACGCGCCCTGCACGTTGTTCTGCCCCCTGAGCGGGTGCAGCCCGGTGCCGGGCCGCCCGACATGACCGCACATCAGCGCAAGGCTGATCAGGCAGCGCGAATTGTCCGTCCCGTGGATGTGCTGGCTGACGCCCATGCCCCAAAAGATCATGCCCGCCTTGGACCGCGCAAAGGTCCGCGCCACGTCGCGCAGCACCTCGGGTGCGATCCCGCACAGCTCGCTCATCTTCTCTGGCGCGAAATCCGCCAAGTGCGCTTTCTCCGCCTCCCAGTTCTCCGTCCACGCATCGATATACTGCTGGTCGTAGAGGCCTTCCTCCACGATCACGTGCATGATCGCGTTCAGCATCGACACGTCCGCGCCCGGGCGGAACTGCAGCATGTGCGACGCATGCCGCTTCAGCGCCTGACCCCGCGGGTCCATCACGATCAGCTTGCCGCCGCGCTTGGCGAACTGCTTGAAATAGGTGGCCGCGACGGGATGGTTTTCGATCGGGTTGGCCCCGATGACGATGGCCACATCCGCGTTCTCAATCTCGTTGAACGTAGCGGTCACTGCGCCCGAGCCGACATTCTCCATCAGTGCGGCCACGGACGAGGCATGGCACAGCCGCGTGCAGTGGTCGACATTGTTATGGCCAAAGCCTTGCCGGATAAACTTCTGAAACAGGTAGGCTTCCTCGTTGGTGCACTTGGCGCTGCCAAAGCCCGCGACCTCGCGCCCCCGGCCCTTCAGGCCGCCTGCCGCAAGATCAAGCGCTTCATCCCACGTCGCCTCACGAAAGAACGCGCCCCAGTTGCCCGGGTCCACGTTCAGCCCCTTGGGCGGCGCATCTTCGCGGCGGATCAGCGGTTTGGTCAGCCGGTGCGCGTGGTGGATGTAGTCAAAGCCAAAGCGCCCCTTGACGCAAAGCCGCCCCTCGTTCGCGGGGCCGTTGATGCCCTCGACATAGCGCACCTTGCCGTCTTTCACCTTCAGCGACACCTGACAGCCAACCCCGCAGAAGCCGCAGACCGATTGCACCTCTTCGTCCCAGTCGCCGCTGTCGCCGCGCTGGTCCTCGTCCATTACCGTGGCCGGCATCAACGCGCCGGTCGGGCAGGCCTGCACACACTCGCCGCAGGCCACGCATGTCGATGCGCCCATCGGGTCCGCCATGTCGAAAACAGGATAGGAATCGTGCCCCCGCCCCGCCATGCCAATCACGTCATTAACCTGCACCTCGCGGCAGGCGCGCACGCACAGACCGCAGGAAATACAGGCATCAAGGTTCACCCGCATCGCCACATGGCTGTCATCGAGCAGCGGGATCCGCCCCTCTTCCAGCTTGGGAAACCGGCTTTCGCCCACACCATTCGCATCCGCCATGTCCCACAGATGCGCCGAGGCATCGCGCGCCTCTTCCCGGGCGGGCTGGTCCGCGACCAGCATTTCCACGACCATCTTGCGCGCATTCTCGGCGCGGGCCGAATTGGTCGTCACGACCATGCCGTCCATGGGCTCACGGATGCAGGAGGCGGCAAGGGTGCGCTCGCCTTCAATCTCGACCATGCAGGCCCGGCAATTGCCGTCCGGGCGGTAGCCGGGGGCAGGCTTGTGGCACAGATGCGGGATCACGAGGCCGCGCCCGTTCGCGATTTCCCAGATCGTGAGGCCAGCCTCAGCTGTCACCTCTTGCCCGTCCAGCGTGAACGTCACCGTGCCCGTCATGCGTTTCTCCCTCGCAACGTTGCCAACCTAAATGCAGCGCATTGCCAAAAGGACTCCCAATCCCGACAAACCACCCCAATTTTGCGGCGCGAACCCAAACCAGCGTTTCCGATAATGCACAGTCCGTCCCCTCTTCACTTGGCAAAATAAACCTCCCCCCGGAGGGTCCTGCGCTTTCCACTCTGCCCACCCTCACCTACAAAGCGCCGAACCCAACCAAAGGCGCCCCATGTCCCACATCACCTTGATCCGTCACGGCCAGGCCAATTCCGGCGCGCAGGACGAAGAAAGCTATGATCGCCTGTCAGAGCTGGGGCATCAGCAAGCCGCGTGGCTCGGCGCCCACCTGAAGGACACGCGGAACCATCACGCGCGGCTTTATACCGGCACGTTGCGACGCCACATTGAAACGGCGGCGGCGATGGACACCGGGCTTGAACCGATCCGCGACGCCCGCCTGAACGAGCTGGAGTATTTTACCCTCGCCACCGCGCTTCGGGATGAACAGGGCGTTCCCATTCCAACCGAACAGCAGGAATTCACCCAGCATTTGCCGCGCGTCTTCAACGCTTGGCGCGCCGGAGAGATCAAAGGCGCGCCAGAGACCTTCGAGGCGTTCGAGGCGCGCATCTCCGCGGCCCTTGCGGACATCTGCGCAGGATCAGGCCCGGCGTTGGTGGTCACATCGGGCGGGCTCATTGCAAACGTGATGCGCCAGCACCTGCGGCTCGATGTAGATGGCATGGCCGCTCTGGCGCTGGCGATTATGAACACCTCGCTGCATCGGCTCTTTCCCGTGGGCGGCACGTGGTCGCCTGTGATGTTCAACGCCGTGCCGCATCTGGAAGCGCCAGACCGTCACCACGCCCAAACACATGTATAAGGCCACTTCGCCATGAAGCTCTATTATGCCCCCGGCACGATCTCCATCGCGGTCGCCATCGCCCTCGAAGAGGCCGGCCTGCCTTACACCCCTGTCGCGATCGATTTTGCCAGTGCCGAGCAAACCAAACCTGACTATCTTGCCCAGAACCCCAAAGGCCGGGTACCGACGCTCGAAGTGGACGGCACGCGGCTGACGGAAACCGGCGCGATACTCGACTATATCGGCACGCTCGCCCCGGCCCTCATCCCCACGGACCCGTTGGCGGCGGCGCATATGCGCAGCGTGATGTACTACCTTGCGTCGACCATGCATGTGAACCACGCCCACAAGATGCGCGGCCCCCGCTGGGCGGACGCAGAGGCCAGTTGGGCAGACATGACGGCAAAAGTGCCAGAGACGATGGCCGCCTCGGCCAGTTTTGTCGAAGCGCACGCGCTTCGCGGGCATTTCGTGATTGGCGATGATTTGAGCATTGCGGACCCGTACCTGTTCATTGTGTGCAACTGGCTGCCGGGCGATGACGTGGACATGGGCCCGTATCCTGGCATCCGGGGCTTTATGGAACGGATGAACGCGCGCCGCTCTGTCAGGGCCGTGCGGGCCAAGGGCATGCTGGCGTGACGCATCTGTGGGTCCGCGCAGAGCACCGCGCACACGAGGCGCGCGTGGGGGTGACACCGGAGGGTGTCGCCGCGCTGGTCCGTGCAGGCCTGCGCGTCACGGTCGAACGCAGCGCCCAGCGCATCATCGGGGTTGAGGCCTTCGCCGAGGCGGGCGCGGAGATCGCCCCGGAAGGCAGCTGGCCGGATGCGCGGCAGGAAGCGGTCATTTTCGGGCTCAAGGAATTGCCAAAGGCCGATACGGCGCTGAAGCACACGCACATCATGTTCGGCCACGCGTTCAAAGGGCAAAGCGATGGGATCGCTCTGCTGCGGCGGCTCAAGGCGGGCGGCGGCGCGCTGCTGGACCTTGAATACCTGGTGGACGAGGCGGGCCGCCGGGTTGCTGCCTTTGGTTACTGGGCGGGCTATGCTGGCGCCGCCGTGGCGCTGAAATGTTGGGCCGCGCAGCGGGAGGGGCGACAGGCTGGCCCGGTTGCCGCCTATGACAGCTCCACCCACCTGCTTGCCGATCTTCAGACAGAGCTTTTGGGCGGTGGAACGCACAGGCCAACGGCCCTGATCATCGGGGCCAAAGGCCGGGTCGGCACGGGCGCGGCGGACCTCTGTACCGCCATGGGGGTCGCCACGACCCGCTGGGACATGGAAGAGACGCAAAACGGCGGACCGTTTCCGCAGGTGCTTGCGCATGATCTGTTCTTCAACTGCGTCGTGGCGCGCCCCGGCACACCGGTGTTTGTGCCGCGCGGAGCGGGGGCCATGCCCCGCAGGCTGAGCGTGATTGGCGACATCGCCTGCGATCCGGGCAGCGACTTTAACCCGGTGCCGGTCTACGACCGCGAGACCAGCTGGGACGCGCCAGCGCTCCGGGTGCACGACACGCCGCCGCTCGACGTCACCGCAATCGACAACCTGCCGTCACTCCTGCCGCTGGAAAGCTCCGAAGACTTCGCCGCGCAGCTTTTGCCGCATCTCGCCGCCCTGGGCGGCGATGAAACAGGCGTCTGGGCGCGGGCGCGGGCAACCTATGAGACCCACGCCGCGCGGCTCTAGGCTCAGGAAAAAATGCGGTAGTACAGCCAGTCCGGCAAGAACTGCGAGCCGCGGAACAGCAGGGAGAAGAAGCCCGGAAAGCTCTTCTTGAACGCGTCCGAGTTCATGTGATCGAACATCTCGCGCGCGGCCTGCTCGGGCTCCATGATGAAGGGCATCGCGAAGTCGTTCTTTTCGGTCAGCCGCGTCTTGATAAAGCCCGGATTTGCCACCTGCACCCGCACGCCCGTCTTGCGCAGATCGGCATACATGCATTCGGCCAGCGACATCGTTGCGGCCTTCGACGCCGTATAGCCGATGGAGCCTGGCAGGCCCCGGAACCCGGTCAGCGAGGAGGTGATGAGGATGTGGCCCGAGTCCCGCGCGACCATGTCCGGCACAACCTGCCCCAGCACCCGCATAAACCCTGTAAAGTTGATGTCCGCCATCGCCGTGGCCTGATCGGCATTCCACTCGCGGGCCGAAAACGGCCAGTAGACTCCCGCCAACAGAACCACGCCGTCCACCGGCCCCACCGCCTCGGCGGCGACCTTCACACTGGCATCGTCGGAAATGTCCATGGGCTGAACATGCGCCCGGCCCGGCAGCCTATCCGCGACCTCTTGCAACGCCTCTTCGGAGCGTGCGGAGAGGACAATTTCCGCCCCAGCCCGGCTCATCACTTCGGCCAGGGCCGCGCCCAGACCATCACTCGCACCAACCAGCCAGTATTTCTTGCCGGTCCAGGTCACTTCCGTCATGCCGCGTCCTTTAATTCCTCTTGATTCGCTGGACGCATTGTCGCCACCAACTCGGCGACCTGCACCCCGAATTTACGGAATTGCGACCGATTGAGGATGGTTCCGTTCGGCGCAAGATACATCCAGTCGACAACGTCCAGAACGTGACCGCCAGACGCTTCGGGCAGGCGCAGCTTGTACTTCATCTCGACCGTTGGGCCGGACTGAACGCCAATGCCCGTCCCCACCACATCATCGGCCTGCATCATGATCCGCCCGTCATTGCCAAGGCGCAGGTGCCACGCGCGGTCCTGCACGGAGCCGTCGTCATACCAGAACCGTTCGATCATCGTACCCTTGTCGCCTTCCCAGCTGCACTCAAAGCGAGCGTGAAAGGTCGAGCTGACGCGGCCCGTCGGCCCGTAGATCATGCCTTCGCACACCACGGGGCCGTTGAGGTGCTGCCGCACATCAAAGACGTCGCCTGGGCGGTCCGCGTAATCATCAGGTGTTTGTGCAACAAACCCAGCATAGCGGCTGCGCGCCCATGCGATCAGCAGGGCCGCGACGGCGCCAAACAGAACGAACAGGAAAATATCCATGATCAGACCTCCTTTAGGGGCGTGGCGGCAAGCAGCGCCAAGGCAACGACTTTGAGAACACACGGCACCGCCGCATAGAGCAGGGAGAGCAGCATCAGCGCCTCGGGCGGATTGGAGCCGCCACCGCTGTCAAACCCTGCCGCCTCAAGCGCGGGCAGCAAGGTGACAGCGGCAAAAGCCAGCGTAAATTTCGACACAAAGGACCAAAGGCCAAACCCTTCGGCGGCCGATGGTGAGATGCGCGCCATCCGGCTGGCAAAGATCGCGGGAAGGAGCGTCAGATCGGCCCCCAGCGCCGCACCAGAGGCAACGCAGACCAGCGCAAACAGCACCCAGTCTCCAGACCCAAGCAGCGGAACAAAGGCAAAGGCACCAATCGCAAGCAGCATCGCGGCGATCAGCACCGGCTTTGGCCCGTACCGCTCGGCCAGATGGCCCCAGACCGGCGCCGCCCCCGCAGCCGACAGGAAAAAGAGCAGCAGAAGCGGCCCTTCCATCCCCGGCGCATCAAGCCGCGCCTCGACAAAAAACAAAAACAGGGTGGAACTGACGGCGACCGGCGCAGCATTCAACAGCGCAATCAGCAGAAGGCGCCGCGCCAGGTGGTCGCCCAACACCACGCCAAGCCCCGCGCCGGGAGGTGTACCCGCGCTGGACCATTCTGCCGTCATCATCAGCACGGCAATGATCGCCAAAAGAGCAAATCCAATAGCGAAGCCGACAAATGGGCTCGCTGTGAGGACGGTTAGCGCAGTCGGCGCCACAGCCGCAACGCAGACACCCAAAAGGGCCCCTGTCTCGCGCCAGCGCGCGAGGCGCAGGTGGCCCTGCTCACCCAGTCGCTCCGCCTTGATAACCCCTTGTGCGTAGAAGTTGATGGTCAGAAAGCTGAAGGCGGAAAACACCAGCGTCAGCATCACGGCAAACCACCACACTGGCGGCAACCCGACCGGCTCCACCGCGAAGAGGCCGAGCATACCAAGCGCCATGACGGCGCCAGCGATCCCGACCGCATGCGCCCGCGCATCGCGCAGACGCTCGCTCAGCCGACCGAAAAGCGGATCCTGCACCACATCCAGCAAGCGCAAGGCGAACAGAACGGTGCCCAAAGCAGCAAGCGATACGCCGTATTCGTCCACGTAATACTTTGGCGCGTGGATATAGATCGGCAGCCCCGCCGACGCAAGGAGCGCGGCAAAGACCGCATAGGCTCCGAGCCGTTGCGGGGCAGCGTTCATTGGCTCGACACCTGTTTGGTAGGCGCCTCTGGGCGGGACCGAAAAGTTGCCCCTTTCCACCAGAGCTTCAGAGCTTGCCAGTGAATCAGCGCCAGCACACGGCGCGAGCCAAAGGGACGGCGCAAGAGCGCGCGCAGAATCGAACGGTTTGTCATGGGCACGCGCTTGCCCGTGAGCGTAGCGATCAGCCCGCCGCCCTCGCGATCGTAGTCGATCCAGACCCCGATCCGGTCATCGGTGATGTCGAACCGAAACTCGTACCCGCCTTCCACGGGCTGGAAGGGCGAGACATGCATGATCTTTTGCGCCTTCAGCCGGTCATCCGGTGCAATCGCGCGCAGGTCAGAGTGTTTGACGAGGTAGGAATGCCGGTCGCCGTAGGTATTGGTGACCTCCGCAATCACGGCCCGCAGCCCGTTTGACGCATCACGGCACAGCCAAAAGCTGACCGGGTTGAAAACATGGCCTAGCATGCGCGGCTGGGCGAGCAGCTCGATCCGCTCCACCCCGTTTATCTGCCATTGGCGCAAAACATCACGCACCCAGGCCGCACCGCTCCCCCGGCCCGGCGCGCCCCCGTGATCGGTGTCGTTCAACGCCGCAACGCCGCGACCGTTGCGACCAAAAAGGCGGGGCAGCCGTTCCAGCTTTGCCTCAGCATCCAGCAGCAGATAATCCACCGAATACCGAAACGCGTTGGACACATCGCCCTTGCGCCCATGGAAAGTTATCCCGGCGATATGGTCTACATGGGTCATTCGGCTGCAATCCTTGCCGCCGGAGCGCCGATGATCGCGTCCGCTACGTCATGCGCGCTCGACAGCCCATCTTCGTGGAACCCGTTCTTCATCCACGCACCACAGAACCAGGTGTTGTCCCGTCCGTTCATCGCCGCAGCGGCCTTTTGCGCCGCCAGCGCGGGCAGGTCATACACCGGATGGCGCAATGTGACCTGATCCCAGATCAGATCCTCGCGGATATTCCGCCGGCTGTTCAGAGTGACAAAAAAGTTCTCGTTCGCGGGCAACGGCTGGAGAGAATTCATCCAATAGGTCAGGTCAATCCGATCGCTGCGCGACGCCGCATCCTCGGTATAAACCCAGCTTGACCAGGTCTTGCGCCGCTTCGGCATGACACGTTCGTCAGAGTGCAGCACGATGTCATTCGGCTGGTAGGCGACCGCGCCCAGCACGGCCTGCTCTTCGGGACGCGCATCGTGCAACATCGCCAACGTATCGTCGGAATGCGTGGCGAAGATCACTTCGTCGAAGTTTTGCCAGTCGGCACCCCATGTCTTTACCCGCACGCCGCCCGGCAGCCGCGTCACCGCCTGAACCGGCGCTTTCAGGCGAATGTCGACGCCCTGCGCTAGCATCGCAACCTCAAGGCGGCGGACATATTCGATGCTGCCGCCTTGCACCGTGTACCACTGATGTTGCCCCGCATGGCTTAGCAGCGCATGGTTTTCAAAGAATTGCATCATCGCATGGGCAGGGAAATCCATGATTTGTTCCGTTGGCGTCGACCAGATCGCCCCGGAAAACGGCAAAAGGTAATGGTCGCGAAACCATGGGCCGGTGCCGAGCACACGCAAAAACTCGCCGATCGTTAATTCGGGGTTGGCCCGCGCCACGTCGAGCCCGGTCTTGTTGAACCGCAAGATGTCTCTGATCATACGCAGGTAGCGCACGTCAAAAAGGTTACGCCGCTGCGCAAAGAGCGCATCCAGGCTAGCAAGCCCATATTCCAGCCGCCCACCGCCAATCGATGCACCAAAGCTCATGTTTGACTTGGCAACCGGCACATCGAGCGCACCGAACATTTCGGCAAGCCGCGGGTAGTTTGCGTAGTTGAAAACGATAAACCCAGTATCCACCGCCACCTTGTTTGGCCCGGCGAATTTGGTGCGCGCATGCCCGCCCAGCCGATCTTCGGCTTCGAAAAGTGTTACATCGTGATCCGCGCTTAGCAGCCACGCCGCCCCCATGCCCGAAATTCCAGCGCCTATGACGGCAATTGACTTGCGGCCGTTTCCGGCGCTTTCGAATGGCATGTGCTGCGTGTCCTGCGTTCGTGGTGGTTCTAAGTGTCAGTACGGCGCGACACTTTAGTTGGATGTAAAAAGGCTGGAAAAAACGGGGCAATCCGTGAAATACTCCGCCACGAGCCAAAAAATCTGACACTTGGTGATCCAAACGCTCGCGCGCCGCGTAACGATTCCATGTTGGCAAGAAACCCGTCAGGTTTGGCACAGCAAGTTGTGACAAACAAAGGCACGCAAACCCTTCGGGCGGCGCGTGAAGGGCGTATGGCCAACGACGTGGCGCAGAAGGACGACAAGCTTTACTGGGCAGAGCAGATGGCTCTGGTCAGGGACAGCCAAAACCGGGCGGCGTTTGCGGCGCTTTACGGCCATTTCGCCCCCCGGGTGAAAGGGTTCTTGATGAAATCGGGCGCGGATGCGTCCTTGGCGGAGGAAGTTTCGCAGGAGGTCATGGCGACCGTCTGGCACAAGGCACATATGTTTGATCCCACGCGGGCGTCTGTCGCAACGTGGATCTTCACGATTGCCCGGAACCGGAAGATCGATGTGCTGCGCAAAGCCCGGCGGCCCGAACCAGAGGATTTGCCGTGGGGTCCGGAAGAGGAACCGGACCAGGCAGAGGTCATGGCCCTGCAACAGGAAAGCGAACAGTTGGGCCGCGCCCTTGCTGACCTGCCCGCGCCGCAGCGGGAATTGATACAAAAGGCGTATTTCGGGGATCTGACCCATAGCGAAATCGCCGCTGAAACCGGTCTGCCCCTGGGCACGATCAAGTCGAGGATACGATTGGCGCTGGAACGCTTGCGCCATGCAATGAAGTGAAGAGTGGACCAGCCATGGAACGCCAGATCAACCACCACCTGACGGACGAGATCCTGATGGGCTACGCGGCGGGCGCCTTGCCCGAGGCCTTCAACCTGATGGTGGCCGCGCACCTGTCGCTCTGCGACGAATGCCGCGCCCGTCTTGCTGCGTTCGAGGCGCTTGGCGGTGAGGTGCTTGAAACCGAATGCGAGTTTGTGTCCGAGATGAACCCGGGCAGCTTTGATGCCACGATGGCTCTCATTGCTGGCGGCCCGGCTGAACCGGCACAGCGCCCCGCGCGGCAAACAGGCTCGATCCTGCCGGGTCCGCTGCAGGATTACGTCGGAACGGACCTGTCGGGTGTCAAATGGAAGCCCGTGGGCATGGGCGTAAAGCAAGCCATCTTGCCCACCGGGGACGGGGCAACCGCGCGCCTGCTGTTCATTCCCGCTGGCGCCGCGATGCCTGATCACGGCCACCACGGCACCGAAATGACGATGGTGCTGCAAGGCGCGTTCCAGGACGAGGACGACTATTTCGCCCGCGGCGATGTCGAGGTGGCGGGCAGCGACACGCACCACACGCCCGTGGCCGACATCCACGAGGACTGCATCTGCCTTGCCGTCACGGACGCGCCGCTGCAATTCGACGGCTTCGTGCACAAGCTGGTGCAGCGCTGGGCCCGGATCTAAGCTCATCTTGCCTCCCTGCCACGCCCGGATAGACTGGCCTGCGGGGAGGACACCGTCATGAAATCAGCCATCGTCACAGGCGCGGCCCGCGGGATCGGGCTGGCCACGACCCGTCGGCTCCTGCGCGAGGGGTGGCGCGTGGCCATGGTTGACTACGACGCCGCCGAACTTGCCCGCGCCGCTGAACCTCTTGAAAACGTGCGCACCTTTGACACCGACGTGTCCAAGCCAGATGACATCGCGGCGCTTGCGGCGGCCCTGTCGGACTGGCACGCAGTGCATGGGCTGGTCAACAACGCCGGCCTCGCCACCTTCGGCCCGATGGAACAGACGGGGCTGGACGCATGGCGGGCGGTCATGGCCACCAACCTCGACGGCGCATTCCAGATGACGCAAACCTTCACGCCGCACCTCAAGGCCGCAGGAGGCGCCGGGATCGTGAACATCACCTCAATCTCCGGCCTGCGCGCCTCAACGCTTCGGGTCGCTTACGGCACGTCCAAAGCGGCCCTCGCGCACCTCACCCAGCAACAAGCCGTGGAACTGGGCGAATACGGCATCCGGGCAAACGCCGTGGCTCCCGGCCCGGTCCGCACCAAGCTGGCCATGGCTGTTCACACACAAGACATCATCGACGCCTACCACGACGCCATCCCGCTCAACCGCTACGGCTCCGAAGACGAGCTGGCGAATGCCATCCACTTCCTGCTGTCGGACGAGGCAAGCTACATCACCGGCCAGATCCTCGCCGTCGATGGCGGGTTCGAGGCCACCGGCATCGGCCTCCCGGCCCTGCGCAGCTGACGCGCGCCACGCCCTTCTTTGGGTCTCAAATATCCTGGGGGAGCTTGAGGGGGCAAAGCCCCCTCATCAGCAAAATAAAATAGAACCCGCGCAGCGGTCCTTAGGATCACGTCTTGCCCAGCGGGACCACATCAGCACTTTGCTCGATCTCTTCAAAGTCGAAATTATCAAGCCGCCCCGCGCGCTTTCCGGCCTTGTCGGCGCTGATCTTGATCTCTTCGATATCCTTGGCCGCCTGCCCGAAATGCCGATCCAGATTGCCCACCCGCGTTCCCAACCGGTCAACATCCGCCACCAGCAGCGCCAACTCCCGCCGGATGGCGCCCGCTTGCTCGCGCAGCCGGGCGTCCTTCAGGATCGCGCGCATCGTGTTCAGCGTTGCCATGCAGGTAGTGGGCGACACGATCCAGACCCGCGCCTCGAACCCGCGTCGGACGAGATCCGGGAAATTGGCGTGTAGCTCGGCATAGACGGCCTCTGAGGGCAAAAACATGAGGGCGCCGTCGGCCGTCTCGCCCTCTATGATATACTTCTCGGAAATGGCCCGAATATGCGCGGTTACAGCCGTTTTCATCGCAGCCACAGCCTGTTTGAATTCGTGCTCAGATTCCGCGCTGCGCAGGGCCTCGTACGCCTCCAGCGGGAACTTACTGTCGATTACAATCGGCCCCGGAGGGTAAGGCAGGTGAATCAGGCAATCCGCCCGCTTGCCGGTGCTGAGCGTTGGCTGCCAGGAATAGCTGTCCGCCGGCAACGCCTTGGACAGGATATCGCGCAGCTGGATTTCGCCAAAAGCACCGCGGGTCTGTTTGTTCGACAGGATGTCCTGCAGGCTCAGCACATCCCCCGACAGCTTGGTGATGTTGTCCTGCGCCTTGTCGATGGCCTGCAGCCGTTCCTGCAACTGCGTCAGGGATGTGGTGGTCTGCTTGGCCGAGCCGTGCAGGCTCTCTTTCAGCCGCTCCTGCAGATCGGCCATCGCGCGCTGGGACCGCATGGCGTTGTCGGCCAGCCGGTCCTGCATCTGCTGCTGCACGCTGGCAAGGCGCTGCTCCAGCGTTTGCGCAAGTTGCATCTGGCCTTGTGTCGCCGTGTCCGACACCATCTGGATGGACGCGCGCAGCCCCTCCTGCCCCTGGCCGAGGTTTTGGACGTGCTGGCCAAGGTAGCCCAGCTGACGGGCCAGCGGCTCTGCCGCCCGCGACGCCCGTGATGCCGCACGCAGCGACGCAATCAGCAGGATGAACAGCAGCAGCACAAGACCCGCGCCGATGAGCGCGGCAATCACCACCGGGTCGTCAAAGCTGTAAGGCCTGCCAGCGATCTCGATCATGTGCGCCCAAACAGACGTTCGATATCTGCCAACTTCAGTTCGACATAAGTCGGCCGACCGTGGTTGCACTGGCCGGAATGGGGAGTCGCCTCCATCTCGCGCAGCAGGGCGTTCATCTCTTGGGCGTGCATCCGGCGGCCGGAGCGGACAGAACCGTGGCAGGCTACACGGCTCAGGATCGCCTCGATCCGGGTCTGCAAGGTCTGCGCTGTGCCCTGATCGGCTAACTCATCCAGAATGTCCGCAATCAGCGCCTTGCCGTCCAACTCGCCCAGAATGGCGGGCGTGGCCTGCAAGGCGACAGCGCCGCTGCCAAAGGGCTCGATCGTCAGGCCCATCGGGGCGAGGTCGTCTGCAATGGAGAGGATACGCTCCCGATCCTGCGCGGAAAGCTCGACAATATCGGGGATCAGCAGCGCCTGCGCGGGTACGCCATTTTCCGCCATCTGGGCTTTCAGCTTTTCGTAGACCAGCCGTTCATGCGCTGCGTGTTGGTCGACAATGACCATGCCCGAAGATGTCTGCGCGATGATGTAGTTTTCATGCACCTGCCCGCGGGCCGTGCCGAGGGGCAGGTCCTGCGGCGCATCGACCGGCTCAACCACATCCGCGCTATACCCAGCTGCCATTTCGGCAAAGCCCGGCGACCGCTGAGGCGCGGGCGACGGCCCGAGCGATGGCCGATCCATCTGGTAGACGCGCGGCGCGGTCTGCTCCGGCTGCATCGCGCCGAGCACGCCAACGGCAACGGTTGTAGAGGCCCGATGGCCTGCCGCTGCCAGCGCGTGGCGCAGGGCCGACACGATCAGCCCCCGCGCAATCCCGGGGTCGCGAAACCGCACTTCTGATTTGGCGGGGTGCACGTTGACGTCCACCAGTTGCGGATCGCAGTCGAGAAACAGCGCCACCGCCGGGTGCCGGTCGCGGCTCAGAAAGTCGTGATAGGCCCCGCGCAGCGCGCCCATCAGCATCTTGTCCCGCACCGGGCGGCCGTTCACGAACAGGTGCTGCATTGTCGCCGCCCCGCGCGAATAGGTCGGCAGGGCCGCGAACCCGGTAAGGTGCAGCCCCTCGCGCTGCGCATCAATGGGCAGGGCGTTGTCGGTGAAATCCGCGCCCAGCACATCCCCGAGCCGCGCCCTGAGCGCATCGGCCGGCGCGCCCGTCTGCGCCTCTGCCTGAAATGTGGTGCGGGGGGCGTCGCCGGTCACATCCCGGAGGGTGAAACGGATATAAGGCTCGGCCATGGCGAGGCGCTTGATCACGTCTCCGATGGCTTGCGCCTCCGCACGGTCGGTGCGCATGAACTTCAGGCGTGCGGGCGTGGCAAAGAACAGGTCTGCCAGCGTCACGACCGTGCCTTGGTTCAGCGCGGCGGGGCGCACGGAGTGCAGGACCCCACCTTCCGCACGGATTTCATGCGCGTCGCCGCCTGCGGGGCGCGAGCGGATCGTCAACCTGCCAACCGCGCCGAGGGACGGCAACGCCTCTCCCCGGAAGCCGAAGGACTGGATGTTCAGCAGGTCAGTGCCGTCAATCTTGGAGGTTGCGTGGCGGCTCAGGGCAAGCGGCAGGTCGCGCCCCGCGATGCCGCAGCCGTTGTCAGTGACGCGGATCAGGGTTTTGCCACCTTGGGCGACGTCGATCTCGATACGATTTGCGCCCGCGTCGATCGCGTTTTCGACCAGTTCCTTAACGGCAGATGCGGGGCGCTCGACCACCTCGCCGGCCGCGATGCGGTTGATCGCCGTTTCGTCCAGTTGACGTATGACTGGTTGGGTTATGTTGGGGCCGTCCTTGGGCATAGCGCAAGATGTAGCATGGGACGTCAGGATTCGGGAAGGGTTGGTTTGGCCGAGGAGCCGCGCGTCGGCGGGCTGCGGTATGGCGAACCAACCGCGGTTCTAAAGCGCTTTACGGTTGTCTTTTCACCGCAGCTTTGAGCGGCGCGCTGACGTTGAAGGATCGCCGTGCCGGGCGGCGGCCCGGCGATGCGCGCAGGGGCTAAAAATTACTGCGTGGCGTTTTGATACCAAGCCACGATGGTATCGCGGTCGGCCTGCGGCAGGCCTGTGATGTTCGCGGGCGGCATCGCGTGGCTGACACCGCTCTGCAGGTAGATGTCGCGGGCGTGGCGGGTTACCTGCGCGCGCGTCTCCAGCATGACGCCCTTGGGGGCCCAGTAGAGGCCGGGCCAAACCGGCTCCGCCGCGTGGCACATGGAGCAGCGACCGACGACGATCTCATGGACCTCGGCAAAGCCGTCCGCGGCGCTCAGGCGCGCAATCTCGGCCGGTTCGGTTCGGAACATCGGCGCGGTGGACAGCCACGCGATGATCAGAAACAGCACCACCGTCGCGCCCCATGTCCAGTAGGGCGTCCCGCCGCGCGCGTGACGAGTGTTAAACCAGTGGCGGATCGTGACGCCCATCAGGAACACCAGCGCCGCGATGATCCAATTGGCCGAGGAGGCAAAGGCCAGCGGGTAATGATTGGACAGCATCAGGAAAATCACCGGCAGCGTCAGGTAGTTGTTATGCGTACTGCGCTGTTTGGCGATCTTGCCGTATTTCGCGTCCGGCGTGCGGCCCGCCATCAGGTCGGCCACCACGATCTTCTGGTTTGGGATGATGATGGCGAAGACATTCGCGCTCATGATCGTGGCGGTAAAGGCGCCCAGGTGCAGCAGCGCGGCGCGGCCCGTGAAGACCTGCGCGTAGAACCAGCTCATGAACACGAGAACCGCGAACAAGGCGACCATCAGCACGGTCTGGTCTGCATTCACGAAGGTCTTGCAAATCTGGTTATAGGCCAGCCAGCCAAAGCCCAGCGACGCGACCGAAATCGCAATCGCCTGCCAGCGGGTGAGGTCGGCGATGGCCGGATCGATCAGGTAATAGTCCGCCCCAAGGTAGTAGACGATGGCCAGCAACGCAAAGCCCGACAGCCACGTCGCGTAGCTTTCCCATTTGAACCAGACCAGCCCGTCCGGCATGTTTTGCGGGGCCACGAGGTATTTCTGGATGTGGTAGAAGCCGCCGCCATGCACCTGCCATTCTTCGCCATCCGCGCCGGAGGCGAGGTTGCGGTCGCGGTGCAGCCCAAGGTCGAGCGCGATGAAGTAGAACGAAGAGCCGATCCACGCGATGGCCGTGATGACGTGCAGCCAGCGCACCGCGAATTCAGCCCATGACCACAGCACTGCGAAATCGTACATGACGTGCCCCTTGCCAGCGGGGCACGCGCGTCAGTCGTAGCGCAGTTCAGTCGCTTTGCCCCGAAAGACTGTGTAGGCCAGCGCGGTGTAGCCTGCAATCATGGGGATAACGACGATGGCCCCCCAAAGGATGATGATGAGACTTTCTGGCGCAGAAGCTGCCTCATAAATGGTCAGTTTTTCCGGGACCACATAGGGGTAAAAGCTGTAGGCGAGGCCAAAGAAGGCCGCGATAAACATCGCGATGGTTGTCGTGAAGGGAAACCAGGCGAAGGCATCGTTCTTGGCCGGAAGGTGGCGCAGGGACAGCCATGTAACCCAGACAAGCGCCCCCATGATTAGCGGCATTGGCGCAAGCAGAACGATTTCGGGCCACGCGAACCACTTTTCGAAGATACGCGGGCTCACAAGTGGCGAGGCAATCGACACGGCAGCAACGCCAAGAAGCATGCCCCAAATGCCCCCTTTTGCCCAAGACACGGACTTACGCTGTAGCTCGCCTTCGGTCTTCATGATCAGCCATGTGGCCCCGATAAAGCTGTAGCCGACGGTCAGGAAAACAGCGCAGAGCGCCGCGAAAAGCGTTGTCTGCCAGCCGGGCACAAGGCCCATGATGTACACGCCAAGCATCCAGCCCTGACTGAGCGAGGTCATCAGCGAGCCGGCCCAAAAGGCCATGTCCCATGTACGCTTGTATGGCGTGGGCGCCTTCACGCGAAACTCAAATGCCACACCACGCAGAATGAGACCCACCAACATCACGGCGACCGGCAGGTAAAGTGCGGTCAGGATCGTGCCATGTGCTTGTGGGAAGGCCACAAGAAGGATGCCAACCGCAAGGACAAGCCATGTCTCATTCGCATCCCAGAACGGACCAATCGATGCCACCATGCGGTCTTTCTCGTCCTGCTCCGCAAAGGGGAAGAGAACACCCACACCAAGGTCGAACCCGTCGAGGATCACGTAGACGAGGATCGATACACCCATTAGCCCGGCGAAAACAACCGGCAGCCAGACTGCGGGGTCTCCAAACAGAGTCATCATCTATTCGGCCGCCACTTGGTTCGCCACGGCCACGCCAGAGGTCGGAACGCGCGGGCGCGGCGTGTCACCTGTTACGGCCTTGCGCGCGAGGTAGAAAAGCACGCCGACATAAGCGAAGAGCAGCAGCGCATAGATTGCCAGATAAACGGCAAGCGTGGTCCCGACGAAGGGCGCCGGCACGTCCGCCACGGCCATTTCGGTGGTCAGCACTCCCTGCACCAACCACGGCTGCCGTCCGATCTCCGTTGTGTACCACCCGGCGAGTGTGGCCACCCATCCCGAAAACGCCATCGGGACCATCGCGAAATACATCACCGTCGGCACGCCATCCGGCCCCCGCCGCTTGCGCAGCATGAAGAACGCCGCGGCCCAGCTGAGCAGGAGCATCGCCATACCCGTGCCGACCATAATGCGGAAGCTGTAGAACACAGGCGCAACGGGCGGATGCTGTACCGTGCCATCTTCGGCGACGAAGTCGTTCAGGCCCGGCACAACGCCATCGGCGCTTTTCTTCAGGATCAGCGACGCGCCGTTGGGGATACCGATTTCCATCGAGTTGCTGCGGGTTTCCTCGTCGGGAATTGCAAAGAGGAGCAGCGGGACGTTGCCTTGGGTTTCCCAGTTGCCTTCCATCGCGGCGACTTTGGCCGGCTGATATTTCAGCGTGTTCAGACCGTGCAGATCGCCCATCAGAATTTGCACCGGGATCAAGATCGCTCCTAGGCCCACGGCGGTTTTCAGGGCTGCGCGCACGCTTTGCGAGCGATCACCGAGCAGCCACCGGAAAGCGGAAAAGCCCATGATCAGGAAAGCGACAGTAAGGCCGGAGGCGAGCAGCATGTGCACAAGGCGGTATGGCATGGAGGGGTTGAAGATGATCGCCCACCAATCGGTCGCAAAGGCGACACCGTCGCGCATTTCAAACCCGGCGGGCGTGTGCATCCAGCTGTTCAGCACGAGGATCCAGAAAGCGGACATGGTCGTGCCGAAGGCGACAAGGAAGGTCGCAAGCGTGTGGAGCCAGCCGGGAACGCGAGAGGCACCAAAGAGCATGATACCGAGGAAAACGGCCTCGAGGAAAAAGGCGGTCATCACTTCGTAGGCCAGCAGTGGTCCGGCAATGTTGCCCACGGTTTCCATGAAACCGGGCCAGTTGGTGCCGAACTGGAAGGACATGGTGATGCCGGACACGACGCCCATGGCAAAAGACAGGGCGAACACCTTCACCCAAAAGCCGTAAGCGTCCATCCACTTGCGATCCCCGGTGGCGTTAAAGCGCAGCTTGAAAAACAAGAGCACCCAACCCAGCGCGATGGTGATCGTTGGGAACAATATGTGGAACGAGATGTTCGCTCCAAACTGGATACGGGACAGCAGCAGCGTGTCCATCATGGCTCAATTCTCCGGCGGTCGTGTCGGTATTTGGAGAAGATATAGCCTGCGGTCTCAAGAGGTCAGCGGGGGTGCGACAGGGTGCGCACGGCAGGCCGGTGCGCGTTTTGTCGCGCCGGTTTTTCGCACGCGATTTCAGCAGATTATACCGTATACAGCGGTGTGCAAGCTGCACTATTTTGCAATCACCTTTGCCGATTACCCGCAATCGGGCGGAGGATGGGCGTAATTGCCCACCCCGCAGAGTCAGGCGGCTTTCAACCCCGCCTCCACGCTGGCGATGATCGTGTTCACCTCGTCTTCGGTGATGATCAGCGGCGGCGACATCAGCAGGTTGTTGCCACCGATGCGGGTCATCGTACCCGCCTCGTAGGTTGCCTTGTGGATGCGGCCCATCGTGGCCGGGTCGAGCGGGGTTTTGGCGGCGCGGTCACTGACGAACTCCACCCCTGTCATAAGGCCGTGGCCACCCCGCACGTCACCGATCAGGTCGTAGCGGGATTGCAGCGCTTTCATGCCTTCGTAAAGCTGGGTGCCGCGCGGGCCCGCGTTGGATTTGGTGTCGAGGCGGAGCGTTTCCGAAAGGCAGGCAATGACCGCCGCTGCACCGACCGGGTGGGCCGAGTATGTGTAGCCGTGAAAGATCGCGCCGCCCTCGTCCGAGCTTTCAAACACTTCGGCCACCTTGCCCGACAGCAAGCACGCGCCCACCGGGAAATAAGCCGAGGTAATGCCCTTGGCGCAGCACATCATATCAGGCTGCACGCCCCAGTGGCGCGAGCCAGACCAATCGCCCGTACGGCCAAAGCCGCAGATCACTTCGTCCGCGATCATCAGGATGCCGTGGCGGTCGCAAATCTCGCGCATAAGCGGCATGAACGTCTCGTGCGGGACGATGACGCCGCCCGCGCCCTGGATCGGCTCCATGATGAAGGCAGCGATGGTGCTGGGGCCCTGAAACTGGATTTCGTCCTCCATAGCGGCGGCGATGTTCTGGGCGAGCTTTTCCGGGTCCGTTTCGTTGAACGGATTGCGGTAGGGGTAGGGCGACGGCAGGTGGTGGCAGCCGGGCAGGAGCGGCTCGTAGGCGGTACGGAAACGGATGTTGCCGTTGACGGATGCGCCGCCGAAATGGGTGCCGTGGTAGCCTTTCTTGAGGCTGAGGAACTTGATGCGCGACGGCTCGCCCCGCAGGCGGTGGTACTGGCGGGACAGGCGCAGGGCGGTTTCAACCGCATCCGAGCCGCCGGAGGTGAAGAACACACGCTCCATCCCGTCTTCAGCGAAGAATTCGCGCACAGCGTAGCTGGCCTCGATCGCGGGCGGGTTGGAGGTGCCGAAAAAGGCCGAATAATATGGCAGATCGTACATCTGCTTGGTCACGGCCTCCTTGATCGCATCGTTGGAATAGCCGAGGTTCACGCACCACAAGCCACCGACCGCGTCGATGGCCGCGTGACCGTCGAGGTTGGTGATGGTGGAGCCTTCGGCCGACGAGATGATGACCGGGGGCGTGTCTTTGGCCGCGCCGGGGTGGCCCATCGGGTGCCACATGTGCTGAGCGTTGTTGGCACGCAGGAAGTTGTCGTCTTTCATTGGAGCCTCCCGTTGGGTTTGGCCGATTGGGCCTGAAGTGAGCGGCTTTGGCAAGTGATGGTTCGGTGACCGGAGGGTTGCGCCGCCCCGTGGGGGCGGACCGGCGCGGCCCGGCGTTGCCGCCGGGCATGGCGCATGAGCGGCAAGAGGCTTGCATAAAAGTTGGGCGGGTCGCACAGTCTGGCATCGCTGCCAGGCGCACCGGCATTTTCCTCGGCACAGAAGCCGCTTAGGCTCAGGCGATCACATACGGGAGTAACCACATGCTGAAACGAACCCTTGCGGCCTTTGCGGCCACCGCGGCCCTGGCCACGGCCGCCTTCGCGGACACCGACGTGCCTTTCGCGCTCGATTGGAAATTCGAGGGGCCGTCGGCACCGTATTTCGCAGCGATTGATAACGGGCACTTTGAGGCGGCGGGCCTGAGCGTCGAGATCTCCGCCGGCCAAGGCTCGCTTGATGCCATCCCGAAAGTGGCGACGGGCGCGTTTCCCATCGGCTTTGCCGACATCAATAGCCTTGTGAAATTCCTTGACCAGAACCCCGGCGCGCCGGTGACGGCGGTGATGATGGTCTATGACAAACCGCCCTTTGCCATCGTCGGGCGCAAATCGCTGGGCGTGTCAGAGCCCAAAGACCTCGAAGGCCGCGTGCTGGGCGCGCCGCCCCCCGATGGGGCCTGGGCACAGTTTCCGGCCTTTGCCAGCGCGAACGGGCTGGATGTCGCCGCGATCACCGTTGAGCCGGTGGGCTTTCCCACCCGCGAGCCGATGCTGGCCGAGGGGAACGTGGCGGCTGTGACCGGCTTTTCGTTCTCATCCTTCCTGAACTTGGTGCGCCTTGGGGTGCCGGAAGAAGACATCTCCACCATCCTGATGGCGGATTACGGCCTGCAGCTTTATGGCAACGCGATCATCGTGAACACCGACTTCGCGGCGGCCAACCCAGAGGTTGTGACGGGTTTCCTAACTGCTGTGGCCGCGGGCTGGAAGGACGCGATTGCGGATCCTGAGGCGGCCATCGCCAGCCTCGTGGAGCGCAACCCGGCCGCCGACCCCGCGCTTGAGCAGCGGCGCTTGCAATTGGCGATTGACGCGAACGTGCTGACGGATGCGGTGGCTTCCGCGGGCATGGGCGGCGTGGACGCCGCGCGGATGGAAGCGGCGCTGGGGCAATTGGCAGAGACTTATGAGTTTCAGAACGCGCCTGATGCGAGCCTTTATTTTACCGATGCCTATCTGCCCCCGGCGGAAACCAGGATGCTGAAGTAAAAGGTCGCGCGCATGTCCAATCTCATCGAGATCAAGGGCGTGCGCCACGCCTACAAGACCCCGTCCGGCCCATTGCCGGTGCTGGACGGGCTGGAATTGACCGTACCGGAAGGGGGCTTTGCAGCCGTTGTCGGCCCGTCGGGCTGCGGCAAGTCCACGCTGACGCGGCTGATTGCGGGGCTGATGACGCCTGATGCGGGCGAAGTTTGGCTGCACGGGGAGCGGGTCAAGGGCCCGAAAAGTACCGTCGGCATGGCCTTTCAGAACCCCGTCTTGCTGGAGTGGCGGACGATCCTGCAAAATGTGATGCTGCCCTTGGAGATCGTGCCAACCAAGATGGGTAAGCGCGAGAAAGAAGAGCGGGCGCGATTCCTGCTGGACCTTGTTGGTCTCGCGGGGTTCGAGGACAAGCGCCCGTCTGAGCTGTCGGGCGGAATGCGGCAGCGCGCCTCGCTGTGCCGGGCGATTGTGCACAAGCCCGAGGTGCTAATCCTCGATGAGCCCTTTGGCGCGCTCGATGCCTTCACCCGTGAAGACCTTTGGCAGACGATGCACAAGGTGAAAGCCGAAGAGCCCTTTACCGGCGTGCTGATCACCCATGACCTGCGCGAAAGCATCTTTCTGGCCGATCAGGTGATCGTCCTGTCGGGCCGGCCCGCGCGGACGCAATATGTGATGGATGTGCACCTTGAGGGGCCGCGGGATATCGAGATGCTTTACACGCCCGAAAGTGCGGAGGCGCTGAACGTGCTGCGCCAGCAGATCCGCATCGCCCAAGGGCGGGATGCAGCATGAGCGCGCGGCAGGTTTTCGTTCCACTGGCGGCCTTGGTGCTCTTTGGCCTCTTCTGGGAGTGGCTGGTCTGGGTCAATGGCTGGCCGAACTACAAGATGGCCTCGCCGTCTGATCTGTGGCCGGCGTTCTGGAAGTTCCGCTGGCTGTTTCTTGAGTACGGCTGGGACACGCTGTGGCGCACGGTTGTGGGCCTCGCTTTGTCGGTGGTGTTCGGGGTGCTCTTGGGCATGGTCATGGGCTTTTCCAAGACGATGCGCGATGCGCTTTATCCGCTGCTGGTGGGGTTCAACGCCATCCCGAAGGCGACCGTTGTGCCGATCATTGCGCTGATGTTCGTCGGCCAGCACGATTTCAACACGATCCTGATCGCATTCCTGATTTCCTTCTTTCCCATCGCTGTGTCGGTCAGCATTGGCCTCAGCACGCTGGAGCCGGAATATCGCGACATCCTTGCTTCGCTTGGGGCGTCGAAGGTCACGATTTTCTGGAAGATCGCCCTGCCCAAAACGCTGCCGGAGTTCTTTGGCGCGCTAAAGGTGGCCGTGACGCTGGCCTTTATCGGCACCAACCTGATGGAGATCGTGGAGCCGCACGGGCGCGGGTTGGGCCACCTGTTCGACAGTGGCAAGATCAGCGCCGATTACCCACTTATGTTCGCGGTGCTGATCGCCTTGGCGCTGATGGGGATCGTTCTTTACTACGTGGTGGTCGCTTTGGAGAAGGTCTTTGCCGGTTGGGCGGAGCGGAACCCGGGTTGATCCTGCAGGGCGCTGCTCAGGCGGCTTTGCCGCCGGAACCCGGCAACACATCGCCGCGCGATGTGTGAGAGGGCGCGTGCGATCTTATTTTGCTGACGAGGGGCTCTGCCCCTCGAGCTCCCCGGGATATTTGGAACCCAAAGAAGGGTGGATGGCAATTGGGGGGTGAAGCGGGTGTTCTTCGAGGTTTGGCCCGTCCCCGATGCGGTCGATGACGGCAAACAGGCCGGGGGCGTGCAGCGGGGTCAGCACGCCGTGCCAGATGTTTCGGTGGATGTTGATGGCCTGGCCCGGTGCGGTGATGAAGGCTTGCGGCGGGCCGGGGATGCCGTTTTGGTCGGGGGCGACGGTGATGAGGAACGGATGTTCAGACATGGGGATGAAGGCTTGCGAGCCTTCGGGGTGCCGTTCCATCAGGTTCAGCGTGTAGGGAAAGCTGCGCGGCTGCGCGTTGAAGAGGCTGAGGCCTGCGCGGCCATCCCCGAAGTCGAGCTTGGCGCGGTCGTGGTAACGGCCGCATAGTCCGGCGTTGATCAGCTTGTCCGGGCCGCCGCTGCAGTCCAGCACGTCGCCGAAGGGCGCGAAGGCCACTGCCGACAAGGGCTGTGCCGTGATCTCAGAGTGGGACATGGCGGTTCACGTCCTTGTAGAGCAGGTAGCGGAACGGGCCGGTGCCGGTGGCAATACAGGCTTGCGGGCAAAAGGCGCGCAGCCACATGAAATCGCCGGGACCGACGCTGTGCCAGTCCTGGTTCAGCAGATAGCGCGCGGTGCCTTCCAGCACGTAGAGGCCGTGCTCCATCACATGGGTTTCGGCAAAGGGGATGCGGCCGCCCGGTGCAAAGTTCACGATGTTGACGTGGCTGTCGTAGCGAATGTCGAGCGGGTCGAGCATGCGCTGCGTCGCCCAGCGGTCCGTACCGGGCATGGGGGCGGCGGGCACATCGGTTTCATGGATCACCAGCGGGTCCGGCGCGTCCTCGCCCATCGGGACGTAGCGTTTGCGAATCCAGTGAATGCCGCACATCGCCTCAGACCGATTGAACAGCGACCATTGCACACGCGGCGGGATGAAGGCGTACGTGCCGGGTGTCAGCATGTGGCGGACCGAGCCAAGGGTCAGCTGTGCCGTGCCGTGGGCGACAAAGAGATGGGCCTGGGCGTCCTCGTTTGGTTCGGGATCATTTGCGCCACCTTCGGGCGCCAATTCCAGCGCGTATTGGGCAAAGGTTTCCGCAAAGCCCGACAGGGGGCGGGCGAGGATCCAGGCGCGGGTGCCGGTCCAGCCGGGCAGGAAGGAGGTTGTGATGTCCCGCTGCGTTTCGCCGGGGATCAGCGCGTAGCTTTCAGTGAAGATACTGCGTTTACCGGGGTGGACGCTTTGGTCCGGCAGGCCGCCCGGCGGGAAGGCGTAGGTGGTCACAGGATCGCCTCCAGCCGCAGGGTGGCGATACGTTCCACCTGCTTGCAGGCTTCGGCGAATTCGGTGGCGGTCTCGTTCGCAATGCGCCGTTCAAAGGCGCGCAGGATGCCCGCCTTGTCGTGATCGCGCACGGCGATGATGAAGGGAAAGCCGTGCTTGGTGGTGTAGGCCGTGTTCAGCTCGGTAAATCGCGCGCGTTCGGCATCGGTCAGCGAATCGAGCCCGGCAGAGGCCTGTTCTGCGGTGCTGTCCTCTGTCAGGCGCTTGGCAGCGGCCAGTTTGCCCGCAAGGTCGGGATGGGCTTTGAGGACCTCCAGCCGCGTGGCTTCGGGCGCGCTGCGGAAAGCGCGGGCCATGGCATGGGCGAGGCCCTGCGCCGTGTCATGCGCCGGGCCAAGCTCTAGCGCAAAGGCGCCACCGGCCACCCAAGGCGAGTGTTCATAGATGCCGCCAAAGTAATGCATGAACGTCGCGTGGTCCATCTCCGACGGGCGCAGTCTAGCTTGTGGCGGTTGGTGCTGCGTCCAGTGGCGGGCGATGTCACTGCGGGTGGCGATCCAGACGCCCTCAAAGCTGCCAATATAGTCGAGGAACCGTTTGAGCGCCTGCACCCGTCCCGGCTTGCCGATGAGGCGGCAGTGCAGGCCGACAGACATCATGCGCGCCTGTCCTGCCGCGCCTTCGGCGTAAAGCGCGTCGAATGTGTCCTTGAGGTAGCTGTAGAACTGATCACCCGCGTTGAAGCCCTGCGGCGTGGCAAAGCGCATGTCGTTGCAGTCGAGCGTGTAGGGGATCAGCAGTTGGTCGCGGCCCTCGATGCGTGCCCAATAAGGCAGGTCGTCGTCATAGACGTCGCTGATCCACGCCATCCCGCGCTGCGCGGCGAGGCGAACAGTGTTTGTGCTGCAGCGCCCGGTATACCACCCGGTGGGGGGCTGGCCCGTGACCTCTGTGTGCAGCGCGATGGCCGCATCCATATCGGCCGCCTCGTCTGCTTCGGAGTGGTCTTTGTAGTCGATCCACTTGAGCCCGTGCGAGGCGATGTCCCAGCCTGCGTCCTGCATCGCCGCGACCTGCGCGGGGCTGCGCGCAAGCGCGGTTGCCACGCCGTATACCGTGACGGGCAGCCCCGCGAGCAAGCGGTGCAATCGCCAGAAGCCAGCGCGCGCACCGTAGTCGTAAAGGCTTTCCATGTTCCAGTGACGCTGGCCAGGCCATGGCTGCGCGCCGACAATCTCGCTCAGAAAGGCTTCGGACGCGGCATCGCCGTGCAGCAGGCAGTTTTCGCCGCCTTCCTCGTAGTTGAGCACGAGGCTGATGGCGATGCGGGCGCCGCCGGGCCATTTCGGATCGGGCGGCGTTGCGCCGTGCCCATGAAAATCGCGGGGGTAACGGGGTTGCGTCATGACATCTGTTTTGCGCCTATGGCCCGGTCAACGCAAGGGAACCTACGATGAGTGACGGCTATCTGACGACACATGTTCTGGACACGGCGCGGGGTCTGCCCGCGGAGGGGATCGAAATCGTGCTGCGCCGGGGCGATGAGGTGATCGCGCGGGCGGTCACCAATGCCGACGGGCGCACGGATGCGCCAATCGTGCCGAAGGGGGAGCTGGAGGTGGACACGTACGAGCTGACCTTCGCGTGCGGAGATTACCTGCGCGCGCTGGGGCATGATGGCCCGCTTTTCCTAGATGACGTACCAATCCGGTTTGGTATCGCGGATGCAGACGCGCATTACCATGTGCCGCTGCTGCTGTCGCCGTTTGGCTACAGTACATATCGGGGGTCTTGACCCGTTTGGGTGCGTCCTAGCTGTGCCCCATGAGACCTGACCCACACCCAGACATGACGCCTCATGAGTTCGACCGCTGGTACTGGCCGGTGCAGCATTTGCGCACGTTTTGCGAGGGCCTCGACATTCCAGCCAGCGGGACAAAGGCTGTTTTACGTGCACGGGTTCTCTCCACCTTGCGGGGGGAGGCACCTCAACCGCAGGCTGGTCGCAAGCGCGGCAAGATCGCCTGGGCGCGGGCCGATTTGACGCCCGAGACAGTGATCGACGAAGGCATCAGCTTTGGCCCCAATGTCCGCGGCTATTTCAAAGGGCGGATTGGGGCGCGGTTTCGCTGCCACGGGGATTTCATGGAGTGGATGCGCGCCGCGCCGGGCCAGACGCTGGCCGATGCCGAAGCTGCGTGGCACGCGCTCGAGGCGCGGGGCGATGACCCGGCCTTTCGCCGCGAGATCGCGGAATGCAACAACATGCTGCGCTATCTGCGGACCTTGCGCGATGCGCACCCTGACGTCTCGATGGCGCAGGCGCAGGCCTGCTGGGCGTGGAAAGCGCGGCAACCAGCGCGCGGCGGGTACGTCACGTTCGAGGAGAGCGATCTGGACCAGGCAGCCCGCGCCTAGCGGCGGGCCGGACCGCCAAGCGCTGTGGCGGCAAGGATAAGGCCCGAGACGGTGGCGATCATGCCCGCGGCGCTGACCGAGGCGGAGGCGCCAAACCATCCCGGCCCATAGCCCGCAAGGACATAGCCCAGCACCGCCGAAAGGACCGCAAAAGCGACCGACCAGGCGACCTGCACCCCCAGCCGGTTCGTCATCAGCCGGGCGGCGGCGGGCGGGCAAATGAACATTGCGATCACGATGATGCTGCCCACCGCGTCAAAGGCCGCCACGGCAGCGATAGCGGCGACAATGACAAGGCCCAGCGAAAGCGCACGCACGGGAATGCCCTGGCTCTGCGCGAAACCTTCGTCGAAACTGGCCAAGGCAAGCGGGCGCCAGAATAGCCAGACCAGAAAGGCGACAACTGCAAGGGTACCCGCCATGCGCAAAAGCTCGGGCGGCAAACCGGCCAACGCCTCCGGATCCAGCAGAGACGCCCAGCCTGTGGCGTCCAGCCAGATGAGGCTTTCAAGGTTGCCGTAAAGAGCGTGTTCGACATCGAGATGGACCGACGAAGTGTCCGACTGTTCCAGGAGCAGCACACCGGCCGCGAACATCGTTGTGAAAACCACGCCCATCGCCGCGCCTGCTTCGATCCGGCCAAGGCGGCGAATGGCTTCGATCGCAGCCACGGCGATCAGTGCCGCAGCACCGGCGCCCAGCAACATCGGCAAGGTCGCAACCACACCGCTCAGCAGAAAGGCGACGACGATACCGGGCAGGACGACGTGGCTGATGGCATCCCCGATGAGCGCTTGGCGTCGCAGCAGGAGGAAGTTGCCCGGCAGCGCGCAGGCAATCGCGACCATCGCGCCTATCAGCAACGGCGGCAGGGACAGGGGAACAAATTCGGCGCCCATCAGACAGCCCTCGGTCGCGGCAGTGCGGCATCTATCGCGGCGAGCTGGTCGGGGGTCAGCACCTCCTCGAGCCGGGTGAGGCCGTCATAGCGGCGCGCAGCGGCTGCGTGGGCCGGCTCGCGCAGAACGATCTGCCAGCGCGCCTCGTCCAGCATGGCCTTGGCGGCAGCGGCCTCGCCCTCCTCCGTGGCCACGCCGTCGGCACGCGCCAGCCCGGCCCGCTGAAGCAGGCGCAGCGTCAGGCGCTCGTAAATGGGCTGCCCGCCCGCCAGCGCCAGAAGGCCCTGGCGGATATGCACCGCCCGCTGGTGGCTGCGGTGCCGGACCCACGCGCTCAGCACACCGCGGCGGGGTGCAGCAAGCAGCGAGACAAGGAACAGGGCAAAGGACACCAGCACGATCACGGGGCCCGTCGGCATGTTTGGCAGTGCTGCAGACAGCGCAGCGCCGATATAGCCCGCAAGGCCGCCAGCAAGGCCCGATAGTAGGAGCATGCGGCTCACCTGCTCGGTCCAGAACCGGGCGGTCACGGGCGGAATGATGAGTAGCGCCACGATCAGGATCAACCCGACGATCTTGAGGCCGACCACGACAACCGCCAGCACAAGACCCATCATCGCCAGATCGAGTCGCGCGACGTTCCGGCCTGTGGCCGTGGCGAAGCCCGGATCAAACGCCGCCAGCGTCAGCGGACGGCGCAACAGCAGGACCATGGCAAGCGTCAGCGCCGCTGCAACGAGCAGCAGCATCGCGTCCGCGCGCAACATGCCCGCGGTTGCGCCCAGCAACACAGAATCCAGACCCGCCGGGCTGCCAACGCCAAGGCTCTGGATCACTGTCAGCAGGACGATGCCAAACCCGAAAAACACCGACAGAACGGCGCCGATCGCCGCGTCCTCGGATAGGCGGGTGCGCGTGGTTAGCCAGCTTACGCACAGCAACCCCGCCGCGGCAGACACTGCCGCTCCGGTCAGCAACCCAAGCACGTTGCGCCCGTCGCCGCCGAGCAGCGCCATGAGGATAAAGGCAAGGCCGACCCCCGGCAGGGTCGCATGGCTCACCGCGTCGGACAAAAGCGCCCGGCCCCGCAAGAAAAGGAATGTTCCGCCGACCCCGGCGGCAACACCTAGCACCGCCGCACCCAAGGTGACCAGCACGGCGTTGTAGCCGAGCTGCAGCAGCAGCGCGTCCGCGACCATGATTACGCCAGCGCGCCTGGAAGTGGCGCAGGACGCCCCTGCAGGCGGCCACCATAGGCCGCAGCAAGATTGGCATCGGTGAAGGTGGTGGCGACCGGCCCTGTGGCAATTTCCTGCGTGTTCAGCAGGAACACGTCGTCAAAATATGCCTCGACCGTGGACAGGTCATGGTGAACCACAGCGATCGTCTTGCCCTCGTCTCGCAGGCTGCGCAGCACGTCGACAATGGCCGCTTCGGTCGCGGCGTCGACTCCGGCAAAGGGCTCGTCCAGCAGGTAGAGGTCCGCCCCTTGTGCCAGTGCCCGTGCGAGGAAAACCCGCTGTTGTTGCCCGCCCGAAAGCTGACCAATCTGGCGCTGTGCAAAGTCGGTCATGCCCACGCGGGCCAGGGCCTCGATCGCGCGGGCCTTGTGCCGGCCGCGGATCTGGCCCAGCAGACCAAGCTGGCCGTAAAGGCCCATCAGCACCACATCAATCACGCGCACGGGAAAGTCCCAGTCCACCGAAGCACGCTGCGGGACGTAGGCAATCCTGTCCCGCGCTGCGCTGATCGGCAAGCCGAACGCGGTGACATGGCCCGACAGCGGCGTCACCACGCCCAAGGCGGCCTTGAGCAGCGTGGACTTTCCCGCCCCGTTTGGACCAATGATCGCCGTCATCGCCCCGGCACGCAGCGTCATATCCACCGAGAATACAGCCGGTTTTTCGCCGTACGACACCGTCAGGCCGCGCACAGCCAGCGGCGCGGACTGAAGCGTTTCAACCTGTGTGGCGCGGTGCAACACTATGCGCCTTGCCCCAGCCGCCCGGCCATGCCGCCGGCAGGCACATCAACGCCGAGCGCGCCGGCAATCGTTGTTACATTGTGATCGATCATGCCGACATACGTCCCTTCATATGTGCCGTCTGCGCCCATCGCGTCCGAGAACAACTCGCCCCCTATGCGGACCTCATGGCCTTGCGCAGCAGCGCCTTCGATGACGGCGCGGATATTGCGGTCAGAGACCGAGCTTTCGACAAACACGGCGCCGATGCGGCGCTCTACCAGGAAGTCCACCAGCTCGGATATCCGGGCAAGACCGGCCTCGCTCTCGGTCGAGATGCCCTGAATGCCCATGACTTCGAATCCGTAGGCGCTGCCGAAGTAGCCAAAGGCATCATGCGCGCTTAGCAAAACGCGCGATTCGGTGGGCACCTGGCTGAGGACGCCGGTGGCGTAGTCACCCAGGGCTGCGACCTGTTCCTTGTAGGCCGCGGCATTCGCAGCAAAGAGGTCCGCGCCCTTTGGCTGTGCCGCAGTCAATGCAGCGGCAACAGCGTCGATGACCAGCGACCAAAGCGCCGGGTCCATCCAGACATGCGGATCAAAGCGCCCTTCGTAGTCCTCACTGGCACGGAGCACATCGCGCGGCAGGTTCTCGGCCACAGCAACAACACGGCGCGAGCGACCGAGGTCAGCAAAGAAATCCTCCATCTGCGCCTCGAGGTAGAGGCCGTGCCACAACACAAGGTCAGCGCGGGTCATCGCGACAATATCGCTGCGCGTCTGCCTGTAGGCGTGTGGGTCCACGCCAGGCCCCATGAGCGCCTGCACCTCAACACCCGTTCCGCCAACAACGCGGGCGGCGTCGGCAATCATGCCAGTCGTGGCAACAACCTTAACCTTCGATGCGGCAAAGGCAGGGCCCGCAATAAGGGGGGCTGTCAGAAGTCCGAGGGTCGTGCGTCGTGTCAGGCGCATGGTTCACTCCGTGTGTGTTTTAAGTGAATATGAGAGTCATTCGCATTCCGTCAAGAGTTGCGAGTGATTCTCAGAAACAAAAGCGGATGATCAGTCAAAGGTGACGCGAAAAACGGCAGGCTTTGCGTTTTCCAGACGTATTTTACCGCCCCGCGCGCCCAGAAGCATCCGCACGATAGCAAGGCCCATGCCCGTCCCGCCTGCGGCGCGCCGCGTCGTAAAGAATGGGTCAAACAGGCGCGCGGCATTGCCTTCGGACACCCCGGACCCATCATCGGCGAAGGTAAAGCCACCGCAGACAGCCGCCAGCGTCAACTGAGTTGCACCATGCGCGGCTGCATTCTGGGCAAGATGACCCAGCACAACATCCAAATCTGCACGGGCAAGCGGGACCGTCCCGTGCCCGGTGACCTGCAACGGCAACCCGGCCAGCGTTTCGGGCAGTGATGCAAGGTCCACGGTACCGGGGCCCGCGCTCTGGCTGCCTTCGGCGGCGCGTTGAAGATCGGCAAGTAGAGTTTCCATGCGTTCGGCCGCGGTGCCTATTGTACGCAAAAGCGCCGCGCGGTCCTCGGCTGGCAGGTCGTCCTGCAGCAACTCAACCGCCCCGCGCAGTGCGGTGAGTGGGCTTTTCAGCTCGTGCGTGACATGGCCGGCATAGGCCTTGAGGCTCGCGGCACGCGTCTGGAGGCTGTCGCCCATCGCGATCACCGCCTGACCCAGATTGCGAAATTCCGGCGTGCCAAATTGCGTAGGTGGTGGGCTTTCCTGTCCGGCCTTGACGCTTTGCGCGTGGGCCGTGAGACGCCGTACCGGGCGCAGGACCAACCGCCACAGCAGGTAGCCTAGAATACTGGTGCTGATCGCAGCCAACCAGAAGAGCAGCCAGCCCGTTTCCGCATAACCCAGAATTTCGCCTGCCACGCGGAACCAGACAATGGCCACGAGCGGCAGGCCCATAACCGCCGTCAGCGTCCCGCCGAGCACGAAGGCCAGCGGCGGGCGCCACTTCGCGTTCACGCGCCCTGACATGGACCCATGCGAACACCCACGCCGTGCACCGTCTCGATCGCGTCCGGGCAGCCCGCCGCGGCCAGCTTGGCCCGCAAGTTGCGCAGATGGCTGTCAACGGTGCGGTCGGAGACGTGGATATTGAGGCCGTACATCGCATCGGTGATGGCAGGGCGCGGCGCCACCTGTTCGGGCCGGGCCATCAGATGATCTAGCAGCGCCATCTCTCGCGCGGTCAGGGACACAGGCGCACCCGCGACGGCGCAGTGGTGCCGTGCCGCGTCCACCTCTAACACGCCGCGACGCTGGCCGAGCGCTGTGGCTGCGCCGCGCCGCAGGATGGCCCGCACGCGCGCGGTCAACTCACGCGGAGAGAACGGCTTGGTCACGTAGTCATCGCCGCCCAGTTCAAGCCCGAGAATGCGGTCAACCTCGTCATCCCGCGCTGTCAGAAAGAGGATTGGCGTGGATTGGCTCTGGCGCAGGGTGCGGCACAGCTGCAGGCCGTCCATCTCGGGCAGGCCAATGTCCAGAACGACCAGCGCGAAACGTCCGCTTTGCGCTTTGGAGAGGCCTTCGGCCCCGTCGCCTGCTTCGTCGACCTCGAACCCGGCCTGCCGCAAAGTGATGCGGAGCACGGCGCGAATTTCCGCGTCATCTTCGACGATCAGGATCGCTTGGCTCATTGGGTCCGCTCCATACCGGCCACGCTATGGCGCAGGCGCGCGTTGCGAAAGCCCCATTCACGCCAGTCTTGCGGCGTGCGCAGGTACGGCCGGGTATAGTCGCATAGCTCGCGGCGGTGAATCATTTCCCATGCGATGATGGCGGGCACGGCCCCCTGGCTCAGCTGACAGACGTACCACGCGTCCCGCGGTGCAGGCGTGTCGAGGTTATGGCGCGCGACCATGCCATCGACGTTCACGAACGCGCAGGCATAAAGCGTCACGGCTCCCAGCAGGCCGCACCGGTTCAGCAGCCATGGCGTGCTTTGCCGCGTGGCCACCTGCGCAAAAGTTATGGAGAGCCCCGTTGCCACCACGCCCATCCAGATGAAGGCCGCGACCCGCAGACGCGTCAGGCCGTAAACGTCGACATAGAGCTCAAGCCGCACGACCGAGGCGGCGACAAGCCCCAGCGTCTGTGCGATCCAGACAAGCAGGAGCGCACGGATCAGTGGGCGGTCGGCAAACGGGTTTGCCATCACGGCGAAACCACCCGCCAGCAATGCGGTCACCAGCAGCGGGTAGGCCCCGCGGTGCGCATAGGTGGCGTAGGTCATGCCCGCGGGCAGCTCGGCCCCACCGCCCAGAAGCACGGCGTCCATCACCGTCTGCACCGCAAAAAGCGCATTGAACAGGACCAGCGACCGGCTCACCGAGGCCGCGTTGATCAGCCCCGGGCGACGCACCAGCTGACGCGGCGGCGCGGGGCGAAGCCGCTCTGTCAAGCGCGTCACGTGCAGGCACGGCCAGATCAAAAGCGCGAGCACCGTCCAGAATAGGATCCGGCCCATATCCGGCGGCTCCACGCCGATCCGGGACAGGTCCACCAACCAGCGGTCCAGAACGGGGTTCGCGCCAACTAGCAGCAGCGCAAAGACGGCGCCAAGCCCAAGCGGCACCGCCCAATCTGTCACAAACGCAATGATCGAAACCCGCGGGCGCGGCGCATCGCGCAGGGCCGTGGCCCCCGCATAGGCGTCCTGCAGGCTCGACCAGGGGCCGACCACCCAAAACCGCAGCGCGGCCCTGACCAGCTGCGGCCGGCGCAGCCCGGCGGCAAAGGCGCAAGTCGCCGCGAGCCCCACCAGCCAGATCAGGACCGAGAGCGGCTGCACCAGCTCGACCAGCGGCGCGAGGCTCAGCGCGACCCCGCCTGCGGCCAGCGCCAGTGCCCGGCCCGACAAGCCCGACAGCGCCAGCGCCGCCGACGCGAGCAGCGCCCCGAAGAGCGCCAGCGACAGACCCGGCACCGTCTGCCAGACGAGCACATCGCCCAGCGCAATCAACGCCACCAGCACGCCCGGCCCAAGCCACCAGCTTGCCCCACTGTGCACGGAGCGCTCCGGCCCGCGCTCGATCGGGCCAAGCCACCAGCCGTCGCGCTGCATCGCAAGGGGGACTCCGCGTAAAATTGCCTGTTTCATCTGCCTCAGTGTCCTTCTGTAACTCGATGTCGCAGCCCTGATGCCCGCCAGGCTGCGCAATCCACCGTCGGGATTTGTGCAGATTGTGTGCAGAGTGCCTCGGCGTGACGGCTTGCGCCCGCACGGTGCGGCGTGCGATTTAAGGGCTTCCAGTCGAGGAACCGTTTGATGCTTCAGGATGCCCCGGAAACCACGCAGCTGCCGCAGGTCGCGCTGGCGCGAAACGATGGAATGCCGCTGGACCTTGGCTGGGTCCGCTCCGTGCGGGTCAATACCTCTGCCGTTGAACGGCGCGCGGCCACACTGCCCGGCAGGCGGTCCATCAAGAAAACGCACCAGGCCGCGTGGCTGTGCCGGGCGGTGTCTTGCATCGACCTGACGACCCTGTCGGGCGATGACACGGTGGCGCGCGTCAGGCGGCTGTGTGCGAAGGCGCGGCAACCTGTTCGCGCGGACCTTCTGCAGCAGCTTGGGATGGACGGGCTGACCGTCGGCGCCGTCTGCGTCTATCACGAGATGGTCGAGGCGGCAGTGGACGCGCTCGCCGGCACCACCATCCCTGTTGCCGCCGTCTCCACCGGGTTCCCCGCGGGCCTGTCGCCCTTTGACCTGCGGCTGGAGGAAATCCGCCGCTCCGTCGCTGCAGGCGCGCACGAGATCGACATCGTGATCTCCCGCCGCCACGTGCTGGAGGGGAACTGGCAAGCGCTCTACGATGAAATGCAAGCGATGCGCGCCGCCTGCGGGGACGCGCACGTCAAGGCAATCCTCGCGACCGGAGAGCTCGGCACCCTGCGCAATGTCGCCCGCGCCTCGCTGGTCTGCATGATGGCGGGCGCGGATTTCATCAAGACCTCCACCGGCAAGGAAAGCGTCAACGCAACCCTGCCCGTGACGCTGGTGATGATCCGCGCGATCCGCGATTTCTACGACCGCACTGGCGTGCTGGTCGGCTACAAGCCCGCAGGCGGCATCTCAAAGGCGAAGGACGCGCTGATGTACCTCGCGCTTGTGAAAGAGGAGCTTGGGGACCGCTGGCTGCGCCCGGATTTGTTCCGCTTTGGCGCCTCGTCCCTGCTGGGCGATATCGAACGACAGTTGGAACACCACGTGACCGGCGCCTATTCGGCGTCCTGGCGGCATGGGATGGCATGAACATGAACACCAAGGAAATCTTCGCATCCATGGACTATGGCCCCGCCCCCGAAAGCGCCGCAGAAGCGCTGGCCTGGCTGGTCGATCAGGGCAGCCGCTTTGGCCACTTTATCGGCGGCGCGTTCACGGACCCCGGCGCGCAAACCTTCGACAGCCGCAACCCGGCCAATAACGAAATCCTCGCAACCTTAACGCAGGCCACGCAGGCGGACGTGGACGCTGCTGTGGCCGCCGCCCGCAAGGCACAGCCGAAATGGGCGCGGCTGGGCGGGCATGGACGGGCGCGCTACCTCTATGCTCTGGCGCGACTGCTACAAAAGCACAGCCGCCTGTTCGCGGTGCTAGAGACTTTGGACAACGGCAAGCCCATCCGGGAAAGCCGCGACATCGATATCCCGCTGGCCCAGCGGCACTTCTACTACCACGCAGGCCTTGCGCAGCTGATGGCCGATGAGATGCCGGGGCGCGAGGCGCTTGGCGTGTGCGGCCAGATCGTCCCGTGGAACTTTCCCCTGCTGATGCTCGCATGGAAGATCGCGCCAGCGCTCGCCGCGGGCAACACCGTGGTGCTGAAACCGGCCGAATACACCTCGCTCACGGC
>JBCBCP010000032.1:0-34567 GCA_038530575.1 Pseudomonadota bacterium
TGGGCGGCTACGGCGCGCTGATCTATGGCGGCGCAGGCGTCACGCAGGCTTCGACCGAATATAGCTGGGGAACACCAAATGGCCTGCTCGCCCGTCACCTTGCGGGCAGCGACACGCACGAAGAGCTGGCGACCGATGACCGTATCAAAGCCGTCATCGCCATTGGCCCCTGGGGCAAGAACGCAGGCTTTTGGGACGCTGCTGGCATGTCAGGCTTCCGCAAGCCGCTGATGCTGATGGCCGGCGGCTCCGATGACGTGTCGGTCTACGCCGCCATGCGCACCATCTTCGAGGAAACAACCGGCGTGACCCGCCACCTGCTGACCTTCGATCATGCCAACCACAACGCCGCCGCACCGATGCCCGCCCCGAAAGAGGCGTGGACGCCCGTCGACACGCTCGATTTCGTGCCGTTCGAGCACTACGCCGACGCGGTCTGGGACAATGTGCGGATGAACAACATCGCCCAGCACTTTGCCACGGCGTTCATGGACCTGCATGTCAAAGGCAACGCGGAAATGGCGGGCTACCTCGACCTGATCCCGGTCTCGGGCGACGGGGTCATCGCGCTTGACGATGCGGGCGTGCCGACGGACGATCACAGCTATTGGACAGGCTTTGCTCCACGCACAGCGGCTGGCCTGCGGTTCGAGACCAAGGCGGCCGGAGAGTAACACCCAATGCAGACCCGAACGGTGACGCTGAACGGGCAGGACTTCTTTGTCCGCAGCTGGGGTGACCCCAGCCTGCCGCCGCTTCTGATGCTGCACGGATTTCCCGAATATGGCGGGGCGTGGGCGGAGGTGGCATCGCGGCTCAGCCACCGCTTTCACTGCATCGCGCCAGACCAGCGCGGCTATGGCCAAAGCTGGGCGCCGGAGGACGTCGGCGATTACACCACGTCCAAGCTGGTGAGCGACATGGCCGCCCTGATCGGATCGGACTTAATTGGCGGCGGGCCGATTACGGTCTTTGGCCATGACTGGGGCGCGGGCGTGGCCTACGGGCTTGCGATGTTCCGCCCAGACCTGACGGCCCGTCTGATTATCGCCAACGGTGTGCACCCGGTGCCGTTCCAAACGGCGCTGGCCAAGGGCGGCGCGCAGTCGGAAGCATCGCAATACATGCTATACCTGCGCGGTGAGGGCTCCGAAGATGCGCTTGCCGCGAACGGGTTTGAAAAACTGCTGGCACTGTTTTCGGCCAAGATGGACATGTCCTGGCTTTGCGGAGAGACCAAGGATGCATATCTTGCCGAGTGGTCCCGGCCCGGGCGCCTGCGCGGAATGGTCAACTGGTATCGCGCCTCCCCGCTTGTGGTGGCAAAGCCTGGGGCACCCGCCCAGCCCCCTGCCCTGCCCGTGGACAAACTGCACGTGCGCTGCCCGCACCTTTTGATCTGGGGCAGCGGTGACACGGCGCTCCTGCCCGAAACGACCCAGGGCCTGGAGGCTTTTGCGCCGGACCTGACGCGCGTGACGCTTGATCATGTCGATCACTGGCTGCTGCACCAGGACCCGGATGCCGTCGCCCGCGCGGTTTTGGTTTGGCACCCCTGACACCGGGCGCGGAAATTTTCAAAATTTCCGGCCCGTTTTCTTCGAAGAAAACGCGCCCCGTGGCGACCATCCGTGCGCGAAGGCTTGAGGGCGCGCCCGCTGCACGTCATGGTTGGGCACACCACCAAAGGACACAGCCCCATGGCGCACCGTTTTGACATCGAACTGGCCGCAAAGATGGTCGAGGCCTCTTACAGGGGCGCGGATCACAAATCCCTGCGCGGACACGTGCAAAAGGAATTGGACCACAACGATGTGCAGGCGCTGTTCCTTGACACAAAGATGCTGCTGATCCCCGGGTCAAATTCGCTGGCCGATTACCTCAAATTCAATACGCGCGTGCGCAACCTAGGCGGCAAGCGCCTGCGCCTGTCGGACGAGCATACGGAGAAAGGCGCCTCCGGTACCCATTGGCATCAGGGTTTCCTCCGCTTTGCCAAGGAAATCTACGACTGGCTGGAGCGGGAAAACCTTCGCCCGACCTACATCGCCGGGCATTCGCTGGGCGCTGCGGCCACACAGATCCTCGTGCGGACCTATGGCGTGCCGGGCATCGCGTTTGCGGCCCCGCGCCCGCGGCGGCATCAGGGCGCGATCAAGCACAGCCATCTGTGTCTGTGCCTGAACCGCGACGACGATTCCGTCTGCGATCTGCCGCCCCACTTTCATCATATGGGCAAGGTGCACCGGGCGCGGGCCAAACGATCCGTCTTTGGCCCGGATCACAGCATGAAGCACTATCGCAAGGTGGTCGAAGAACAGCAGGAAGCCGGGCTTCTGGCAAAGATGTGGCCCCCGCGCTAGCCCTTCCCCGCACCAAGCTGCTCTGGCATACTGCATCAAACACCAAGAAAAGAGCAGCGCGATGTCCGACCTTTTGTCCGGGTCCAGCCCGTCCGATTACGACGCCTCCTCCATCCAGGTGCTGGAGGATATGGAGCATGTCCGCCTGCGCCCCGGCATGTATATCGGCGGCAAAGATGACCGCGCGCTGCACCATATGGTGGCAGAGATCATCGATAACTCGATGGACGAGGCCGTCGCGGGCCATGCCACCTGGATCGAGGTCGAGCTGCACGCAAACGGCCATGTCAGCGTGCGCGACAACGGGCGCGGCATTCCTGTCGGCCCACACCCCAAGGACCCCGCCAAAAGCGCGCTGGAGATCATCTTTTGCACCCTGAACGCGGGCGGCAAATTTTCTGGCGATTCATACGAAACCTCGGGCGGCCTGCATGGGGTCGGCTCGTCGGTGGTGAATGCGCTAAGTGATCATCTGCGGGTGGAGGTCGCGCGAGAACGCAAGCTCTACGCCATGGAGTTTGCCCGCGGCGTACCGCAGGCCCCGCTGGCCGAGATTGGCGCGGCCCCCAACCGGCGCGGCACCGCCGTGACATTTCATCCCGACCCCGAGATCTTTGGCTCCCTGCGCCTGAAACCGTCGCGCCTGTTCAAAATGGCGCGGTCCAAGGCCTACCTGTTCTCGGGCGTAGAAATCCGCTGGAAATCCGCACTGGAGGATGGCGACACACCGCTGGAGGCAACGTTCCACTTCCCGGGCGGGCTGTCGGACTACCTGTCTGAGGCCATGGGCGGCGCAACAACTTATTCCGAGGCGCCCTTCGCTGGCTCCGTATCTTTCGAAAAATTCGAGCGCCCCGGCAAGGTCGAATGGGCCATCAACTGGACGCCCAGCCGCGACGGGTTCATCCAGTCCTACTGCAACACCGTGCCGACGCCCGAGGGCGGCACCCACGAGGCGGGCTTTTGGGCGGCGATCCTGAAGGGCATTAAGGCCTATGGCGAGCTGGCGAACAACAAAAAGGCGGGGATCATCACCCGCGAGGACCTGATCACGGGCGCGGGCGCGCTGGTATCGTGTTTCATCCGCGAGCCTGAATTCGTGGGCCAGACAAAGGATCGGCTGGCGACTGTCGAGGCACAGCGGATGGTCGAGAACTCCGTGCGCGATCACTTCGACAACTGGCTTGCGGCGGACACGAAAAGCGCGGGCGCAATCCTCGACTTTCTGGTGCTGCGCGCCGAGGAGCGGGTGCGCCGGCGGCAGGAAAAGGAAACCGCGCGCAAGTCGGCCACGAAGAAGCTGCGCCTTCCGGGCAAGCTGGTGGACTGTTCAAACGCGTCCCGCGAGGGCACGGAGCTGTTCATTGTCGAGGGGGACAGCGCGGGCGGCTCGGCCAAGATGGCGCGGGATCGCAAGACGCAGGCTCTCCTGCCCCTGCGCGGCAAAATCCTAAACGTGCTGGGGGCTGCATCTTCGAAACTGGGCTCGAACGCAGAAATTTCCGATCTGACTCAGGCGCTTGGGGTTGGTCTTGGCTCCAAGTTCAATGTCGATGATTTGCGCTATGACAAGATCATCATCATGACGGACGCGGACGTGGACGGCGCGCATATCGCGGCGCTGCTGATGACGTTCTTCTTCACCCAGATGCGGCCCATGATCGACGCCGGGCACCTCTACCTCGCCTGCCCGCCCCTCTTCCGCCTGACGCAGGGGGCCAAGCGGGTATACTGCCTGGACGAGGCAGAACGGGACATATGGCTGGACAAAGGCCTTGGCGGGAAGGGCAAGATTGACGTGTCCCGCTTCAAGGGCCTCGGAGAGATGGACGCAAAGGACCTCAAAGACACCACGATGAACCCCGCCACCCGCAAGCTCATCCAGGTGCGCATCGACGAGGACGAGCCGGGGCAGACGGGCGATCTGGTCGAGCGCCTGATGGGCAAGAAACCCGAGCTGCGGTTCCAGTATATCCAGGAGAACGCGCGGTTTGTAGAGGAGCTCGATGTTTGAACTGGGATGCACGCCACCATAAGACATCCGGGTAATGCGTGAGCGGCGCCATAGTCGGGCCCTGGACCGGCTTTCCTGAGGTAAGTTCCTGGGCACTTTATGGTTGCCGCGTCATCTTCGCGCTCCTGTCGCGCTAACACAGACGAAGAGCCGGGCCGTGGGAGGGCCCGGCTCTGACGCGGCGCCTTCGGCTTGCTTCCGCGCCTCATTCTTCAATGCTCAGGCGCTTGGCATCAGTGGTTTAGCCTTTACGCTAAACTACTGCCCCCACAACGCCCCAAAGGCTCATCAGGGCGACAAAAGCGGCAGCGGTCGGAATAACAACGCGGATCATGGTCTTTTCCTTTCCAGGCAGAGCGTCTCGCTCCGCGGTGATTGCCAGCGGCGGGGTGCCGCGGCTTATGGACAAGACGTGGGAACGCGGCAGCAGCTGCGCAAAACACATCTTCTCACGGCGCCGGGACGGCTTGAAACATCCCCCAGCCCGGGCCACAGTCACCGCATGGACCGCGACGCCGCTCAGAGCTTTCTAGAAACCGCTTTTGCGCCATGGGTGCTGGCGCTGAAACCGCAGGTTACGACCTTCGGGCCCAACGCTGCCGTATTGACCATCCCGATCACCCCCGACATTGCCCGCGCGGGCGGTATCGTGTCGGGTCAAACGATGGCGACGCTTGCGGATACAGCAATGGTCCTGGCTTGCATCGGGCACTTGAGCAAGCTGGAGCCGATCTCGACCGTTACGCTCGACACGCAGTTCCTGCGCCCCGGCTCAGGCGAGACGTTGACGGCAGAGGCCGAAGTCACGCGGGCAGGCCGAGCCATGATCTTCGCGCGCTGCACGCTCAGCACCCAGCCGTCTGGCAAGACCGTGGCGCTGGCCACCGCCACCTTTGCGCGGCCAGCATGATGATCCGCGCGCTCTTGATCCTTGCGCTGCTTGCAGGCTGCGGTCGCCCCCTGACCGAGACCGAGCGCGCTTTTGCCGCCGATATCCACGGCCCCATGCTGAACGCCGACAAGGTGCGGTTCCTCGACAAGGCGCCGGTGCGCGCAGTGACCTTCACGCGCCCCGCACGCCCGCGCGTGACCTGCCGCGAGCGGATCCTTCCCCCTATCGAGACAAAGACGGTCACCAGCAAACCCGCGGCAGTCGCTCTGTTCAATATCGTCTGGTACGATGTGGACTGGTACCTAGACGACTATTTGCCCGACTACCCGGACCGGATCGGCCTGATCGCGGCGATGCTGCTCTCGCACGAGCTGACGCATATCTGGCAGTGGCAGAACCGCAAGCTGACGGGCTACCACCCGCTCAAGGCTGCGTCGGAACATGGGCAAGGCACCGACCCTTACCTCTTTGACGTGGATGCAAACCCACGGTTTCTGGACTACGCCTACGAGCAGCAGGCCGCCATTGTCGAAGAGTTCGTATGCTGCCGCGCGCTGGCGCCGCGGGCCCCGCGAACCAAGCGGCTGCACGCTCTGATTTCCCAAGTCATGCCCGTCGCCCCGCTGCCACAGTCGCGCCCCTACGATGTGTCGATGCCCTGGGATGGAGTCGAACTGGAGGGGATATGCGACTGACGCACGCCACGGGGCGGTCATTTCTTCAAAGAAATGACAAGCTGCGATCCTTCAAGGATCGCCTTTGGTGGGCCCAATGAACGGCACCTATTCATTAGTGATGCTTTTGGCCGGGGTCGGCATCCCGGTGCTTGCGGCATTGAACGCGGCGCTGGGCCGGCTGATCGGATCGCCGGCATCGGCTGCAGTCGTATTGTTTGTCGTTGCGTTGCTGGTCAGCCTGGCTACTGCGCTGATCACCGGCATTCGGCCCATTGCGCTGGTTGGCGGCGCACCGCGGCATCTACTTCTGGCGGGCGCATTGATCGCGTTTTACGTGCTGACCATCACCTATATCGCGCCGCATTTCGGGGTGGGCAACGCGGTCTTCTTTGTCCTTCTGGGCCAGCTCATCTCGGCCGCGGCGATTGATCATTTCGGCCTTTTCGGCGCGCAGGTCTCTCCGCTGAACCTGACCCGGGCGGCGGGCATTGGGCTGATGGCCTTTGGGGTCTGGGTCACGCAGCAAGCCTAAGCCCGCATCAGACTAGCATTCGATCAAGCCGCCAGCGTCTCCGCCAGCGCCCAGAGCGCTGCGGGCACCTGCACCGGGTCCACGTCCGCGCGGTTTTGACCGGGCAAGCGCGCGCCCGGGTCCTCGGCAACTACCTCTGCCAGCGCGGCGAGCCGGTCCTGAAACACGCCGGAGGTGCCGGGATCGATGAGGATGTAGTATTGACCAATGTCATGATGCGGCCCTTCGGGCGCCTTGAGCGGCTTGATATCGCGGCTCAAGACGGACCCTGTCAGGCCCGCCGCCAAAAGCTCTGCCATGATACCGAGGCCCCAGCCTTTTGCCCCGCCCATGGACACAAGCGACCCTCCCAACGCCGCCTCCGGGTCCGTGGTGGGGGTGCCGTCTGCATCAACGGCCCAGCCTTCGGGAATAGCGGTGCCGGCGGCTTTGGCCATGGTGATCTTGCCCAGGGCCACCGCGGTTGTTGACATGTCGAACTGCATTGCCAACCCGCCCTGCCCATCCGGCACCGAAAAGGCGATAGGGTTGGTGCCGATG
The DNA here is from genome assembly GCA_038530575.1 of Pseudomonadota bacterium. Classification (GTDB taxonomy): domain Bacteria; phylum Pseudomonadota; class Alphaproteobacteria; order Rhodobacterales; family Rhodobacteraceae; genus JBCBCP01. Next base: position 7,019 of record JBCBCP010000032.1, read on the forward strand.
ACCCGGTTGCGCCCGCCCGGCGGGGCCACGATGGGGCTCGCATTGGTGGCGCCAAACCCGATAAAGCCCGCAAGCGCGATCTGTTCGGTAAAATAGCCCAGCGCGGTGCAGGTGTGGGCGTGCCCGACCGCAAGCGTCGCTACGCCATGTCGGCGCGCCGCATCCAGCGCAGGGGTCAGGCCATAGGAAAAGGCCGGCTGGGCAAAGCCAAAGCCCGCATCAACCGACACCACCGACGGGCGGGGCGTGTCCACGCGCGGCGTCACATCCCCCTTGACCCGCCCGGTGCGCAGTTGTTGGCAATAGCTTTCGAGGTAGTAGAGGCCGCAAATCACATTGCCCGTCGCCTCCGCCTTCCGCACGGCACGCGCAACCTCTGCCGCGGCGAACGGGGCCGCGCCATGCGCGCGCAAGGCGGCTGCAGTGACCTGCTCGATCTGGTCAAGCGAAACGGAAACGGTATCGGCCATGGGCGGGTCCTGTCAGGCGGGGCGTGCCCGCCAGACAGATCAATCATGACGCGGGGTTGTCAAGCCTCAGGGCGCGGGTGTGGTCACAACCGTGATAGCGCTGTCTGGGATGGCTTCGGTCAGGCCTTGCAGCAGAACGCCGGGGCCTGTGCCAAAGGTAACGGTCACGCCATCTGCATCTACTGTCTGCGACACCGTGCTGCCCTCCGGAACGGTCAGCTCCAGCATGTCGACGGTGACGTCAAAATCGGTGATGACAGCAATGCCGGCCGACCCATTGGCCAGCGTAAAGCGGTCAGCGCCCTCGCCGCCGGTCGCGGTGTCACCGTCAGAAATTATCAGCTGGTCATCGCCCGCACCGCCGTCCAGCGTGTCAGCGATTTCGTCAACGGCCGCGTCCGCGCTTCCGCCGTTGAGGGTGTCGTCACCTGCGCCGCCGTCCAGCGTGTCGGCCCCCGACCCACCAGACATATCATCTGCGCCGCCAGCACCATCTAGGACGTCATCGCCCGCGCCGCCGTCCAACGTATCGATGCCGATCCCGCCAGACAGGCTGTCAGCGCCGTCTCCGCCAGACAGGCTGTCGGGGCCAACGTCGCCATCCAGCGTATCATCCCCGCCCAGACCGCTGAGCGTGTCGCCGCCCGTGCCGCCGGCCAATTCGTCACTTACACTATCGCTGCCGGTCAGGGTCTGGTCTTCGTCCGGGTCCGCCTCGAGGATGGAAATCGTTTCGGCCGAAATCTCCTCGGTCAGGCCAGACAGCAGGATGCTAGCGCCCGAAGACAGGTTTACGACAACGCCATCGGACGTGATATCCTGCCCGGTCACAAAAACGCCCGCGCCAAGGGGCGTGTTCACGACCAGCGCGTCTTCGGCCGGGTCGAAATCGGTGATGGTCGCTTGCCCGGTTTCACCCTCGGCCAGTGCGAAGCGGTCCGCTCCCGCGCCGCCCGTCCCGGTATCACCAATGGCAAGGATCAGCGTGTCGTCGCCCGCGCCCCCGTCCAGCGTGTCGGCGGCATCATCACGGGGCGAGACGGCGTTTCCGCCAAAGAGCGTGTCCGCACCGTCACCGCCCGTCACACTATCCGCATCCGCGCCGCCGCTCAGCGCGTCGTCGCCCAGCCCGCCGTCGATGGTGTCAGCGCCCGCACCGCCGCCGATCGCGTCCGCGCCCCCGCCGCCCGACAGGTCATCCGCGCCGCCAAGCCCAGACAGCGTATCGTTGCCATCCCCGCCCGTCAGCGTGTCGTCCGTGTCCGCGCCACCGGTCAGCGTTTCCCCTTCCGGCAACTCGGGGTCCGTCTCGGGCGTTTCCTCTTCCGGCTCGTCAAAGGATGACCCATCGAACACCGCGATAAGCGGACCAAGGGCCGCCAGAAGGACAATCAACTCACCGGACATGACAGGTTTCCCCTGAAAAAACACACAAAACCACGGGGCTCTTTACCACGGTCGGCGAGTGATCCGGAAAGTTTTACGAAAACAGAGTGTTTCCAGACGCCCTTCAATCGCTGTGAAGTAATCCGCCATCCAGCCGTACCGTCCGGTCCATTCGCGCGGCCAGTTCCGGATTATGGGTCGCGATAAGCGCCGCAAGCCCGGTCTCACGCACCAGTTCCATCAGCGCATCGAACACCGTGTCGGATGTAGCCGGGTCAAGGTTGCCTGTCGGCTCGTCCGCCAGCAGCAGGCGTGGGCTGTTCGCCAGCGCACGGCAAAAGGCGACGCGCTGTGCCTCCCCGCCCGAGATATCGGCGGGGCGGTGGCCTGCACGGTGGTCAACGCCGACGCGCTCCAAAAGCGATTGCGCTCGTGTCGCGGCGTCCGTGCGGGCTTTGCCTGCGGCCAGTTGCGGCAGGACGATGTTTTCGAGCGCGGTGAATTCGGGCAGCAGATGGTGGAACTGGTAGACGAAGCCCACCTTGTCACGGCGCACCCGCGTACGCGCCGCGTCCCCCAGCCCGGTCACGTTCGCCCCATCGATGCCCACCACACCGTCATCAGGCGTATCCAGCAGGCCCGCGATGTGCAGCAGCGTCGACTTGCCCGCCCCGGACGGCGCGACCAGCGCGACAACTTCACCGGGCGCAAGCGTCAGGCTGGCCCCGCGAAGGACCGCAACCTCGCTTGGCTGGCCCGGGTTATAGGCTTTGGTAACGCCATCCAGTACCAGCGCTGCATCATCCATAGCGCAGCGCCTCAACCGGGTTCATCCGCGCGGCACGGCGGGCCGGCAGGATCGTGACCAGAAAGGCAAGCGCAAGCGACAGCCCCATCGCCGCCGCAAGATCGCCTGGCCGTAGCACCGCCGGCGGAAAGAAGAACCCCTGCGCCTCGAGCGCGCCGCGCGCGTTGCCCGTGATCACGTCCATCACCGCGTAAACCTGTTCGATGTTCAGCGCAAAAAGCGCGCCCAGCGCGGCGCCAAGAAGGGTTCCGGCAACACCAACCGAGGCACCTACAAGGATAAACACCCGCAGGATTGACCCTTCGCTCAGGCCGATGGTGCGAAGGATGCCGATGTCCCGGCCCTTGTTCTTGACCAGCATCACGAGGCCCGAGACGATGTTCAGCGTCGCGATCAGCACAAGGATGAACAGCAGGATATACAGCGCGTTGTCCTGCAGTTGCAGCGCGCGGATCATGCCACCCGCCCGGTCGCGCCAGGTCCAACCATAGGCCGGGCCGCCCGTGGCGGCGAGGATATCCGGCGCCAGAGCCTCTACAGCCTCTGGGTCGGTGATCATGACGTCGATCTGGTCAACCGCCCCTTCGCGATTCAAGAAGCTTTGCGCTTCGTCCAGCGGCAGGTAGGCGCGGCTAGTGTCGATGAACGACTGGCCGGAACGGAAGATATAGACCACTTCGTAGCCGTTCACCCGCGGAGAAGTACCGAACGCCGTGCGCACCCCGTTCGGGCTGATCACTCGGATGCGCGCTCCAACCCCAACGCCGAGACTGCGCGCAAGCCCCTCGCCCAGCGCAATACCTTCGGGCAAGCGGGCCAGATCCCCTTCGGACGCTTCGGGGCTTGCGATGCTTGGGAAGCCAGCAAGCCGTGCGGGATCAACGCCGTAGACCTCCATAGGCGCGTTGTTCTGGCGCACATTCGCGATGACCCGGCCCTTCACCACCGGTACCGCCGCCTCAACGAAAGGCGTGCGTACGATGCGGTCCGCCACGGCCTCATAATCGCGGATCAGGCGGTCACGTGCGCCATTCTCGCGCTCCTGCTCGGTGTAGTAGACCTCAAGATGCGCGGTGCCGCCGAGGATGATCCGCAGTGTTTCCTCGCGCAGGCCGGTGCGTACGGCCAGCGTCGCCACCAGCGCAAAGACGGCCAGAGTGATGCCAATCAGGCTGATCCACGTCATCACGCTGACCCCGCCCGTGGCCCGCCGCGCGCGCAGGTACCGCCAGGCAATCATCCATTCGAAACGGGCAAAGGGCATGGCAAGGGGCCTTTCGGGGCAGAGTGCACCCGGTTTGGGCAGATTGACGCGGAAGGTCAAGCAGCCCGTCCAATCGGGTTGGCAAGCGGCGCAGAGACGCTAGGCTAACAATCAGAGCGCGAAGGAAGACCCGACGCGCACGGGCGCGCTGCTGCCCACCCATTGCCAGAAGGGCATGACATTCCATGACACGATTGACACACCACCCCGCCGCGCGGGCCTATGCCGCCGAAGTCACCGCAGGCACGCTGTCCCGCCGCGAATTTCTCACCCGCGCCACCGGCCTTGGCCTGTCGGCTGCTGCGGCCTACGCCCTGCTGGGTCTCAAGGCGCCTGTGCATGCTGCCGCACATGCCGCAACTGGCGGCACGCTACGCATCGAAAGCACCGTCAAGGCCCTGAAGGATCCGCGCACCTATGACTGGCCGCAGATGTCCAACTACACCCGCGGCTACCTGGAATACCTGGTCGAATACCAGATCGACGGCAGCTTTGCCCCGTCGCTGCTTTCGGGCTGGGAAGTCAACGCGGACGCCACCGAATACACCCTGACCGTGCGCGAAGGCGTGACTTGGTCCAATGGCGATCCCTTCACCGCGGCCGATGTCGCGTTCAACGTGGCGCGCTGGTGCGAAAAGGGGGTCGAGGGCAACTCGATGGCCTCGCGCATGGCGAGCCTGGTCGACGAGGAAACCGGCATCGCCCGCGCGGGCGCGATTGAGGTGGTCGATGACAAGACCGTCGTGCTGCGCCCCGCTCAGGCCGACATCACGCTGATCGCGGGCTTTTCCGACTACCCCGCGGCCATCGTGCACCAAAGCTTTGGCGGCGATCCGCTGGACAACCCGATCGGCACCGGCCCCTACATGCCGGCCGAGTTCGAGGTCGGCGTGCGCGCCGTGCTTGTCAAGAACACCGATCACACCTGGTGGGGCGAGGGCGCTTACCTGGACCGGATCGAGTATATCGACTTTGGCACCGATCAGGCGGCGATCTTCTCGGCGGCGGAAGCGGACGAGTTCGACATGAACTACGAATCCATCGGCGATTTTGCCGAACTGATGGACAGCATCGGCTGGGTCCGGTCCGAGGCGCGCACGGCCAACACGGTTGTCATCCGCGCCAACCAGGCCGCTGAAGTGGGTGGCCAGACGCCCTATGCGGACGTGCGCGTGCGCCGGGCGCTTGCCATGGCCATCGACAACGCGATCCTGCTGGAGCTGGGCTTTAACGGCAACGGCTCGGTTGCCGAAAACCACCACGTCTCGCCGCTGCACCCGGAATATGCGGAACTGCCCGCGCCGGTGCACAACCCCGAAGGCGCGCTGGCCCTGATGGCCGAGGCGGGCATGGCCGAGTTCGAGCATGACCTGATCTCCATCGACGACACGTGGCGCAAGGACACGACCGACGCCGCCGCGGCGCAGCTGCGCGATGCGGGCATCCCGGTCAAGCGCACGATCCTGCCCGGATCGACCTTCTGGAACGACTGGGCCAAGTACCCGTTGTCGGCGACCGACTGGGCGCAGCGCCCGCTTGGCGTGCAGGTGTTGGCGCTGGCCTACCGCTCTGGCGAGCCGTGGAATGAATCCGCCTTTGCGAACGAGCGGTTCGACCAGCTACTGGGCCAGGCCATGTCCATCGCCGACGCGGACCAGCGGCGCGAGGTCATGGCAGAGATCCAGAAGATCATGCAGGACGAAGGCGTGGTCGTGCAGCCCTACTGGCGCTCGATCTTCCGGCACCACAAGGAAGGCATCGTGGGCGGCGACATGCACCCAACCTTCGAAATCCACGTGGCAAAACTGGGCTTTGCCGCCTGATGATCACGGCCCGAGGCCCGGCTTTCAGTCGGGCCCGGGCTCCTTTGACACTTCGGCGCGGCGACGCCTAATGGGCCAGAGCACGGCCTTGATCAACGCCCAGGCCGCCAACATGCCCGCCAAAAAACCAGTGCCGCCAAAGACCGCGCCCGGCATCGTCAGGGGCACAGCGGGCGAATAGGCGCTCCAGGTTGCCCTTGCCACCTCTGCATCCGATAGCGCTGACGCATGATAGGCGCGCATGAACGGTCCCGCGCCCGCAACCGCGGCCAGATTCATACGCAGCGCCTCGTAACGCGCAATTGTTCGGGTCATATCGGTGCGCCGGCGGTCAAGAAACTCCGTCCCGCCCATCTGCTCCAGCGCGGCTTCCCGTGTCAGGCCAACCGACGCCGCCGAGGCGTCAAAATCCGCCACAACCTCGCCCAGAGCATCGACCGCCCCGCCAAGCCGCTGGACGTATTGCTGAGAGAACTCGGGAAACTGCGAGCCCGCGGCCCCCACCAGAACCCCGCCCGACAAGATCAACGCCCGCCCGATCATTCGCCGCGTCCTTGTGCCGCTGCGCGCGTCAACGCCTGATCCAGCGCCAGCATATCTTCCCATTCGAGGCACAGGTCATAACCCGCAACCGCAGACCACCCCGTCGCCAGGCGCACGGAAAAGGCGCCAAGGTTGAGCTGCCCGGGGTAGCAGTACGAGCCAAAATGCCAGTGGTTCACACCGTCCCGCCAGGGCCGCGCAAACATCCCCGGCCCGTACCAGTACCCCTCGCCCTCAAAGTGGTGGCGCGGCCAGTTCCGCAGATCGGCCCCGACAAGCCCGTCAGGCGCGAACCAGTGATGCACGAAGGCTGCGTAGTCCTCCACCCGCATGGCCCAGCCACCCCATGCCTGCATCGGGGCAACCCGCGGCGCGGCATCACCCGAAACCCCTGCGGGCGCCAAAGCGCGGGCGGCGCAGGCATCGCCATAGCTCTGGCCGGTTTCCGCAGCGATCATCTCGCCCAGTACCGCGTAATTCTCGTTGTTATAGGCGAAATCGCCCCTGTTTGTGACACCGCGTTCCAGCGCCTTTCGCGCGACATCCGGTGCGAGGGCGCGGGCGATGGGCAGGTAACCGGCCCGCCAGCCTTGTGTTGCGTCGGGGCCAAGGCCGCTGGTGTGGGTCATGAACTCGGCCACGGTCACGTCACCGCCATAACCCAGAACGCCCTCCGCCGTGGTCCCGATGGTCCAGCGCGCCTCGGCAACCAACGTCAAGGCGCAAACGGCCGTGATCGCCTTGGACAGCGAGGCCAGAGGCACCGGCGCGTCCACATCCATGCCGAAGCCCGCACGCGCCGTCACTGCGCCGTCCTGCATCTGCACCAGAACGCCCGAACCGCCACGCTCGGATAGCCAACGCTCATAGGCGGCTTCAACCTCGGCTGGTCCTGCAAAGACCGGCGCGGCCAGCGACAACCAGATGAGCGCCGCCCGGATCACGGCGTTACAGCGCGTTTTGCACGCTGGCCCGCGCCACCTTGGCCCACTGCGCAGAGGAATGCGCCATGTGCGGGGCATAAATGTCGATCAGTCGTGCCAGCGCATCCTTCGGCGCAAGCTCTTCACTCTCACCGGTTCTTCGGCTGGTCAGCTCGACGACACCTGCCTTCAGCCCGCGCGGCCCAACGGTGATGCGCCACGGCAGGCCGATCAGGTCCATCGAGGCGAACTTTTCGCCAGCGCGCGCGTCGCGGTCGTCATAAAGCGGCTCCAGCCCTGCCGCCTCCAGCGCCTTGTAAAGCGCCTCGCACGCCGCGTCGGCCTCCGCATCGCCTTGCTTGAGGTTCACGATCCCCACGTGGAACGGCGTGACACCTTCGGGCCAGATGATGCCCTTATCGTCGTGGGACGCCTCGATGATCGCTCCAAGCAGACGCGACACGCCAATGCCGTGGCTGCCCATATGCACGGGGACCGCCTTGCCATCAGGGCCTTGCACGGTTGCGCCCAGAGGCTCCGAATACTTAGTGCCGAAATAGAAGATCTGCCCCACCTCGATCCCGCGCGCCACGCGGCGGCGGTCTTCGGGTACCTCGGCCCAGACGGCCTCGTCATGGGTCTCGTCCGTGCGCGCGTATTTCGAGGTGAACTCCTCCAGCACCGCCTGGCACTGCGCGGCGTCGTCATAATCGATCGCCCGATCGCCAAAGGTCAGGTCCGTGACCGCGCTGTCATAGAACACCTCGCTCTCGCCCGTCTCCGCCAGCACAAGGAATTCGTGCGTGTCGTCACCACCAATCGGCCCGCTGTCAGCGCGCATCGGGATCGCTTGCAGCCCCATGCGCTCGTACGTACGCAGGTAGCTGACCAAGTGCCGGTTGTACGCATGCAGCGCATCTTCTTTTGTCAGATCAAAGTTGTAGCCGTCTTTCATGTAGAATTCCCGGCCCCGCATCACGCCAAAACGGGGGCGGATCTCGTCCCGGAATTTCCACTGGATCTGGTAAAGCGTCAGCGGCAGGTCCTTGTAGCTGCTGACATGGGCGCGGAAGATATCCGTGACCAGCTCTTCGGCCGTGGGCGTGTAGAGCATGTCGCGCCCGCCCCGGTCCTTGATGCGCAGCATTTCCTCGCCATAGGCATCATAGCGCCCGCTTTCACGCCACAGATCCGCCGATTGCAGCGTCGGCATCTGGATCGCGATATGACCCGCGCGCGCCTGCTCTTCGTGCACGATATCCTCGATCTTGCGCAGAACCTTGAAGCCCAGCGGCAGCCACGAATAAATCCCCGCGCTGGCCTGCTTGATCATGCCGGCACGCAGCATGTAGCGGTGGCTGACGATCTGCGCCTCGGCAGGCGTCTCTTTGAGAACGGGTAGGAAATAGCGGGTCAGGCGCATGGGGCGGCTCCAGTCAGGTCTGGGCGCCTGATTAGGCCATCGCCCCGCGCCCCGCAATCACTGCGGCTCGGACCGCCACAATAATCGGCGAAATACTTCACGGCGTGTCACGGAACCGTGAAGCGCGCCATCCAGTCGCACAAAGCCACCGTACCCCTTTGCACATCCCAACACCGGGCTGTCCAACACTGAAAGGTATGAAAAGATGAACATCCTCAAGCGCTTCGCTGCCGCCGCCGTCGTGGCCGGTGCCGCCTCCTCCGCCTCCGCGGCCAACATCGTTGAAATCGCTGCGGGCGATGAGCGGTTCTCCACCCTAGTGGCTGCTGTAAGCGCCGCAGGCCTCGCCGAAACCCTGTCCGGCCCCGGCCCGTTCACAGTGTTCGCCCCGGTGAACGATGCCTTTGCCGCGCTGCCCGCTGGCACAGTTGAAACGCTGTTGCAGCCTGAAAACCGGGAGCAGTTGACAAACGTGCTGCTCTACCACGTCGACGACCGCAAACTGACCGCCGAGATGATCCCCAGTGGCTCGAACTTCTTCAAGCCGATCCTGGCGTCCGAGCGGACCTGCATCACCAAGGGTGCATCTGGCGTCTCCATCGCCGACGGCACCGGCCAGACGGCAAATGTCGTGATCGCGAACATTCAGGCCGACAACGGCGTGATCCACGTGATCGACAAGGTCCTGTTGCCCGGCACGCGTCCCGACTGCCACTGACCTGGTTTCGGACCGGCTGCGCCCGGTCCGACCAACTGGGGGGCCAGCCCCCCAGACCCCCCGGGATATTTGAAACCCAAAGAAGAGCTGTAAGGATTTCTTTACCCTGATGTAACAGGGTGTCGATGCGGTACAGGCGGGGACGCCGATGACCGCACCCGAAGAAGGCCGGACAGGCATTTTTCAACGGGATGGTCCATTTAGTGGCCCGTCCCGTTTTTCTTTGGGTCTGAAATATCCCGGGGAGTGTGAGGGGCTGGCCCCTCACTCCAACTGCGTAGAGTACGAACAAACCCTTGAAGCAGCGGCGCAAAGGCGCGATGAAAGAGGTAGGACCTCTCAACGCGGAGCGCGCATGGCCCTGCCCGTCAAAGATCAGTTGCGCTATTGGGGCATCGCCGCGGCGGTGTTCGTCCTTCTGCTGTGGTTTCTTGGCAACCAGCTGTTGCCATTCGTGCTCGGCGGCGCGATAGCCTATTTTCTCGATCCCGTTGCAGACCGACTTGAGCGTATGGGCGCCTCGCGCACGTTTGCGGTGGCGGTCATCACGGTCGTTGCGCTCCTGATCTTTGTCATTGGCGCGTTGCTCATCATACCGACGCTGATCAACCAGACCCTGCAGCTTATCGATATCGTTCCGCAGCTGGCGCTCGATCTGGGCGGCTTTTTGACAGAACGGTTCCCCTCACTGCTGGATGAAGGCTCCACCGTCCGGCAGTCACTGGCGGGGATCGGCCAAACGATCCAAAGCCGCGGAGGCGAGTTTCTAAACACTGCGCTGAATTCGGCGGCGGGGCTGATAAACGTTGTTGTCCTGTTTGTCATCGTACCGGTCGTTGCCATCTACCTGCTGGTCGATTGGGACAACATGGTCGCGCGCATCGACGCACTTCTGCCGCGCGATCATGCGCCTGTGATCCGCACCCTTGCCGCCGAGATTGACCGGACGCTTGCCGGCTTCATCCGCGGTATGGGCACGGTCTGTATCATCCTGGGCACCTATTATGCTGTCGCGTTGATGATCGTTGGACTGCAATTTGGCCTTGTTGTCGGATTTATCGCGGGTCTGCTTACGTTTATTCCGTATCTTGGCGCCCTGATTGGCGGCGCGCTGGCGATAGGACTTGCGCTGTTCCAGTTCTGGGGCGATTGGCTGTCTCTTGGCGCTGTGGCGGTAATATTCTGGATCGGACAGGTGGTTGAGGGGAACATCCTGACCCCCAAGCTGGTCGGCAGCAATGTGGGTCTGCACCCTGTCTGGCTGATCTTTGCGATGACCGTCTTTGGCTCGCTTTTCGGGTTTGTCGGACTGCTGGTAGCCGTGCCGGTGGCGGCGGCAATCGGAGTTGTTGTGCGTTTCCTCATTGGGCAGTACACAACATCCAAGCTTTATATCGGCACCGACCCGGACGGCGCCGCCATCCCGGACAGCATCGACACCGACTAATGGCAGAGCAGCTCAGCTTTGATTTGCCTGCGCGCCCAGCGCTCGGTCGGGCGGACTTCATGGTGTCACCAGGAAACGCTGTGGCCGTTGCCATGATTGAAGGCTGGCACCGTTGGCCCGGGGCCCGCTGCGCACTGATCGGACCGACAGGTGCGGGCAAGACACACCTTGCGCATGTCTGGGCAAACCTTGCGGGTGGAACGGTAATGGCCGCCAGTGCACTGCAAGACGCGGACGTGCCCAGTATCGCCGCCTGCCCTATCGCAGTTGAGGATGTCCCGCAGATTGCGGGCACGCCTGCAGAAACGGCGCTGTTCCATCTTGCGAACCTGTGCGCCGCGCAGGCGGTTCCGCTCCTGTTGACGGGCGCGGCAGAGCCTGCGCACTGGAGCCTGACGCTGCCCGATCTGGCCAGTCGCATGGCCGCCCTGCCGGTTGCCCCTCTGTCCCCACCAGATGACGCGCTGCTCGCGGGCGTTCTGGCCAAGCTGTTCTCCGACCGGCAACTGGCCCCGCGGCCCGATGTTATCCCCTACCTTGTCGGCCGCATGGACCGATCGTTTGCGGCGGCGGGGCGTATCGTGTCCGCACTTGATGCCGCTGCGCTGGGCCAGCAACGCCCCATCACACGCCCACTCGCCGCAGAGGTGCTGGACAGCGACGCCGGACACAGCCCATAAGTGGCATCCTTTAAGAACCTGTTACACGCCCCCGGCACACCCGCACCCATGACAAAATTCAAAGCCAATTCCGATTTTCTGAAAGCCGCGCTTCCGGCCCCTCTGGATCTGCCTGGGTTGGATCCGGCGGCGCCCAGCCGGTTCGTCAACCGCGAGCTCAGCTGGCTGGCGTTCAACTGGCGCGTTTTGGAAGAGGCCGATAACCCCCGTGTGCCACTGCTTGAACGGCTCAGGTTTCTGTCGATCAGCGCGATCAACCTTGATGAATTCTATACAGTCCGGGTCGCTGGCCTGCGCGAGCTGGCAATGGCGGGCAACACAACTCCCGCCGCCGATGGCTTGTCGCCCGCGGACCAACTCGTGCTGATCGACGAAGACGCACGCCGCTTGATGGCACGGCAGCAGCGAACGTTGGTCACCCTGACGCAGGAAATGGAGGACGCAGGGATTGACGTGCTGACCGCCGCGGACCTGAGCGAGGCAGACCGCGCCTTTCTCGATGACTACTTCATCAGTTCGGTTTTCGCCGTCCTGTCGCCGTTGGCCATCGATCCCGCGCACCCTTTCCCTTTCATTCCCAACACTGGCTACGCCCTCGCGGTCGAGCTCGAGCGCAAAAAGGACAAACGCGCGCTGCAGGCACTGTTGCCCATCCCGGCGCAGATTGACCGATTTATTGCGTTGCCCGGCGAGGGGCACAGGTTCCTGCCGCTCGAAATCCTGCTGCTTGAAAAGATCGGTAGCCTATTTCCGGGTTACGCACTGCGCAGTCACTTCGAATTTCGGGTGTTGCGCGACAGCGACCTCGAAGTTGAGGAAGAAGCCGAGGATCTGGTGCGTGAATTCGAGGTAGCTTTGAAGCGTCGCCGCCGCGGCGAAGTGGTGCGTATGACGCTGTCAGCGGGCGCACCCGAGGGGCTGAAAGCGCTAATCATGGACGAGCTGAGCGTTGGCGAGGCTGAAACGATCGAGCTTGATGGTATGATCGGCATGGCCGATCTGCGTGAATTGGTCCTGGATGCACGTCCAGACCTGTTATGGCCGACGCATACACCGCGCGTCCCCGAGCGGGTTACCGATTTCGACGGCGACATGTTTGCCGCGATCCGGCAAAAGGACATGTTGCTGCACCACCCGTACGAGACGTTCGACATGGTCGTGCGCTTTCTCCAACAGGCCGCGCGCGACCCGAACGTGGTGGCAATCAAGCAAACGCTCTATCGCACATCCAAGGACAGTCCCATCGTCGAGGCGCTGTGCGAGGCCGCCGAGGACGGCAAATCCGTCACCGCGCTGGTCGAGCTGAAGGCCCGCTTTGACGAGGCGGCCAATATCCGCCAGTCGCGGCGGCTGGAGCGGGCGGGCGCGCATGTGGTCTACGGCTTTCTCGACCTCAAGACCCACGCCAAGATCAGCACGGTCGTCCGGCGCGAGGGCGGCAAGCTGGTCACCTACACCCATTACGGCACCGGCAACTATCACCCGGGCACCGCGCGTATCTACACCGACGTCAGCTTTTTCACCTGCGATCCGGCGCTGGGGCGCGACGCGACCAAGGTGTTCAACTTCCTGTCGGGCTATGCCGAGCCCGAGGCGCTGGAAAACCTTGCCATTTCGCCCACCACGCTAAAGCCCCGCCTGCTTGAGATGATCGCCGCCGAAGCGGACCACGCCCGCGCGGGCAAACCGGCGCAGATCTGGGCCAAGATGAACTCCCTGATCGATCCCGAAGTGATCGACGCACTTTATGCGGCGAGCCAGGCCGGTGTGCATATCGACCTCGTCGTGCGGGGCATCTGCGGTCTGCGGCCGGGGATCAAGGGGCTGTCAGAGACCATCCGCGTGAAATCCATCGTGGGCCGGTTTCTTGAACATTCCCGCATCGTCTGCTTTGGCGCGGGCCATGGCCTGCCGCACAAGAAGGCGCGCGTCTTTATCTCCTCCGCCGACTGGATGGGCCGCAACCTAAACCGGCGGGTCGAAACATTGGTGGAGCTCAACAACGCCACCGTGAAAGCGCAAATCGTCGGGCAAATCATGGCCGCGAACCTCGCCGATGTCGCGCAAAGCTGGATCATGGCGCCCGACGGCAGCTTTACCCGCGAGCCGGTGCCCGAGGGCGAATTTGCCTTTAACTGCCACCGGTTTTTCATGGAAAACCCGTCGCTTTCGGGGCGGGGCAAGGCCGGGGCAAGCGACGTGCCAAAGCTTACGCACGAGGCAGACTGACCATACGGCACGCGCATAACTGACGCACCGGCCCACATTGACCCATCGGCGCCGCTGCGGCACGGTGCGCCAGCACAACGCCGGGGATGGCATGGACGGCAACAACGACAGCGCGCCTGACTGGGGCCCTTTTGGGCGCCCCTTGTTCGACGATCCCTCTGCCCGGGCGCTGGCGCGTGTCGGCGTTGTTGACGTCGGCTCCAACTCTGTGCGTCTTGTCGTGTTTGACGGCGCCGCGCGCTCGCCCGCCTATTTTTACAACGAGAAAATCATGTGCGCGCTGGGCCTCGGGCTTGGGGAAACCGGGCACCTGAACCCTGAAGGTAAGCTGCGCGCACTTTCGGCGCTCAGGCGCTTTCAACGGCTTGCGCAGGGCATGGACCTTCCGCCGCTGACGGCCGTGGCCACCGCCGCGGTGCGCGACGCCACCGACGGGCCGGAGTTTCAACAGCAGGTGCAGGCCGAAACCGGCATCAAGCTGTGGGTGATCGACGGGCGCGAAGAAGCGCGGCTGTCCGCCCAAGGGGTTTTGCTGGGCTGGCCCGGGTCTTACGGGCTTGTCTGCGACATCGGCGGCTCTTCGATGGAGCTGGCGGAAATCAGCGGGGGCCGCGTGGGGCGGCGGGTGAGCGCACAGCTCGGGCCGCTTAAGCTGCAGAGCATGAAGGGCGGAAAGAAAGCACGCCGAGCCCACATTGCAGAGACCTTGGCGCGGATGACGGCCGAGATCGGCCCACAACGCGACCGGCTCTTCCTTGTGGGTGGATCGTGGCGCGCAATTGCCAAAATCGATATGTTTCGCCGAGGTTATCCCCTGAAGGTGCTGCACGAATATCGGATGAGCCGTGATGCGGTCCGGCAAACCGTGCGCTACATCGCGGATGCCGACCTCGACGTACTGCGTTCCGATTGCGGCATTTCTTCAACCCGGATGGCACTGGTGCCCTACGCAGCCGAGGTGCTGGGCAAGCTGGTGCGCACGGTGCAACCCAAGGACATCGCCGTGTCTTCCTACGGCATCCGCGAAGGTATGCTGTATGAACAGATGCCGCAGCGCCTGCGCGACCGCGACCCGCTGATAGAGGCCTGCCGCTTTGCCGAGGCGAAGGACGCCCGACTGCCCGGCTTTGGCCGCCAGCTTTATCAGTTTATCCTACCGCTCTTCCGCAACATGCCCGAGCACCGCAAGCGGTTGGTCAAGGCGGCCTGCCTACTGCACGACGTCAGTTGGCGCGCGCATCCCGATTACCGCGCGGAGGTCTGTTTTGACAACGCGACCCGCGCCAATCTGGGCGGCTTGAAACATGCAGAGCGGGTCTTTCTCGGGGTGGCGCTGATGTATCGCTACAGCTCGAAACAGGACGGCACGCGCCTTGGCCCGCTTTTGTCGATGCTGACCGAAAAGGAGGCGCTGGACGCGCAGGTGCTGGGCCGCGCCATGCGCTTTGGCGCCATGTTCTGGATGCAGGCAGGCGGCGAAATGGGCCGCTTTACGTGGCGTCCAAAGCGGCGCGAGTTGGAACTGCACCTGACCGACGAGGCGGGACCGCTGTACGGCGAGGTGGCCGCGTCACGTCTGAGCGCCTTGGCGAGCGCACTAGAGGCTGACCTGTCCGTTTTCATTGGCGGCGCACAGATAGGGAATTAGCGATCCGCTGTGGACACCCTCTCGCTAGCCCTTTCGAAATTGCAACTTTGGCGCGCAAAATCCTGTGGGTATCGTCTAAATGTCAATAGGCGTGTCGAGTGGCGGCGCATCGGACTTGCGGCGAATGATGATATCGCCATTCGGTAGAATTTCAGGCAATTCATAGAGCGCCCAGTCATCGACCCGCTCCATCAGGTCGCGCAACGCGGGGCCCATCGCTTCGGCGAAGCCGCGCAGAGCCGGGCCAAATTCCTGCGCAAGCTCGGACAACTCACCCAGCGCCGGCTCCATCTCCTGCGCCAAACCTTCCAGAAAAAGCTGCATGCCCCGCTCCATCAAGGAAGGGCCGTCCTCCTGCGCTGCCGCAGGCGCTGCGCAGAGAAACAAGATTAAAACGAGGCGTTTCATCACGTCGATATGGGCAAGTGACGATCAAATATCCAGATCAAGCGTCACCGGAAAATGATCGGATGCGGCCACCAACGCATCACGCAGCTCTGGCACGGCCCAGCAGCGCGGATCGTCAAGCGGATGCCATATCCGCCAGCGCGGCGCCCGCGCACGCAGGTCATTCGAGATCATGATGTAATCCAGAAGCGCTTGCAGATACCGACCTTCCTTTTCGATCCAAAACCGCGCGGTTGTAGGGGCAGCGAGGTTTGGACGTCGCCCCAATGCTTTCGCCGCATGCGGGTCAAATAACCCCTCCTGCCCAAGCAGGATCTCTACCGAAGACTGACCAAAGAGGCTTTCATAGGCGTCAAGGCCAGGGCCGTCGTTCATGTCCCCTGCAACGATCAAAGGCCCTTCGGTCAACGCGGTCTCGATCCGCCCACGCAGCCAGATCGCTTGCGCCAGCTGTTTGCGTCGGTTTGCAATCGACTGCTGCATCACCTCATCCCGGGTGCGCGCGCCATGCGGTGCCTTGGACTTCAGATGCGCACCGATCATGCGAAAGACGAACCCGCCCGAGGTTTCCACAGCCAATTCAAGCGGAGGTTTTGAAAAGACAACCGCGTCGGCTGTATCATCCACATCCAGATCAATGCGAAACGTCCCATCAAAACGCGGCGCGGCGCGGCTTTGCTGGGGATCATGCCGGGCGCTCAATGCATCAGGGTCAAAGAGCAAGGAGATTTCTTGCTGTGTCTCATTGGCAAACCCGATCACGGCCCGCCGCGCACGCAGGTCAAACAGCGCGGCAAACGCCTCAAGTGCCCGGGTGGTGTTCCGCTTGCGGCCCTGATCCGGCGCCTCGACCACCAGCACGGCATCCGCGTCCATCGCGGTAAAAACGATCCCCAGTGCTTCAAGCTGCTGCGCCCGCGTCACGCCGTGCCTGCGGGACCGCGCATCGTCAGCGACCGGCTGGCCATCGTCATCGAAGAGCGCGTCAAACCATTCAACGTTGTAGGTCGCTATGCGCATCACGCCCCCTTGCCCGAAATGTCCTCCCATGCGCGATTGATGTCGATCATCCGCCGCTCCGCCAGCCGAATGGCCTCTTCAGGCACACCGCGCGCCAGCATCGCATCGGGGTGGTTTTCTCGAACCAATCGGCGCCACGCGGTGCGTGCCTCGTCAAAACTGGCCCCTGGCTCAAGACCCAACACCGCATAAGAATCGCGCGGCGCGTCTGGCACGAAACGGGCACGCAAGGCGTTGAACTGCGCGTCTGGCACGCGGAATATTTCCGCCACGCGGGAGAGAAATGCATTCTCGCTCGGGTGATAGAACCCATCCGCCATTGCGATGTGAAAGAGCCCTTCGAGCAGGTCAACAAGCGTGTCCGGCTGGTCTCGGAACATCCCCTCAATCCGGGTGGCGTATTCTTCAAAGCCTGCCACATCTGTCCGAGCAAGGTTGAACACCCGGCCTGCGCCTGCCTCGTCCTGCTGATTTATGTGGAAAACCTCGCGAAAGGCCGTGACCTCATCGCGGGTGACTTGCCCGTCTGCTTTAGCCATCTTGGCCCCGAGCGCGATCACGGCAATGGCAAAGGCGACGCTGCGTTCCGGCGGGGTGCGCAAGCGGTCAAAAACCTCGGCCAAGCCTTCACCGCTCGTGAGGGCTGAAATAGCTTGAGTGATACGGCTCCACAGCGACATGGCGTGCACTCTACCGCTCTGGCAGGCCGAAGTCAGGATGGCTCGGCAGGTATTTCTGCATCAGGACAAGGTCATATCGCCGCCCGTGCTTGGCCCCAATACCGAGCATATTGCCGACGTGGGCGTAGCCGAGCCGCGCGAAAAAGGTCTGAGCGCCCGGATTGGCGCCCGAAATCCCGGCCACAAGCACATCCAACCCCTGCGCCGACGCGACCTCCTCAAGCGCGGTGACAAGTGCAAAACCGATCCTTTTGCCACGTGCATGCTCTGCGACATGCACAGACAGCTCAGCACATTTCGCGTAGCCCGGGCCGCCCCGAAACGGACCGAAGGTCGCAAAACCATCAACCGCTCCGGCGACCAACACCGGATGCAATGCGCGCTGCGCGGCAATATCGGATGCTGTCTTTGGCACGGTCGTGAAGGTGATATGGGGGGCGGCGATAACAGTGTTCCACAGCGCCGCGATGGCCGCGTCATCGCCCGCCTCCGCCGCACGGATCATAACGTGCGCGGCCCGTGAGGTGTTTCAAACTCGGCCCTTAACGCGGGTTCACCGGCCTCCACAACGACGCGGGCGTCGCTAAGCACGCGCCGCAAGGCAGCGCGCAGCGAGTCCGCCTCCGGATGGCATAGCACCAACCGCTTTAATGCAACCCCTGTCGGCTTCAGCATCTGCGCCGGGTGTGCGTCGACCTGCCACCGGATTAGGGCGGGCCAAACGTTGTCAAAGGGCAAAACGCCATCCTCTGGCACCGACATCTGCCAGCGCAGATCGCCCCGCGTCAGATCGACGGGCGCGCCTGCGCCGTCCGGGCACGCCGCAAGCTCGGCCATATCATTGGTACGGCAAATCCAATTTTGCAGCCGCGGCGGACCGGCAAAACGATCAAGGTCAAACCACCGCGCACGCGTCGGCGCGGGCTGGCCGGGATCTGTCGAAATCGCCTCCAGATACAGCCCGTCCGCCAGCCCCATAAGCGCATTATGCGTCGCAAACACCGCATGTTGCCCACCGGGTTGCATGGGCATGCCAAGCGCTTCTTCGACATGCGCGCGGGCCGTCGCAAGCGTTTCCCCGGCAACGGCGAGGTGGTCCAAAATCATCGGTTGCGCTCCTTGGGGCACTGGCTTTGTGCCATGTGCCCCCGGACCGCGCCGATTGACAAGGGCCTAGGCGCGCGCCTCGCGGATCAGGCGCAGGATGTCCTGCGCGGCCTCCGGGATATTTGTGCCCGGACCAAAGATCGCTTTCACACCAGCATCATAGAGGAACTGGTAATCCTGCTGCGGGATTACGCCGCCGCAGATCACGAGGATATCTTCGGCACCCGCTTCCTTCAGCGCCTGCACCAGCTGCGGCGCGAGGGTCTTGTGACCCGCGGCTTGCGAGGAGATGCCAATGACGTGCACATCGTTGTCCACGGCGTCTTGAGCCGCCTCGGCCGGGGTCTGGAACAAGGGGCCCACGTCGACGTCAAAGCCGATATCGGCAAAGGCGGTTGCGATCACTTTGGCACCCCGGTCGTGGCCGTCCTGGCCCATCTTGACCACCAGCATACGTGGGCGGCGGCCCTCAGCCTCCGCAAAATCCTCCACCGATTTCTGGATCGCGGCAAAGCCTTCGTCGCCCTCGTAAGCGGCGCCGTATACGCCTGCCAGCGTCTTCACCTCGGCCCGGTGACGTCCGAACACCTTTTCCATCGCCATGCTGATCTCTCCCACCGTGGCGCGCGCACGCGCGGCCTCAACCGCCAGTTCCAATAGGTTTCCGTCTGATCCGGCCCCTGCGCTCAGCGCTTCCAGCGCGGCCTGGCAGGCGGTCTCATCCCGGCTGCCGCGGATTTGGCCCAGCCGCGCGATCTGCGACTCGCGGACTGCGACGTTGTCGACGTCCAGGATGTCGATCTCGTCCTCCTGCTCGAGCCGGAACTTGTTCACCCCCACGATGACCTCGTCACCCTTGTCGATCAGCGCCTGACGGGTGGCGGCGGCCTCTTCGATGCGCAGCTTGGGCATGCCGGAGGCGACAGCCTTGGTCATGCCGCCCATCTCCTCGACCTCCTGGATCAGCTTCCACGCGTCCTCGGCCAGTTGGTGGGTGAGCGATTCAACGTAGTAAGAGCCCGCCAGCGGGTCGACGACGTTTGTCACCCCGGTCTCGTTTTGGAGGATCAGCTGCGTGTTCCGCGCGATGCGGGACGAAAACGCCGTCGGCAGGGCGATCGCCTCATCGAAGGAATTGGTATGAAGCGACTGCGTGCCGCCGAGCACGGCGCTCATCGCCTCGAACGCGGTGCGGACCACGTTGTTGTATGGGTCCTGTTCCTGCAAGCTCACTCCGGACGTCTGGCAGTGGGTGCGCAACATCATGGACTTGGGGTTCTTCGGCTCAAACTCCGACATGATACGGTGCCACAAGAGGCGCGCGGCGCGCAGTTTTGCCGCCTCCATGAAGAAGTTCATCCCAATCGCGAAGAAAAAGGAAAGCCGCCCGGCGAACTTATCCACATCCATGCCCCGCTCGATCGCAGCGCGCACGTATTCGCGTCCATCGGCTAGGGTGAAGGCGAGCTCTTGAACAAGGTTCGCGCCAGCCTCCTGCATGTGGTAGCCCGAGATGCTGATCGAATTGAACTTCGGCATCTCGTTCGAGGTGTACTCGATGATGTCCGCAATGATCCGCATGCTCGGCTCTGGCGGATAGATATACGTATTGCGGACCATGAACTCCTTCAGGATGTCGTTCTGGATTGTCCCGGCCAGCTGCGATTTGTCGACGCCCTGCTCTTCGCCCGCAACGATAAAATTGGCGAGGATCGGGATCACCGCGCCATTCATCGTCATAGAGACAGAGACCTTGTCGAGCGGGATGCCGTCAAAGAGGATCTTCATGTCATCGACGCTGTCGATGGCAACGCCCGCCTTGCCGACATCGCCGACAACCCTTTCGTGGTCACTGTCATAGCCGCGGTGGGTGGCCAGATCGAAGGCAACCGACACACCCTGTGCCCCAGCTGCGAGGCCTTTGCGGTAGAAGGCGTTGGATTCCTCCGCCGTGGAGAAGCCCGCGTATTGCCGGATCGTCCACGGGCGGCCCGCATACATCGTCGCCTTCACGCCGCGAGTGAACGGTGCCTCGCCGGGGATCGTGCCAAGATGCGCGACCCCTTCAAGGTCTTCGGCTGTATAAAGCGGCTTGACCGCGATACCTTCCAGCGTCTGCCAGGTCAGGTCGTCAACCGGGCGGCCCCTGAGTTCCGCCTCGGCCAGTTTACGCCACGCGTCCGTCTTCTCGCTCATCTTGATGTCCTTCTTTGCATGCCAGGGCGTGCGGGCTGCGCCCGTCTTGTGCCCGGCTAATATCCTCTGCCAACGTGGCCAGCCCGTCCGCGCCGGAGCTAAGCCACGCGATATCGTCCACATAGGCCTCGCGCAGCAGCGCGGCTTGCAGCGGTGTAAAAGGCCGCCAGCGGCCATCTTCCTCAACCAGTGCCGCCGGCTTTTTCCGTGCGGCCAACTCTTCGTGCAGGTCGGAAACGCTTGGCGCGCGATTGCGCCAAATGTCAGAACCGGCCAACGCGACGTCTTTTCCCGTACACGCCCGCAGCAACGCGCCAGGACGGCCGGCCACCCGTTCGAACGGCACAACGATCACCTCGGCCCCGCCAGCAACTTCGGCAATATCCGCCACGACGTCACGCCATGTGCGCGGCGCAGCCGCCATGGCCTCTAGCGCACGTGCATTTGGCAGGCTGTGCCCGCGTGCAACCGCGTAGGCGCAGGCCGAGGCCCACCAATGATCTAGCGCGCGCACGACCAGAACGATACGCGCCACTTGCCCGTCCATCACCGCGACATAGCGTGCCAGTTTGTCCGCAACGTCAGGATACAGCAGCCGCGCCCGGACATTGGCCCGCACAGAGCCCAGCATGTTTTCCTCGCTGACCACCAGAGTTTCAGCGCCCCGCGCCTGTGCATGCGAAAGGCGCAATGCCACCCGCCCATGCACTTTGGCCGCTGCACGAGGATAGACGACCGAGCCGCCCAGCCCATCGAACAACCCTTTGCGCAGAAGGCGCGGCCCCCAGGCATCCAGCCCTTCGGCCCGTAAAACGCCCAGATTTTCGCTCAGGCATGCCTGAAACGACGTTGTCGCACTGCGGTGCGCCCCAACGTGCAAAGTGATGTCCATGGCCATGTGCCCCTTTACGCCATGCCGCGTGGCTCGGGCCGATCCCGGGTTGCAGCGTAGACGGCCTATCAGGGCGCGCGTTTCGAGGGGTTTAACCTTCGATTTTGAACGAATTTCAGTCGAAATTTGGCGCGAAGTACTTACCTTGGCTGCAAAGGGAGTACGAATGACACTCAAGACATTTTTGACGGTTCTGCTGCTGGGCGCCGCGTCGGCGGCCGCATCCCAAGACACTGCAGCGCCTGACACTGACCCGGTGTTCGGACAAGTTGAAGTGCGGGACCTTGACCAGTTCAAATGGACGCACCGCCCGGTCGTGGTTTTTGCGGACAGTCCTTTTGACCCGGCGTTCACCGAGCAGATGGAACTTTTGCGCGCGCGTCCCGAAGCGCTGGCAGAGCGGGATGTCGTGGTGCTCGTCGACACCGACCCCAGCGAAGCATCCGCCCTGCGCCAGGCGTTGCGCCCGCGCGGTTTCATGATGGTGCTGATTGGCAAGGATGGCGGCGTCAAGCTTCGAAAACCAAGCCCCTGGGACGTGCGCGAAATCTCCCGCTCCATCGACAAGATGCCGATGCGGCAACAGGAAATCCGCCGCGCCAAAGAGGCCGCAGCAGGCGCGGACGGGTAGCCCGCGCCGGTTATGCCCACCAGGGCCGCCAAGGCCCTATTCGAACTCCATGATCACGTCGTCGACGGCCAGGCTATCGCCCGCGCCGGCGTTGATCTTGGTGACGGTGCCCTTCTTCTCGGCGCGGAGGATGTTTTCCATCTTCATCGCCTCGATTGTGCACAGCGCCTGACCTTCCTGCACCTCGTCGCCCTCGGCCACGTCGACCTTCACCACCAGGCCTGGCATCGGGCACAGCAGCATCTTGGACGTGTCGGGGGGCAGCTTTTCGGGCATCAGACGGGCCAGTTCGGCCTGACGCGGGCTGCGCACGATCACACGCAGGTCCGCGCCACGGTGACGGATGCGGAAGCCGGCGTTGGCCTTGTCGACCTTAAGCACCAGTTCCGCGCCATCGACATCGATCGTTGCCAGTGTATCGCCCGGCGTCCAGTCAGAGCTGACCCGATGCGAGGTGTCATCCGCGAACGTCACCGTGGAGCCGGACCGGTCTGCATCAATGCTCACCTCATATTCCGCCCCGCTCAGGCTGACGACCCAGTCAGAACCCACATGGCGTTCGTGATTGTCCATGGTGCCGGAAATGCGCGCCCGCCGGATCTCGGCCACGCGGTTCATCGCGGCGCAGGAGGCGGCAATCTTCTTGAGCGTCGCCTCAGGCAATTCCACGCCCTCAAAGCCTTCGGGGTACTCTTCGGCGATGAAGGCGGTGGTCATATTGCCGGAGGTGAACTTTTCATGGTCCATCACGGCCGCCACAAAGGGCAGGTTGTGGCCGATCCCCTCGACCTCGAACCGGTCGAGCGCCACGCGCATCGCCTCAATGGCCGACGCGCGGTCCGGCCCCCAGGTGCACAGTTTGGCGATCATCGGGTCGTAATACATGCTGATCTCGCCACCTTCGAAAACGCCGGTGTCGTTGCGCACGGCGGTCTCGCCGGCCTCCGCATCACCGTGCCAGGTGCCGGCCTCCAGCATGGGGCCAGCGGCCACCTCGACCGGCGGACGGTAGCGCGTCAGACGGCCGATGGAGGGCAAGAAGCCGCGATAGGGGTCTTCGGCGTAAAGGCGGTTTTCAATCGCCCAGCCGTTCATCTGCACGTCGTCCTGGGCAATGCTCAGCTTCTCGCCAGCCGCCACGCGGATCATCTGCTCAACAAGGTCAACGCCCGTGATCAGCTCGGTCACAGGGTGCTCCACCTGCAGGCGGGTGTTCATCTCGAGGAAGTAGAAATTCTTGTCGCCGTCCACGATGAACTCCACCGTGCCCGCGCTCGCGTAGCCCACCGCATGGGCCAGCGCGAGCGACTGCTCGCCCATCGCCTTGCGCGTCGCCTCGTCAAGGAACGGCGACGGCGCTTCCTCAACCACCTTCTGGTTCCGGCGCTGGATCGAACATTCCCGCTCGTTCAGATAAACGCCATTGCCGTGCTGGTCGCACAGCACCTGAATTTCGATGTGACGTGGCTGCGTGACGAACTTTTCGATAAAGATACGGTCGTCGCCAAAGCTGTTCGCCGCCTCGTTCTTGGAGCTCTGGAAGCCCTCGCGCGCCTCCTGATCGTTCCAGGCGATCCGCATACCCTTGCCGCCGCCGCCAGCGGAAGCCTTGATCATCACCGGATAGCCAATCTCCGCAGAGATCTTTACCGCCTCGTCCGCATCCTCGATCAGGCCCATATAGCCCGGCACGGTGGACACGTCGGCATCCTGCGCGATCTTCTTTGAGGTGATCTTGTCGCCCATGGACTCAATGGCGCCCTTGGGGGGGCCGATGAACGCCACGCCAGCGGCCTCCAAAGCCTCGGCGAACTTGGCGTTTTCCGACAGAAAACCATAGCCGGGATGCACCGCCTCTGCGCCGCTCTCCTTGATGGCGTCCATGATCTTGTCGATCACGATATAGGACTGGTTCGCCTGCGGCGGGCCGATGTGGATGGCCTCATCGGCCATCTCGACATGAAGCGCGCCCCGGTCGGCGTCCGAGTAAACGGCAACGGTCTGGATGCCCATCTTGCGCGCGGTCTTGATGACCCGGCAGGCAATTTCGCCGCGATTGGCGATCAGGATCTTTTTGAACATGGCTGTCCCTTTCTTAGTCTTGGAACGCAAAGCGCCGCCCGGCCCAACAGGACCGGACGGCGCAAGGCGACGTGTGGTTGCGGGGTGCGCTTAGTTGCAGCGCCCCGGGTTGTTCTGACAGTAAAGCAAGTTGCCCGCTGCACCGACCGCCGCGCCGGTAAGCAGGTTGCCGTCCAGCAGGATGGCGGTGCCAAGGCCAGCTGCGCCGCCCGCGACGGCCTGTTCATTGGGCGTGTCACCGCACGCCGCGAGACCTGCGGCGCAGGCGAGGGCAAGAAGCGTTGTCTTGATCCGCATGGGGGAAGTCCTTTGTCTGCTCTGTGATCTTCAAAGCAAACGCATGACAGGAATGGCGGTTCCTGCAACGGCTTTCGCAGGCCGTGATCCGTTTCGGCAAAACCTTGCCAAACGGCTGATCTTGCAAAAGAAATTGCGGGCAGGTGTGCGCCGGGAAGCGACACCTGCCCGCATAGGGAAGGGGTAACGAAAATATGCACCGGCGCATTGTGAACCTGGGGGAACACACCGGGCGGGTTCACGGTGACCCAGGATGGCTGCTGCGCCAAGCCTGCCATTTGGACCTGCGGAATTTGAGCCAAGTTTCGCGCAAAACGAGAAGCCGATAGCGAATTCATGCCGACCCCTCCGTGAACGCATCCGGAAAACTGGCCCGGGCCACCGGCTCGTCAATGCGCAGCAACGCCTCGTAATCGGCCGGGTCGAAAGGATCGTCCACGGCGACAACTTCGCGGCCCAAAAGCCAGCCAAGCCGCCCAGCGTCCAGATTGCCCCGTTCAAATGGTTCCGCGCCAAACTGCGACCACAGCGCGGCCATGAACGCGGCGTCTGCGCGCCGGTCGGCGGGCTTGCGATCCGACTTGCGTTCGCGCCGGACAAGCGGCGTTGCCCCCTTGGGGTTGGCACGGCGGATGGTGAACTGGAAATCGGTGCCGGTCAGCCGACCGGGAAAGCCGCGGTGCTTGATCATCGCCGGTCCTCCCGGCGGCGCAACGCGGTGTGGGTCAGGGCGGACGCGAACGCCCGCCCTGGTCCGGAATTACTTGAACTTGCCGGTGCTGACCGGCTCAACCGTGATCGGCTCCGGCTCGACCACGACGAATTCTTCTTCTTGCTGGCCGCAAGCTGCTGCCACGAGGGCAAGCCCGAGAACTGCCACAAGCTTGATGCTCTTCGACATCTGTGTCTCCTGTCACTTGTCAAAGGGCCCACAGCAACGCCCTGAGCCCCATCTGAGGTAAAGAAGCCTTGGGAGCTTCTGGAGTGCACCATAGCCCAGAATGCCGCGCATTCATATGCCGCGCGTGCAAACCATGCCGCCTGTGACCGCAAAGACGCAGCGTCCCGGCGGCTTTCCGCCAGCGGCCCAACATATCGCGTCTGCATCAGAATTCCTCCCAGATGCAGGCGCCGTCTTCGATCCGGTAGGCTTCGAAAAACTGCGTGGCGTCCGGGTCGGCTTGTCCAAAGGGAACCGTTCGATCCGAAAGCGAAATCACGACCTTGTCCGCTTGGATCGCCCACTTTTTCAGGTAGGGAAGCGCGACTTCGGCGCAGAGCGCCTCCATGTCCGGTCCGGCTTCGGCGTAACTGATCTTGCCCGGCGAACGCGCCACGTCGGGCGCCAAAAAGCGGAAACGCACCCAGGCCTGCGTACCAATAGTATCGACCAGAACCTCGGACAGTTCGACAGGCTGGCCCGATGGGACCGCAATCTGATCGGCATAAAGGGGGGCAGCAAGCAGTGAGGTTAAAAGGCAGCCCCGGGCCCACAAAGTGGCTCCTCCGCCCGAGGCTGCCGTACGACGGGAACACCCGCGCACTAACTCTATACGCCACCGTATCATGGCGCATTCACTTCTGCAGTGTCAAATGATGCCGGAGCGGTAATTTCTATGAGTTTTAGGTCGTCCGAATGGCGCACTTCGCGGTGCGCAATGCCCGGTGGTTGCAAGACGCAGGAGCCTGCACGCAAAACGTGTTCACCGGTGCCCTCATACTCAAAGACGACCCACCCTTCCGTGACGTAAACCATCTGAAAATCAAGGTCATGGGTGTGCCATGTGCCCGGGCTTTCCATGCCCGGCACTGCGCGGATCACATGCGCTCCATAGGCGCCGCGTGTGGCGCCTGCGATCCCGAGGTCGCGATATTCGAAGAAGGGGCGCAGCCCTTGGCCGACGAACTTGCCGTCATCGGCGTGACAAATGGCAAAGGCCTGATTCTTCCATAGGCTCATGACGCGCACCTGATCCACCGCGCCCGGCGCGCGGGGTCTTCCAGCAGCGCGGCGATCCGGCCCGCAAGGCCCTGCGGGACCCGCCCCATCACACGCCCGCCCGCCGTCACATGCCAGCCCGCGCCATCCGCCTCCAGCCGCACCACGGGGGAGAAGCCGCGCACGTTCTGCAAAGCCCGCCACAGATCCTGCCGCACCTGATGCGCCAGCCGCACCGCCCGCGCGCCGGGCAGATGCGCGGACGCCTGCACATCAAAGCGTGGCGGCAGGTGGCGGGCGAGGGTCAGCGTGCCTTCGTCGCGGAGGATATGAAAGCGGGCGGTCACTTTTGTTTACGCACCAAGCATCCGCGTGTCAGATGGAACTCGTCATGCCTGGGGCGCGTCACACGCTGGTAGCGCCATTGATCGCGGGGGATCCGCCGCATGTCTTCAATGGTTTTGACGTTGGCGAGCGTGTTGAAAGACACCATGTCGTCCCGCCAGACCAACAGCGCCCCCAGAAAAATGTTGTTCCAAGGTAAATCGAGAGCTTTCACCCTCTCGCGCAATGCTGTGCAGACTTCGCGTCCCATCGAACGGCGGGCGCGTTTACCTACGGAGGCTTGCTTGCTTCCACCGATTTCAACCACAGCGACAGCGATTTGAGACTTGGAGGACCGCCGAGCGGCGGGACCGCCCCCGATGACGAAGTTGCCTTGTGTAATGTCAGTGCTTTCAAGGCGCGTAACGCAACCATTTACGCCGTTCGAAAACGAAATCGGCGTGCCCTGACAGGCGTAAGCTGCCACGGGCGCCAGAAGCATCAAGAAGATAAACGCGCAAAGCCTATGCATGAGTTACTCACAGCGGAATGTTGTCGTGCTTCTTCCACGGCATCGCCTGCTTCTTGTTGCGCAGCGACGCAAAGGCCCG
>JBCBCP010000033.1:0-33022 GCA_038530575.1 Pseudomonadota bacterium
GCGGGTAGAGGCCATAGGACTGGAACACCATCGCAACGTCCCGGTCCTTGGGGTCGAGGTCATTAACCCGCTTGCCGTCGATCAGAATGTCGCCGTCCGTGGCATCCTCCAGACCCGCGATCATCCGCATCGTTGTGGTCTTGCCGCAGCCCGAGGGGCCAAGCAGCACCAGAAACTCTTCATCCGCGATGGTCAGGTCGAAATTGTCGACGCCGACAAAGTCGCCCCAGCGTTTCGAAATATTCTTTAGCGTGATCTCGGCCATGTGTCCCCCACCGTCATCTCACCAGCGTAAGCCCCGGCGCGGCAAAATCGCAAGGTTTTTTTGCACACGTGTGCAACAAGCGATTTCAACGGGTTATGGCCGGTTGATCAGAGATTGGGCGGCGGCGCTGATTCCCGCAGCAGATGGCAAAGTCGCCGCATAGGCCGGCCCGGTGGCGATAAAGCTGTCTTCGGCGCACAGCCGCGCGATGCGTGTCCACCCCGCCTCTGCAAGGGCTGTCATGACCGCTTCGGCCACCCCACCCGACCGGCGCGTCTCATCGACGACCAACACGCTGCGGCAGGGCTGCACCGCCTCCAGCATCGCATCCACGGGCAAGGGCGCCAACCAGCGCAGATCGATGATCCGCGCCCCCGGCACTGCCGCCTGTTCGGCCAGGTAGCGCCCGTTGCCAAAGGTCACGATAGCGACATCCGTCCCATCCCCGTGCACACCCACATCGCCGAGCGGAATGCGCTCCTGAGGTGCGGGATAAGTCCGCATCCACGCGCCATCGCCCGGCTGCACATCGCGCATGGGGTAAAGCGCGATAGGCTCGACAAAGACGCAGAGCCGGTTTTCCTCGCGCGCGAGCCGGTGGCATTCCCGAAGCATCCGAACCGCATCCGCCCCGTCCGACGGTACCGCGAGGATCAGCCCCGGAATGTCACGCAGCACCGCCAGCGCGTTGTCGTTGTGGAAATGCCCGCCAAACCCCTTCTGATAGCCCAGCCCCGCGATGCGCACGACCATCGGATTGGCCCACTGCCCATTGGAAAAGAACGGCAGCGTCGCCGCCTCCCCGCGCAGCTGATCCTCGGCGTTGTGCAAATAGGCGAGGAACTGGATTTCCGGCATCGGTATGAACCCGTTATGCGCCATGCCAATGCCAAGGCCCAGAATGCTCTGCTCGTCCAGCAGGCTGTCGATCACACGCGCTGGGCCAAAGCGCTGCTGCAGCCGTTGGGTCACGCCATAGACGCCGCCCTTGCGCCCAACATCCTCGCCCATGATGACCGTCTCGGGATGCGCCAGCATCAGGTCGGTCAGCGCCCAGTTCAGCAGCTTCGACATCGGCTGCGGGCTGGCCATCTGGGCCATGTCCTTGCCAAAGGCCTCTGCCCGTTGGGCCGCGCTGGGCCCGTTAACACGCGCCGCCGTGCGGGCAGGCGGGATGATAGACGCCATGACGTCCGCCGCCGTCTTTAGGTGGGGCGCACTGGCAATCGTTTCGGCCTCCGACCGCACCCGCGCAAGGGTGGTCTCATATACCGACAGCAGGTCCTGCGTCTGCGCGCCCAGCGCAGCAAGCCCCCGCGCCGCGTGCAGCAGCGGATCATTGGCCTCGTCCGCTTCTACCTCGGCGCGCGGCAGGTAGGACGTCGCCACATCCGCCCCCGCATGGCCATAAAGACGCACCGTGCGCAGGTGCAGCACCGCCGGCTTGCGCTGCGTCCGGACAAAGCGCGCCGCCTCAGACGTGACGCGATAGGTTGCCCACAGGTCTAACCCATCGACGTTGAAATACTGCAAGCCCGCCCGTGATTTCAGGCTGTTTTGTACCCAGCCTTCGGGCGTCTTGGTGCTGATCCCGATGCCATTGTCCTCGCAAATGAACAGCAGCGGCAGCGGCGCCCCCTGTGCGCAGGTCCACCCCGCGGCATTGATCGCGCCCTGCGCGGTGGAATGGTTCAGCGACGCATCTCCGAAAGACGCGACCGCAATTGCATCCTCAGGCAACACAGCCAGCTCAGGCCGCGCCCGGCGCGCGAGGCCAATCGAATAGGCCGCCCCCAGCGCCTTGGGCAGATGCGAGGCAATGGTCGAGGTCTGCGGCGGGATCATCAGATCGCGCGCGCCCAGCACCTTGTGCCGCCCGCCAGAAGTCGGATCGTCGGACGAGCAGGCGAAGGACAGGAGCATATCACGGCAAAGGTCTTGCCTCGCCTGCGCGCCGCGCGCGATCTGGAACGCCGCATCCCGGTAGTGCAAAAAGGCGATGTCATCCGGGCGCAGCGCATGGGCCACCGCCGCCATCCCCTCATGCCCGGAAGAGCCAATGGTGTAAAACCCCCGCCCCGCCGCCTGCATCTCGCGGCTGACAATATCCAGCGCCCGGCTCAGACACATCGCCTCGAACAGCCCGCGCGCCTCCTGAGGCGTCAACGGCCCCGACGGCGCGGCGCCCTGCGGGAAATCCGCTGCCGCGACGCGGCGCAGAAAACCCTCGTGAACGATCTGAACCCGGCTCATGTCTTCTTTGGGTTGTAAATATCCTGGGGGTGTCGGGGGGCGAGCCCCCCGATGGATCGGCGCCGCTAGGCGCCGAAACCGCTCAGAAAAACGCCTGCACGCCGGTCTGGGCGCGGCCGAGGATCAGCGCATGGACGTCATGCGTGCCCTCATAGGTGTTCACCGTCTCAAGGTTCATCATGTGGCGCATCACCTGGAACTCGCCGGAGATCCCATTACCGCCATGCATGTCGCGCGACATCCGCGCAATATCCAATGCCTTGCCGCAGTTGTTGCGCTTCACAATCGAGATCATCTCGGGCGCGGCTTCCGCGGCATCCATCAACCGGCCAACCTGCAACGAGGCCTGCAGACCCAGCGCAATTTCCGTCTGCATATCGGCCAGTTTCTTCTGGAACAGCTGGGTGCCGGCAAGGGGCTTGCCGAACTGCTTGCGGTCCAGACCGTATTGCCGGGCCGCGTGCCAGCAGAACTCCGCCGCGCCCATCGCGCCCCAGGAAATCCCGTAGCGCGCGCGGTTCAGACAGCCGAACGGGCCCTTCAGCCCCTCGATATCGGGCATCAGCGCATCCTCGCCAACCTCAACCCCGTCCATCACGATCTCGCCCGTGATCGAGGCCCGCAGGCTCAGCTTGTTCTTGATCGTCGGCGCCGAAAGGCCCGGCATCCCTTTCTCTAGGATGAACCCGCGAATGCGCCCACCATGCGCCTCCGACTTGGCCCAGACCACAAACACGTCCGCAAAGGGCGCGTTCGAGATCCACATCTTGGAGCCCGAGAGCACATAGCCGCCATCGGTCTTCTTCGCGGTGGTCTTCATGCCCGCGGGGTCTGACCCGGCATCAGGCTCGGTCAGACCGAAACAGCCGATCCACTCCCCGCTGGCCAGCTTGGGCAGATATTTGCGCCGCTGCGCCTCAGAGCCATAGGCGTAGATCGGGTACATCACGAGGGACGACTGCACCGACATCATGGAGCGGTAACCGCTATCGACACGCTCCACCTCGCGGGCCACAAGACCGTAAGCCACATACGAGCCGCCCAGACCGCCATATTCCTCGGGCAGGGTCACACCCAGAAGGCCCATCTCGCCCATCTCGGCGAAGATGTCCTTGTCGTAGGTCTCGTTGGCGAATGCGTCGATCACCCGGGGGCTCAGCTTTTCGGCGGCGTACGCGGCGGCTGACGCCTGCACCATACGCTCGTCCTCGGTCAGTTGCTGGTTCAGGCGGAACGGGTCGGCCCAGTCAAACCCTCCCAGATCGGGGGCATCCTTGGCTTTGAGAATCTTGGCTTCGGCGTTCATCGGGTCCTCCTCCGCGTTGGCTTGCTGCTAATATGGCATTCATGGGCCGGACTATCCAGTGCACGGCACGCCGCAATGGCGCCGCGGGCCGGTCGAATTTCCGCCGCAATGGCGCGCTAGGCCACTCCGCACAAAACTGAATGACCCGTACGGAGGACCGTTATGGCCCGCTCCCTTTTCCTTGTGCCGCTTGTTGCGGCCAGCGTTATGGCAACGCCCGCCGCCGCCGAACAGCACGAGGTGCTTATCCTAGACAGCGGCTTCTTTCCCATCGTGACATATGTCGACGCGGGGGACACGATCGAGTTCGTGAACGAAACGTCGGGCCCACGCTACCTGATCGGCGATGACAACCTGTGGGTCGTCGGCCCGATCAGCGGTGGCAGCTCGGCCACAATCACCATTCCGCAAGGCATGAAGAACTACTTCATCAGCGCCGACAGCGTCGTCGATTTCGAGGACTATAACGGCGAGGACCAGCCGACAGCGCCCCGGGGCATCGTGAATTTCGGCACGCCGCCGCTGGGCTAAATCGGCCGGGTCAGTTCCGGCCCCGACGCGCGGTTTGAATTGACCGCCACGTCCACCCGGTGCCAGCCAAGGGCGTCATCCGGCGCGGCCCGCATCAGCGGTGCCGCGCCTTTGCCTGCCTCGCCCAGCCAAAGGGCGATATCATCCGGTTCCAGAATGACCGGCATGCGGTGGTGGATCGCTGACATCGGAGTGTTTGCGGCGGTCGTGACGATTGCGCAAGTCCGCAGTGGCCCCGCGTCCCCCTTGTCCCACGCCTGCCAGATGGCGGCAAAGGCCAGCGGCGCGCCGTCTTGCCGCGTGATGTACCAGGGCAATTTCGTGTCACCGTCGCGCGTCCATTCATAAAACCCTGACGCCACGATCACGCAGCGCCGTTCGCGGCAGGCGGCGCGAAAGGCCGGCTTTTCAGCAATTGTCTCGGCCCGTGCATTGATCAGAAGTGGGCCATCGTTCGGCTTTTTGTACCAGTGCGGGATGAACCCCCACCGCATTGCGCTTAGCCGCCGGGTTTCGCCATCGCTTTCAATCACATGCACGGCGTTTGTCGGGCAGACGTTGAAGTTCGGCACGTCCGGCAGATCATTCGCGGGCTGCGCCGCAAAAAGCTGCGCCATCGCGTCATTGGGCAGGGTTATGGCGAAACGTCCGCACATGTGTATCACCTTAGCGCGCGGTGTTTTGTTGTGGAAGCTTTCCCGTTTTCTGTGCGATTTATGCTAGCCCCGGACGGAGTTATCCCCAATCAAGGCTCACGACTGCGCTCTACACAGAGAGCGCACTGGATGTGGAAAGGGGCGACCCGAAGGCCGCCCCAACCCGTTTACTTCATCGTGATGCGACCATCGGTGTAGGGCGTGTAGGGCCCGTTCTCCGCCATGTAGTCCGCGGTGACATCAGCCAGGTCCGGCCCGTAGTCATAGGCATTCGCCGCGTCCACGAACATGGCGTAGCCGTCGCCGCCATTGCGCACATAGTTGTTGGACACCACGCCGTATGTGGCCTCGGGATCGATCGGAGCGCCGCCGACCATCACATCGGAAATCCGGCTGCCCGCGGGCTGGCTCAGATCCACGGTGAAGGACATGCCCGACACCTGCGGGAAGCGCCCGGCGCCTTCTTCGACCTGGCCCACACCATTCTCTAGCGCCGCGATCATCGTCGCGCCGGTCACCTCAAAGGTCGAAAGCGTGTTCTGGAACGGCAGCACGGTCAGCACCTCGCCCATCGTCACTTCGCCCGCGTCGATCGAGGCGCGAATGCCGCCGCCGTTCTGGAATGCGATCTGGATGCCCTGATCCTTCACCCGGTCCAGCATGGCATCGGTGATCAGGTTGCCCATCGGGCATTCCATCGCGCGGCAGACCGACCGGTCGCCCTCAATCGCCTCTGCCGCCTGGCTGACGACCTGTTCGCGCAACTCGTTAAGCGGCGCGGCAAGCTCGGCCATACGCGCCAGAGTGTCCGGGTCCTCGGCGACCGACGCATCCAGCAGGATCGGATCGCCGGAGATCGCCGTGACCTCGCCCGCGTCGTTGAACGTCACCTCAAGCTTGCCAAGGTATTTGCTGTAGGCATAGGCGGTGGCGATCGGCACGCCGTTCACCATCATCGGATAGCTGCCCGCTGCCTTGTCATCGGTGTTCGACAGCAGCGTGTGTGAATGCCCGCCGATGATCAGGTCCGCACCCGTCACCGCCTCTGCAAGGCGCATGTCTGCGGGCAGGCCCAGATGGGTCAGCAGGATGATCTTGTTCACGCCATCGGCTGTCAGCGCGTCAATCTCGGCCTGCACGGCGTCGACCGCGGTAGAAAAGACAACCGTCGGCCCGGGCGAGGATGTCTCTGGCGTGTCCTCGGCCAGTGCGCCGATGATGCCGATCCGCTCGCCGCCGCGCTCGATCACGACCGATTTCTGGACCTTGCCGGCCAGGGCGTTGGACCGGCTGACGTCGATATTTGCGGACAGGACGGGAAAGTTCACCGCGTCGATGAATTCGGCCAGCCCTTCCGGGCCGCGGTTGAACTCGTGGTTGCCGACCGCAAAGGCGTCGTAGTCGAGCTTGGTCATGAATTCGGAGGCCAGCGCCCCGCCGTATTGCATGAAATAGAGGGAGCCTTGAAACATGTCGCCCGCGTCCAGCAGCAAGAGCGGGCCGTCCGTTTCGGCGCGTGCGGCACCTATCGCGGTGACCATTCGCGCGATCCCGCCAAAGCACTTGCCCTCGGCGTTGTCCTCGGCCCCGCAGGAGCTGTCAAACCGGCTGATCGGCTCAAAACGGTCGTGGAAGTCGTTGGTGTGCAGGATGGTTAGCGTAAAATCAGCTGCGGCCTGGCTGGCGCAAAGCGCGAGCGCGGCGGCGGAAAGTGTCAGAGCGGATCGCATCGGCAGGTCTCCCGTTTATTTGGTTTGTAACAGTACTGTGACGACTGATACGTCACCCGTCCAGCGTGTTGGCGGGTGCAGCGATATCGCCCGATCGTAACGCTTACGTGTTAGGCGGCGTGATCCAGCGTTCGAACGCAGCCTCCCCGTGCCGGGAAAAGCACAGCGCACGGGAGCCTTTGGTGCGGTGCACCCAGCCAAGCGTTTCCATCCGGCTTAGAAGGGCCCTGCCCAGACTGCCGGCTAGGTGTGTGCGCCGTTCCGACCAGTCGAGGCACGGCCGGCACAGGGGCGCACGCGCGGCGTTGAGCGCCTGAACGTCGATGCCGAAGGCCGCCATGTGCGCAGTGCCCGCAGCGGTCAGGTGAACATCGTCGTCGCCGTGTTCGATCAGCCCCCGAGCTGCGAACGCCTCGAACATGCGCGTGCCCATATCGCCGGCCAGATGGTTGTAGCAGACCCGCGCCTTGCGCAGGGCCGCATCGCGCGGCCCGGTGCGCGTGCGGGTCTGGCCCGTGCCCGCCGCAAGGCCCATCAGCGATTCCAGCACCGCCGCCACATCGTCCGAGGCGAGCGAGACATATTTGTGCCGCCCTTGCCGCCGCTCCACGGTCAGGCCGCCCTCCGCCAGTTTCGACAAATGCGTGCTGGCGGTTTGCGCGGTCACGCCCGCCTCTGCGGCCAGCTCGGTCGCCGTCAGCGCCTTGCCCGTCATCAGCGCGGTTAGCATATTTGCACGCGCAGGGTCCCCGATGAGCGCCGCGAGGCGGGCGATGTCTGGTCCGTCTTTCATAGTTCGACCGTAGCCGAAGCATTGCCGCCCTGCAATCCGCTATGCAAGGCTCAGCCAAAGGAGAGACATCATGCTGACATGCGTCATTCGTTACGAGATCGAGCCGACCAAACATGCGCAGTTTGCGCAATATGCCCGCAACTGGGGCAAAGCGATCCCGCGCTGCGGCGCGGACCTGATCGGGTATTTCGCGCCGCACGAAGGGTCCTCGACTCTGGGCTACGGGATCTACAACATCCCCAGCCTTGCGGCCTATGAAGACTACCGCGCGCGCCTTGCCGCTGATCCGCTGGGCCGCGAAAATTACGAATTTGCACAGGCCGAAGGGTTCCTGCGCGCCGAGGACCGGACATGGCTGCGCCGGGTGGACGCGGCATGATTGCGGTGATTTTCGAGGTTACCCCAGCGGAGGGGCGCAAGGCCGAATACCTTGATATCGCGGCGGCCATGCGGCCCATGGTAGACGAGGTTGAGGGGTTCATATCGGTCGAGCGGTTCCAGAGCCTGACGACCCCCGAAAAGCTGCTGTCGCTGTCTTTTTTTGAGGACGAGGCCGCCGTGAAGCGCTGGCGGGAGCTGGCCGCACATCGGGGTGCGCAGGCCAAGGGGCGCGATGGCCTTTTTGCCGATTACCGTCTGCGGATCGCGGGCGTCATCCGCGACTATGGGCTGCACGACCGGGCTGAGGCCCCTGCCGACAGCCGCGCGCAACTTGGCTAGGTCGTAGGCGTGCGCGGTGCGGCGCTGCGCGGTGACAGAACGACCAGCAGGGCGGCGAGCGTGATCAGCACGCTGCCCAGAATGCCCCAGGGCCCCGGGATCTGCGCAAAGAGCAGCCAGTCGACCAGAACGGCCCAGAGCAGCCCGGTATAATCGAGCGGCGCAATCACCGAGGCGGGCGCGCGCGCCAGGCTTTCGGCAAACATCACCACGTTCAGCGCGCCAAATACACCCGCGCCGATCAATGCATAAAGCGCGGCCCCCTCGGGCCAGACCCAACCGCCCAGCGCAGCCGTCGGCAGCGTGGCCACCGCGACAATCATCGTAAAGGACAATGCGATAGAGCGCGTCGTTTCCGTCGCCGTCATCGCGCGCACATTCACCTGGATCATGGCGATCAGCACCGCGCCCGCCACACCGGCCAGCGCCCCCCAAAGCGCTGCGCGCCCCGCCTCTGCCGACAAGCCAAGGATCATCAGAACGCCCACAAATCCAAGGCCCAGCCCAATGCCCAAGCGCCGCGTCAGCCGCTCGTTCAGGCGCACCATCGCAAGCGGCACCACGATCAGCGGCGCGAGAAAGGTCAGCGTCTGCGCCTGCGTGATCGGCAGCCGCGCCATCGAGATAAAGGTCAGCGTCATCGCCCCGCAGGACAGCGCCCCGCGGATCAGGTGCGGCCGCCAGCGGCGCGGCAGCAGGTCGCGCGCCGGCGCCGTGGCCCGCGCCCATAGCGCGATCAGCACCCCGGCGACCATCGCCCGAAAGAACATGATCTGACCGATGGGCAGGCTTTCGGCGGCCGCATGCACGCAGGAGGCAACGCCTACCGTGGCGGCCGCCGCGCCCACGCGGATAAGCTTGCCGATCTGTTCGCTGTCCATGCCCGCCTTCTAGCGCGCGCCGTTCGGTAAAGCCCATGGGGCGTCTTGACCCCGCCCCGGCCAGCGGCCACAGCTTGTGCCATGCTGATCTACAAAATTCTTCGCACGCCCGAATGGGATGCCCTGCAGGCGGATGGCGCGACGGCCGGTGCGCCAATCGACGTGGCCGATGGCTACGTGCATTTTTCAACCGCCAAGCAAGCCGCCGAGACTGCCGCCAAACATTTCGCAGGCGCAACCGGCCTGTGGCTACTGGCGCTGGAGGCAGACACCCTTGGCGATGCGCTGAAATGGGAGCCGTCCCGCGGCGGGGCGCTCTTTCCGCACCTCTACGCGCCGCTGCGGCTTGCGGACGTGGTCTGGGCCAAGCCGCTGCCGCTGGAGGGTGGCGTGCATCAGTTCCCGGCGGAGATGACATGAGCCATATCGACCCCACCCGCGCCCAGTTCGACGCGTTCAAGGACCTGCCGCGGGACACGCCGCTGAACATGCTGAACCTCGTGCGCTTCCGCAACATTGCCGCCTACCCCGATGGCCACCCGGACGCTGGCATCACCGGGGCCGCGGCCTATGCCAACTATGGCCGGGACAGCGGCCCGGTTCTGAGCCGTGTGGGCGGCCACATCCTGTGGCGCGGCACGTTTGAAAGCACACTGATCGGCCCCGCGGACGAAGCCTGGGATGCCGCCTTTATCGCCTACTACCCGAACGCTGCTGCCTTCCTCGCAATGGTCACGGACGCCGAATACCAGCGTGCCGTGATCCACCGGCAAGCCGCAGTATCCGACAGCCGCCTCATTCGCTGCGGCGAGGCGCAGACAGGCGCGACTTTCGGTTGAAACCGCGCTAGGCTACCGCGGTCACAAGGGGGGATTTACCATGACGAATTACATTAACCCGACCAAGGAACAGATCGAAAAGTTCAACGCACTGGATCTGAAGGAACCGATCCTGATGCTGAACATGCTGAAGTTCCGCGAACTCGCGGACTATCCCGAGGGCAGCCCTTGGGCTGGCAAGGGCCTGACCGGGGCCGAGGCCTATGCCGAATATGGCAAGCTGATCGCGCCGATGCTGGAAAAGATCGGGGCGAAGATGGCCGTCTTTGGGGTGGCCGAAACCACGCTCATCGGCCCGGACGAGGCATGGGACGAAGTGTTCATGATGCACTACCCCGCCGCGGGCCTGTTCCTCGAGATGGCCACCGACAAGGACTATGTCGAGAAGGTGCAGATCCACCGGACTGCCGCGGTGGAGGACAGCCGCCTGATCCGCGTCAAACAGATGGGCAGCCCTGTCGGATGACCAGCGCCGCCGAACGTGTGGGCCTGGCGCTGATGCGCCGGGTGGATCCCGAGCGTGCGCATGGGCTCGCGATCACGGCCCTGCGCGCCGGGCTTACGCCCAAGCCGGGACCGGTGAGCGATCCGGTGCTGCGCACCTCTCTTGGCGGGCTGGACCTGCCCAACCCGGTAGGGCTGGCGGCGGGGTTCGACAAGAACGCCGAGGCGGTCGCGCCGCTGATGCAGGCTGGCTTTGGCTGGATCGAGGTGGGCGCGGCCACCCCCCTGCCCCAGCCCGGCAACTCCAAACCGCGCCTGTTCCGGCTGACCGAGGACCGCGCGGCGATCAACCGCTTCGGCTTTAACAACGATGGCGCGGAGGCGATTGCCACCCGTCTGGCGCGGCGGCCAAGCGGGGTGCCCGTTGGCCTGAACCTTGGGGCCAACAAGGACAGCGCGAACCGGGCCGATGATTTTGCCCGCGTGCTGGATATCTGCCGCGCGCATCTGGATTTTGCGACGGTCAACGTCTCGTCCCCAAACACCGAAAAGCTGCGCGACCTGCAAGGGCCGATGGCACTGGCCGCGCTGCTCGATGGGGTGATGGCCAAGGCGAAGGGCCTGCCGATCTTCCTCAAGATCGCGCCGGACCTGACCGATCAGGACCTGGCCGACATCGCCAAGGTGGCAGAGGACGCACGCCTTGCCGGCATCATCGCGACCAACACGACGCTGGACCGGGGCGGCCTGCGCAGCGTGCATGCCCATGAAAAGGGCGGGCTGAGCGGCGCGCCCCTGATGGACAAATCCACCCGCGTTCTGGCCAAGCTGGCGCGCCTGACGAAACTGCCCCTTGTCGGGGTCGGCGGCGTGGACAGTGCGGGCGCGGCCTATACCAAGATCCGCGCGGGCGCCTCGGCGGTGCAGCTTTACACCGGCCTTGTTTATGGCGGCCTCAGCCTCGCCTCCCGCATCGCGACAGGCCTCGCTGAACAGCTTCACAAGGACGGCTTCCAATCTATCGAAGAGGCCCGCGGCACCGGAATTGAGGACTGGCTCTAGTCCTTCTTTGGGTTCCAAATATCCTGGGGGTCTGGGCACTCTCGCACATCGCTGTGCGATATGCTGCCGGGTTTCGGCGGCAAAGCCGCCTGAGCAAAGCCCCCGCTCACACAGCAGAGCTGTATTGCCGAGGCGTCGGCGGCAAAGCCGCCTTGCCCAGCCGGTCGGATTGGCGCAGCCAATTCGAAAAACCTCACTTCGCCCCACGCTCCAACGCCGGATAGCGCAGGCCCAGCGTCACCCCACGCGCGGCAAAAGACACCAGCAAGGCAATCCAAAGCCCGTCATTGCCCAGTAGCGGCAGCAAGGCAAATACCGCACCCCAGTAAATGACAAAGGACAGCGCCATCATGTTGCGCATGTCCCGGCCCCGCGCCGCCCCGATGAAAATCCCATCGAGCATCCAGGCCGCGCAGCCGATCAGCGGCGCAGCGATCATGTAGGGCAGGTAATCGCGCGCGACCGCCTGAACGTCCGCATCTTTGGCCATCAGGTCTATCAGCCACGGA
Organism: Pseudomonadota bacterium; assembly: GCA_038530575.1. Classification (GTDB taxonomy): domain Bacteria; phylum Pseudomonadota; class Alphaproteobacteria; order Rhodobacterales; family Rhodobacteraceae; genus JBCBCP01. Next base: position 11,990 of record JBCBCP010000033.1, read on the forward strand.
CCCGCCAGCCAGAACGCGGCAGCCGCAACCACGCAGACCACAAGCCCCCAGAACGAGGTCAGCAGCGCCGAGCCGCGCACCCGGCCTGGATCGCGGCGGCCATAGCTGCGCGCGATCAGCGTTTCGGCCGCGAAGGCAAAGCCGTCCATCGCATAGGCGGTGATATACATGAACTGGATCAGCACTTCGTTCGCCGCCAGCGTTACATCCCCGAACCGCGCACCCAGAAAGACGAAGGAGGAAAAGATGATCATCAGCATCGCCGAGCGCAGCAGGATGTCCGTGTTCAACAGCGCCATGCGCACCAGCTTGTCGCGCAACACGATGCGCGGCCAGTCGCGCCAGGCTGGATGGCGGAACGCATCGCGGCAGAACCACAGGCCAAGCGCGGCGCCCAAAAGCTCTGCAATCACCGTGGACAGGGCCACGCCCGCCACGCCCATCTCAAGGCCCAGCACGAACAGGATCGACAGCGCGATATTGACCGTGTTCATCACCAGCTGGACCCAGAACACGCCGCCCGTCCGCTCCATCGCGACCAGCCAGCCGGTCAGCGCGTAGACGGCAATGGCCGCCGGCGCGGTCCAGATGCGGATGCCGAGGTAGAGGCGGGCGAGCCGTTCGACCTCCTCTGACGCAGGCGACAGCGCAAACGCCGCCCAGAAGATCGGCCATTGCAGCGCGATCAGCAGCCCGCCGCCCGCCAGCGCGACGAGCAGGGCGCGGGTCAGCCAGGCGGAGACCTCCGCACCATCCCCCGCCCCTGCCGCCTGCCCGACAAGGCCCACGGTGCCCATGCGCAGAAAGCCAAACACCCAGAACACGGACGTCAGGATGATCGCACCCATCGCGACGGCCCCTATTGGCGCGGCTTCGCCCATTTGACCGACAACGCCCACGTCCACCGCGCCGAGGATCGGCACGGTCGCGTTCGACAAAACGATGGGCAGCGCGATGCGCAGGACCCGGCGGTGGGTCAGTGGTCGCGGGGCCGCGTCAGGCGGATTTGGTGCGGTCATTTGTAGGCTGGCTGCGGGGCATCAGGAAATGCCCCGTGGCTTGCGCATAAAGCTTGGAGCGGTTGTCCTGCCACGCCTCCACATGCACAGAGGCATAGCGCCGGCCCGACCGGTTCACCCGCGCTCTGGCATAGGCATCACGCGGCTTGCCTGACCGCAAGTAGTCGGTGGTGAAATCGATGGTCTTGGGCAGGCGAAAGGTGCCGCTCTCCAGCGTCTCGATCTCCAGCGCGCCGCTTTCCAGATCGTCCCACAGCCGCAGCCAGGTGAGCGTCATGGTCGCCGTCAATTCGAGGAACGCGGCCGTCACCCCGCCATGCAGCGCGGGCAGTAGCGGGTTGCCGATCAGCTTGGGGGCGTAGTTTAGAACGCCGGTCAGCTCGTCGCCGCGCCGGTCAAAGGTGACGCCCAGATAGGCGGCATAGGGCACCCGCGCGACCAGAGCGCCTAGCGCAGCGTCCCGGCGCGCCTTTACGGCCTGCAAAGGCTCCTGGCTCATGTCCCCTCCACCGTGAAGCTGCCCGAGGCAGTGGCCACCGGGTTTTCCGCGTCCGCGTCATAGGCTGTGGCCCGCACAAAGGCGACAGAGCGGGTGACGTGATAGCATTCCGCAACGCAGCGGATGGGATCGCCGGGCTTGGCCGCGCGCATGTAGTTGATGCGCAGATCGATCGTTGCCGTGCCGCCGGGGTTGGCCGGATGGCTCATCACCGCTGCGCCGCAGCAGGTGTCGAGCACCGCCGACACCGCACCGCCCGCAATCACGCCAGTGGAGGGATCGCCGATCAGCCGGTCATCGTAGGGCATGACAATCTCTGCCGTGCCGTCTTCCAGCCGGGTCAGGTCCATCGCCAGATCGCGGGAATGGGGGATCGCCTCCATGAACTGGCGGGCAAGTTTGGGGCTGGCCATGCGGGATCCTTTGCTGCCGGGCGCGCCCACATCAGTAACCAGCCCCGCACCCCGCGCGCAAGGTGCGACAAACGGTTGCACGCCCCCGGGGACCGCCCTAGGTTGCCCCATGGGGAGAGAGCAGACCGATGGCCGACGACCGTTTGTCCTTCAAGGAAATGTGCACACGCTTTGACGTGACCCCGCGCACGCTGCGCTATTACGAATACATCGAACTTCTGCAGCCCGACCGCGAAGGCCGGGCGCGATTCTACACTCCGCGCGAAGTGGCCCGTATGAAGCTGATCCTGCGCGGGCGCAAATTCGGCTTTCAGCTTGAAGACATCCGCCAGTGGCTGCTGATCTACGAACATGAAGGCACAGAGGCTCAGATGCGCGCATGGGTCGAAATGGCCGATGGGCAGCTTAAGGAGCTGGACGACCAGCGCGCCCAGCTTGATGAGGCCCGCGGCGAGCTGCAGGACCTGCGGGACGAGGTCGCGGCGGAATTGGGTCTTTAGTCCCGGCCAGGCATATGTCAGGCCACCGTCAGCATCGCACATTTTGCCTTGTGCGCGACATCCTGCGACGTGCTGCCCATAAAGAGCGCGCCGACCCCGCCGAGCCCGCGGCGCCCCATTACGATCAGGTCCGCACCCGTGTCGTCCGCCATCGCCACGATCTGGGTCGCAGGGTCACCCTGTTCGGATGCCTGCGCGGTGATGGTAACACCCGCCTCTGCCGCGATGGCGCTTGCCGCGTCCATGACCTTGGCAGCCGCGCGCTTGACCTCATCCGGATCGGGCATGGTTGTTACGGCGTGATACCCCGCCATCGCGCCCAGCGCGAAGGCAACTGTTTGTGGCTGCGGTGTGTGCACAAGTGCCAGCGTGCTGTCATACTTTCCGGCCAGATCACACGCCATCCGGACCGCGTTTTGGGACGGGCCCGACCCGTCGATTCCCACAACAATAGTCTTGAACATGGCTATCTCCTTCCCTCCTTCACGCTTTGAATCCAGCCTGCCGGGCACTTGCGTTGCGCGCATTGACCTCTGTCAAATGCGGGGGAAATCCGCCGATACCGCGCTTGACGTAACTTTATCCCTGCGTCAACCTTCAAAGTGACGCGACGTTCAGCTTACGTCAACGTCACCCGGTGTTGTAGCACGATCCCCGGAGGCCCAAGTGGGGCCTGCAACACCGCCACAGGACCGACGCTATGGACACCGAAGCAAACGAACCCACGATGACGATCCGCGAAATGTGCGACGCCTATGACGTAACGCCCCGGACGCTGCGGTTTTATGAGGCCAAGGAACTCCTGTTCCCGATCCGCCAGGGCCAGAAGCGCCTGTTCACCAAACGGGATCGCGCGCGTCTCAAGCTGATCCTGCGCGGCAAGCGATTTGGCTTCAGCCTCGAAGAGATCCGCCAGCTTCTCGATCTTTACCATGTGGGCGACCAGCAGCAGACCCAGCTGGCCAAGACCTACGAGATCGCACGCGCCCGTCTGGCCGACATGGAATCGCAACGTGATGAGCTTAACGAGGCCATCGACGACCTGAAGAACCAGTTGAAGTGGGGCGAGAAGATGCTCGGCTCGATGAACCAGTCCCGCGCTGCAGAGTAAGCGCAGCAATAACGATCCAAGCGCGCCGCGGGTAAACCGCGGCGACGACCCAACCCAGCGCAGCCCGAAACGCCGCGCCGCAACGACCACCAGAATACGCCAATTCGGAGGAAGCCATGCCAACCTACACCGCCCCGACCAAAGACATGCAATTCGTGCTGCATGACGTGCTGAAAGTCACCGAATCCAGCATCCCCGGCTATGACGAGCTGGAGGCTGACTTCACCTCCGCCATCCTCGAAGAAGCCGGCAAGATCAGCTCCGAAGTGCTGGCCCCGCTGAACGCCGTGGGCGATCAGGAAGGCTGCCGCCTTGAAAACGGCGTTGTCTACACGCCGACCGGCTTCAAGGACGCGTTCGAGCAGGTCAAGGAAGGCGGCTGGCCCGGCCTCGACATGCCCGAGCAGTATGGCGGCCAGGGCATGCCCTACGTGATGGGCACCGCCGTGGGCGAGATGTTCTCGGCCGCGAACCAGGCGTTCACGATGTACCAGGGCCTGACCCACGGTGCCGCCTCCGCGATCCTGGCGCATGGCACCGACGCGCAGAAAGACACCTACCTGCCCAAGATGGTGTCCTGCGAGTGGACCGGCACCATGAACCTGACGGAGCCCCATTGCGGCACCGACCTCGGCCTGATGCGCACCAAGGCCGAACCGCAGGACGATGGCAGCTACAAGATCACCGGGCAGAAGATTTTCATCTCCTCGGGTGAGCACGACATGGCGGACAACATCATCCACCTTGTCCTCGCCAAGATCCCGAACGGCCCCGACGGCATCAAGGGCGTGTCGCTTTTCATCGTGCCCAAGTTCATGGTGAACGAAGACGGCAGCCTGGGCGCCCGCAACGGCGTGGCCGTGGGCAAGATCGAAGAAAAGATGGGTATTCACGGCAACTCCACCTGCGTGATGAACTACGACGGCGCGACCGGCTACCTGCTGGGCGACATGCACAAGGGCATGCGCGCGATGTTCACTATGATGAACGAAGCCCGTCTGGGCGTGGGCATGCAAGGCCTCGCGCAGGCCGATGTCGCCTACCAGAACGCGTTGGACTACGCCAAGGACCGCCTGCAGGGCCGCGACGTGACCGGCACCAAGAACCCCGAGGGCCCGGCCGATCCGCTGATCGTGCACCCGGACATCCGCCGGTCGCTGATGGACCAGAAGTCCTTTGCCGAGGGCGCCCGCGCGTTCGTTCTGTGGGGCGCACAGCTGATCGACCAGGCGCACCGGTCCGAGGACAAGGACGCCGACGGGCTGATCTCGCTGCTGACCCCGGTCATCAAGGGCTTTTTGACCGACCAGGGCTACGACATGACCATCAAGGCCCAGCAGGTCTATGGCGGCCACGGCTATATCGAGGAATGGGGCATGTCCCAGTTCACCCGTGATGCCCGGATCGCGATGATCTACGAAGGCGCGAATGGCGTGCAGGCGCTTGACCTCGTGGGCCGCAAGCTGGCGCAGGACGGCGGCAAGCACGTGATGGCGTTCTTTGACATGATCAAGACCTACATCAAGGACACCCAGGGCCAGGACGAAGCCTTTGACCGCGACTTTATCGAGCCGCTGAAGAAGGCGTCGAAGGACCTGCAGGCGGCGGGCATGTACTTCATGCAGAACGGCATGAAGAACCCGAACAATGCCCTGAGCGGGAGCTACGACTTCATGCACATGTTCGGCCATGTCTGCCTTGGCTTCATGTGGGCCCGCATGGGCCAGGCCGCAAATGCCGCGCTGGCAGGCGGCGCGTCCGACCGCGAGTTCTACAACACCAAGCTGGCCACCGGGCGCTACTACATGGCGCGCCAACTGCCCGCCACGGCGCTGCACCTCAGCCGGATCGAGACCGGCGCGGACACCGTCATGGCGCTGGACGCGGCCAACTTCTAAGAACGCTGGGGCGGGGATCATCCTCGCCCCGCATTTCGGTCTGGGGAGGCGGAATGACCAAGCAAGAGCTGATCCTGCGCTATGTTTTTATCGGGGCGTTTATCCCGATGGTGCTGGTGTTGCTGCTTGGCCTTGCCATCGTCATCGCCACGCTCGCCGCAACCTGCGAAGGCGGCACCTGCACGGCCTTTGGCATGAATGTCGGCCCGCTCCTGGCACGCGGCCCCGGCCTCGGCCAACTGTTCATGGTCGCTGGCGGCTGGGCGGTCTTCATGATTGCAATGGTCGTTGGCATTACGATCTGGGGCAATCGGGAGGCGCAGCGTTGAAGGACTTGGGGCAAACGCCGGGTTGGATGACCGACGCGCATCGCGAGGTTGCAGACATGACCGCGCGCTTCATCAACGAGGAGTGGCAACCGCATTTTGCCCGCTGGCGCAGGGCCGGCCAGATGGACCGGTCCACCTGGAACGACGCCGGCGCGCTGGGCCTGCTCTGCCCATCGATCCCGGAAGAATACGGCGGCGCGGGCGGGGATTTCGGATTTGAGGCTGCGATCCTGATCGAAGCCTCCCGCGCGAACTTGGCCTCTTGGGGTCACGGCGTGCATTCAGGCATCGTCGCGCATTACCTGCTGGCCTGCGGCACCGAAGAGCAAAAAAAACGCTGGCTGCCCAAGATGGTGACCGGCGAGCTCGTTGGCGCGCTCGCGATGACCGAACCCGCCACTGGCTCGGACGTGCAGGCCATCAAGACACGCGCCGTGCGCGACGGCGACACCTACCGCCTCACCGGCCAGAAGACTTACATCACGAACGGCCAGCACGCGGACCTCGTCATCGTCGCCTGCAAAACTGACCCGGCCCAAGGCGCGAAGGGCACGTCCCTGCTGGTGGTCGAGACGGCAGAGGCCCGCGGCTTCGCCCGCGGCAAGAACCTCGAGAAGCTGGGGATGCACGCCGCCGACACGTCCGAGCTGTTTTTTGACGATGTCTCAGTTCCGGAGGCCAACCTGCTCGGCGGGCGTGAGGGTCAGGGCTTCTACCAACTGATGCAGAACCTACCCCAAGAGCGCCTGATCATCGCCGCTGGCGCCATCGGCGCCATGGAGGGCGCGGTGGCGCGGACCATAGACTGGTGCCGCACCCGCGAAGCCTTTGGCGGGCCGCTGACGCAGTTCCAGAACACCCGCTTCGCCCTTGCGGAGATCAAGACAAAGACCGCCGTCGCCCGTGCGTTCTTCGACCAATGCATGGCAGAACACCTCGCCGGCGCGCTGACCGATGGTCGGGCGGCCATGGCGAAGTATTGGATCACCGAAACCCAGGGCGAGGTGTTGGACACCTGCGTCCAGCTGCACGGCGGCGCGGGCTACATGGCCGATACAGAGGTGGGCGAGATGTGGGCCGACGCCCGCGTGCAGCGCATCTACGGCGGCACGACCGAGATCATGAAAGAACTGATTGCGAGGGCGCTGTGATGTTGCAGAACGCGGCGCGTGTGGCTGACTGGCGGACCCTCCGGGGGGAGTTTATCTGGCAGAATGAAGTGCGGATCGGTCCCGCCCTCCGGAACGACCAGCCTGAGACTTCGAACGGGAGCGCGGGACTTCACTCTGCACATGGCTCAGCTCTCCAGCCTGCCATGCAGATTCAGGCTGGCCGATTAACCTTAACAAGGCGTGAATCGAACCAACTTCATTCTGCAAGTTAAACTCCGGGGGTCCGGGGGCTGGCCCCCGGTCCCGCACCCAGACACCCGCGCCTTGGGAGGGGCACAAGGACATGACGATGAAACTGCACTGCTTCGGCGAGTCGGGAAATTCCTACAAGGCCGCGCTGGCGCTTGAGCTGGCGGGCGTGGAGTGGGAGCCGGTCTTTGTCGACTTCTTCGGCGGGGCAACCCGCACGGAGGGCTACCGCGCGCTCAACCCGATGGGCGAGGCGCCGATGCTGCAGGACGGTGACGTCTGCCTGACCCAGTCGGGCGTCATCCAGCAGTATATAACCGACAAGACCGGCAAGCATGGCGGCGCGGAAGCGGAGCGCTACGAGGTCCTGCGCTGGGTCCTTTTTGACAATCACAAGCTCAGCTCGATGGCCGGCGTGACCCGTTTCCTGATGAACTTCCTGCCCGAGGACAAGCGCCCAGCCGAGGTGATCGGCTTCAATCAGGGCCGCCTCAAGGGCGCCTACACTGTGCTGAACAGCCATCTGGAGGGCCGCGACTGGATCGTGGGCGACGGCGTGACCAATGCCGACATCTCCTGCTGCGGCTACCTGTTTTACCCCGAACCCTTCGGCTTCGACCGCGCCGAATGGCCGAACATCGATCGCTGGCTGGGCAACATCGAAGCCCTGCCGAACTGGAAACACCCCTACGACCTGATGCCCGGCAGCCCGGCTGACCGCGCCTGAACGAACGGAGACCAAGATGACCGAAGCCTATATCTATGACGCGCTGCGCACCCCTCGCGGCAAGGGCCGCAAGGACGGCAGCCTGCACGAAGTCACGGCCCTGCGCCTGAGCGCGCAGACCCTGAACGCCGTCAAAGAACGCAACAACCTCGACGGCCACGCGGTCGAGGATGTGATCTGGGGCAATGTCACCCAGGTGATGGAACAGGGCGGCTGCCTTGCGCGCTCTGCCGTACTGGCCTCGGACCTCGACGAATCCATCCCCGGTCTTGCGATCAACCGCTTCTGCGCCTCCGGCATGGAGGCGGTGAACCTGGCTGCCAACCAGGTACGCGGCGGCGCGGGCGAGGCGTATATCGCCGGCGGGGTGGAGATGATGGGCCGCGTGGCCATGGGCTCTGACGGCGCAGCCATCGCTGCTGATCCGTCCATCGCGCTCGAGACCTATTTCGTGCCGCAGGGCATCAGCGCCGACATCATTGCGACAAAGTACGGGATCACCCGTGACGAGGCCGACGCGCTGGCGGTAGAATCCCAGCGTCGGGCCAAGGCCGCATGGGATGACAAGCGGTTCGACGGCTCTGTGATCACGGTCAAAGACGTGAACGGCCTGACGATCCTTGACCACGACGAGTACATGCGGCCCCAGACCGACATGCAAAGCCTCGGCGCGCTGAACCCGTCCTTTCAGGCGATGGGCGAGGTCATGCCGGGCTTCGACAAGGTCGCGCTGCTCAAGTACCCGGAGCTGGAGAAGGTCAACCACATCCACCACGCTGGCAACTCGTCGGGCATCGTCGATGGCTCAGCCGCCGTGCTGATCGGCAACAAGGAATTCGGTGAAAAGCACGGGCTGAAGCCCCGCGCCCGCATCCGCAATACCACCAAGATTGGCACCGACCCGACCATCATGCTCACCGGCCCTGTTCCCGCAACGGAAAAGGCGCTGAAGGATGCGGGCATGGCGTTTTCCGACGTGGACCTGTTCGAGGTGAACGAGGCCTTCGCCTCGGTCGTGCTGCTGTTCATGAAGCATTTCGAGGCGGACCCGGACAAGGTGAACCCCAATGGCGGCTCCATCGCGATGGGTCACCCGCTGGGCGCCACCGGCGCGATGATCATCGGCACGCTGCTGGATGAGCTGGAGCGGCAGGACAAGGAAGTCGGCCTTGCCACGCTCTGCATCGCGTCTGGCATGGGCGCGGCGACGATCATCGAGCGGGTGTAGGCCCCATGGGACAGTCCGCGCAGGAAATATACCAACGCACGCTGGACGTTGTCGGTCAGGCACTGATGTCGAACGGGTTCGACAAGGTGCAGGGCCGCTTCGCCTATCCGCATGTGATGGTGACCTCCCGCACACGGCTGTCCATGGAGACCGAAGACGATGTCCGCGAGATCTTTACCACCTTTGGGCTGGGGCTACGGCAGGCCGGCGCAACCGAATACAAACGGGTTGCGCTGGAATGCGAATTTCTGTCCGAGGATTCGATCGCTGGCCATCACGTGACCTACGTGCGCAAAGACGGAGAGGACCTGGTGGCGCCCTACCCTTCGATTGGCCGGTTGGTCAAAAGGGATGGGATCTGGATGGTGGCAGAAACCCAATCGGCCATCGAGAACAGCCACTGGCCGCTGTTTATTCCAGAAGTGCCGCGCGCCCCCCTGCCCGGTGAAGATGGCCCTGCAGTTCGGCTGCGCATCCTGCAAGACCTGATGGACACGATCAGTGATGCCTTCTTACGCGGCGATGTCAAAACGTGGCTCGGGACGATTGAACTGCCATTCACGGTTGTTACCAATATCGGCCCACAGGTTTTTGCCACCGAAGAAGACGTTCGGGCCGATTTTGACCAGTACATCCATGAGCTGGAGCGAAACCGGATCACCGATATTTTCCGCACCGCGCTTGGCACCCATTCGCTTGGCCCCAACCAGATGGTGGGCATCTACCGTACCCACATTCTGCGCGGGACGGAGCAGGCGCTTCCATCCTGGCAAGGCGGCGTGGTCCTTCACAAGCGAGATGGCATCTGGCGCGCGAGATCTATCCTGCGCGGCATTGGACACCACAATTGGTCGGCGGTTTCCGCCGGCGACATTCAGACACTCAAGACGAACCCCCTAGAGGAGGGAGACACATGACCGATTTTACAATGACCAAGGGCGAGGATGGCGTCGCGATCATCACCTGGGACGTTCCGGGCAAAACGATGAACGTAATGTCTGTCGAAGGGCTCGAGGCGCTGAACGCGCTGATTGACGATGCGCACGCGGATGAGGCTGTCAAAGGCATCGTCATCACCTCCGGCAAAGACGGATCGTTCGCCGGCGGCATGGACCTGAACCTGCTGGCGGACCTCAAGGCAAGCGCGGGTGACAACCCGGCGCAGGGCCTCTTTGACGGCACGATGCGCATGCACCACCTGCTGCGCAAGATCGAGCTGGCGGGCATGGACCCGAAAACCCAGAAAGGTGCCAAGCCGACTGCCGCGGCTCTTCCTGGCACCGCCGCGGGCATCGGGCTTGAACTGCCGCTGGCCACGCACCGCATCTTCGTCTCGGACAATCCCAAGGCAAAATACGGCCTGCCCGAAATCCTGGTCGGGATTTTCCCTGGCGCAGGCGGCACTACGCGCCTCGTGCGCAAGCTGGGCGCGATGAACGCGTCCCCGCTACTGCTAGAAGGCAAGATGATGTCCGCAACCGCCGCCCAGAAGGCCGGCGTGATCGACGAGGTCGCCGCCGACCCGATCGCGGCTGCCAAAGCGTGGGTGCTGGCCGCCTCTGACGCCGATTGCGTCAAGGAGTGGGACAAGAAGAGCTACAAAATGCCCGGCGGCGCACCCTATCACCCTGCGGGCTTCATGACCTTTGTCGGCGCCAACGCGATGGTGAACGGCAAGACAAACGGCGCCTTCCCCGCGCCCAAGGCGCTGCTGTCAGCGGTCTATGAAGGTGCGCTGGTGCCCTTCGACACCGCCCTCAAGATCGAGGCGCGCTGGTTCACCAACGTGCTGATGAACCCGTCCTCGGCGGCGATGATCCGCTCTCTCTTCCTCAACAAGGAAGCGCTTGAGAAAGGCGCGGTGCGCCCCGAGGGCATCGAGGATCAGCGGGTCAAAAAACTGGGCGTGCTGGGCGCGGGCATGATGGGCGCAGGCATCGCGCTGGTGTCGGCGCAGGCGGGCATGGAGGTTGTGCTGATCGACCGCGACCAGGCAGCCGCGGACAAGGGCAAGGCCTATACCGAGGCGTATCTTGATAAAGGCATGAAGCGCGGCAAGGTCACCGCGGAGAAGAAGGAGGCGATGCTCTCCCTCATCACAGCGACCCCCGATCTCGATGCGCTGAAGGGCTGTGACCTGATCATCGAGGCGGTGTTCGAGGATACCGCGGTGAAGGCCGAGATGACCAAGAAGGTCGAAGCGATCATCCCCGAGGATTGCATCTTTGCCTCCAACACCTCGACCCTGCCGATCTCGGAACTGGCCAAGGCCTCCAGCCGCCCGGAGCAGTTCATCGGCATTCACTTCTTCAGCCCGGTGGAAAAGATGCTGCTGGTGGAGATCATCAAGGGCGCCGAGACTGGCAGCCGCGCCGTGGCCAAGGCGCTCGACTACGTGCGGCAGATCCGCAAGACGCCGATCGTGGTGAACGACGCGCGCTTCTTCTACGCGAACCGCTGCATCATCCCCTATGGCAACGAGGCGACGCGCATGATCACCGAGGGCGTGGCCCCCGCGCTGATTGACCACGCAGCACAGCAGCTCGGCTTCCCCGTGGGCCCCGTGCAGCTGGGCGATGAGACGTCCGTGGACCTCGCTGTGCGCATCATGAAGGCGACCAAGGCCGCGATGGGCAACGCCTACCCCGCATCCGAAGCCGATGACCTGATCGTCTGGATGGAGGACGAGGGGCGCTTGGGGCGCAAGGCCGGCAAGGGCTATTTCGACTATGACGAAAAGGGCAAGCGCATCGGCTACTGGAAGGGCATCCACGACAAGTACCCGCTGGCCGAAGACCAGCCCGACCTGATCGAAGTGCAGGAACGGCTGATGTTCGTGCAGGTGCTGGAGGCCGTCCGGTCGCTGGAAGAGGGCGTGCTGGAAGACATCCGCGAAGGCGACGTGGGCGCCATCCTTGGTTGGGGCTTTGCGCCATGGTCGGGCGGCCCGTTCAGCTGGCTCGACATCATCGGCAGCGCTTACGCGGTCGAGCGCTGCGATGCGCTGGCGGCGCAGTTCGGCCCCCGGTTCGAAGTGCCCGCCCTGCTGCGCGAGATGGGCGAGAACGGCGAGAGCTTCTATGGCCGCTTCGGCCCCGAGGCCGCAAAAGCCGCGTAACGGGACTTCGGCGCGGAATTTTCTTTGAAGAAAATTCGCCCACCCGCCGCGCAGCGCCCAGAAAAACAAAAGGCCCGGCGCGAGATGTCGCTCCGGGCCTTTCGCGTTTGGGGATGGTATGGTCCCTGCGCCCGGCCGAGGCTCCTGGTTTGGGGGCGGAGCAGCGGGCAAGCCCGCTGCCGGGCGCAGAGAGGGTGCGCGCGGGCCACCCTCCTGGCCCGCGCGGCAGCTGCAAATAATATCAGGGGGCGGTGTGCGCGCCGTCCTCATAGGCCATGCACCCGGCCAGAAACGCAGCATCCGCAGCGCCGAGCACATCGTAGGGGCGCTCTGCACCAGCGATCACATCATCAAGCGCGATATGCGGGCAGGGGCAAAACGCCAGCGCACCACCCTGTGCGTAGATCACCTGATCGGTATCGAAGACCAACGTGACCAGGTCGATCTGACCCAGCGGTGCTGTCCGGGCGATCCCGCGCAGCCCGTCGAGCACCTTGGCCGCAACCAATGCGAATGGATCGCCGTTTGCGTCACGGGCGGCATCGGATTCCACCATGACCGCCTGATCCGGCAAAAGTGTCATCGGTTCGGCATTGGCCAGCGCGCCGGCAGGCACGTGCAGCGGCCAATGTTCGGACGGCACCGAGGTGGCGCAGGGGAACAGGGTCGTGCGGCGCACCTCGCGCACCGGGACCATGCCGTGATCAAAGGTCAGGACCATGTCACCCGGTGCCAGCGCCTCGACCGGACGCCAGCCCATGTGCGAGGCGACCAGCGTGCCGATGACCAGCCCGTGTTGCGTAATCTGTGCGCCCTCATACAGCCCGCCAATCTCGGCCATGCGGTGCGGCGGGCGCTGTTCCTTCATCCATCCAAACATTTTCATCTTCCCCTTATCGGTGACGCCCGTTTCGGTGTGCAGCCTGGGCGCTGTTGATGGGGACATCTGGCGGGTGCGCCGGGGCAGGTTCGGGTCCGGATCGGGGCGCAAATGGGGCATTGGATCGCGCTGCGGGGCCAATTCCACGCATTTGCTGCAAATTGTTCACCGTTTTTCGACAAATTGCGCGGACACGCGCGTGGGATCAGCCGCTTGCCCCGTCAAAACGGTACCCGAATCGCACAATGTCCTCGGCGCAGGCCGCTGCAACAGAATCGGCTGAGGCCGTATCATAGTAACAGCGCCAGTCTGCGTCGCGGTCCGACTTGTTGGCCCGAGGCACCTCCAGCGCAAAGCCAAGATGCGCCTCGAGCGGGGCGATATCTTCAGCAAGATGTTCAATCCGCAAAAAGGCGTTGCACCGCTCTGTCCCTGCGGCGTCGGTCACGTAGTGGCGTGCGGGGCTCGCCTTCAGGCTCGCCACGACATGCGGCGCCTGGGCAAAGGCACGGAACTCAAGCTGCTGCGCCAGCGCGACCGCAGGGTGATCGAACCGTTGCGACTGGAGCCAGTGGTAATAGCTGACCAGCCGATCCCACGGGTTGCGCACCAGTTTGCCTCCAACACCTCGACCCTGCCGATCTCGGAACTGGCCAAGGCCTCCAGCCGCCCGGAGCAGTTCATCGGCATTCACTTCTTCAGCCCGGTGGAAAAGATGCTGCTGGTGGAGATCATCAAGGGCGCCGAGACTGGCAGCCGCGCCGTGGCCAAGGCGCTCGACTACGTGCGGCAGATCCGCAAGACGCCGATCGTGGTGAACGACGCGCGCTTCTTCTACGCGAACCGCTGCATCATCCCCTATGGCAACGAGGCGACGCGCATGATCACCGAGGGCGTGGCCCCCGCGCTGATTGACCACGCAGCACAGCAGCTCGGCTTCCCCGTGGGCCCCGTGCAGCTGGGCGATGAGACGTCCGTGGACCTCGCTGTGCGCATCATGAAGGCGACCAAGGCCGCGATGGGCAACGCCTACCCCGCATCCGAAGCCGATGACCTGATCGTCTGGATGGAGGACGAGGGGCGCTTGGGGCGCAAGGCCGGCAAGGGCTATTTCGACTATGACGAAAAGGGCAAGCGCATCGGCTACTGGAAGGGCATCCACGACAAGTACCCGCTGGCCGAAGACCAGCCCGACCTGATCGAAGTGCAGGAACGGCTGATGTTCGTGCAGGTGCTGGAGGCCGTCCGGTCGCTGGAAGAGGGCGTGCTGGAAGACATCCGCGAAGGCGACGTGGGCGCCATCCTTGGTTGGGGCTTTGCGCCATGGTCGGGCGGCCCGTTCAGCTGGCTCGACATCATCGGCAGCGCTTACGCGGTCGAGCGCTGCGATGCGCTGGCGGCGCAGTTCGGCCCCCGGTTCGAAGTGCCCGCCCTGCTGCGCGAGATGGGCGAGAACGGCGAGAGCTTCTATGGCCGCTTCGGCCCCGAGGCCGCAAAAGCCGCGTAACGGGACTTCGGCGCGGAATTTTCTTTGAAGAAAATTCGCCCACCCGCCGCGCAGCGCCCAGAAAAACAAAAGGCCCGGCGCGAGATGTCGCTCCGGGCCTTTCGCGTTTGGGGATGGTATGGTCCCTGCGCCCGGCCGAGGCTCCTGGTTTGGGGGCGGAGCAGCGGGCAAGCCCGCTGCCGGGCGCAGAGAGGGTGCGCGCGGGCCACCCTCCTGGCCCGCGCGGCAGCTGCAAATAATATCAGGGGGCGGTGTGCGCGCCGTCCTCATAGGCCATGCACCCGGCCAGAAACGCAGCATCCGCAGCGCCGAGCACATCGTAGGGGCGCTCTGCACCAGCGATCACATCATCAAGCGCGATATGCGGGCAGGGGCAAAACGCCAGCGCACCACCCTGTGCGTAGATCACCTGATCGGTATCGAAGACCAACGTGACCAGGTCGATCTGACCCAGCGGTGCTGTCCGGGCGATCCCGCGCAGCCCGTCGAGCACCTTGGCCGCAACCAATGCGAATGGATCGCCGTTTGCGTCACGGGCGGCATCGGATTCCACCATGACCGCCTGATCCGGCAAAAGTGTCATCGGTTCGGCATTGGCCAGCGCGCCGGCAGGCACGTGCAGCGGCCAATGTTCGGACGGCACCGAGGTGGCGCAGGGGAACAGGGTCGTGCGGCGCACCTCGCGCACCGGGACCATGCCGTGATCAAAGGTCAGGACCATGTCACCCGGTGCCAGCGCCTCGACCGGACGCCAGCCCATGTGCGAGGCGACCAGCGTGCCGATGACCAGCCCGTGTTGCGTAATCTGTGCGCCCTCATACAGCCCGCCAATCTCGGCCATGCGGTGCGGCGGGCGCTGTTCCTTCATCCATCCAAACATTTTCATCTTCCCCTTATCGGTGACGCCCGTTTCGGTGTGCAGCCTGGGCGCTGTTGATGGGGACATCTGGCGGGTGCGCCGGGGCAGGTTCGGGTCCGGATCGGGGCGCAAATGGGGCATTGGATCGCGCTGCGGGGCCAATTCCACGCATTTGCTGCAAATTGTTCACCGTTTTTCGACAAATTGCGCGGACACGCGCGTGGGATCAGCCGCTTGCCCCGTCAAAACGGTACCCGAATCGCACAATGTCCTCGGCGCAGGCCGCTGCAACAGAATCGGCTGAGGCCGTATCATAGTAACAGCGCCAGTCTGCGTCGCGGTCCGACTTGTTGGCCCGAGGCACCTCCAGCGCAAAGCCAAGATGCGCCTCGAGCGGGGCGATATCTTCAGCAAGATGTTCAATCCGCAAAAAGGCGTTGCACCGCTCTGTCCCTGCGGCGTCGGTCACGTAGTGGCGTGCGGGGCTCGCCTTCAGGCTCGCCACGACATGCGGCGCCTGGGCAAAGGCACGGAACTCAAGCTGCTGCGCCAGCGCGACCGCAGGGTGATCGAACCGTTGCGACTGGAGCCAGTGGTAATAGCTGACCAGCCGATCCCACGGGTTGCGCACCAGTGTGAAGATGAACATCTGCGCCACCTCCTCCGCGCTGACCAGCCCGTCAATGTCCGCCAGCGTCGAATGTTTCCACAGCCGCCCGCGCGCCTCGGCGTCCTTGAGCCGCCGGCGCCGCTTTAGCGCCTTGGGCGTGTCGCCCAGCATCAGGTCGTCCTTCATCGCCCGCGCCTCGAGCGCCAGCGCCATGGAGGTGCCGCCCGTCTTTGGGGCGTGCACGAAGATGTAGTTTCGGCCGCGGCTGATGATCATGAAAAGAGTCTATGCCTCCGGCGGGGATATTTGGAACCCAAAGAAGTCGGCAGAGATGGCGGCAATCACGACGAGCGGACTGCAATGATGATCCCGGCGGCCATGATCAGCCCGATGCCCGCCAGCATCGTACCCGTGATCGGCGCGCCAAAGAGAAGGAAGGCAAAGGCCGGGCCAAAGATCATGATGGTGTATTCCAGCGCGCTGACCTGGCTGGCCTCGCCCCATTGGTAGGCGCGGATCAGCAGGAAAACGCCCGCCACGGACAGGACGGCCTGTAGCGCGATGAAGGGAAGTGCCGGGGTCATCGGCCAGACCCAGGGTCGAGTGACAAAGCTGACCCCGTCGCCGCCCCACAAGGCGGCCACCATCACGCTGCCCAGCACAGCCTGAGTGAGCAGGATACCGGCCAGCATGGCCACGGTGCTTTCGTCCGCGCACAGCTCGCGCGTGGCGATGGAGCCAAGCGCGTAAAGCAGCCCGCCCGCCACCGGCAGCAGCATCACCGGCCCGGGAAAGTCCTGCCCCACACCCAGCACCACCAGCGTTCCGGCAAAGCCAAGCGCAACGGCCGCAATGCGCCACGGCCCGATCGGGCGGCCCAGAACTACGGCGGAGATCAGCAAGACGAAGATGGGCGAGGTGAACAGACCCGCCAGCGCCTGCGCGATGGGCATGACCGCAAGAGCCGCGAAATAGCACATAATGCCAGAGGCCACGAGGCCAGAGCGCAGTGCGATGGCCCAGAGCCTCTGCGGGCGCAGACTGCCAAGCCCCAGCCATGCCAGCACCCCCACCAGCGGCAGGGCGAGCGCGCAGCGCACCACCAGAAATTGCCACAGCGATACGGTTTGCGCGATAGTTGCGATGAAGTTGTCAACAAAGCCAAGCAGCGCCATGGAGCCGACCATGCACGCGGCGGCGGCAAGGGGGCGGGTGTCGGCTTGGCTGGTCATGTGGCTTTGCACTTTGTCTTGGGGCTCTGCCTGCTCTACCTTTCACGCCACTGGAATCAAGGGAGAGATCAATGGGCTGGATGCAGGATGAAGCGGGGCTGGAGAAAACCCGCGCCAATTTCGTGCCCCTCACGCCGCTGTCGCATTTGCGCCGGGCCGCGCAGGTCTATCCAGAGCGCATTGCGGTGGTCTATGGCGCGCACCGGGTGGATTATGCCGCGTATTACGAACGCTGCACGCGCCTGGCCTCGGCTCTGGCGGGCATGGGTGTGGTGCCGGGTGATGTGGTCGCAACGCTGATCCCGAACCTGCCGGCGCAGGTTGAAGCCAATTTCGGCGTGCCGGCCTGCGGCGCCGTCCTGAACACGATCAACACCCGGCTGGATGTGGATACGGTCGCCTATATCTTTGGCCATGGCGGCGCCAAGGTGATCCTTGCCGACACGCAATTCGTAGAGCTGGCCGAGGCCGCGCTGGAGGCGGCGGGCACCGGCGCGACGATCATTGAATGCCCTGATGCGGGGGCGGGATATCCGGCGACGGGCCGGCACATGACCTATGACGATCTTCTGGCGCAGGGCGACCCGGGCTTTGACTGGATCATGCCAGAGGACGAATGGGAGAGCCTGTCGCTCAACTACACCTCAGGCACGACGGGGCGGCCCAAGGGCGTCGTCTATCACCACCGCGGCGCCTACCTGATGACGATGGGCACGCCGATCAGCTGGCAAATGACGCTGCGCCCGGTCTTTATGGCCATCGTACCGCTGTTTCACTGCAACGGCTGGAACCACACATGGATGATGCCGCTGCTGGGCGGCACGCTGGTCTGCTGCCGCGACATCACCGCCGGGGCGATCTATGACGCCATCGCGGATGAAGGGGTGACGCATTTCGGCGGCGCGCCCATTGTGCTCAACATGATCGTTAACGCGGGGGACGACGAACGCCGCGCCTTCGATCACCAGGTCGAGGTCTTTACAGCAGGCGCGCCACCGGCCCCGGCAACGCTAGGCAAGATCGAGGCACTCGGTTTTCACGTCACGCAGGTCTACGGGCTGACCGAAACCTATGGCCACGTGACCGAATGTCTGTGGAAGCCTGAATGGGATGCAGAAACCGACAAAGCCGCGATCAAGGCGCGGCAGGGCGTCGCCTTTCCCATGATGGAGGACATCACCGTCATGGACGCGTCCATGACCCATGTGACCCGCGACGGCACCCAGCAGGGTGAAATTATGATCCGCGGCAATTCGGTCATGAAAGGCTACCTCAAGAACCCGGATGCCACGGCGGAGGCCTTCGAAGGCGGCTATTTCCATTCAGGTGACATCGCCGTGCAACATCCCGACGGCTACATCCAGATCGCCGACCGCGCCAAGGACATCATCATTTCGGGCGGTGAAAACATATCAAGCGTCGAGGTTGAAGGCGTGCTGATGGGCCACCCCGATGTCAGCCTTGCCGCCGTCGTGGCCAAGCCGGACGAGAAATGGGGCGAAGTGCCCTGCGCCTTTATCGAGCTGAAGCCCGGCACCGCGCCCACCGAGGCCGACCTCATCGCGTTCAGCCGCGAGACGCTGGCCGGCTTCAAGGCGCCCAAACGCGTGGTGTTTGGCGAATTGCCCAAGACCTCCACCGGCAAGATCCAGAAATTCGAGCTGCGCAAACAGGCCGCCGAAATCTAGCGCCCTGCCCTGCCCCGTGATAGCGTGCCGCAAAATGGCGAGGCAGGGCAGATGACCGCGCTCAAGAAATACCAACGGCTGGAGGCGACCGGCCTGTGGCGCCCGGGTGCGGATGCGCAGCGGCGCGAGGTTGTCGTGAGCCTCGGGGACGCGACGCTGACCATCTCTTCTACGGCGGATCAGCCGCTCGCGCATTGGTCCCTGGCCGCGATCGAACGGGCGCCCGGACGTGGCAAACCTGCGATCTATCATCCCGATGGAGACACGGGCGAGACGCTCGAGCTACAGGCCGATGACATGATCACGGCAATCGAGACGCTGCGCAACGCCGTGCGCCGCGCCCGTCCGCGGCAAGGGCGCTTGCGGTGGCTTGGTGCGGGGCTTTCCGTGTCTGCGGTGGCAGCGGTGTGCATCTTCTGGCTACCCGGTGCCCTGATCCGTCATGCCATGGCCGTTGTGCCGCCCGTGACCCAAACGCAGATCGGCGATGACCTTTTGGCGCGTATGGCCCGTGTGGCCGGCGCACCATGTGCGACGGGTGCCGCGCGCGAGGGGCTGACGCGCCTCGCCCAGCGGACAGGGGCGCAGCGGCTGTCAGTCATGCCGGGCGGCGTGCGCGACACACTGGCCCTGCCCGGCGGGCACATCCTTTTGAACCGAACACTGGTCGAGGATTACGAGGCCCCCGACGTTGCCGCTGGTTACATCCTTGCCGAAGCTGTGCGTATCGAGGCGCAGCCGCCACTTCGCGCCCTGCTCGAAGCAGGGGGCCTTCGCGCCTCGGTCACATTGCTGACCACGGGCCAGCTGCCCGGTGCGGTCCTGGACGCTTATGCCGAAACAGTGCTTGCCGCGCCGCGCCCAGATGTCGAAAACACCGCTCTGCTCGAACGTTTCGCGGCCCGCGGGCTGGCCAGCAGCCCCTACGCCTACGCTGTGGACTTGTCGGGGGAGAGCACCCTGCCCCTTATCGAGGGCGACCCGGCTCGCTCAGCCGGGGCCGAGCCGATCATGCCGGACGGCGCATGGCTGCGCCTGCAGGCGATCTGCGGCGGCTAGGGCCTAGCGCAGCCGCGCATTGCCAAAGCCCGCGGCCTTTGCCCGGCGCAACGCCCCAAGTTGCGCGTCGCCCGATTGGAACGGGCCAAGCATCACAGCCTGTAGCGTCTCGCCACCACGGCGCACCTTGCCCAAGCGCACTGGCACGCCCAGTTGGGTTGCACGCTGCGCGGCCGCGCGGGCCGAGGCCGCATCGCGATAAAGTGCGGCCTGCACCATCCCCTTGCCCTGCAGCGTGTTGGCACTGGCCCGCGGGGCCGCTGCGGCCGGTTTCGGCGCCGAACGGGTCGAGAGCACCGGCTTGCGCACCGTGTCCGACGGGTGGCTGCGCGCGGCAGGGACGCGCACGGCTGCCGCACTGTTGCGCTGTACGCGTTTGGTCAGAACGCCATTGCGGCGGACCAGCGTGACCGTGCCCAACTGGCGCTGCTGCACATCAATATCGGTAAAGGGATATACAAGTGGTGTTGTGGCTGTGACATCGCGGCCTGTCGCTTGATTGATCAGGCGACGCGGCACGGTGTCGGTCCAGATCAGCTGCGTGCGCTGGTAGCCCCGTACGGTCTGCTCGGCCCGGCGCGGGTTCAGGCGGTCATCCTCCCAAACTCGGCGATAGCCCTCCGGCACGGGCTGAAATCCGGTGTTTTGGCGATCAGTGTAGACGTGACGTGGCACGATGCGCGTGCCCGGGGACAATGCTGCACCTCCCTGCGCTGGCGCGGGCGCTGCTGCAACAACGCGGCGCTGGGTAGGCGCCGCGATGCGCACGCCGTCCGCCCCGGCAACGGGCGATACCGCCTGCGGCCCACAGCGCACGGGACGTTGTTGGCCTGAATTCACATATCGGCTGGAAACGGCAGACAGCCCACCGCAGGCCGCGCTGCGCCGCACGGTTGGTTTGGCTGCTGGCGCCGGAGCCGGAGCCTGCACAACGCGCTTGGGCGCAGGCGTTGCCACGGGCTTAGGCGCGGCAACAACGCGCGGCGCCGGCTTGG
>JBCBCP010000034.1:0-32523 GCA_038530575.1 Pseudomonadota bacterium
TGGCGGTGGCCGTCGCGGCCTCTGCCGCGTTCCTCACGCCTATCGGGCACAAGAACAACACACTGATCCTCGGCCCTGGCGGCTACCGCTTTGGCGATTACTGGCGCATCGGCCTGCCGCTTGAGATCATCATCATCGCTGTGTCGATCCCCGCAATCCTCGTGTTCTGGCCGCTCTGAAGGCCGAGTGAAACCGACGCGGTTTCACCAGACAGCCTACCACCGACCATCCCGCGCAGGCCTGCTTTGCGCGTCGCAAAGCGAGGCCGTGACCATGCGTCAACGTTGCGTGCTAGCTGCGCCGCTGCTTAACGTGCCGAAGGGGAGGACATCATGGAAATTTTGATCAACGTCGTGCTGCCACTATCGCTGGCCATCATCATGTTCAGCCTCGGTGTGGGGCTGACGATAGGCGATTTCGCGCGGGTGCTGACCCGGCCCAAAGCCTTTGCCATCGGTGCGGTCGCCCAGGTGATCCTGCTTCCCCTCGTCGCCTATGCGGTTGTCTTTGCGTTTGGAGTCGCGCCTGAACTGGCGGTGGGCTTCATGTTGCTCGCGCTCTGCCCGGGGGGTGTGACGTCCAACATGATCTCGCGGCTGGCGCGCGGCGACGTGGCGCTGTCGGTGTCACTGACGGCCGTGATCTCCCTTCTGGGCATCCTGACGATCCCCCTGCTCACCGCGTGGTCTGTTGCGCATTTTCTGGGGGCAGATGCCCCGCCCGTTTCAATTACAGACCTTTCGATCGCCGTTTTCGTGATCACCACGGTGCCGGTCGCTCTTGGCGTTCTGATCCGGCATTTCGCCCCCGGCGTGGCAGCCGCAATGGATCGGCCCCTATCTATGCTCGCCACAATTCTCTTTATTATCATTGTTTTGGCCGCTCTGGCTGGTAACTGGGCCCTATTCATGGAGAACGTGGCAACCCTTGGCCCGGCACTGATTGCGATGCTGGTCCTGCTTATGTTGGCAGGGTTGCTGATTGCACGAGCGGCCTCACTGGAGTGGTCAGAGACCAAGACGATTTCTATCGAAACAGGGATCCAGAACGCGACCCTCGGCATCGCGCTCGCCGCGATCATCTCGGGCCAAGCGACGGGCTTTTCGACCTTCGCGCTACCCGCCGCCGTTTATGGTATCTTGATGTATCTGGTGGCCGCGCCCTTTGTGGCGTGGTTCCGCTCTCGCTGAAAGGGCCCGGTAAAATGGACAGTGCTGACGCCATCATCGTGGGGACCGGCCTTGCCGGGCTCGCCGCTGCCGCAGAACTCGGAGATCGCGGCAAGCGCGTGATCATGGTGGACCAGGAACCGCGCAGCTTTCTGGGCGGGCAGGCGTTCTGGTCCCTTGGCGGGCTGTGCATGATCGACACGCCAGAGCAGCGCCGCATGGGCATCCGCGACAGCCGCGAGCTGGCCATGAACGACTGGATGGGCAGCGCGCAGTTCGACCGAGACGAAGATTTCTGGCCCCGCAAATGGGCCGAGGCCTATGTCGATTTCGCCGCCGGAGAGATGCGCGAGTGGCTCTACAAGATGGGCCTGCGCTGGTTCCCGGTGATCGGCTGGGCCGAACGCGGCGGGTCTTTTGCGGACGGGCACGGCAATTCGGTCCCACGGTTTCACATCACCTGGGGCACCGGGCCGGGCAGCATCGAACATTTCGTCCGCCGCTGCGAAGAGCATGAGCGCGCCGGACTGCTGACGTTCAAATTCCGGCACCAGGTCGACCGGATCGACATGGAAAATGGCGCAGCCAAGGGGGTCTCCGGCACGGTGTTGGCCGAGGACAGCGCAGAGCGCGGACAAAAGACCAACCGCGATCCGGTCAGCGATTTCGCCCTCCGCGCGCCGTCGGTCATCGTGACCTCGGGCGGGATCGGCGGCAATTTCGACATGGTGCGCAAGGTCTGGCCGGTGGACCGTCTCGGGCCCGCGCCCAAATCCATGGTTGCCGGGGTGCCCGCCCATGTCGACGGGCGCATGATCGGCATTTCCGAGGACGCGGGCGGCCACGTTATCAACGGCGACAGGATGTGGCACTATACCGAAGGCGTCCAGAACTGGGATCCGATCTGGCCGGCGCACGGGATCCGCATCCTGCCGGGGCCGTCCTCGATGTGGTTCGACGCGGAAGGCAACCGCTTTGCGCCCCCTGCCCTTCCCGGGTTCGACAGCATGTCGACGCTCAAGATGATCCTTGAGACGGGGTATGAATACAGCTGGTTCGTGCTGACCCAGAAGGTCATCAAGAAGGAATTTGCGCTGTCAGGATCGGAACAGAACCCGGATTTCACCTCGAAGTCATGGCTGGAGGTGATCAAGCAGCGAATCCTGAGTGGGTCGAAAGCAACCGGACCGGTGGAAGCGTTCAAGGAACGCGGACAGGACTTTGTCGTGGCACAGGATCTGCCCAGCCTCGTGCGGGGCATGAACCAGGTCGCGGGGGGCAGCCTCATTACCGAAGAAAAACTGCGGCCCCAGATCGAGGCGCGCGATGCGCAGATCGACAACCCGTTTTCCAAGGACGCGCAGATCATGGCGATTCACGCGGCGCGGAACTATCGGGGCGACCGGCTGATCCGCACCGCCAAGCCGCACAAGTTCCTGGACCCGGCAAATGGCCCGCTCATCGCAGTCAAACTGCATGTGCTAACGCGCAAGACGCTGGGCGGACTACAGACCAACCTCGACAGCCAGATGATCGGTGCAGATGGGCAGGTTGTTCCGGGCCTGTTTGCAGCAGGCGAAGTCGCGGGCTTTGGCGGGGGCGGCTATCACGGCTACAACGCGCTGGAAGGCACCTTTTTGGGCGGCTGCATCTTTTCGGGGCGCAACGCGGGACGCTCGCAGTCCATTGCCTAATTGGCGGTCGCTGCTGCGCGTTCACCAAAGAGGATGGGCGGGCCAGGCGGATCGGGTAGCGTCCACTGGGCGGCGATCAGATGATGCTCGCCCTGTTGCCAGCCGCTGATGTCTCGGATGAAACGGCGGCGCCAAGCGCCTTCCACCCAGATGCGCAGGCGGACTGTGCTCAGGTCGATGCCAGCGCCGCGGGCCGCGCGGGCCATTGCAAGCGTCCGGCTGAGCCGCGCCTCAACCATGCGGGCAAAGGGCGCACGGCGCCCGGCAAACACCACCAATATAGGCTGACGCGCACCGACAAAGCCGCGTACCAGCACGTCGCCGCGCTTGTTCCGGGCCAGTTGCGGCACAAGGTCAACTTCCACCCCCGCAGGCGCACGGGGAAAGAGCCCCGCATCTTCGGACGCGGGCGTGACGTCGGAAAAAGATCTGCGACGGTCAGCCATACCGCCCCATACCGCCCCAGACCTTAACAACGTCTTACGGTTAGAGCGGCCAGATAAATGGAATGAGAGCCGACGCAAGCAGCCCAACGCTCAGGTTCAGCGGAATGCCCACGCGCATGAAGTCAGTGAACTTGTACCCGCCCGGCCCGTAGACCAGCATGTTTGTCTGGTACCCAATCGGCGTGGCGAATGAGGCCGAGGCGGCCACCATAACGGCCACCACCAGCGCGCGCGGGTCGATCCCCAGCGCGGTGGCAAGGCCGATGGCAATCGGCGTCATCACCACCGCCACCGCGTTGTTGCTCACCAGCTCGGTCAGCACAGAGGTCAGAAGGTAGACCGCCCAGATAATCAGGAAGGGCGGCAACACCCCCAGCGCGGGCGCGATGGCCTCGGCAATGAGCCGGACCGCGCCGGAGGCCTCCAGCGCGGCGCCGATGGCCAGCATGGAAAAGATCAGCGCCAGCAAACGCCCGTCGATAAAGGAAAACGCCTCGTCCGCGTCGATGCAGCGGGTCACAAGCACCAGCGCCACGGCGATCACGCTCAGCGCAAGGATCGGCGCGACACCAAAGGCCGCGAGCGTCACGATGCCCACCAGCGCGCCAATCGCGAGGGGCGCGTGGCTGCGCCGAAAGGCCCGGCCCGAAGGTTTGGAGACGTCAACCATATCCATATCCGCCGCAAGGCGCTGGATGTCTGCGGGGGCGCCCTCCAGCAGCAGCGTATCGCCGACGCGCACCACGAGGTCATCAAGCTGGCGGCCAATGTTCTGATTGCGCCGGTGCACCGCCAGCGGATAGACGCCGTAGCGCCGCCGCAGGCGCATGGAGCCCAGCGATCGGCCGACCATCTTGCAGCCGGGTGTGATCAGCACCTCCACCGTCGTCGTCTCCACCGCCGAAACCTGATCAACGCGCTTTAGCTCCTTGTTGCGCTGCAGGCTCAGCAGCTCGGTCACCGCCGAGCGCAGGACAACCCGGTCCCCGACCTGAAGCTCAACCCCCTTAAGGTTACGCCGCAGCGACACATCGCCCCGCACCACGTCGATCAGGCGCACGCCCTCGCGCTTGAACAGCTGCACGCCCGTAACCTCCCGTCCGATCAGGTTGCTTTCGGGCGGGATCACGGCCTCGGTAAAGAACTTCATCCGGCTCTTGTCGCTGAGCAGACCCGCCATCGAGTCCCGCTCGGGCAGCAGCAGCGGCGCGACAAACCGCAGATAGATCATGCCCCAGATCACCAGGATGATGCCCAGCGGCGTGACCTCGAAAATGGAGAACGCCTCTAGCCCGTTGGACCGGGCGACCCCGTCCACCAGCAGGTTTGTGGACGTGCCGATCAGGGTCAGCGTGCCGCCAAGGATCGCAGCATAGGACAGCGGGATCAGAAGCTTGGACGGCGCGAGTCCCATCGTTTTGGCCAGTTGGATGAACACCGGGATCATCACGACGACAACCGGAGTGTTGCTGACAATCGCGCTGGAGAACACGACGAAGGCCATCAGGAGCACAATGGCGAGCGCCGGATTCACCCTTGCCTGCCGCGCCGCGAGGCCCGTGAAGGCATCAAGCGCACCGGTGCGCACAAGGGCGCCCATAATGATAAACATCGCCGCAATCGTCCACGGCGCCGGATTGCTCAGCACCGTCAGCGCGGCGTCATAAGGCAGCACTCCAAGACTGAGCAGCGTGGCGACACCGCCGATGGCAACAACCTCAGTCGGCAATACCTCGCGCAAAAAAAGGATAAACATGACGCCCACAACGCAAAGCGTCAGGATCGCCTCGCCGGTTTGCGACAGCTCGATGAGGCCCATTTGCAGCGGCCCTTTTTGTGGTCGTTCGCGCCAGTGTCGCCTATGCCTCGGCCTGCTGCAAGCGCCGCGGTTGCACCAGCGCCATGCCGATCAGCATGAGCGCCAGCGCCGCCCAGACGGTGGGCGGGTAGGATTCCGACAGGATCGCGCGGGCCCAGAAAACGCCTGTGATCGTGACCAGATAGCTGATCATGACTGCAAAGACGGGTCCAGCGGAATTCACCAGCCAGATAAAGCCGGTATAGACCAGAACATGGATCACCGAAGAGGCGATTTGCGCCCACTCCGCAGCACCGTATGGCTGAAACGGCGTGATCCATTGGCCTGAGCCGAGCGCAAGCGGCAGCGCGATGAGTGTGCCGAGCAGCGATGCGCCCCACAGCACTTCGACCGGGTCTAGCCCCGCGGTGCCCCAGCGGGCGACGTAATTGCCCTCGAACGCGTAGCACAGGCCCGAAATCAGCGCCACGCCAACCCAGAACACCGGGATTGCCGCGTCGATCTGCAGGTTCGGCAAGATGATCAGCAAAACGCCCGCAAGCCCGATGGCCAGCCCGCCAAACCGGCGCCATTCGAAGCGATCAAGCGCAAGAAGCAGGGCAATGGGAAAGGCAAACATCGGGATCATCGACAGCAGGATCGACAGGACGCCCGACGGCAGGTGCACCGCCGCCTGGTAGCTAAAGGAATTAGGCACGATGGAGCCGATCATCGCAATCGCGAAATAGACCCAGAGCGCCGAGCGATTGAGCGGCAAGGCCCGCCCGCGCGCAAGACCGATGACGCTCATTGCCAGAAAGCCGATGGCCATCTGCCAAAAGAGCAAGCCGAAATGCTTGTACCCGGTGCTGACCGCGATCTTGGTCAGCGGCATGGTCAGGCCCCAACCTGCGCCCAGCAGGAGAAGCGCAGCCGTGTAGAAAAGGATTTGGCGGTTGTTCATGGCCCCGATGGCTCCAAAAGACCGCCCTGCCGGACCATCACCGCGCGGGTGGCCTTGCCGGTGGCATCGTCGGTTTCAACATAAAGGCCAGACAGCGTCGCCTCGCCCAAAGCAGGGGTGAAACGGTCCTTGGGCATTCCGGTGATGAAACGGCGCAGAGGTTCGTCCCGCTGCATGCCGATAACCGAGTTGTAATCGCCGCACATGCCCGCATCGGTCAGGTAGGCCGTGCCGCCCTTCATCACCATCGCATCCCCCGTGGGCACGTGGGTGTGGGTGCCGACCACAACGCTCGCGCGCCCGTCGCACCAATGGCCCACTGCCATCTTCTCGGACGTGGCCTCGCAATGGATGTCGATCAGGATCGCATCGGCCTGCCCGCCAAGTGGGTGGGTCTTGAGCACCCGCTCCAGCGCGCTGAAGGGATCGTCAAAGGGGCGTTTCATGAACACCTGGCCCAGCGCCTGGGCCACCAGAACGGACTTTCCATTCGCCGCCCTGAAAAGGCGCGCGCCCTGTCCCGGCGCCGCTTTCGAGAAGTTCAGCGGGCGAATGATGCGCGGCTCTTGCTCGATAAAGCTCAGCATGTCCTTCTGGTCAAAAGCGTGATCGCCCAGCGTGACGACATCGGCGCCAGCCTCAAGTAGAGCTTTGGCATGCGCGCCGCTCAGCCCCATGCCCGAGGTCGCATTTTCGCCGTTCACCACGACAAAATCGAGTGACCATTCGGTACGCAAGCGGGGCAGATGAGAGGTAACGGCGGCGCGGCCCGAACGGCCCATGACGTCGCCAAGAAACAGGATCTTCATAACACGGCCATATGACGCAAGCGGCGCGTAAGGCAATCCTTCGAAGGATTGCGGAATACCGATCCTTCAAGGATCGGGGTATGCCGTTTCTTTAAAGAAACGGTTCAGCTCAGGTCTTTCTCATAACGCCAGATGTCCAGCGGGAACGGCCCCGCGCTGGTTTCGGCTTCGAAGGTCTCGATGCGCACAAAACTCCAGCCCGCCTTCTCGTAGAACCGCGCCGCCCTTGCATTGCCCACCGAACAGGCCAGCCAGACCCGGTCATGCCCCGCGCCCCGCAACGCCGCTTCGGCCTGCGGCATGAGCCACTGTGCCAGCCCCGTGCCGCGCGCGTCCGGGTGGACATAGAACTGTTCCAGTTCATTGCCCTCCAGCATGAAAAGGCCGCGCACCGCGCCATCCGCGATGGCCAGTGTCGTCGCCGCGCGATGGGCCACCAGGCGCTCCCGGAAGTTCTCAAGGGTGCGCAGCCGCGTAAGGCCCTCCGGGACCACATCGGCGTGGCCATCATGCCATCCGCGACACCACATCTCGGCGGCAGCGTCCAGGTGGGCCTCGGTCAACGGCTCGAGCTTCATGCAGGCTCCATGACGCCCGCCTCGGTCACTATGAGATCGAGCGGCTGGTCTGTGGGCTCCAGCGGCAGCGCCTCGGCCTCCTGCGCGGCCCAGGCAAAGCCGATGGCCAGCACCGGCCCGCGGGCACGAAGCCGCTCCAGCGTTCGGTCGTAAAACCCACCGCCATAACCCAGCCGGTTGCCCGCGCGGTCGAAGGCCACAAGCGGTACGATCACGATCTGCGGGTCAAAGAAGTCGTCGACCGCCGGCACCTGCGCCCCGAACGGACCATCGCGGAGCGGTCCGCCCGGCGTCCAGCGCGAAAAGTGGAGCGGCTGGCCCTCGCCCGCAATTACCGGCACCCCGACCGGGCCATAGGCGGCGGCCTCAGCCATGGCGGGCAGCGGGTCTATCTCTGTTCGGATCGGCATGTAGCCCGCCAGCGGCACGCCGCGGTGGCCCGCCAGCACCTCACTGAGCACGCCCGCTGGCGCGGGGTGCGATCCAAACGCCGCCTTGCGGCGCGCAAAGGCGGCCTTGCGCGCCTCCGTCTTCACAGCAGCACCATCGCAGCAAGGCCGAGAAAAGCAAAGAACCCGACCACGTCCGTCACCGTCGTCACAAAGGCCCCCGAGGCCAGCGCCGGGTCGATCCCCACACGTTCGAGGATCACCGGGATCACCGTACCGGCCAGCCCGGCGACCACCATGTTTACCACCATCGCCGCGGCGATCACATAACCCAGCGCAGGCGAGCCGAACCAGATCAGCCCGACAACCCCCATCACCACGGCAAAGACCACCCCGTTGATCAGCCCAACCAGAACCTCGCGGCGGATCACGCGCCACACATTGCTGCCTGTGAGGTCTTTGGTCGCAATCGCACGCACGGCCACGGTCAGCGATTGCGTGCCCGCATTGCCGCCCATCGACGCCACGATAGGCATCAGCACGGCCAGCGCCACGATCTGGGCAATCGCCGCCTCGAACATGGCGATCACAAGGCTGGCCGCGATTGAGGTCGCAAGGTTCACCGCCAACCACGGCAGGCGCTGTTTGGTCGTGTCCATCACCTTGTCCGACAGCGAGCCCTCGCCCACGCCAGCCAGACGCAGGATGTCTTCCTCGTGCTCTTCATCCAGCACCGCCATGGCGTCATCAATCGTGATCAGGCCAATCAGGCGCCCTTCGTCATCAACCACCGGCGCAGAAATCAGGTGATACTGGTTAAACGCATAGGCCACGTCCGATTCCATCTGCGTGGCCGGGATGACCTGAAACACCTCTTCGACGATGTCCGTCAACGGCACATCCCGGCGCGAGCGCATCAGCTTGCCCAGCGTGACGTTGCCAATCGGGTGCAGGCGCGGGTCCACCAGAACGATGTGGTAGAACTGGGTCGGCAGGTCATCCTCTGCGGCGCTGCGCAAATGATCGATGGCATCGCCCACCGTCCAATGCTCCGGCGCCATTACGACCTCGCGCTGCATCAGGCGCCCGGCAGAAAATTCGGGATAGGTTAGCGCCTGCTCGACCGCGACCCGGTCCGCCTCGGGCAAGGCGTCAAGGATCGCTTCGGCCTGCGGCTCTTCCAGATCCTCGATCAGGTCGACCACGTCATCACTGTCCAGATCGCGCACAGCCTCGGCCAGAACGGCGGGCTTCAGAACGGCGATGACCTCTTCGCGGATGCTTTCATCAAGTTCCGACAGGATGTCGCCGTCGAACTCGCGATCGTAAAGGCGGATCAGACGCGAACGATCAAAGGCATTCACCTGCTCCAACAAGTCGGCAATGTCAGCAGGGTGCAGCGGGTCAAGAAGCTGCGTCAGCCCCACCTGGTCTTCGATATCAACGGCGTAAAGCACACGCGCCACAGCCTTGGCATCCAGCGCATAGCCTTCATCCGCGCCGCCCTGATCACTTTGTGCGCTTTGATCGGACATGGCGGCCTCCTGATTGGCTGAGCGGGAACATAGGGCCGTGCCATGCCCCTCGCAAGCTGCTAGCACATGGCTATGAATCTACTCTGCGGCGCTCTTTTGCTAGTGGACGGCAACCCTTTTGACGACCCGGATGCGGTGCGCATCGACACGTCTGGCGCCGTTTTGATATCGGATGGCATGATCGCGGCTGTGGGCGACGCGGATTCTTTGCGCGCTGCGCATCCTCGCGCTGCGGTGCACCGAACCGATGGCCTGATCTGCCCCGGCTTCATCGACTCCCACGTGCATTACCCGCAGACGGCGATCATTGCATCCTGGGGCAAACGGCTGATCGATTGGCTGAACACCTACACCTTCCCTGAAGAGATGCGCTTTGACGATGCGGGCTATGCTGCCGAGATCGCCGCGCGCTATCTGGACCTGGCGCTGGCCCACGGCACGACCTCCATGTGCAGCTACGCCACCATCCACCCTGCATCGGTCGACGCGTTCTTCGAGGCCGCCGCCGCGCGGGGCATGCGCACCGTCGCGGGCAAGACCTGCATGGATCGAAACGCGCCAGACACCCTAAAAGACAGCGCACAAAGCGCTTATGACGACAGCGCCGCGCTGATCGCACGCTGGCATGGTAAGGGGCGCGCCACTTATGCGATCACGCCCCGCTTTTCGCCAACATCCACCCCCGCCCAACTCGAAGCCCTGGGTGCGCTCTGGGCGGACAACCCATCATGCCTGATGCAAACCCACCTGAGCGAACAGGTGGACGAGATCGCATGGGTGCGCTCCCTCTATCCTGATGCCCGCGACTACCTCGACACGTACGAGGCGTATGGCCTGATCGGCGCGCGCGCCATCTTCGGCCATGCCATCCATCTTGAGCCGCGTGAAGTGGACCGGTTGGCAGAGCTCGGCGCGGCACTCGCCCATTGCCCGACCTCCAACACCTTTATCGGCTCGGGGCTGATGGATGTGGCTGGCCTGTCCGCGCGTGGCATCCCGCTCGGCCTTGCGACTGACACCGGCGGCGGCTCGAGCTTTTCGATGCTGCGCACCATGGCCGCCGCCTATGAGATTGCCCAATTGCGCGGCACCGCCCTACACGCGAAACACCTGATATGGCTCGCGACGGCGGGCGCGGCCCGCGCCCTTCACCTCGAGGACAAGATCGGCCGCATCGCCGAAGGGCTGGAGGCTGACCTGACCATTCTCAACCTCGCCTCAACCCATGCCATCTCTCAGCGAACCATCGGCGCGCAAGACATTTGGGACGCGCTGTTTGCCACGATCATGATGGGCGACGACCGTGCGATAGACGCTGTCTGGATCAATGGTAAACCAACCCCGTCTTCTGGCCGGACATATGACGGACGCGTTTGAAGGGGCTGGCCCCCTCATCCGCAAAACAGGGTCGCATCCGCCGCAGGCGGACCTTGGGTTCAGCCCATAAGCGCGAGAGCAAGACGCCTCTGACGCTCGAGGACGACTGGCAGATCGACTGTGGTCACCTGTCCATCCCGCACCACCTGCCTACCCTCGACAAACAGATCGCGCACTGTCATCGGCCCCGCCAGCAGCAGCGCAACCGGATCCCAGCTGCCCGCACTTTCGACGCGGGACACATCCCACAGCGCAACATCCGCCCGCTTTCCAACCTCGAGCGCGCCGATATCCGTGCGCCCCAGCACTGCCGCGCCGCCCAGGGTCGCGATCTCAAGCATCTCGCGCGCGGGCATCGCCGCCGCGCCAAAGGCGGCGCGCTGCAGCAAAAGGCCATGCCGCGCCTCGGTCATCATCTGGCCTGCATCATTGCTGGCCGACCCGTCGACGCCCAGCCCCACGTTCACCCCCGCATCGCGCATCGCCCGGATCGGTGCGATCCCGCTGCCAAGCCGTGCGTTTGCACTGGGGCAATGGGCAACCCCGGTGCCGGTGGCGGCAAACAGCGCGATTTCAGAGGCATCGAGCTTGACGCAATGCGCGTGCCAGACTTCCGGGCCGACCCATCCGACATCTTCCGCGTATTGCCCTGGACGCTTGCCAAAACGCTCCAGCGAAAACGCGATATCCTCGTCGTTCTCCGCCAGATGGGTGTGTAGCCGCACGCCCTTGTCCCGCGCCAACATCGCCGCATCGCGCATCAAGCCTTCGGAGACGGAAAAAGGCGAGCAGGGCGCGACCGCGACGCGGCACATCGCACCTTCGGACGTGTCATGAAACGCATCGATGACACGCGCGGTATCCTCAAGGATCGCGGGCTCATCTTCGACCAGCGCATCGGGCGGCAGACCACCAGCGCTCTGCCCGATACTCATCGCCCCGCGCGTTGCGTGAAACCGCAGCCCAATGTCGCGCGCCGCTTCAATGGTATCTTCCAGCCGAACGCCGTTCGGATAGACGTAGAGGTGATCGGACGAGGTTGTGCAGCCGGTCAACGCCAACTCTGCCAGACCGACCTGTGCCGATACATTCATATGCTCCGGTCCCATACGCGACCAGATCGGATAAAGCGTTTGAAGCCAATGAAACAGCGGCGCATCCTGCACCACCGGCACCGCCCGGGTCAGCGTCTGGTAGAGGTGATGATGCGTGTTGACGAGGCCCGGGGTCACGACGCAGCCTGAGGCGTCCACTACCTCCGCCCCGTCGGCCGGCAGCCCGGTGCCTATGGCCGCAACCACCCCCCCTTCCATCAGCAGGTCTGCGCCCGCAAGCTCGGCCCGCGCTGCATCCATCGTCACCAAGACGTCAGCGCCGCGGATCAGAACGCGGCTCATACGTACGCCTCCAGAAGCGCAAGCGCTTCTGCGTGAATGCTTGCGTTTGCAGCCGCCAGTGCGCGGCCTCCCCGATGTGCAGGTCCACCGGACCAATCGGTCACAATACCGCCCGCCGCCTCTACCAAAGCGATGGGCGCCTGAATGTCGTAAGGCGCAAGCCCGGCCTCGATGACCAGATCGACCTGGCCCGCCGCGACGAGCGCATAGGCATAGCAATCCATGCCATAGCGCACGAGCCGGGCACGAGCGGCGACTGCTTCAAATCCCGCACGGTCTTGTGCGGTTCCAACTTCGGGAAATGTTGTGAAAACCGTCGCGTCGGAGAGCGGACGCGCGTTCAAGGACCGGATGTCCCGATGGCCGGCCGGGCCGTCAAGCGTCGCGCCTCCCGCAACACCCACAAAACGCTCGCCGATATAGGGTTGGTCGATCACGCCGAGGCGCGGTCCGTCTTCATCGCCCGCCGCAATCAGAACACCCCAAGTTGGCGTGCCCGAAATGAAACCGCGCGTTCCGTCGATGGGGTCCAGTACCCATGTGATACCTGACTGTCCCCTAACTGATGCGAATTCCTCACCAAGGATACCGTCTTCAGGCCGCATCTCTGCCAGGATTTCGCGCATTGCAAGTTCTGCTTTGCGATCCGCGGCCGTGACCGGGTCAAAGCCGTCGACGTCTTTGTTGTCCGTCGCGAGGCCGGCCGCGCGAAAATACGGCAGGATGGCCGCGCGCGCCGCGTCAGCCATCGCATGGGCAACAGGAACAAGGGATTGATACTCAAGTGTCATGCATCCGCGGTGCCACAAAAGCACCGCGAAGGGCAACCGGTGACGCGAAGGCGATGGTTAAGCGACGTCGCTCAAAACGCGGGCCAGTTCGAAAAGTCGGCGGCGTTGGGTTTCAGGGATCGCGTAATACGAGCGGACTAGCTCCATCGCTTCGCGGTCCTGCAGCACATCGATCGGGCCTTCCTCGGCCTTTGGCATGCCCTCTGCGTGGGATGATTCCAGCCCATCAAAGAAAAAGGCCACTGGCACGCCCATTGCCTCTGCAATATCCCACAAACGCGAAGCGCTGACGCGGTTTGCACCAGTTTCATATTTCTGGATCTGCTGAAACTTGATGCCCACAGTCTCTGCCAGCTTCTGCTGGGTCATACCAATCAACCAGCGCCGCTGGCGAATGCGCTTTCCAACGTGTTCGTCTACTTTGTGAGCCATGGGCCATGGTCCCCTGATAAAATCGGTATCCCCCGCACAGGAGTACCTCATTTTAACGCCAATCTCGCCATGCGGGCGATCTGCCATGTTATGAGCACCTTGATCTTATATTTCGCGCAGGCTGAAAAATCAACCTGCAGTGTTGACACATCATCCATCCTGCAATCTACGGTTTAACGTTCCGCGGCAACCATTCGCGGCCGCGCTGGCGCATCACCAAAGGCCCTACGCAAAAAGTCTGCAAGGCTATCATGCACTTCGCCCTTGGTGCTTCCAGCCCCGTAGAGATTGATTTTTTGCGCCGGAAGCGTCGGCAAAGATCCGCCGTGATCGATCCGTTCAAGGTGCGGTGGTTCGGTGCCTTCGATCATTGTGTGAACAGCCAGATCGGCACTCACGGTCGCTTCGATTGTGCGGTCGCTTTCTGTTTCAACGATGACGTCCCAAGGGATATCTGCCGAATCAAGTCGCTCGACCACCCGCGGGCGAAAGGTACATAAGCGCCCGAACGCCAACTTCAGCGGACGTTGTCGCCATGCCGACCCGTCTGGCGCGCCGACCCAGCACAGCGGCTTGGTGCATAACGTCTCTGCGCCCGTATCAGCCCCGATTTCAGTGGTCAGGATCATGTCGCAGGCACCGCGAGCAAACTGCGTTTTGAGCGCCCGCGTGTATGACGACACCAGTTGCACCTGAACCCGCGGAAAGGCCGCGTGGAATTGTTTCAGTACGCGTGGGATTGCCGGATAAACGATGTCGTGCGGCACACCGAGTGTGATTTCTCCCTCGTACGCCTGATCTGTCAGCCTTGTGATGACCTCATCGTTCAGCGCAACCATGCGCCGCGCATAGACCAGCAGCTGCTCACCTGCCGCAGTAAGCGCAATTGTCCGCCCGCTTCGGTCAAGCAATTCCGCGTCCAAGAGTTCCTCCAGCCGCTTGAGCTGCATCGAAACTGCGGACTGCGTCAGATGCAAAAAGCCAGCTGCCCGCGTCACACCGCCCGCATCCGCAACAGCAACAAAAGACCGCAGCGTGGTGATATCCAGATTTCGCATCAAGTTTCCTGATGAATAAAGTCACAAACATTCGCTTGAAGAATATGTCACAACCGCCGATATCCATCAACAGAAATGATGCATCGCGCATCAAGCATCACATATCACAGGAGCCTTCCCGATGGCATTCGTCTCCCACAGCGCTGTTGTGCGCCCCGCCCGCCGCCGCCACACTTTGCGTGCACTCATCTCCCTTTGGCGGTCGCGCCGCGCGCTGGCGCGGCTGGATAGCCGCGCGTTGGACGATATCGGTGTGACCGCGGGTCAAGCCGCCAGTGAGGCAACAAGACCGATCTGGGATGTGCCGCACCACTGGCGCGGATGATGCGCGACCGGGCGGGACGGAAATTCGTTAACGATCCTGCCCGAAACCGCACCGAAACATCTTGAAAGCGCGAGCCAGCCGCCCGATATTCAACTTAGAAATCCGGTCGGGAATACCCGAACGGGAAAGTTGATCTGGAGGGCCCTATGGCTGAACTGAACACGATCCGGACCAGCGCTGGCGCGCGCGCGGCCGCGATTGATGAAGGACTGCGCGCACACATGAACAAGGTCTACGGCACGATGTCCGTGGGCATGCTGATCACTTTCGCCGTGGCTTGGGCCATCGGCTCGAACGATCAGTTGCTCAGCATCTTCCGCGACCCGATCACGCTGAGCCCGAATATCCTGGGCTGGATCGCGATGTTCCTGCCGCTTGGCATGGTCTTCGGCTTTGGCGCCGTGATGCGCCGCGCGTCGGCGGCAGGCGCCCGTCTGTTCTTCTTTGTCTTCGCGGCAGCCATGGGCTTGTCGCTGGCCTACGTCTTTGCAGCCTTCACCGGCCTGTCGATCGCACAGACCTTCCTGGTCACGTCGATCGCCTTTGCCGCGCTGTCGCTCTACGGCTACACGACAAAGCGTGACATCTCGGGCTGGGGCAGCTTTCTGATCATGGGCGTTATTGGCCTGATCGTCGCGATGATCATCAACATCTTCCTGGGCTCGCCTGCGATCATGTTCGCAATCTCGGTGCTGGGTGTTCTGATTTTTGCCGGCCTCACCGCCTATGACACACAAAACATCAAGAACGAGTACATCGCGCACGCCGCCCATGGCGACGCGGAATGGATCGAGAAATCCGGCATCCACGGCGCACTGAGCATGTACCTGAACTTCATCAACATGTTCCAGTTCCTGCTGATGTTCCTCGGCCAGCAAGAGTAACGCGGCTCACATCCAAGATATACGAAGGCCGGCGCACCGCGCCGGCCTTTTTTTGTTGCACACCGGGTTTGCCGGGCGCCAAGCCGCTTTCCGAAGCAAAGCGCCCCCCTCCAGCCGGATTATTTGAATAATCCGCGCCCAGCTCAAAGCGCGCGCGCCATGCGGATCGAGGGAAACGTGATGCCATCCGCGAGCGGCACATCGATGGGTCCAATCACTTTGAGGCCCATTGCCTCGTAGAATGAAACCGCGGTGTACGTGGCCCAGCATTCCATCTCGCACACACCAGCACGGCGCGCTTCTTCAAAACTGCGCACCATAAGACCGCGACCAACACCGCGGCGCAGAACCCGGTCATCGGTGACGACATGGCGGATATGGCCTTTTGCGCGGTCTATCCGGTCAGGGGTCCATCCACCTGCCGCAAGGATCACGCCATCCTCCTCGGCCACGTAGTAGGTGCCGCAGGACAAAAGCTCGGGCCGCGCACGGCTGATGATAGGCAACGCTGTAACCAGAACGGATGGTGGATAATCCGCCTTCAACAGTTTGGGATAGCTGCGCGCGAGAAGCGCATCCACCGCGGCCAGATCCGCAGCTGTCGAGGGCCGAATTTCCAAGACACATCCTCCGAAATGAAAAAGCCGCGCTCGAGGCGCGGCTTAAAGGTACCCAGACTTCAACAGTGCGGCCGTCACGGTCTCTTCGAGACCATGACCTTGCCGCCGGTCCCGTTCGGATGGGACCAAACGGGACCTACTTGATCTTGCCTTCTTTGTATTCCACGTGCTTGCGCGCGACCGGGTCGTATTTCCGGACCGACATCTTTTCGGTCATCGTACGCGCATTCTTCTTGGTCACATAGAAGTGGCCCGTGCCCGCGGTCGAGTTCAGGCGAATCTTGATGGTGGTCGGCTTTGCCATGTCTGTCGTCTCCTGCAGCGGCAGGGCTGGCCCGCGCGCGAAAATCTGAAGCCCCGCTTCTACTGGTGCAGCCGGGGCTGTCAACCGGGAATCATGCGCGCGGGGGGCCTGTAAGCCGGATTCTGTCCCGGGACGTACGCCCCTTGGACGGCCATTCATCTTAGGTGGTCCTTACGGAGCACCTCTAGCTGCCAACCCGGACCTGCTGGGGCGCAAGGCGGCCCCGCCGCGAACGGCGCGCGGTCCCTATTTGGCATTGCTCCCGGTGGGGCTTGCCGTGCCGGTCCGGTTGCCCGTCCCGCGGTGCGCTCTTACCGCACCGTTTCACCATCACCCTCGCACACGAGGGCAGACTGTTCTCTGTGGCGCTATCCCTGGGGTTACCCCCGCCGGGCGTTACCCGGCACCGTTGCCTGCTGGAGTCCGGACTTTCCTCCCGAGAGCGTTTTCGTCTGCGAAAACGCTCGGGCCCCGGCAGGTGGGTTCCGGCCGGAAGGCCGGGTTCCACCGAGAGGGTACCAAGCGCGCTTTTGCAGACAAAGAGCCCCAGGCGACCGTCCAGCCCCCCGCGCGCTGTGCCGTTTACGGGTTTGCCGGGCCGCGCGTCAATGGCTGCTGTGCCGCGTGTCGCAATACGCCCCCCTTATACGGCGACAACGTGAAGCCGGAGGCGGCGTTCAGGTCCAGAGCGCCGAGTGACCCAATGCGGTGTAGTCTTCTGGCGCCACAGGGCCGGTTGCGTGCGGCCGGTAGCGCAGGCGCGTGGCTGCGAGGAGGTCCTCGTCTGAGCAGGACGCTGTGTATCCCGCATATTCCGCCACCCGCCGAAAGGTTTCAAAACGAGGATCTTGCGGGCCATCATCATGGGCCCGCTGCCCGGCAAGGCCGAGCGCCTCAAGCCGGGGCCAATCAAACTGGGGGCCGGGATCCCACTTGCGCCCCGGCGCCATGTCGGAATGACCAATCACACCTGCGGGCAAAATTCCCCAGCGCGCCATGATGTCCGGCAAAAGCGCTTCCAGCGCCTGCATCAGCGGTTCAGCAAAGGGCGTCTGCCCATCGTTATCGAGCTCGATCCCTATGGATCGTGAATTTATGTCGTCCATGCCGGCCCAGCTGCCCTGCCCTGCGTGCCAGGCGCGATCCGTCTCGTCCACAAGCTGCCAAGAGCTGCCGTCGGCTCCAATCAGGAAGTGGCTGGAGACCTCGTGCGCGGGGTCACACAGCCGCTCCAGCGCTGCTTCGGCGCTTTGCATCGCCGTGTAATGCAGGACAATGAGCGATGGCGACAAACCGTCTCGGCGTGGGCCGAAGTTCGGGGAAGGGTGCGCGATCAATTGCCGGCAGCACGCCGGAAAGGCGCAGGGTTCCAGCCACAGGCATACCCGTCACCATCCGGATCGAGGCCAAGCCGATCGCGCCGCGGCCCACCCCGCGCCAGAAAGGCCGCCTGCGCATCATCAGCGGATGCATACTCTGCACAACGTTGCGCCGTGCGCGCGGCAGACGCAACGCTGACCCGCCGGTGTACCCGCGTGCCTACCGCGTGCGTCGTCGACAGTGCGTATTGCACGACATTCGGGCCGGTCGCTGTCCGGCTTGGAAGCGCGGTTGGGGCGACCACCTGATATTGCGAGCGCAACTGAGCCTGACGTGCCGCGTCACTTTCGATCGAGCGGCGGGCGGAGACCGCGGCAAAGTCCGTCTCGTTCGAGATGCCGCCCGGCCCTTCGATGATCGGGGGCGGCGCATTGGACGGGCTGGCGTTCACAACCGCCTGGCCCGAATTTGCAGCGGCAGCCGCCGCATCGTTGCGCGCTGCGATCTGCGCCAATTCCGGATCGGTGTAACGCGTGGTTTGCGCAGCGGCGGCAGTGGTAGTTGTGCGCGGCACGGCCGCAGACGGGCGGGCCTGAGCGGTCTGAGCCTGAGGCAGGGTCGTTGTGCGAACAGCGGTCGAGGACGACGCAACCTGCGTGCGCGCCGCAGGCGCTTGCGTTGGTGCCAGTGCGGAAGACGGGCCAGCTGGTGCCGGCTGCTGCGCCCCCGCCTGCGCCCGCGCCGCCTCTCGGGCGCGCTCTTGCGCGA
The DNA here is from genome assembly GCA_038530575.1 of Pseudomonadota bacterium. Taxonomy (GTDB): domain Bacteria; phylum Pseudomonadota; class Alphaproteobacteria; order Rhodobacterales; family Rhodobacteraceae; genus JBCBCP01. The sequence goes on from JBCBCP010000034.1 coordinate 18,659, forward strand.
TGGAGTTCTCGAAGCCAACGCCGCGTCCGGGGTTCACGCTACCGTTCGACAAATGCCCGGCACTGTCGGGTATGGCCGGCTGACAGGCTGCAAGGCCAGCCATCGCGGCAAGAATCAGGAAACAGCGGGTCACTTTTATCTGCCTTCTCAACGTCTTTTTGACGCGGGCTTTTACCAGCCCGATTGTCGGACCATTACCACCATTTCTCCGGCTTGGCCACAAAACCCGCTGCGCGCTCAAGCGCATAGGCGGAAGACAGCAGATCGGCCTCTTCCCAAGGCTTGCCAATCAACTGCAGGCCAAGTGGCAGGCCGTTTGCATCCAGACCTGTCGGCACCGCCACGCCGGGAAGGCCAGCCATGTTCACCGTAACGGTGAACACGTCATTGAGGTACATTGCGACCGGGTCGTCATTACCGACTTCGCCCAGTCCAAATGCTGCGGATGGGGTGGCGGGCGTCAGGATGGCGTCAACGCCCGCGGCAAAGACATCCTCGAAGTCCTTCTTGATCAGAGTCCGCACCCGGCGCGCGCGATTATAATATGCGTCGTAGAACCCCGCCGACAGCACATAGGTGCCAATCATCACGCGGCGCTTGACCTCGTCGCCGAACCCTTCCGCTCGGGTCTTTTCATACATCTCTGTGATGCCATCGCCCTGATCCAGCTTGGCACGATGGCCATAGCGCACCCCATCATAGCGCGCGAGGTTCGAGGATGCCTCCGCTGGGGCGATTACGTAATAGGCAGGCAGCGCGTACTTGGTGTGGGGCAGACTGATGTCCACAATCTCTGCGCCCGCATCGCGCAACATGTCCGCGCCGTCCGACCAGAGCTTTTCGATTTCATCCGGCATCCCGTCCATCCTGTATTCCTTGGGAATACCGATCTTCTTGCCGCGCACATCGCCGGTCAGCGCACCCTCGAAATCAGGGACAGGCAGGTCAGCAGAGGTGCTGTCCTTTGGATCATGCCCCGCCATCGCGCCCAGCATGATGGCCGCGTCGCGCACCGTTTTGGTCATTGGCCCCGCCTGATCAAGCGATGAGGCAAAGGCCACGATCCCCCAGCGCGAGCAACGCCCGTAGGTCGGCTTGATCCCCACCGTGCCCGTGAACGCCGCGGGCTGGCGGATCGACCCGCCCGTATCGGTACCCGTGGCCGCCAGGCACAGGTCGGCAGCGACCGCGGCTGCTGAGCCGCCGGACGATCCCCCTGGGGTCAGGGCGCGTCCATCGACTTTCCAAGGGTTGATCACGTTGCCGTAAACCGACGTCTCATTGGAAGAGCCCATCGCAAACTCGTCCATGTTAAGCTTGCCCAGCATAACCGCGCCGGCATCCCGGAGTTGGGCCGACACGGTCGATTCATATTCCGGAACAAAGCCCTCAAGGATCCGGCTACCGGCCTGCGAAGGAGCACCCGCCGTGCAAAACAGGTCCTTTATCCCAATGGGCAGGCCGCACATGGCGGGCGCATCACCAGCCGCACGCCGCGCATCAGCTGCACGCGCACGATCCATGGCGATCTCTGGCGTGTGGTGCACAAAGGCGTTCAGCGGCGCCGCACTTTCAATCGCGCGCAGGCATGCTTCGGTCAAATCGGCGCTCGTCACATCACCTTTGCGCAGCGCATCGCGGCCTTCGGCCAGCGTCATCTTGTTCAAATCAGACATCACTCAACCACCTTCGGCACGGCAAAGAACCCCTCGCGCGCATCCGGCGCATTGGCCAGAACGCGGTCCTGCTGGCCGCCATCCGTCACCTCGTCCACACGCCGCTTCAGCCGCTGCGGCGTCACGGATGTCATCGGCTCGACGCCCTCAATATCGACCTCAGCAAGCTGTTCGATGAAACCAAGGATCGTATTGAACTCACCGGCCAGCGAAGGCAGGTCAGCCGGATCTACCTTGATACGGGCCAGCTTGGCCACACGGGCGGCGGTGTCGGTGTCGATGGACATGAAATGGGCCTCCGATAGCAGGTTCAGGGCGTCCTAGCGCCCTGCCCACGCCCATGCAACCGCACATGACGCGCGTAGACCTCGATCATCCAACCGAGCATCACGCCGTTGAGGATATGCCACATGAAATGCGTGCCGAGCGGGAAGGCATCGCAGACCATCTCGTCGACTGAGCGGAAGGAAATAGAGACGGTCAGAATCGCCCCCCCAATGACCATCCCACGCGCCGTCGCCGGGTAGCGCGACCAGAGCGCCGGGCCGTAGACAAAGAGCAGGATCGGAACGGTCCAGTAGAAATTGGACACCTCAAAGAATGGCACGCCCCGCAGCAGCGTGGTTACCCCGGCAGCATAGGGCAGGAACAGTGCAGTGGCGCCCAGGGACAGCCACAGGCGCAGCCCGATCATGTCGCGGTGCACAAGAAAAAGGTAGGCAAGGATGAAAATACCAATCGGCGCCACATCCGCCAAAAGCGCCCAGCCTGTGGCATGGGTGTGAAAGAGGTAAGACCCCACGCCAATCGCAAACAGCACCGCGCACAAAGCCCGCGCCGCAACATTTCCGCCTGTCCGGCCCCACATCACCAGCGCGGCAATTATGAAGGCGGCGTTGGTCACCGCATTTACCGGCTCTGACCAGTAGGTTGGGTCCACCCGCTCGCAATACCCATCAAACTGCTGCGTCCAATCCATCCCGATCCCCTGCCAGCCCTGCTTCACTTTGCAAAATAAACTCCCGCCGGAGGCTCCTGCCACCCGCAAAACGCGCTACCCTTCGACAAAACGGAGGATACCGCATGAACATCATCTGGCTCGGCCATGGCAGCTTTCGCATCGAGGCGGCGGGCGAAGTGCTCTTGATCGATCCCTGGCTCGAGGGAAATCCGATGCTGAGCGCGGACCAATACGGCCCCGCCGTCCTTGGCGCGACACAGATCCTCGTGACCCACGGCCACTTCGACCACACGACGGACGTGGTCACGATCAGCCAGAAGGCGGAGCTGCCGGTCTCTGGCATGTACGAACTGGTTGCTGCGCTGACAGCCCAGGGCGCAAAAGAAGGCGCCGGCTTCAACATGGGCGGGACGGTGCGCTTTGGCGAGGTGGCGGTCACGATGGTGCCGGCCTCGCACTCCTCCTCCATGCAGGTGGGCGATCAGGGCGCTTACATGGGCACCGAAGCGGGGTTCATCATTAAGGCCGAAGGCACGACGGTTTATCTGTCGGGCGACACAGGCATTCACGCCGATATGGGCTGGATCGGGGAGTATTTCGCGCCCGATGTCGGCATCCTGTCTGCGGGCGGATTTTACACGATGGACATGGACATGGCCGCATGGGCGGCCAAGAAATATTTCGACTTCAAGACCGTCATCCCCTGCCATTACCGGACCTTCGACGCCCTTGCGCAGGACGCGCAGCCGCTAATTGATGGCCTGCCGGGCGTTAAGGTGATTGAGCCGGAGGTGATGGAGCCGATCACACTCTAGCATGTGCGCGGCGGGCCCGCGGAAAAGGTGGCAGGCGGGCGGCGTAGCTGCGAATTCCGGCACGGATTTCAAGTGGACACTTCAAAACTGGCGCGCTGGGTTTTCCGCGTCCGGAAAACCCGCCCCGCTATCTACGCGCCGCGAAAAATGCTCGCAAAAGGGCCGAGGCCTCCGCCTCTGCGATCCCGTCATAGACCTCGGGCACATGATGCGCCTGCGGGTGCGAGAACACTCGCGCGCCGTGGGACACGCCTCCGCTCTTGGGATCGCCCGCCCCAAAATAAAGCCGCCGGATTCGCGCCGCCGCCATCGCCGCCGCGCACATCGCGCAAGGCTCAAGCGTCACGTAAAGATCATGGTCCAAGAGCCGCTCCGAGCCCGCCGCCGCGCAGGCGGCCCGTATCACCAGCATCTCCGCATGCGCCGTCGGATCGTTTAGCTCCCGCGTGCGGTTGCCGGCCTGCGCCACGACCTGCCCCGAAGGACTGACCACCACCGCTCCGACAGGCACCTCACCCCGGGCGCCGGCAGCCTGCGCCTCCTCCAGCGCCACGTCCATGAAGCTCCTGAACACCATGCCCCTCCCTGCCTGCTTTCAAGGGCCCGCGCAATCGCGTATCCCCGCGCCATGTCAGATACACCTCCCCCCGGCGACCGAATCGCAAAGGTGCTCAGCCGCGCCGGCATCGCCTCCCGCCGCGAGGCCGAACGCATGATCGAAGCCGGACGCGTGGCGCTGAACGGCAAGGTGCTGACCTCGCCCGCGCAAAACGTGCAGCCCTCCGATACGATCACCGTCGATGGCAAGCCCGTCGGCCCCGCCGAGCGTCCGCGGCTTTGGCTTTACCACAAGCCCGCAGGCCTGATGACCACCACGCATGATCCCGAAGGCCGCGACACGATCTTTGACGCCCTGCCCGAAGATCTGCCGCGGGTAATGAGTGTTGGCAGGCTTGACCTCAATTCCGAAGGCCTGCTGCTGCTCACCAATGATGGCGGGATCAAACGCAAGCTGGAGCTGCCCTCCACAGGCTGGCTGCGCCGCTACCGCGTCCGCGTGAACGGCAGCCCCGAGGACAAGACGCTCGAGCCGCTGCGCGCGGGCATCGCCGTTGAGGGCGAGGTATTTCAGCCCATGCTGGTCACGCTCGACCGGCAGCAAGGCGCCAATGCGTGGCTTACCGTGGGCCTGCGCGAGGGCAAGAACCGCGAAATTCGCCGCGCGATGGAGGCAGTGGGACTGAAGGTGAACCGCCTGATCCGCACCAGCTACGGCCCGTTCCAGCTGGGCCAGCTGAAGCAGGGCGCGGTGGAAGAGGTTCGCCCGAAAATCCTGCGCGACCAGCTGGGCCTGCCGCAGCCGGATCACGCGAAACCCAAAAAACCGACGCGCGCCCGGCGCACCCGGAAATAATACCGCGCGCGGCGCGCAGGAGCGGGTAAAGCCGCGCCTGATTTCCCCCTTGCGAGAACCCGCGCCGTCACGCAACTGTCACGTGGGTCTGCAATCGCGGTCCCGGCTAGTGCTGCCGCATCTAAACCCCTATATTCACGCCAACGACAGGGAGCCACATGACATCAACACCGTTCCGTTCGGTCGCGTTCGCGCTATTGCTGGCGCTGATGCTGGGTGTCTGCTCCGGCCTGATCGGGGGGCTGTGATGGCCAAGCGCTTTGGCGGCAAATACAGCCCCACCGGACAAACCGAGACCCACGCCCCCGCCGCCTTTGATGGCGCGCGCGTCGATCCTGTCGGCTTTCGGGCCAATGCGATGTTTCTGCCGCCCGTGGTCCTTGCCGCCCTGTCGCTGAATGATGGCGCACTGGGGCTGGCTGCGGGCCTTGGCGGCGCAGGCGTTCTGACCCTGGGCGCGTGGCTGCTGCGCGGCGGTTTGCAAGCCGAAATGGCCTACACCTCCCGCAAGGTGGCCCGCCGCCCGGCATTGCCCCGCAAGATGCTCGCGGCGCTGCTGGCCGGTCTTGGTATCGCCGCCGCCGCCTGGCGGGTGGAGCCGGGCCTGATCGCGCCGATCCTCTTTGGCGTGGCCACTACAGGCCTGCACCTGGCCGCCTTCGGCCTTGACCCGATGAAGGACAAGGGCATGGAAGGCATCGACACGTTCCAGCAAGACCGCGTCGCGCGTGTGGTGGACGAGGCCGAAGCCTACCTCGCCGAGATGTCGGATGCCCTGCTGCGTGCGCGCGACCGCGAGATGGAAGGCAAGCTGGAGACCTTCCAAAGCAGCGCGCGCGCTCTGATCCGCAGCGTTGAGGAAGACCCGCGCGACCTGACCGCGGCCCGCAAATACCTTGGCGTCTACCTGATGGGGGCGCGCGACGCGACGGTCAAATTCGTCGACATCTATTCCCGCAACCGCGACGCGCAGGCCCGCGCCGATTACGCCGCGCTGCTGGACGATCTGACCCAGAACTTTGCCGCGCGGACGACCAAGCTGCTCGAAGGCGACCGCACCGACCTGACGGTGGAAATCGATGTGCTCCGGGGCCGACTGGAGCGAGAAGGTGTGCATATTGCGCGCCCTGATCCCGAGTAATTCAAGGAGTATCCCATGTCTGAAACCGTTCGCCAAAAGGCCGAAGCCAGCCTCGCCATGGTCGAGGAAGTGACCGCCGTGACCCTGCCCGAACCCATGGACGCAGGCGCTGTTGTCCCGCTGGCCGAAGCGCCGCCGGCCGTGGGCACCGAAATCCGCAGCCGCATGGACGAGATCGACATGGAGGACACCCAGTCGATCGTGTCCTTCGGCTCGTCCGCGCAAGCCGAGTTGCAGGAAATCAGCCAGGCCATGCTCACGGACGTGCGCAACAAGGACGTGGGCCCCGCGGGCGACAGCCTCCGCGACATTGTCACTACAATCCGGGGCTTCTCCGTTTCCGAGCTCGACGTGCGGCGAGAGCGCAGCTGGTGGGAAAAGCTGCTGGGCCGCGCCGCGCCATTTGCAAAATTCACTGCCAAGTTCGAAACCGTGCAGGGGCAGATCGACAAGATCACCGACAACTTGCTGAACCACGAGCACACGCTGCTCAAGGACATCAAGTCGCTCGACCTGCTTTATGAAAAGACGCTGCAATTCTACGACGAACTGGCGCTTTACATTGCTGCGGGCGAGGAAAAGCTGCGTGTTCTCGACGAAGTGGACATTCCCGCCAAAGAGGCCGAAGTGCAGGCCGCGCCGGAAGGCGATCAGGTGATGAAAGCGCAAGAGCTGCGCGACCTGCGCGCTGCCCGCGACGACCTTGAGCGTCGGGTGCACGATCTGAAGCTGACGCGACAGGTCACCATGCAGTCGCTGCCCTCGATCCGGCTGGTGCAGGAAAATGACAAGAGCCTCGTAACCAAGATCAACTCGACGCTGGTGAACACTGTTCCGCTCTGGGAAACGCAGCTCGCGCAAGCCGTCACCATCCAGCGCAGCGCCGAAGCAGCCGCAGCCGTGCGCGACGCGAATGATCTGACCAACGAGCTGCTGACGGCCAATGCCGCCAATCTGCGCGAGAGCAACAAGATGATCCGCAAGGAAATGGAGCGCGGCGTGTTTGACATCGAAGCGGTCAAGCAGGCCAATGCCGACCTGATCGGCACCATCCAGGAAAGCTTGCAGATCGCCGATGAGGGCAAGGCCAAGCGCGCCGCGGCGGAAGAAGAGCTGAAGAAAATGGAAACCGAGTTGCGTGACACCCTTGCAGCGGCCAAAGCCCGCCGCGATGGCGTGGGCGACACATCTGGCACCGCCGTGCCTTCGTGATCCGCGTGGGCCGGCATATCCTGGCCATGGCCGCCGCGCTTGCCGTGGCGGCCTGCGATTTGATAATGCCGGTCGAGCCTGTACTGACACCGCGCGCGCGCCCTGAGCGGCCCGCGCCGGCGCCGCAAATTCAACCCACATCGGAACAAAGCGCGCGCTTGCGCGCCTACCTTGCGTCTGTGCAGTCCACCCAGCTGACGCAAGGCCTTTTGCGGCAGGACGGCGGCGGGGTCGACACGCCGTTTACTGCCGACATGTTGGCGCGGAACTTCCGAAGTATTGCTTTCTTTTCGGAATATGGCGGGTCAGTGGGTGTGTCAGGCCGGCTGCGCCGTTACGAGCAACCGGTGCGGATGAAGGTAATCCATGGCGCCGCTTTGCCGCCATCGGAGCGTGCGCAAGCCACACGCGACGTGACAGACTATGCCGCTCGCCTGTCGCGGATCACCGGGCATCCGATCTCTGTCGGGGGCAAGCCCAACTTTCTTGTCTACTTTGTTTCAGAAGACGAGCGGCGGCAGACGATCCTCGATACGGCCCCGCAGATACTCGGGCTGGAGCCGCGCAACCTCAACCCGATCCTCAATATCAGCGAGGATATCTATTGCGCCGTCATTAGCTACCGGTCGCAGGACAATCGGTTGGCCTACGGCGCGTCGGTCGCTGTGATCCGTACCGAAAACCCCGACCTGTTGCGCCTTTCGTGCATTCACGAAGAACTGGCGCAAGGCCTTGGCCTCGCCAATGACAGCCCTGAAGCGCGCCCGTCAATTTTCAACGATGACGACGAATTTGCCCTTCTGACGCGTCACGACGAACTGCTGCTGCAACTGCTTTACGATGATCGTCTGAAGACCGGAATGACCCTGCCCGAAGCCGAACCCGTGGTACGTATCCTTGCACGCGAAGCGATGGGACAACAGCTTTGACGGACGGAATGTTATCGGCAAACATCTTGTCGCTGCCACACACACCAGACCGAAACGCCACCGAAAGACCCTTCTCATGAGCATTTTTGACTTCCTTTCCGGCCAGTTCATCGACGTCATCCATTGGACGGACAACACCCGCGACACGATGGTCTGGCGGTTCGAGCGTCAAGGCCACGAGATCAAGTACGGCGCGAAGCTGACCGTGCGCGAAGGGCAGGCGGCCGTCTTTGTGCATGAAGGGCAGCTGGCGGATGTCTTCACGCCAGGGCTCTACATGCTCGAGACGAACAACATGCCGATCATGACGACGCTGCAGCACTGGGATCACGGCTTCAAAAGCCCGTTCAAGTCCGAGATCTACTTCGTCAACACCACCCGCTTCAACGATCTCAAATGGGGGACAAAGAACCCGATCATCTGCCGAGATCCGGAATTTGGCCCGGTGCGGCTGCGCGCCTTTGGCACCTATTCGGTGCGTGTGACCGATCCCGCCCGCTTCCTGATCGAGATCGTCGGCACGGATGGCGAATTCACGATGGACGAGATCAGCTTTCAGATCCGCAACATCATCGTGCAGGAATTCTCGCGCACGCTGGCCAAATCCGGCATTCCGGTGCTCGACATGGCGGCAAACACGCGCGAGCTAGGCCAACTGGTCGCCAAGGAAATCGAGGGGCAGATCGCCGAGTACGGCTTGTCTTTGCCGGAGCTTTATATCGAAAACATCTCTCTGCCCCCGGCGGTCGAGGAGGTCATGGACAAACGCTCGTCGATGGGAGTCATTGGGAACCTGAACGAATACATGCAGTTTCAGGCGGCTGAAGCTCTTGGCAAAGGCGGCGCGGGCGCTGCGGCCATGGAAACCGGGCTGGGTGCGGGCCTTGGCATGCAGATGGGCGCACAAATGGCAGCACAGAACCAAGGCGGACCATGGGGCGGAAGGCCGTCGGCGACAAACCATGCGGCACCGCCCCCGCCACCGGTCGAACATGTCTGGCACATCGCGGAAAATGGCGCGACCAAGGGCCCATTTTCCAAGGCCGCCCTTGGACGGATGGCCACCGCGGGCGAGCTGACGCGCGAAACTTATGTCTGGACGCAAGGGCAAGATGGCTGGCTCCGGGCAGAAGATGTCGCGGAACTGGCGCAGCTTTTCACTGTCCTGCCGCCACCGCCTCCGCCCGGTATCTAAGGCCCGCCGCCGCGGAACGTGTCATCCTCGCCCTAGACGCTCGTCCTTGTCACCTTAGTTACCGTGCAGCGGGCCGAATAAGTCCGCGCCGACAAAGGGAGGCGGTGCGAGGATGAACGTACAAGACCATAATCTGAACGCTGCACCGACTGGCGACGTTCTGGCAGACCCGGCAAGGTTGGTATCGCTCCGCAGGTCTGGCCAGATGGACAGTGCCGCCGAAGCTGAGTTTGACCGCATCACGACGCTGGCCCGGCGTTTGACGGGTCGCCCGATCAGTCTCTTGTCACTGGTCGACACCGAGCGCCAGTTTTTCAAATCGATGTCTGGCCTGACGGGGGAGGCCGCCGAAGCGCGCCAGACGCCGCTATCACATTCATTCTGCCAGCACGTGGTCCGAACGGGAGAGCCGCTGGTCGTTTCAGATGCGCGGACCCACCCCGTTCTGAAGACCAATCTGGCGATCACCGATCTGGATGTTATCGCCTATCTTGGCATTCCGGTCCGGGGTGACGCGGGCGAGGTGCTTGGCTCGCTTTGCGTTATCGACACAGCACCCTACGCTTGGACTGACGAAGACGTGGCGAACATGACAGACCTTGCGGGCATGACCGAAGACCAGCTTGCTCTGCAATCGGCTATTAATGACCGCGAACTGCTGGTGCGCGAGATGTTGCACCGCGCCGGCAACCGCATGGCGACCATCAGCGCTGTTGTTCGGATGGCTGGCCGGGAAGCAAACAGCGCCGAAGAGGCGACAAAAGACATTCTGAAGCGGCTTGAAGCGATGAGCGTTGCCGACCGCATGATCCAGCCGATCACCAAGGCACAAAGCGGGACAGAGAGCCCAAAAGTTGAACTGGAACAGGTGATCGAACCCCTGCTCTCCCCCTATCGCCGCGGACCGAATGCCAAACTCTGGCTACGTGGGCCAGCTGTCATGCTCGGCGGGCGCGCGACCACCAGCTTTGCCCTTGTCTTCCAAGAGCTCATCGTGAATTCGGCCAAGTATGGCGCCCTTGGCACCCCTGCGACGGGCACGCTGTTGATCGCGTGGGAGATCGAGGCCGACACACTCGTCATCAACTGGGCTGAAACCGGGCGCGCCGAGAAACCACATCTGTCGTCGTCTACGGGCTTTGGCAGCAAGTTGCTGTCACTTTGCATCGAACACCAGCTTGGCGGCACCTTTCAGACCGATCTGGACGAAGATGGCATACGGCATCGCATCGTGCTGCCTTTGTCAGGCATCAAGTCTTAGGCGCGCAGCGGCTTGTGAAGCTGTAGCTGGTGGTGTTTTGATTGGCGGGTGCCTCGCCTGACCCTGCCTGCCTACCTCGGTATCCTGATCCTGTGCGCCGCAATATTTGCGCTGGGCCAGTTTCACAGGGCATCGGGATCTGTGTTCGTGCCCATCCTGATGGACCGTTTCGCGCTGCCGGCGCTTGCCTTGGGCGGGCTGGTTTCCGTCATGTTCATCGCGACCATTGCCGCGCAACTCCCGCTTGGCGCAGCGCTTGATCGGTTTGGCCCGCGCCGTCTGGTGCCGCTCTGCCTCATCCTCGTGTCGCTGGGCACGGCCCTATTCGCGACCGCCGATAGCTTGGCCGCGATCTGGGCCGCCCGTGTGCTGATCGGCCTTGGCCTTGCTGCCATGGGCGCCGCCAGTCACGTCATCATTGCACATGCCGTGCCTGCGCGCGATTTTGGCTATGTCAGCGGCCTTGTTGTCACGCTGGGCGGGATCGGCGGCCTCCTCGGCACATACCCTCTGGCACTTGCCCTGCAGACCCTGCCATGGGGCACAGTCTTTGGTGCTGCGGCCGTAGCCGCGCTCGCGCTGGCGTTTGTTGTTCCTGGCGTGATACCGCGCGCGGCGCAGGCCAAAGACAGCACCGCGCCAATTGCAGGCTTCGGCACCTTGCTGCGCCGTGCTGCCCTCCGGCGCATCCTCGTGATGGGGCTTGTGACCTACGCTCCGATCACGACGCTCACGGGTCTTTGGGGTGGTCCGTTTCTGCAGGATGCCGTCGGCCTTGACCCCGGCCCCGCAGGCGCCGTGCTATTTGTTCTGTTCGGCGCCACGATTGCGGGCGGCGCGATATTTGGCATGATCGACCGGCGCACGCAGGCACGCCGCACCGTCATTGCGACGGCCGTTGCCGTCTCCTGCACGTGCCTGGCCACGCTCGCGCTGCTTCCTGATGTGCCGATACCGCTCGTGATTGCGCTGCTGCTCGGGTCCGTGTTTGCGCAACAATTCTATATCCCGCTTGGCGCGCATCTGCGGTCCATCACGCCGCTTGACCAGATGGGGCGTGCAGCCGCCTTGCAAACCCTCTGCGCAGTGGCGGCGATCCCGCTCATGCAGCTTGGCTTTGGCGCCATACTCGACCTTACGCAAAGCCTGGGCTTCGCGCCTCAAGAGCAGTACCGGAGCGCCTTTGGCAGCATGGCCTTAGTCATCGCGCTGTGCGGCGCCGTCTACCTGTGGCCCGAACGGCAGCAGGCTGGCTGACGCTTGTGCCCAGGTCTCACCGCAGGCAACCTGAAGTCGCCGCAAAAAATCAGCGCCACCCTTGACGGTCGGGCCATGCATGTCACCCTGTTGGGCATGCAATGGCCCACGCGACGCTCCGCCTTGAAATGGCTGCACTGGACAATGGTGCCGCTGTTTATCTGGTTCCTGCTGGTCACCCCCGAAGACGTCACGCCCTTCGGCCCCAAGGCCTTTCAGGCGCATTCAATCCTCGCGCTTATATTCGTGTCGCTGTCACTGGCCTGGACAGCTGACTTGCTGCGCCGCGGTCTCGCCTCGCGCCCTGGGCCGAAGCTGCGCGGCTGGCAGCGACGGGCGCATCGCAGCCTGCACCTGACGCTGATCTGGGGGCTGTTTTGCGTGGCCTTCACCGGCTTTCTGCTGGGCCTCACCTCGCCCGTGCTTCTGAAGGCGGGTGGTTTTCTGCCCATCGCCCCGCCGCTGGGCCTTCGCGAGGCGAACGAACTCGCAGGCCTCGTGCACATCTATCAGTTCTACGGTCTGGCCGTCGTAGTCGCCGTGCATGTCGGCTTTCACGTTTGGCGGCACGTTGCCTTGCGCGACAATGCCCTTCGAATCATGGCGCCGCGGCGACTGCACCGTTACCTCTAGGCCCATGACCCGCCGCCGCGCCACGATCCTGCTGCATTGGCTGACCTTCACGCTGCTGATCCTGCTGATCGCTGGCGGTGGTGCCTGGCTGGCCTGGGCCTTTGTCGCCTGCGCGCTGGCCTTCAGCCTATTGGCGCTCTCCTTCGGGCTGATGAGCGGGCCGGGCCCAAAGCTGACAGGGGCGGTCCGCGCGGCGCACCCCTGGATGCACCGCGCTATGTACATCGGGGCGGCGGGCGTGGCCGCGCTGACAGCCCGCGCGCTCTGGACAGGCACCCCCATGCCAGACCGGGCGCTCATGATCCTGCTCGCCGCCGCGTCATTGCACGGCATCTTTCACCTCTGGCGACATACGGCGCTTGGCGACGGGGCGCTGCGCCGGATCACGCCGCGGGCCCTGCACGGACTGCTCTGACATGGACGACACACAAACCGACCACCGCTTTCCTTGCGACAATTGCGGCGCCGATTTCCGCTTTGACCCGGACGCGGGCGCCCTGATCTGTGACCACTGCGGAAACACACAGTCCCTGCAAGACACCGGCCGCCGCCCCGCCGCGCTGGCCGAGCTGGATTTCAAAGCCGCAATCGCCGCAGAGCTACCCGCCACGGAAATGGAAGTAACACGGGTCTCGCAATGCCCCAATTGCGGTGCGCAGGTTGAGTTTGATCCCGACGTGCACGCGACGGACTGCCCGTTCTGCGCAACGCCGGTGGTGACCGGCACAGGCACCCATCGCCATATCAAGCCGCGCGGCGTCCTTCCCTTTGCGCTGACCGAAAAGGAAGCGCGGGGCGCGATGACAAAATGGCTCGGCAGCCTGTGGTTTGCGCCCTCGGGCCTGTCGGACTACGCCCGCAAGGGGCGCCCCATGCAAGGCATCTACGTGCCCTACTGGACCTTCGATGCGGACACGAAAACAGGCTATTCGGGCGAGCGCGGCGATGTCTACTACGTCACCCGCACTGTGATGCGCGACGGCGAGCCAACCGAAGTGCGCGAGGCAAAAGTCCGCTGGTCGCCGCGCACAGGCCGCACTGCCCGCTTCTTCGACGACGTGCTTGTGCTTGCCTCGCGCAGCCTGCCGAAACGCTTCACCGATGCGCTGGAGCCGTGGGACCTGAGCCAGCTTGCGCCCTATGCGCCCGAATATCTCGCCGGGTTTCGGGCCGAAGGCTATCAGGTTGAACTGGAGGACGGTTTTGATGAGGCACGAGTCCACATGGACCGGGTTATCGAACGCGATGTGCGGTTCGATATCGGCGGCGACAGGCAGCGTATCCACCAGCTAAGCACGGACGTCTCCGCCGTGACCTTCAAGCACATTCTGCTGCCCGTCTGGCTCGCCGCGTACAAGTACAACGGCAAAT